>JAHWHG010000003.1 GCA_019323515.1 Candidatus Woesearchaeota archaeon
AAGAACCAATTTTTGTTAACAAAAAGATTTTACAGTCAAATTATACGCCTGAAACAATATCTCATAGAGATAATCAGATACAACAAATAGCTGACATTTTAGCTCCTGCATTGAGGCAAGAGAAACCTTCTAATCTTTTTATCTATGGTAAAACCGGAACTGGTAAAACTGTTTCGATAAAATATACAACAGGCCAGATTCTTTCTGTTGCTAGCAGAAGGAATATTCCTATTAAGGTACTTTATGTTAACTGTAAGCTAAAAAAGGTTGCAGATACAGAATACAGATTGATTGCTGAACTTGCTCGTGCTTTTGGGAAAGAGATTCCTGCAACAGGTTTGCCAACTGATGAGGTATATAAGTTGTTTTTTAATGTTCTTGATGAGAAATCTCAAATTGTTATTTTAATACTTGATGAAATAGATCAATTAGTTAAGAAAGCTGGTGATGAAATCCTTTATAATCTAACTAGGATTAATTCTGACTTACACAATGCACAGATTTCAATAATTGGAATTTCAAACGATTTAATTTTTGCAGATAATCTAGACCCGAGAGTTAAAAGTAGTTTATCCGAAGAGGAATTAGTTTTTCCTCCTTATAATGCGTTGCAAATTCAGGATATCCTTAGGCAAAGGGCAAATCAAGCGTTTAAAAAGGAAATCCTTGAACAGGGCGTTATCGAAAAATGCGCAGCTTATGCAGCTCGTGAACATGGTGATGCGAGAAGAGCTCTAGAACTTTTAAGGGTAGCTGGCGAGATAGCTGAAAGAAAAGGTTCTAATCTAGTTCAGATTTCTCATATTGACGATGCTGAGGAAAAGATAGAGAGAGATAGGGTAGTAGATATTGTTCAAACCCAGCCAAAGCAACATAAAGCTACACTCTATTCAATACTTTCAAGTTCAAATAACAATGAATCAATTAATTTTACAGGAGAGGTGTATGAGATTTATAAGAAAATTTGTAATAGAATTGGTTTAAGACCTTTAACCCAAAGAAGAGTATCTGATGTTATTGGAGAACTTGATATGCTGGGAATTATTAATGCTAAAGTTATTTCAAAAGGGCGATACGGAAGAACTAGAGAAATATCTTTAGCAGTTCCTACTTCAACAGTGCCCAAAATAAAGAAAATTTTAGAAGATAGTCTTGATTTATCTTAACTTATGGTTCTAACTAAAAATGAATCAAGAATTGTTATTAATGAAAAGAGAAATTGTAAATTATCTATTAGACAGAAATATTCTAGTAAGTTCAGAATTTTTAGAAAAACTTACGGCTTCGCAGGATCAGAGAAAGATTAATAATCTAATTTCAACCATTAAATCTTCTGATGATGTTTTTATACTGGATTCAGAATTAAATAATCCTACTCTTTTTGGTTTGTTATCAGATAATGAATTTAGCAGTTATCAGAAAGATTCTGAGTGTAGTGACGTTATTGAAAATAGTACTAACGTAAATAATATCTCTAATGGAGATTCCAAGGGTATAGTTCAATTCAAAGGTAACATTAAAGTTTTATTCTCTTATAATAAACCTTCAAAAAAACGTAAGGTTCAAGATTTTGTGGATTATTTTTGTAATAGATATAAAACGATTGAAAAGTTTTTAAAACAACGAAGCGAATTACAAGGTGTTACTTCTATAAGTAGAATAAAGAATAAGAAGGATAAGGAAAAAGTAGCATTAATTGGAATTGTAAGTGAAAAAGAGTTTACAAGGAAAAATAATAATATAATACTTACAATTGAAGATTTAACAGGTTCGATTAAGGTATTAGTTAATAAAAATAGGCCTGATCTCTATGAAATAGCTAAAGATATAGTTCTTGATGAAATTATCGGAGTGGTTGGTGCAAATGGAGAAAATATAGTATTTTCTAATAATTTGTTATTACCTGATATTCCTCTTAATCTTGAGTTAAAGAAGTCTCCTGAAAAAGGTTATGCAATCTTTCTCTCTGACTTGCACGTCGGTTCTAATATGTTTTTAGAAGATGATTTTAATAAATTTCTTAAATGGATTAATTGTGAATTAGGAGATGATGTGCAAAAGAATATTGCAAGGAATGTTAAATATTTATTTATTGCAGGGGATTTAATTGATGGCGTAGGAATATATCCAGGTCAGGAAGATGAACTTGTGATTAAAGACGTATATATGCAATATGAAAGATGTGCTGAGTTTCTTAGTAAGATTCCTAAAGATATACAAATAATTATCTGTCCTGGTAATCACGATGCTATGAGAATTGCTGAACCTCAACTTCCTCTCTATAAGGATTTTGCTAAAGCTATTTGGGAATTGCCTAATTGTATTCTTGTTAGCAATCCTTCATTAATAAATATTGATGCATCTGAAAACTTTCCCGGGTTTAATGTTTTACTTTATCATGGATTCTCATTTGATTATTTTATTGCAAATGTTGATAGTATAAGAAATAATGGGGGATATGACAAGCCTGAGTTAATCATGAAATTCTTGATGAGGAGGAGGCACTTAGCTCCTACGCATAAATCAACTCTTTATATCCCTGACTCCGAAATAGATTCTTTAGTAATTAACCCTATACCTGATTTTTTTGTTGCAGGGCACATACATAAAACTTCAGTCTCAAAATATAGAAATGTAACTTTAATTTGTGGGAGTTGTTGGCAAGGGAAAACTTCATTTCAGGAAAAGGTTGGACATCATCCAGAACCTAGCAGGGTCCCTGTTGTAGATTTACAAACCAGGGCTGTTAGAATACTTAAATTTGGTAATTAAAAATGAGTCAAGCTTCAGATATAATGAAAAAGTATTTTAATCACTTAAATACTGAAGTCAGAAATGCATTTGATATAGCTAGTAAAGCTAGAAGTAAAAATTATGACCCTGAAAATTCTGTTGAAGTTTTTCTTGCAAAAAATATGGCTGAAAGAGTAATTGGTATAATTTCTATTGTTGCACCGCAATTAGTGGGGAGTGGTGCAAATGAAAGGATATTAGAATTAGAAAAAGAGTATAATATTCTTGATTGGAGAGTTGCATTGACAATTGCTGGTGAGATAGCTCAACAAAAATTTTGTAAGTTTGAGGATAAATTAAAAGCAATGGAAGTTGGTATAAGAGTTGGTTTAGCTTATCTTACTCTTGGTACTGTTACAGCACCATTGGAAGGTTTTACACAATTGAAAATTAAGAAACGAATTGATAATGGAAAAGAGTATTTCGCTTTATATTATTCTGGACCTATACGTGCAGCCGGAGGGACGGCAGCTGCTGTATCTGTATTGATTGCTGATTACGTAAGAGTTGTTATGGGTTATGAAGCATATGATCCTACTGAAAAAGAGGTATTAAGATCTGCTAGAGAGGTTGAGGATTATCATGAAAGGGTTACTAACCTTCAATATCACCCTTCAGAGGATGAGATTAAGTTCTTGGCTCAACATCTTCCAGTGCAGATACATGGAGACCCTTCAGAAAAGATAGAAGTATCAAATTATAAAGATTTGAAGAGGATTGAAACTAATTTAATTAGAGGAGGATTTTGTTTAGTTATGGCAGAGGCTTTAGCGCAGAAAGCGAAGAAGGTTGGTGCACAGTTGGACAAGTGGGGCAATGATATGAATCTGGCTCATTGGGCGTGGCTGAATGATTTCCTTACACTTCAAAAGAAAATTAAAGCTAAAGGTCAAACTGGTGGTTCTTCTAAAGATGAGAAACCAAAGATAACTCCAGATTATACCTTTATCTCAGATTTAGTTGCAGGTAGGCCTGTTTTGACATATCCTCTCAGAAGCGGTGGTTTTAGATTGAGATATGGCAGGGCAAGAACTTCGGGTTACTCTGGACAGTGCGTTCACCCTGCAACAATGCACGTTCTTAATGATTTTATTGCTGTTGGAACTCAACTTAAAGTAGAACGTCCAGGGAAGGGTGCTGCTTTTACACCTTGTGATTTAATTGAAGGTCCAATTGTAAAGTTAAAGGATGGCTCTGTTTTGATGTTAGAGAATGAAGCACTTGCAAAGCAATATAAATCTCAAATCCAAGAGGTTTTATTTTTAGGTGATGCTTTGATTAATTACGGAGATTTCTTGAACAGGGCTCATATTTTAGTTCCACCTGGATATTGCGAGGAGTGGTGGATTCAGGAAGTTGAAAAAGCAACTGTAAATCTTTTTGGGACAATTGATTATGATAAACTTTCTGAATTTACAGAGATTGAAAGCGATATTATTGAAAATATTTTTACTGATTTCTTTAAGACTAAACCTAACCCAACCCATGCTTTTATTTTATCTAAAAAACTTAATGTACCTTTACATCCTTTTTATACTTATCATTGGAAGGATATTTCAGCAGATGATTTTGTTTATTTTATTAATTGGCTAAAAAATGCCGATGTAAAAAAGGAAGGTTATGAAATAAATAAAGTTATATTAAGACAAGATAGTAAAGGTAAGAGGATTCTCGAATTGCTCGGAGTACCACATGCATTTGTAAATAATGAATATGTCGTTTTAGATAAAATCCATGGCTCTGGTTTATTTTATAATCTTGGAGGGTTTAGATTTACTGATGATTATATTAAATCTATTGATAAGGACGCTTCAGTTCTGGGATTAATCAATAAAATTTCTGAAGTTAAGATTAAAGATAAGTCTGGTGTTTATATTGGGGCGAGGATGGGAAGACCTGAGAAAGCCAAAATGAGAAAGTTAACGGGTTCCCCACAGGTCCTTTTTCCTGTTGGAAATGAGGGTGGGAGATTACGATGTTTTCAGAGTGCATTAGAAAAAGGCAAAATTCGAAGTGATTTTCCTCTTTATTCATGTGATAAATGCAAAAAAAACTTTATCTATCAAGTATGTCCGGAATGTGGTAACCCCACTAGGCAACTTTATTATTGCAGAGTTTGTGGGGATATGTTTGATGAAGAATGTAAACAGCATGGAATGAATTTAGTATATAAAAAACAAGATATTGACATAAAATATTATTTTAATAAAAGTCTTGAGATTCTTGGAATGAAGGTATTTCCAGATCTTATCAAAGGCGTAAGAGGCACTAGTGGAAAGGACCATATACCTGAGAATTTAGTTAAGGGAATTTTGAGGGCTAAACATAATTTATTTGTCAATAAAGATGGCACCTTGAGATATGATGCTAGTGAAATAGGAATTACGCATTTTAAACCTAAAGAGATAAGGACCAGTATAGAAAAATTAAGAGAATTGGGTTATGATTTAGATATTGATGGAAGACCTTTAGAGAATGAAAATCAGATTTTGGAAATTAAACCACAAGACATCATATTACCTTGTTGCCCCGTATCCCCAGAAGAACCAGCTGATGTAGTTTTTTTTAGAGCTACAAAATTTTTAGATGAGTTAATGGTTAGTCTGTATGGGTTAAATCCTTTTTATAACCTTAGTTCTAAAGATGATTTAGTTGGGCATTTAGCTATTGGTCTTGCACCGCATACTAGTGCAGGTACTTTAGTAAGAATCATTGGTTTTTCGCAGACACAAGGTTTTTTAGCACATCCCATGGTGCATGCTGCAATGAGGCGCGATTGTGATGGTGATGAATCATGTATATTATTGTTAATGGATGCATTTCTTAATTTTTCTAAAAAATATCTTTCAACGAGCAGGGGTTCTACGATGGATGCACCTTTAGTATTAACTTCTGTTCTTGATCCGTCTGGAATTGATGATATGGCTTTTGATATAGATATTGTATGGAAGTATCCTTTAGAATTTTATGAAGCGTGCAGTGATTATAAAATGCCTTGGGATATTAAGGTTAAGATAATCAAACACGTTTTGGGCACTCCAGAACAATACGAAGGCATGGGGTTTACACATGATACGGATAATATAAATGCTGGTGTGCTCTGTTCTTCTTATAAGACCTTGCCTTCAATGGAAGATAAACTTAAGCACCAGATGGATGTTGCTGTTAAGTTGAGAGCTGTTGATGAAAGTGATGTTGCTAGACTAGTAATCGAAAAACATTTTATAAGAGATACCAAAGGGAACTTAAGGAAGTTTTCACAGCAGTCATTTAGATGCGTTAATTGTAATGAAATCTACAGAAGACCTCCTTTATCTGGGAAGTGTACATGCGGTGGAAGGATTATATTTACTATCTCTGAAGGTTCTATTGTAAAATATCTTGAGCCTTCACTTAGTCTAGCGAAGAAGTATAATGTTCCTGCTTTTCTGCAGCAATCACTCGAATTAACAAAGAGGAGAATTGAAGGTGTTTTTGGAAAAGAGCATGAAATACAGGAAGGTTTAGGTAAGTGGTTTGGTTAATCTTCTCTTATTATCATTGCCTGAGCATGAGGTACTCCGGATATTTTAATAATATGATCTTTATCTATAATCCCAAGATTAAGAAAGAATTGTATTGATTTTTTTCCTATAATATTTAGTAGGTATGCTTCTTTGATTATTTCTTTAATCTCAGATTCTGTTTTTTCTTCACCATTGTAGAAATCAGAGGTAAGATCAAGCTGTAAATCATCCTGTTCAAACTTTTTTCCTAATAAATCAGAATCGCAGATTGCAATTATTACTTTGCCTTCATGCGTTACATGCTTTTTAACAATCATTTTAAATCTTAGATTTAATAGCATATTTAGCGCCACATGCTAAGCATCTTAGAAATGTGGCATTATTTTCAACAATTATTTTTGTATCGGGCTTTCCACATTCAAAACATAATACATATTCCTTAGCATATTTTGATATCTTTTCGTTTACCATTGAAGCTGAAACTTTTGCACCTATAATTAACATGTTTCCATTCGTTTGTGCAGGGGCTGCTAATTCTTTTGTAAGGAATTTAATGAGATGATTAGGTTCTCTGTGCAATGTATCTATTATCTGGTTGAAGTTAGTGATAATTGTCTTATTCCCTTGAACATGGCCTCTTGCTTTAGGGATTTCAAAACGTTCCTTTTCAATTACAGTATCGGGGAGCTCGTCACGAGCCTTTTTCAATAGTTTTTTATAGTCCATATCTACTTAGAACTTTTGAGTTGTTTATAAATCTATTGCTTGTTATTAATATATTTATTATCATAAAGTATTTAAATAGGTATTCTTAAGTATATTTTAAAGATGGTGATAGAGTCTATAGTGAATCCCTTTAAAGCAAGGAAAAAACCTTATGTCATGTTCTTTATTGGGTTTGTATATTCGTCTTTAGCTTTATTCTTAGCTATGTGGATTTTTGAGAGTCATGCTGATCTTGTTACTGTGTTTTTGACTGTGATGGCTTCCATGCCATTTTTTTATTTTACTATAAAAAATGAGGGTGATGATTCTGTAAAACTCTTAAACGAACGGAAATTATTCAAGGCACATTGGAAAACTCTTTCAACCTTACTTTTTTTGTTTTTAGGGATGGTTGTGTCATTTTCATTTTGGTATGTAATATTCCCTAGTGCTTTAGCAGCAAAAGTTTTTAGTGTACAGGCGCAAACTATTATTAACCTTAACCAGCATATATCAGGTAATGCTGTATCTTCTTTGACTGTTTTATCACGTATTTTTTTTAATAATGTTAAAGTTTTAGTTTTTTGTGTATTATTTTCATTTATTTATGGTTTAGGCGCTGTATTTATTTTAACATGGAATGCATCAGTAATAGCAGTTGCCATTGGAAACATGATCAAGAATAAGTTAACTAGTGCTTCTGTGATTGGAGCTGTATCATACGGATTAGGTAGGTATTTATTACACGGATTACCTGAGATTGCTGCTTATTTTGTTGGGGGTTTAGCTGGCGGGATTATATCTGTAGCGGTAGTCAATTATAAATTTGGTAGCAAGAAGTTTGAAAAGATTCTTTTTGATTCATCAGAATTACTTTTATTGGCTATCTTAATCTTAGGAGTTGCAGCTTTGCTAGAGGTCTATGTTACACCATTATTATTTTAAATTATTCTAAAACTTTCACTTTATTTGGAGATATTTCAAATATTTCTCCTTGAATCAATAATTTCTTTATCATATCTTCACAAGTGTTCACTTTTGAAAATTTAATAACTTCTTCTATGTCAGCACCAGTGCCTAGGTCTATTCTTCTTATTGTATCTATTACTTTATCGTAATCTGATAAATGCTTTTGATTCTCCATTTCATTTTCTTCAACCCCTTCTGTTTCTTCAGGTGGTTCTGAATTTAAAGTATCAATTCCAAGTTCTTTTTTTCTCACTAAAAACCATCCTTGACTTATCTTTCTAATTATTTCGAGCGCGATATAAGTTTCTTGATTGAATTTTCTTGGTTTTCCTATTACTAGTACCAAATCGCCTATATTAATTTCTTTAAATTTGCTTATCTCTGAGAAATCTCTGATGCTTATCTCTGCAGTTGTATCATCAATCATTACAAAGTTTTGTGAATCTGTTGGGAGCGACTTTGAAATTACTGTACCTATTAGATTGACTCTGCTAAGTTTTAATCCATCTTCTCTAATTACGTAACTTGGATCCCAGCCTTCTCCTTTAACATACTCACCAAAAGTTATACTTTGGATGGTTGTTTTGATTGCAGTTTGTCTTTGAAATTCGGCCATTTTAAATTCTTATGTTTTTATATCCTTGATACAAAACCTCTTCTAGGTTCAAATAAGTCTCCAGATCTCTTAAGTTTTTCAATTGTTTCTTCAACATCATCTTCAGCAATTCCTTTATTAGCAGCTTCTTTTATTATGTCTTCAATTGGTATTGTTTTTCCAAGTTTGCTTTCAAGTTCTGAAATAATTTCTTTAACGCTTATTATCTTACTTCTTTGTGTAGTTGTAATCCCTGATGAAATTCGATCAATATCTATTTTACCAGTTTCTGGATCAAGGCCAACTTGGCTCAAGCAGTATTGAAGAAGGTCTATAGCTCTTCTTGCATCTTTTTTTGTTACCTTATCAGAAAGTCTTATCTTTGCATTTGCCTCACTCATCCTTACTAAAGCTTCAAGTTGTCTTGCAGTAATCGGGATGGTCTTTATTCCTTTTTCTTCGGTAGATGCACTATTACGCATTTCTACATAATATCTCTTAATTTCTTCTATTGCAGAGTCTGTTAAGTTAGGAAAAACCTTTTGCCTAGAGTAGCAGATGTATTTTTTAAGGAATGGGGTATCGATATCTGGTTCTTCTTCCTCAATTGTTTGATGAAGCCTTAGTATATGTCTGGCCATCTTTTCGTCTTTATCTGAATCTGGAAGGTCTTTGATAGGAAATATCAAATCAAATCTTGAGATTAAAGCTGGAGGTAGGTCTATTTGTTTTGCTAGAATGTCATAAGGGTCAAACCTTCCAAACTTGGGGTTTGCTGCTGCTAAGACTGTAGTTTCAGCCCTTAATGTAGCTTGAATATTTGCTTTTGAGATTGTAATGGTTTGCCCTTCTAATGCTTCGTGCATAGCGCTTCTGTCATCTACGCTCATCTTATCAAGTTCGTCGATGCAGCAGATTCCTTTATTAGCTAAGACAAGTGCTCCTGCTTCAAGTGACCAACCCTTTAAAAATTCGTCCTTAACTACTGCTGCAGTAAGTCCTGCTCCTGATGCACCTTTACCACTTACAAATCTTGCTTTTGGTGCAATAATGGCTGTTCTTTTTAATAACTGTGATTTACCTGCTCCGGGGTCTCCTATCAGCAGAACATGCATATCTCCCCTAGTTATAATTCCATCTTTTCTCTTTTTCCTTACTCCTCCTACTAATTGTAAGAGAATTGCTTCTTTAACTCTATCATGACCATAGATAGATGGAGCTATTGAATTTATTAATTTCTTGTGAATTTTTATATCATTAGATAGTTCTATGATTTTTTCCTTTTCTTCTTCTGTAATACTTATATCAGAGAAGTCTTCTTCAATAGGTTCAACGTAATTAGCTTCTACGATTAGGTCATAGCGAATTGATTGGCTGCCTGTTTTAAGTATAATTGGAATTTCTTTTGTCACCCCTACAATTAATATTTTGCTGCCAGGGTTTGTCTTTTTTTCTGTGATTGGAGAAACAAGGTCTTCTTTAAGGAAGATGTTCATCCTTTTTGGTTGTTCTCCTCCTTCTAAATCCTCTGATGATTCTTCGAGTACAATCCCTTGAGCATCGATAAGTTCTTTACTAAGCAACCTAAATTTTCCTTTCCTGCCGCATCCACATCTTGAAGGTTCTAAAAATTTTGTGTCAAGTTGGGGAACCTGAATAACATTACCACAACTTGGGCATTCAAAGTTTGCTTGTGTGACTTGAGGTCTAACATCTGATTTTTGTCTTACAACTCCTATAATTGTTATTAACTTCCCAATATGTTTGCTTCGAATATTTCTAATAAGCATCTTTTGTGATTCTGGGAGATTTTTGAATCTTACATTGAAGCGTTTAACTTTCTCAGGTAGATCAAACTGCTCAATAGCAATCTCTGTTGCTTTAATTATATCATGTGGATTTTCAAGAAGCTCTTCTGCAATATCTGGGTCAAATTCTGACAGGTCTGCAAAGTCTATCACATGGAAATTCATGCCCTTTCTAATCTTTTCGAGAAGTTCTGCATGCTGATAGCTCTCAAGAAACTCTTGCATTCTTTTGATTTGTTCTGATGCGTCCATCTAAACACCTTTTAACCTTCTTAACACTAGGTTTTTCTTTATAAATATTTAAAAATAATTTAAAAAGAAATTTATTTTACTTTCTTAAGAGTTTCAATCAGCATATCAAGCGCTTTATGAACTTCTGCTTCACTCTTTGTACCTGTGCAAACAATCTTTCCATTGCTGAACAATAAGAAGGTTGCTTTTGCTTCATCTAACTTGAAAACTAGTCCAGGGAATTGTTCTGGTTCGTATTCTGTGTTAGGAAGTTTCATTGCAAGGACATTTAAGTTTAAGTCCATACCAACAGCACCTGCTGCTACAATGTTTTGGATGTTAATTTTTGGCTCAATCTTTATCTTGATACCTATTTTCTCCAAACTCTTGATAATCTTTTTTATAGATTCCTTAACTTGCGCAAGATTTCTTGCACCTGTGCAAACTACTTTTCCAGAGCTAAAGATTAATGCAGAGGTTTTAGGCTCTTTAATCCTTATAACTAATCCTGGGAACTGTTCAGGATTATACTCTGTATTGGAAAGAGTAGCAGCCATCTTTTCTAAAGGTATATCGTGCTCTAATGAAGTAGATACAACGATATTGACTACTTTTATGTCTTTTTTGGTCATTTTTAACCCCCCAATACCTAATTCATTTATAAATAGGTATTATTTGATTTAAATAGCTTATAATCGCGCTCTTTTTCTTATCTATTTATAAATACCTAAAACTTTATAAATTCTTTTATAAATGAAAGGATATATTAGAAATTAGGTGACCCCATGATTTCATGTGCAGATAAGGGTTTAAAGGGCTTTATTCACTTGAATTTAAGCTTTTTAGGCTTTCTAAATACGTTTAGACCCCTTTATTTCATCTGGAATTCGTTTAAGGCTTTGGCACACATATACCATCTTGGCACCAATAATTGTCTTTGTTTCCATAATAATTTGAGTTAGGTAAGCATGATTCACCATTATCGCTACCTATGCCTAACCATCCTTTGCTACAATCACATTTAATAGCTAGATTTCCTTCAAATACCACTTCTTTATCACACCAGCCAGTGCAACCATGTTCATCTCCTGAATCTTCTGCAAAGCAGAATCCTCCATTATAGGGTGTGTTAGGTGTAGCGCCATTACAATTTTGATTAGCTGTGCAAAGTCCATCAGAAATGCATAAATCTGTCTTGTCTGCTACTTGACATTCTGGACAGTAGTCTTTGAAGTATCCCTTACCAAATGAGCAGCTAGCTGTTTCAAAACTTCTGGTTATTCCATTGCATTGTGATGAGGCTGTACAGCTTGAATGAAATGCTGTTGATCTGCATGTTATGTCCCTATCAATTCCTGAAGCAGTGCTTGAACATTTGTCTGCAAAATATGTTTCTTCACTAGCACATGTTTGGATTGCTGTTCCTGGAATATTTCCATCACATAGCAATTCACCGCAGAAGCAGCTGTCAGTTGGATCTGAAGGAGTACAATGGAACTTTGATGCATCGCTTTGAAGTTCACAAGAGCTACTACATTCATCTTCATAGAAGCTTTGTGTGTTGCATGTGCCTGGCTTGAATCCCACTTGTTGTTTATCACATTGATAGTTAGCACCACAACTGGTTCCACATCTAACATTAACTGGTGATGTACAATCACCTTCTCCATCACATTGAGCTTGACATTCTAGGCCTCTATTACCCTTGTTGTTGTATCTATCTTTTTCAGGAGGTTCGCCATATGTGCAACATTCATAAACTTCATTACATATTCCATCTGCCTTTTTGATTCCTGTCCTATCGAACAAATCAAAGTTTTTTTCAAATGTTTCACCTGTTGGATAATCTATGCATGCTAGGTCCATATCATAATTGCATTCTTCTGGTTTTAGAGCAGGGCCTGAACATGATTCTGTCTGTGTACCTGAAGTTGGAGGGCTATCACATTGTACAATCGATTGCCATACATCTGAGGCTTGTCCAGAGCAGATATTGCCTCTTGAGCCGCATCTTTGCTCAAATATTCTGTTGAAAATATCATTTTGTGAATTAAAGTCAGTAGGTGCGTTTGGGATTACAGTTGCATCAATAAATTGATCTCCTGATTCTATTATTGTTTTTGTTGCTATTCCATATTCTCCGTTAATATTTGGCATAACATTTGGATGGCATGTATAATAAGTTTCTTGAATACATTTTTTTATGCTTTGAATTTCCCAAGTTAAAGGGTTGTTTATTTCTGATGCAATACAGCATGTGTGATTTGCTTGGAAAGCGTTACCAGAACTATAAGGATAAATCAAGTCATCTGAACGATGCGGAAGACATTCATAGACTTCTATTTCTAACTGTTTTTGTTGAGCTGGTACACCAATAGCATCAACCCTTAATACAAATTCATGGGTTCCTAATGGAAGTTTAAAGTCGTCTTTTGTTATGTTAGTGATGTTAGCATCTGTTGGTACGGTTTGTGTGATGTTTTCATATATCCTGTTTGGTGTTAGTGAGATATCAGTCCAATAGGCATTCTGGATAGTAGTATAAATTCCAAGTACTTCACCTTCCAGTTTGTAGAAGTCTTCAACTGATGCAAGTTTTTTACCAAGAATGTTTTCGATTTCTTGTATGTCATCATATGTTGAAGAGGCATTTGCATTTACTTCAGGGATATCTACTACCTTCACAGTTATGTTCTGCCAATCTTTTAGGTTTTCTGGGTCAGTTACTCTTACTTCAAAATGGTGGTAACCAAGATCTTTTCTTGTCATAGTAAGGTTAGCGGACTTATTTGTTAAGAGCCAGAGATCAGATGCTTTCCAAGTATTTTCTTGAGAGATAGGCTGCATTCTTTCAACTAATATCTCAGGATTGAATACTGCTGAGCTATATTCTTCTTCGTAGAATACATCATTGTAGTCTTGTTTCCAACCTTTGTAATCATATCTTAATTCAGTTTCATCAGTGTCATCAGGGTCATAGCCTTGAGGTTCAATCTTTAGTTCTTCTCCTTCAATGATTATTATGTCAGCGCCATCACGTTTTTGAGGATATCCAATCCAGTCAAGAGCAGGAATCCTGTTCTCGAGAATAAATTGCATCTTATAGAATGTGTTGTTTACTATAGACCTTTCATCTTTGATTATCATTATTTTATCTCTCGGTGAGGTTATGTTTACTGTAACTTCCATGAAACCATCAAAGCCTCTTAAAGTTGAAAGTTTATCGTTAGTCTTAAAGAATAAGTTTAGGTTTTCCTGATCAATTATTGTATTAGCTAGTTCGTAAATTCGCATAAGTCTCACTGGAATCTTTGCTTCAAAGTCTATTATTTCTATTATCGGTTTTCTTTTTGCAATTTCAATCTTTAAAGGATACTTAAGCTGAACTGCGAAACTTTCACGTGAGAATATAACATTCACTTCCATTTCTCCTTGTTCAATATCTGTTCTATTTCCAATGAGTTCTTCTAATCTTATGCACTTTTCAAGATTCTTTTTAATATGCTTTTGGAGCTGTTCTTGGACTGATGTTTTGTCATTAGGATTGTTAGGTTCATCATAAGAAGGACATTTCATATACTTCTCTTGGGTTATTGAATTTGAGCCAAGGCTGTCACACAATCTTGATAAAGTATTTTTTCCATATACTCCAGCTCCTATAGGGTATCCTGCTGAAGGGGATTCATGGAGTGGCCCTATGTAAGGGTATTGCCAAGGTCTTGGCTTGAAAGCAACTTCTGGAGGAAAATTAGTGCCCTGAAGAACATTAGCATATGAAACATTTGATCCAGATATGTCTGCTGTTCTGTTTGGTATTCCAGTTGAGCCTTGGTACGAATAGATGTTGCCACCTTGTTCTCCTAAAATGATTAAAGATTTTTCAGCTGATTCCTCTAAACAAAGAGTAACATATGTCTTTAGGTTTGTTGTTTCTAGAACTGATGTAACAATTCGTTCAGCTTGTTGTTGAGTTTCTGAATTTCCGAAATTTGATGCTATATAAATACCGAATCCAAATATTAGAAGAATAATCATACCTAAAATGATAAATATTGTAATCTGCGATTTTTTCATATTAGCCTCTTTTTAGGGTTTTTAGAATGAACTGAATATATAAATATTTTTACTTTGGCCTGAGTTTTGCGCCAAGATTCTTCCATCTATTATTCCAGATAGTAAAGTCTGATTTACTGCCTATATCTGTAAGCACATATGTTTTTCCTTGTTCAGCAGTATTGTTGCAGATTAAGTTATTAGATGCAGTTGCTTTACATATGTCTGAGTTGAAATTAGTGTAGACTACCATAAGGTAACTTTCTTCATCACTTATCCTTTCAAGAATTCCTAAGATTTCCTTATCTCCCTGTTTATTAACGTAAATCCTGTTAAAATCCTTTGTTTTGTTAGCAAATCCTATGTTAATTATCTCTTCGTTAATCTCTCCAAGGATTGTTGTTGTTCTTTTTGGTCTTAAGACAGTTGTTAATGTAAGGATTGGGTGCCTGAATAGTAAGCCGAGGAATTCTCCTATGGTTGGGCTATTGATTAAAGGGATGTTGTTGTTGGAGAATATAATTGAATCTGTTGCATCGTTGTACATTGTATCTGTGTCAGTTATTGTAAGATGTTTGTAGTCTGTTCCTCCAATTGCATTGCTGTAGCTTTCTTTATCTATTACTTTTAAGAATTCGTTTCTTTCATCGTTTAGAGGTGCATTTAGTGAAGTTCCAAATATAATATTATTATTGTATAATATTACACAATAGTTGTTAGTGCAAGGTTGACTATCATAGCAAGTGTATGTATAAGTTCCTAAAGTGCCTTGTTTCATTCCCTTTATGTATTGTTCAACATTCTTTCCTTCTATGTTATAATTATCAAATCTATTGAGAACTTTATTATGTTCATCGCAGTAAAGCACATAGTCATTAGAGCCTGCAAGAGCAATGAGTTGTTCAGCAATTAGTGCAGTCCTTGAAGTCCATTCTCCATTATTGCAGTATGCATCACTAAAGAAGCTTCCATCATCAACACATCTCGTGCCGTCAAAGCATGCTGCTTGGCTTGTACAATAAGCATATTGTGTTATATCAGTAGGATGCACTTTTTTATAACCTAAATGCCAATCTGCAATTCCATTCCTATCCTCACAGACATACATTGAAGGTATTTCTACTTCAGTAGTCCAGCCATTTAAAGTGAAGGCATTAGGGCTTGTAAGGTAATCCTGTTTTGTGAATGATGTTAAGCCAATTACACATTTGTCTCCATTCCAACAGTAGTTATTTGGGCAGCAGGAGAGTTCTGTAATATCTCCTGAATCAAGTTCAGGTAAACCTCCTAATAATCTGGCATTGTCTACATAACATTCTGCATTCCCTGTTGCAAGAGTCTCCAATTGAACCAAAATCTTTTCTCCTGTGTTAACATCTATTGAAACTTCTAATGTTTCCCAGTTATTTGTGCTAGAACTTACTTTGTTTGATCTTTGGTTATTATTAATGTTAAGTTTCAAATCTATAAATCCAGAAATACAGTAAACATCAGCTTTTGCTGTGTATGTTGTTGTTTTTAATGCTGTAACAACATCACTTTCAATACCGTATGATGAATCATCTATATCTCTTATCTTTATAACACTTTTTCCTTCGTATCCTGTGATTGTCTCAAAGTTAAGGTTATTGTTTCCAGATGTTCTGTACCAGCCTTCTACAAGTACAGCGCCTTCATCAATTGTTCCGTCGCAGTCATTATCTAGACCATCTAATCTCTCAATTGCAAATGGATGGATTAATTCTGCATTATCATTGCAGTCAATAGGGCAGTTTGGATCGTTTGTGTAATAGCCATCTTTATCTGCATCTGTTCCTGTGCCTATGCCGTCACAATTTTCATCGATACCGTTGCATAAAGTGTCTATTATACCTGGGTTGATTTTTCTATCTTCATCGTTGCAGTCGTTTCCTCCGAGTGTGCAGGTCAATGCATCTTTATCATATGTGATTGAGGAATCGCAGTAATCATCTTCATCATCATCACAGCCTTTATCAATTACAGCATCGCAGTTATTGTCTAGGCCATCACATACCTCTTGTTCATTTGAAGGATATGTTGTATTTTGAGGTATGAAGCATTCAGTTATGTCTAAGTTATTGATTGTACCATCATTGTTAAGGTCATATCTGTTGTTAGCATTTGAATATGTAACTTCTGTAGTTCCTAAACGTTCTGTGATATAATCTAAGTCATCTTTGTATTCCGTGTAGCAGAAACAGTTGCCTATCGAGTTAACTTCGCCAATAGCCACACATCGCACACCTTGCAGGCACTCATATCCCGATACACCTGTATAACCCTTATCAACACATAATGTCTGACATTTATCTAAGTCTATCCAATCGCATGTTGCTACTACATACACATACCATCCTCCATCTAAATCAGCAGCATAACATCCTCTTTGTATTGTTTCTATTTCCCAAATTTTATCTTCAACTTTGCCATTTCCGTTAAAATCTGCACAACCACAAGCAGCGGATGTTATTTGTATAACTAATATAATCATTAAAATGTAAATTAATGCTTTGACTTTATTCTTGCTTATTATTCCCATTTTTCTTGAAGTACCAAATTAGTAAAATTATAATTATTATTGACGAAATGATTAATATTATTGTAGTTGAGTTATCTTCTTTATTGTTTAGAATCTCTGGAACAGAGATAATCGGTTGAGCAACTTCTGTTTCAATCATGCCTAATTGGTGGCCTGTTGCTGTTTCAAAATGTAAGGGTGTGCCATCATCTTGATAGTTTGTGACTGTTGTTGGAGGTTTTTTTGCTGAAAGTATTGGAATAACTTCTTCTTGGGTGATATACCCTTCTTTGTCAGTAATAGGTAGTTCATTGATATATTCTCTAGTTATAGTGTATATCTCTGCATCCTTTGGAAGAGGGCCTTCTATGATACCCTCTTTATCATAGTAAATTGTACTTCCATCATCCTCAATTATCCCGACTATTGGATAATCGTATGCTGAACTTATGATTGTATTTAGCACTATACAAATCACAAAAATCATGCAAATCTTTAGTGTTGTTGTTTTGTTTATCATTTATGACTCTTACTATTCTCTTTAACCTACGCATGTTGCTGGGATGTTGCAAACTCCGACGCCCCATCCATAGCCGCAACTCCAACCATATCCATCACTTGTCTTATAACCTTTTGCTTTGCAATATTCTCGAATTCCGGCAGCTGAGCATCCATACCCCAGTCCACAAGTGCTAACATAACCATAAGCGGTTGCACTGCTAATTGTAAATGTATCTATTCTTGTAGCTTTTTCTCTTAAATCTAAGTAATCAATGTTCAGTTTGTTATAATCTATCTTGCCGTCATTGTTTTCATCTATAGGTGTAAGGTCTTCACTGCTTTTTGCAATCCTTTGAAGTGGAAGCCAGCCTATGTTCGGGCTTATTGTTGCGTTTACTATAGTTCCTATTAATATAACTAATATTATACTAATCATGTAAAAGTGTTTTTTTTCTATGTTTATTTCGATTTTCATTTTTATGTTGTTACCTTCACTTTACAGCAATAAAGCGTTGTTAATCCTCCACAGTATCTTCCGCCGCATCCTACTCCTCCAATAAGAACTTGGTTTGTAGGGCATGTAGCTAATGTACCCCATGTATCGGTTCTTGTGCTACCATAATTACAATCATATAATTCAATTTTTAGATTAGATGGGTCTATTTCAATCGCTCCAGAATCAATCTTGCCGTTACCATTTTCGTCAAGGCTTGTTAAATCTTGATTACTTTTTGCAATTCTTTGAATTGGAAGCCACCCAATATTTGGATTGATGGTTGCAGATGCGATTGCTCCAACTGTCAATAATAGAATAATACTCATTATGTACAAGTGTTTCTTTTTTATGTTTATCTCGATTTTCATTTATTTTACCTTATTTTGGTATAGCAATTGTCATGTAAGAGCCGTGGTATCCTCCTGCACTTGTCAAACTAGATGAACAAAATGTAACCCCTGAGTCTGAGGTAATTTCTCCACCACCAAATGCTGTATGGCTTGCTTCGAATGTCCACTGAGCCCATCCTCCAGCAATATAGTTAATTTTGTGTGTTGCAACACTTGTTCCTACAGGAGGTGTTATTGTCTTACATCTTGTGAAAAATTTTCCGCTTTCGACAATTACCATAGGTTCTAATGCTTTATGATCTATTAATCCATTGTTGTTTTCATCTAAACTAGTTAAGTCCTCATTACTTTTTGCAATTCTTTGAATCGGAAGCCATCCAATATTTGGGTTGATGGTTGCAGATGCGATTGCTCCAACTGTCAATAATAGAATAATACTCATTATGTACAAGTGTTTCTTTTTTATGTTAATTTCAATTTTCATTTTAATCACTCCTGAATCCACAGCACATCTTAGTATTGTATGCACCACAGTCTCCAATATGTAAATTTGTATAAGGTTTATCGGGTTCTTTATCAGATAATGAGAATAGGCAATTGTCTGGGAAGCATGCCTCTTCCTTTAGACTACATTCTAAATGGCCAGGGTTAAGGTTTAGGTATATTTGTTTGGCATATTTAATTGCTGCATCAGTTATGCTTATATCTTGCACAAATGCGTTTGTTTCTGCATCTAGAGCAATAAGTCCTGTTTCACCTGTTTGTTCTGTTACTGTTAATGCGCCGCCACCAAATGAACAACAAAGTTTATGCCTGTAATTGTTCATGTAATTTAATTCAGCATGTGCGTTCTTTAATTCTGAAATGTGTAAGATTTCAGTTTCAGAACTTTTACATTGATCTTTAAACCCACATCCTAATGTGCACTCTTCACATGTTGCTCCACAGTCAATTGCGACTTCGTTCTGATTTTGTATTCCGTCATCACAAGTTGCAACCATCTCTGGATTTGTTAAAAGGTTCTTTCCTGGAGGAGATGATTTTTCTGTGTTTCTTTGGTTTGAAGGTATGCCACTTTTATCAGGTTCTTTGCTCCAGTAATCGTCTTCTTCTTCTTCATATACTTGTTCACCCCTCGAACAAAAATATTCTCCTATAACCTCACAGTATTCTGAGTTGATAAAACTAAGATCATTCTTATTAGGTTTACTTTTACATGCTTTGAATGAACCTTGTGCAACTGTTGATGTGAAAATTAAATCTTTCTCACCTTCAATCCCTGTTGCGTCGCTTACAGATGTTGCGTTTTTCACAGGGTAGTTTTCCCAGCAGCCGTGTTCTGAATCTGCATAAAGTTCTGATGCGTCATCTCCACAGCACTTACTTCCTGTCCATAAAAAGCTATTTACACTGTTGCATGCTTCTTTGAATGGTAACATGTCTTCAAGGTCTGTGAGTTTGTTGTTTCTATTGACATCTATTACATTTACTTTATTTGCGTCAGGTTCCATTTCACTTATCCATATGTTAGGCCAAGTGCAGTAATAATATGCTCCGGATTTAAGGAATAGGTCTTGTATTTCCATAGTTGTAGGAATACTTTCATAGTCAGCGTAGATTCTTATCTCTTTAACGTCTGATCTCGAGAATTGTGTGATATCTAATTTAACGTGCTGCCATCTATTCTTCTTCCAAGGTGTTGTGGCATATTCATGGAGATAATCTTCAAATATTAGTTCATCATTTGAGTTATAAATCTTAATCTTTTCAGGGTATTCTGTGAAATTGATATCAAATTCTAAAAAATTAAAACTTGTCCATGATTTAAGATTATCTCGCACTGGGATTTTGAGGGCAAGATCTGGTACTGTTATTGTAAGAGATTTTTTTGATAGAAAGTCTTTGTTAATGAAATAAAGCATCTCTCCCCTGTTATATACCTGATTATCAGCTACTCCTTCTTGGAAATCAGCTGAGACTAAGTTATTTAAATGACTATTATAATCTTCCTTTAGAGTTAAATCGCTGTTGCATTCTCCAAATAGGCTTTTGGTACCTTCTTTATAGCATATGAATGCATGTTCATATGAAGTAATAACCATGGGATGTTCTTCTGGAGCTTTTCCTGCTAAGAATTTTGTTATAACATCACTGTTGATATCGTAAGGAATTTTTTGGCCATGTGTTAGTTTTATTGCATTTGAAGCAGGGTTTGCAGCTGCAGCGCAGATATACCAATCTTTATCGTTTGTTGTTAAGGTGTGGGTATTTAGTATTAGTACTGGAGCACCGGCATATGCATACTTTGAGTTTAGGAACACATAGGGTATATCTGATCCTGAGGCTTCCTTCAAATCAGGGTAACCTAATCCATTAATAGTGCATAGTACTTTGTTAGGAGTTATTATTCCTATTTTAGAATGAGTGCAACTTGTCCATGTTAAGCCATCATATGATTTTGCAATGAAAGCTTCTCGTTCAGCTATATTTGGATCAGGTTCGATTGCACCAGAACTAGCCTGAATCCAGTCATATACAGAATTACTTATTGTACAGAGATAAGTATTGCTATTAATTGTTGTACCTAAAAGTTCAGGCCTACAACAATAACCATTAAACCATGCCTCTGGACCATAAGTTTGGCCGCAGGTTGTTTGATCAATCTCAGCTAGAACTAGACTTGTAAGTAATATAAAAATAAATATCCCTAACAACATCCTCTTTTTCATAAATAATACCCTCAAGCTTATTTTATAAAGGATTATATATAAACTTTTCTTTTATTACAGTATAATATAGCTAAGATTTTTGTTTTTAGAATGATTTTATACTTTTGATTTTATTCTATTAATTTTATGCCTTCTGCTATGTAGTTAGGTGATTTTTTCTTAAGATTAAGCTTAATCCTTTTTTCTAGGGTTTGAATAGATTCTTTTGCATGTTTTGGATGATGACCGAGAATTTCAGCAAATGCTATAAGGTCATGTGAAGAGCGCATTTCCATAGGATTAGTAGCAAAGGAAGCAAATGCAGTAGTAACTTTATATTTTTTACAGAGTTTTATATTTTGCATAATCCTTCCAATAACTTGTGCTCTTTTCAGTGAGTTGAGTATTAAGTTAAATGAAAATCCTACTATTATGTTATTGCTAGCAGCAATCTTGCAAAGTACCTGGTTTAATCCTGAGTTCCTATAGAATATGAAATCATTGTCCTTTGAATCTTCCAATGAAAAGATTAAGTCTGGTTTTTGATTCTCTAAAACCCTCCTGTTATCTTCAGAACTTTTAGAAATGACTAAGTCTGCTTTTCTCGATTTCTTTATCTCATTTGGTTTAGCTATGATTGCTGAGTAAAGTTTTATGTTTGTCTTTTTTTGAAATTCAAAAGGTTTTTTATGGTTCTTGAACGTGTAACAAAAACAAAGTGCTGAAAAGTTTAGCTTTTCAGCTAACTTAATGAATTCTTGCTCGTTATTTTTTGGAAATACAAGGTCAATCATTTTCTGTTCATTTATGATTTAATCATCTTTATTATCTGGCATGTTTTACAGATGCCGGACTTTGAAGGTTCTCCACAGATTTTACAAGCCTGAGGTTTTTCTGTAGTCTTGTAATATCTCTTTAATTTTGGAAGTGTCTTAAGGAAATTTAATACTATGTTCTGTTTAATAAGTTTATTATCTTTTTCAAGTTTGTTTAATGTTTCCTTTATTGATCTTCTATAGGCATTGACTGAACATGGGCATTCTGTGTATGTGACATTGAAATTCTGTAGTTTTGAATACTTTGTAATTTCGTCTTCTGTTATAAGATATAAAGGTTTTATTCTTGGGATAAACCTCTTATCTTTGATAAGTCCAGTAATGGGTCCTATGCGTGCACTCATTTCTAGATTCCCGCGCGCGAAGTTCATTATTATAGCTTGGGCTTCATCATCTAGGTTATGGCCAAGAGCGACTTTTGTTGCCTTCATCCTCCTACAGAACTTGTTCACAAGATATCTTCTTAAAACACCACAGACTGTGCATGAATTAAGCTTTATACCTTTTGATTTAAGTAATGAGATTATATAACATAGAGAGTATCCAAATTCTTTTTTGAAGGATACATGGTGAAGCTTGATTTGATATTGTTCGCAGAATTCTATTGCATTTTTTAGATTAGTTTTTGAGTAGTTTCCAATGAATGCGTTTATTGTAATTGCTTCAGGGTTATAACCTAATCTCTTTAATATATATAATAGTACAGTTGAATCCTTCCCTCCTGAGAATGCAACCAAAACCTTGTCTTTTTTGTTGATTAACTTATATTTTTCTATTGTCTTTTTTACTCTTTTTTCAATATTTTTAATGACATGTGCTTTACAATATATAGAATCTTTTTCAGCCTTGTTTTTACACAATTTACATTTCATAATTGCCTTAAACTTTAATCTATTTAAAAAGCTATTGTGATATTCATATATTTTAGTATATAAAGATTTTAAAACCAATCTCCTGTTTTTGCTTAATATGAGACAGAATAGAATTAATCTGCTGTATAATCTTTTGTTTTATACTGCTGTACCTTGGGGTATGTATACAAGGTATAAATTTAAGGAGTCTGGTAGAGAGAATATTCCTAGAGTAAGACCTTGTGTATACTATTGTAAGCATCAGACACAGGCAGATCTTTGGGCAATTCCTTGGGCTTTAAGGACTAATAAATGGTTTGGGTTCTTTAGGAACCAACCTTTGAATTTTGTTGCTGCAAGGTATCTATTCAAGAAGCCTATCATGGGTTTTTGGATTCCTAAGTTGGGTGCATTTCCAATTGATAGGGGTCATCTAAAAAAAGAAACTGTGAAATATATTGATTTCCTACTTGAGAACAATGAATTGATAATGGCTTTTCCTGAAGCTACGAGATTTTATGGAAAGGTTTTAAGGGGCAATCCTATAATTACAAAGCAATTTGCGCGATACGATACAAAAAAAAGACTGCCTATTGTACCAGTGGGTTGTTGGTGGTCTGAGAATCCTGATAAAGTAGGTCTTGTTAAAAAAGGATTAGAGGTCAGGGTAAATATTGGAAAACCTTTGTACTTTGATAAATCTATTGAAGATATTGAAGATAGATATAAGGATATGAATGTAAGGGCTATCATTGCAATTAAAGAACTAAGTGGTCTTCCTTGGAATGAAGTAACATATCTTCAGTCTGAAAGTGAATCTATTGATGATCTGATTTCTTCTTCTGAATAAGATATAAGTGGTCTTAGGATTAATCCTTTGAAATTGTAGTCTTTGATTGATTCTAATGTGTCATCTACAACCAAGGCCTTTTTTGTATTAAGTTCAGAGAGGTTTTTGATGGTTTTTAGTTTTAGGTTATTACTTCTAAACTTGTTAAGCAGGCTTATTGACGTTTGCTTAAATCCTATTGGATAAATCTCGCAACCACGTTTCATAATTAGCCATGCTGCAAGAAGTGATGCTCTTTTATTTTCCTTATTTATTTGGCAGTAGACATCCCCTTCAATCCCTATAGGTAAGCCTCCATAACCCTTGATTTTTTTTGAGAATACGTATGCTTTATTTTTGTTAAGTTCAATGCCTATCTCTGTTTTAAAATTTTTGAGATTTACCTTTTTATTAGTTTGTTCAACAATATATCCACCTATCTCTTTATCAACTTCCATTGATTTGAATTTCATGCTTTTGTCTGTTCTTTTTGTTGTGACTCTGAATGTCTCTTTTATCTCTTTAAAGAAGTTCTCTTTGATTATTTGCTTTATAGTTTCTAGGTTTGCGTCGCACCTGATTGCTGGGCTTATGCTTACAATTCCAAATACATCTTTTATGATAGAACAATCTTTATCTGATTGGATTATAATCCTTCCTAGTGTTTTAACTACCTGGAAATCTTTGATATTGTTTTTCTTGAGGAAGTCTTTAATATTCTTGACTAACTTGTTCTCAAATTCTTTCCTGTTCTTACCTTTAAGAGCAATTTCCCCATAACGTATTATCCAAGAATTCATCTGTTTTTTGACCTGTAATCTTCTATTGCTTTGTGAAGTGCTTCTGCTGCCAGGTTTGAGCAGTGTTCTTTGATAGGGGGAAGTTTGTCTAGAGCTTCACTGACATCTTCTTTAGTTATCCTTTCTGCCTCTTCAAGTGTTTTTCCTTGTGCAAGTTCAGTGATCATTGAAGAGGTTGCGATTGCTGCAGCACATCCGAATGTCTTGAATTTAATTTCTTTGATTTTGTTGTCCTCAATTTTTATTGTAATCTTCATAATATCCCCACATGCAGGGTTACCTACTTCTCCTGTTCCATCAGGATCCTTTATCTCTCCTACATTACGCGGGTTCTTGAAATGTTCCATAACTTTTTCTGAATATTGCATCTTTTTCACCTACTCTTTCCATAATGGACTAACTTTCCTTAATGCTTTGACAACTTCCTTTACAGATTTAATCGTGTATTCAATCTCTTCTCCTGTTGTGTATTTGCTTAGTGTGAGTCTTAGAGAACCATGGGCGATTTCTGGTGGCAGGCCTATTGCTGTAAGTACATGGCTTGGTTCAAGTTTATGTGATGAGCATGCTGAACCTGTAGATGCTGCTATCCCTTTATTGTCAAGATGCAAAAGCAGGGATTCACCTTCAATATATTTGAAGCAGAAGTTAACATTATTAACCAGTCTTTTTTCTTCATGACCATTAAGAATTGATTCTGAAATCTCTTTCAACCCTGCTATAAGCATATCTCTTAGTTCTTTCATTTTTTTAAGATTGATAGCTTTAGAAACTTCAACAGCTTTAGCTAGGCCTATTATCCCAGGAACATTTTCAGTTCCTGCTCTTAGACCTGATTCATGTGCTCCTCCGTAGAGCAAAGGGCAAATGTGAATGCCTTTTCTTTTGTATAAGAAGCCAATGCCTTTTGGTCCGTGTATCTTATGACCTGAGAATGATGCTAGGTCAATACCAAGTTCTTTGACATCAATATCTATTTTTGTATAACTCTGAACTGCATCTGTGTGGAATAATATATTGTGTTCTTTGCATATCTTTGCAATTTCCTTTATTGGTTGGATTGTACCTATTTCATTATTTGCGTGCATGATAGAGACAAGGGTTGTGTCTTTTGTGATTGAATCTTTTAACTGTTTTAAGTCGATAATCCCTTTTTTGTCAACATCTAAGTATGTTATTTTAATACCTTGTTTCTCTAAGCATTTGCAAGTGTTAAGAATAGCTGGGTGTTCAATCTTTGATGTAATCATATGTTTATTTCTTCCTGCAACGCAATGTTCCATAATGCCTTTTATTGCAAGGTTATCGCTTTCTGTTCCTCCTGAAGTAAAAATAATCTCTGATGGGTCTGCGTTTATTGAATTAGCGATTGTAGAACGTGCTTTTTCAACGGATTGTCTTGCTTTTCTTCCTAATGCGTGTAGAGAGGATGCGTTACCATAATCTTTAGTAAAGAAATTTTGCATCTCATGAGCTACTTTTTCATCTACTTTGGTTGTAGCTCCGTTATCAAGGTAGACAATTTTTTTGATTTTTTCCATTTTGAGATATTTTTTCTTATATTTTTATTAATCGCAAAGGCAAACTCCGCAACAGTGATCTTTTTGTGAATATTTCATGTGAATCTTACAGAGGGTTTTGCTTTTTTTAATCTCCTTGCAAATCTCTTGGATTTCTCTGATTGCACATGAATTGTTTTGAATTATCTTATTTGCACTTTCTTTAATGTGTTTTAAAATTTTTTTGTTTAGCTTTATTTCTTTTCCTCTTTTTGAATTTATATATTGTGATACAGCAGATTCCCTTAAACCAAGTTTAGAAGCAATCTCTTTTTGCTTTAGGCCTAAACTCCTCATAGCTTTTGCTAACTCTTTCCTTATAGCTGGAATAATATACCATACTTCTATTTCTTGAGGCAGGCTAAATCTCATAAAAATACACAATTGTGAAGTAGTATATAAAAGTTGCGGTAAGCTTTAATAATATCCTTTAGTTTTAGGATTATATGGTGCAAATTATTGAGTATGATATTGTTCCTTGTAAGTCAAAGGCGGCTGTAAGTGTAAAGCCCTTGAATCAGGTGAAACTCGATTTTAACAAATTAAGGAAGCAGTTTGAGATTTTATTGGATAATCCTATTGCTTTAGTGCTTAAGGTTGGTGATGATGAGGTTATTGTACATAATTACGGTGAGATGTTGTTTAAAACTTTAAAGGATGAGGGATTGATTAGGAAGATTGCTGATAAAATTTTTGAGGAGGCAGTATTATGACTAATGGGTTGAAAGGACTCTTATTATTAAGTGGTGGAATTGATAGCCCTGTAGCAGGCTACCTTATGATAAAACAAGGAGTTTCTTTAATTGGGCTGCATTTTGATAATCAACCTTTCTGTACTCCTAAAGCAAGTCAATTAGCATTGAGATTAGCTAAAAAGATAGGTTTGAAAAAGTTGTATATAGTTAATTATGGGTTTTTGAAATCTGAGATTGCAAGGAATTGTATTAGAAGGTTTACTTGTGTACTATGTCGAAGGTTTATGTTTAGGATTGCTGAAAAAATTGCTGAGTTTGAGAGTTGTAATTTCCTAGTCACTGGAGAGAATCTTGGTCAGGTTGCTTCACAAACATTGCAGAATATGGTTGCTGAACATAGTGCAATTAATATTAAAGTTTTGAGGCCTTTGCTTTGTAATGATAAGCAGGAAACTATTAAGATTGCGAAAGAGATTGAAACTTATGAAATCTCAATTGAGCCAAGTATATGCTGCACTTTAGTTCCGAGATGTCCAGCAACAAAGGCAAGAATCCATGTGATTGAAAGTGAAGAAAAAAAGATTGAAGTTGATACATTTCTTTCTAGAGCATTAGAAAGTATGAAAATAATCTCTCTTTAAACCGTTAAATTTATAAATGTTGAAGTAAATTTCTTTATAAATCTTACGTGAACTAATATATTAGGTGAAAGTGGTTTGAAAAAAAGAGGAAGATTAGGGTTACTTATAGTTATTTTTGTATGTTTAATTCTAATGTTAAGTTTAAAAGTTTCGGCACAGAGTGGGTGTTGTTATAGTATTGGTGCAAGTCCTTGTGTGCCTGCTGACAGTTGTGTTGGAGTTTCCTTGGGGATCTATTTTAATGCTTCTGACTCTTTATGTCTTGCTTGTAATGCTGAGATTGGATGTTGTTGTTATGGTGATAGAGAAGCTGCTTACACATCAAGTGGGGCTTGTTCAGCACTTACTAATTTTGTTTCTTTTGATCCTACTGTTGGTTCAAATGCTTGTGATGCACATTGTGCTGGTGTTGCGCCTGCTTGTGTTTACCAAAATTGTGCTGAAGCTAATACTCTTCCTTGCTCATGTGGTACACAAATATTAGGTGTTGATAGTGCTCTTGTTTATTGTTGTGGAGATGATAATGCTGGTTATACTTCAAAGGATATTTGTTATTCAGTGAGTAGTTGCAGAAGGGAGCTTTGGAATATTTCTGGAAAGGTTACTGACGAAGCTGGAGCTGGTTTGCCTAATGTCCGGATAAGTCTTGACCAAGCATTTAAGACTACAACTAATGTTGATGGTAATTATATAATAGAATTTGTTGTTGGTGAAGGAAGGACTTATACGATTGGAGCGAATCTTGTGGGTTTTAATGATAATTCTACAACTGTTACTATTGTAACAGCAAATGTTGAGAATGTTAATCTTATCCTAGGTGAAGCTCCGGGTATTGATACTGATGGTGATGGAGTCATTGATGAAGAGGATGCTTGTCCTTATGTAAAAGAGATACAAACTGTGGTGCAAAAAACGGATGAAGCAAGTGATGTGCTGTGTAAAGACGGAATTGATAATGATTGTGATGAATATACGGATTGTGCTGATACGGGGTGTCAGGTTCTTTCATATTGCGTACAAGGAACTTGCGGTGATGGATTGATACAACAGCCGAACATTAATGGTGTTGATGAGGAGTGTGAGGCAGGGAATGATGCAAGATGTCCTGGAAGATGTATATTGACTGGACCTAATCAATGTCTATGCAGTCCTTTATGTGGAGATGGATGGATACAAAAGGGGGAGGTTTGTGATGGATATGTTGCTCCTGATGGAAATGTTGCAGGTGATTTAGGGCCATGTCTTCCTCCTAGCAGTTTGGGGTGTATTCCTCCAGGTGAAACTGGTGAATGTACTTGTAGGCCTGCTTCAATATGTGGTGATGGTGTGATAAGCTCTGGTTATGAAGTTTGTGATTTTAATGAGGAAGGAGATTTTGGCTGTCCTGAAGGTTCTTTCTGTGATTTAAATTGTAAGATATGTAAATTTAAGACTCAATGCGGTAATGGTATAAAAGAAGTTGGCGAGGCTTGTGATGGTGCTGATTCTCCTGAAGGTTGCATGTGTAGGACTGATTGCAGGTGTCAGTCTATATGTTTTACAGAACCTGATTCACCTAGCTTGGTTTCAGTAAGTGCAGTAAAAGCAACTCCTGCAATAAGAGTTGACTGGAATCCTCCTAACTGTGCTCCTAATTTATATAACCTTTATAGATGTGAAGGAAGTTGTTCATCTAATGTTCCGAGTCTTATTTTGACTAATACCCTTAACACTGAATATGTTGATGATTTCGGGGTTGATGATATTAAGCCAAGGACTAATTATTGTTATATTGTAGGTGCTTATTATGCAAGTACTTCTGAAGGTGTGCAAGAGCTTTTCTCTAATGAAGTCTGTGTCTATTCTGGAGATGAGCAGTGTTTTGAACCTACTATCGAGTTATGTGTTCAAAACGTTAGAGTTAGATGTAATAATACTAATTTCCTTGAATTGATTATGGATTGTAATCAGCTCTCAGCTGAATATGGTGGCAATTACATATGTATGGGTCCTAATGATGCTGGTATTACAAAATGTGAGTTTCAGAGTAGTTGTGATGAATGTAATAGTATACTTGGTTTGTATGGTGCTGATGTTGATTTTAGTTATACCTCTTACAAAGACGATGAAGGCAGAGAGAGTGAGAAAATGAGTTGCAGGAACATACCTGCCTGTTATTTTGATTATTCTGAGACTAGTGTTGATAAATTTAATAATTGTTGGAATATAACAAGTTGTTATGATTATAGAAGTAAGGAAGCTTGTGTTGGACCTGATCAAGGTGCTTTTAAGGCTGACAGGTGTGATGTTGGAAATTGTGTTTGGGTGGATTCAGCTTATTCTGAACTTGGTATAGGTGTTTGCAAGCCTACTGAAGAAGAACTTGAGAATTGTAGTAAGTGTAATAGCCAAGGAACTTATCATTTTAATTCTGTTTATGGTGCATGCAATGCTGAAAGTTGCAGCTTATTCGGTAGCTGCTTTTATGATGAATATACTCCAGATTATGTCTTCTTAGGTCAGTGTAAGCATAAGCGTGATTTTGGTTGTGTTGATTATGATACAAGAGTTCAGTGCATAGGATCTAATAATGTAAATGTTGTTGTTGATGTTCAGTGGGATGCTAATAAAGATAAGAAGATTTCAGGTTCTAATATTATCACGACTCCAAGCCAGGATGTTTTAGGATTGGGGAAGTGCAGGTGGCTCGAGCTTGATGCTCGCTGTGTTAAGGATTCTGACGGAAGTAATGATGCTTTCCCTGATTGCCTTGAATCTGATGTTGAATGTCAGAGGGATTTTTCAAATCCTGTAACAATATTGCCTGATATTGATGTAAGCCCGAGATTGCTTGATATCAACGTGAGCAAGTACGATGATGTTTCAAATGTTGGAGATTCAGGATTTATCACTTGGTATTCAATTGTAAAGAAGGGTCAGTTTGCATATCCGAATATAGCTGCTTATCAAGATAGAATTTTGCATGAGTTTGAGGAGAGTGGTGAGTATGTACTTTACTATTTTTCAGAGGATCGGGCTAAGAACCTTGAACTTGTAAAGACAATAAACTTTACAGCAGATGCTATTGCTCCAGGTGTTAAGTTTGATTATGATATAAATGGAATCGAGTTTACTGATGAAGCAGGTGATTTATTTTATCTTAGTAACTTTAACTTGACCATGACTGCAAGAGATGATATATTTGATAATGTAACCTGTAAGGCTAAGTTTGTCAATCCTCCTCCTGGAAAGAATGGGGATTTCCTGGCAGAAGAAGGTGAGAGTGGTTCAGTTTGGACTGGCTCATATTATAGGTGGCCGGATGGCATTTATGTTTTAGATTATTATTGTGTTGATGCAGTTGGAAACGTGAATGATAATAAGTTTATACTAAATATCACAGAGGATATAAGTTTAGATAATCCTTTACCTAATAAGACTTTAGCGCATAATGGTGAGATTGCGTTGTCAATTAGGACGGCTGTGCCTGCTAAGTGCAGGTATAGCGAGTCTTCAAATAGCTATAATGACATGACTCCCTTCCAGGTTACTGGCGGACTTTACCATACTGCGATAGAGAGGATTCCACAGACTAATATCGTTAAGAAATATAATGTTAAATGTGAACTTACAAAGCCAGATGGTTCAACATATATTAGAGGTACTAAAAGTGATAGGATTATCTTTGCAATTGATATGATTGCACCTAATGTAGATACTTCGCTTGATTTAGGAAATTGGTATACTGAAGATATACAAGTTGATTATATCTGCGATGACCCTAATGAAGGGTTGGTTGATCCAGAGACTGAGATAGATTGGTCATTTGATAAATGTAAAGTTTACTATTGCGAAGGGGCTGGTTGTAATCCGGTTCAGCAAACAGAAAAGAAATATTCAGTTAGTTATTCTGTTCCAGTAGGTGTTGAGAAAGAAACAATTGTAAGGTATAGAGCGGCAGATACTGGGCCTAATCTTGGTAGTATTGTAGAGCAGAAGGTTAAGATTGATAAGCATAAGCCTGAGTATATTTTTGTCATAAAGGATTTATTCGGGAACATCGTTAAGAATGTTACCAGCTGTTTGTATGCTGTTTACATATCTCCTACTGATCCTTTAGATAGGATTGAGAGTTTATGGTTTAATGCCGGACCTGAGAAATTTGAAATACCTCCTGAGAGAATTTCTAGGGCTGAGTTTCCTAATCCATGGGTTGTTAGCCTATATCTCCCTGAAGATGATTTTGCTGATAAGGAATTAATTGCAGGTTTTAGTATAATTGCATTTGATGATCATGGTAATAGAGGAGATAATATTAAGTCAGGTAAGTATTTTGGTATTGATACTAGGCCTCCATCAATTGCTATAACTCCAGATGTTTCTACTTTTATGTCTAAGTCTGGAACTATGCATTATACTAATAATAATCAGATGTTTGTTTCAGGTACAACTAATGAACCAGGATTGAATTTAACTTTTAACATTGATGGGGATTTTCATTCTAGCTATCAAGAAGAGGACAGTAAATTGATAAGATGGTTTACTGGTTTTTATGGTACATTGGGGGATAATAAGATACAGGCAAGTGGTTCTAGGTTAGGTGTTGCTAATGTGGGTGATTATTTAAGTTTTCCTTGGTTACTGGTAAGAGAATATCCTAATGCAAATAAGAGGTATAGGGTTGAATCTATTGCTTTGGAAGGCAGTGCAACTGTAATAACACTTGATGAACCTTTAGATAGGATTGTTGTTGCTAATCACAACATCTCTGTTTATACAAACAAGTATCCTTCAAATTGGTTTAGAGGTTCTGTAGAATTTAATAAGCTAGGAGATGTTAATCTTTCTGTCAAGGCAAGTGATTTCATAGGCAATTCATTTGAAACTGAACCTGTTAATGTTTTCTTTGATAATCTTCCATTAAGATTGTTTAGCATGAATCCTAGAAGTGGTTCTTCAATTAGATCAACTTCAGTTACCAATTCAATTGTTCTTGGTGATCTTATGACAGGTTCTGGACTTGACACGTCTTCAATTGAATTAGCTATTGATGGCATTAGAATTGAACTTCCAGACATAACCCAATTAGATAGTCTGGGTAATTATCGATTATATGAAATCTCGCATGCCTCTAATCTTTTGCCAGGTAACCATAGTTTTAGTATCAAAGCAAAGGATGTTGCAGGAAATACTTTAGAGGTTTCTAATGATTTTGATGTTAATGTTACTTTCTCAGATAAGCCTGTCTTGAATATAGATAATGGGGTTTATGATGGTATACTTGATAGATGGTTTGTAAATTCTCCTGGAAATTATACTTTTGAATTTTCAGAGCCAATCATTGAGTTTCAGAGTAGCTTAGGATCATGTACAAATGTAAATAATAAGTACTTTGTTTGTGATTTGGGTAGTTTACAAGATGGTGATTATGATATAGAAGTAAAATCAAAGAAGAGTGATACTTCTGCTGAATCATCTTTTAGGTTTGTTTTGACAATTGATTCAGTTGCTCCAGAGCCTAGCCTGATAATGACCTCATCTAAAGTTTCAAATGGGCAAAATCTAGTATTTGATTTGAATGTAGACAATGAGAATTACGATTCATTGTTGCACTATAATATCTTTAATGTAAGTGGTGAAGATATTGAAGGTTTTGTGCCTAAGTTATCTGATAACAGGTTCTATATGGAATGGCCTGTGCCTATTTTGAATCTTAGTGCCTATGATTTTACACTTAATTTTACTGATAAGGCCGGTAACAATAGAGTACTTGCAAGGAATTTTGAGTTTATAAGTTCTGAGCTTGCTTTTAGTGTTAATAGTATATCTGTTCAGGATGATAAAATATTTTCAGAGCTCAGCAATGGTTTTACTACGTATTACACTTCAAAGTATGAAGCTAATGTTAAAGTCAGAGCTGATAATATTGTTAGTTTAAGGTTTGAGAATGATGTGTGTAAAGAGGTTAGGACTGGTGAAGGAACTTATGACCCTGTAACTGGTCTTTGGAGTATTCCTGTTCAACTTAATTGGGTTGAGGGTGGAGAGATTGAGAATAATGTTAGGTTGATTGCAACTGATGCAGGAGGAAACGAGTTTGAAATTCCTTTAAAGATTATTGTTGATAGAAAGCCTCCAGGTGCACCTAATATTTTTGTCAAAGAATAATCCAATTGGATCCTTGGATTCATTTGTAGGTTTAAAAAGAGGGGTTAGATAATGAAAAGAGTATTATTGTTATTTGTTTGTATCTTCTTTTTATTAGCCTATAATGCCTCAGCTATTAGCCAACCGATAATTACAATCACTCCTGAACCAGAGATATTTGTTTCATTCAGTGAAAATGTGAGTGTGACTGAATATTATATCTATGACACTACTATCCCCAGACTTGACAAGACCAATATTGCGATGACTAATCTTGATAATCAAAATTTTTCGTTCTTACCAAATGTGCCTTTACCTAATGATGAGTATACCTTTGAGATAACTGCAGTTGATAAGTTAGGGAACGGTGAGTTATTCAAAAAAGAGTTTGTAGTTAACAGTTCATCAACTATAATCAAGATGGTTCATCCAAGTCATGGGGTTTCGTCTACCCAAAGCTTTGATTTAATTGTAGGTACTAGTCCTTCTGCAGATTGTAGATGGTCTGTAATTAGCAAACTTCCTTATCCTTCTGCAAGTCTTTTTGATACAACAGGTGCAAGGGCGCATATAATTGATGATTTCTCATTACTAGACCCTGTCACTGATCCAACTGATTTCTTTGTAACATGTGTTGATGTTTTTGATAGAGAAGCTGATGCTTATTTTGAGTTAAGGTTTGATAATACTAAGCCTGGCATAACAGCTAGAGTTGAGCCTAATCCTGTTGTTCAGAATAAGTCTGGAGAGGCGCATACTGTCTTTTATGTTGACACTGATGAAGATACTATCTGTAGATGGAGTGAACAAAACGTTAAGTTTGAGAACATGAAATCGTTTAGTGGGGAGAGTAATGAATCTATGGTTTCGTACAGAAAACATCATGAGCAGCTTATTACGCTTGGAACTCAAACTGCTTCATACACTTATTATGTTCAATGCCAAGATTTAGCAGAATTATTGAGTGACCAGGTTGCTTTAGGATTCTCTGTTGATGTTGAAAAGGGTATGGGGATTAAGGTTAATTCTCCTCCAGAGTTTGGTTCTAATAAGAGCGTCACACTTGACATTACAACTGATGAAGAAAGTTTTTGTGATTATATACTTGGAGGTGCAAGCAGCCAGAGTTTTGGCGAGGGTGAACCTTCACTATCACATATAAAACCTTTGGGTGTTGAGCTGGCTGATGGTAAATATACTATAACTTTTAGATGTGCAAATGCAGAAAGCGGGCCAATAAGCAAGACTTATGAGTTTGTGATTGATACAACGCCTGCGACAGGAGTTGATTTTAATCAGACGCCAGATGCAATATGTCAAGATAAAGATGGGGATTGGGTTATTGAAGGAAACTGGCAGGGAATTGATTTGGAAAGTGGTGTAGAACTTTATCAGTATTCTGTTGTTGATTACTATAATATTGCTGTTATAAATTGGACGCAGACGTCTTCAAATGAAGTTGAGATTGATGAAGATTTGGATGGAAATCCTTTGAATCTTACAGTCAATAGCAAATATTTCTTTGTTGTAAGGGTTAAGAATAAGGCTGGTTTGTGGAGTACTGGATATAAAAGTCACGGCATGATTGCTGGAGCTCCAAAAAGTGAATATTGTAAAGAGACTAATCCGCCGACTGTTAATATTGCACAGGTTCCGACTGACAGAGGTATTAATGTTTCAATTCAGTGTACAGATGATACTGAATGTGATTCCTTGAGGCAGTATTATAATTATGTCTATAATCTTTATGATGTTTGTAGTCCTTCTCTTAGTTACATTGACCCTATCGAGTTGAGGCAGAATGCTAAATTCTGTTATGAAGTTTATGATATATTTGGGAATGTTGCTATAGGCAATGTTACAATTAATTTGAGTGTGGTTGATAATGATGGAGATGGTATATCTGATTTTGAAGATAAGTGCCCTAATACTCCAATAACCGTGATTACAGAGATTGATGAGTTTGGATGCGCTGATATTGAGAGAGATGCTGATGATGATGGCGTGCCTGATATTCAGGATAATTGTCCTGATACACCCTACAATGTTACTGTTTATTTGACCGGTGAAAAACAGGGTTGTCCTATAGACTCTGATGAGGATGGTATGCCAGATTATTGGGAGGATAAATATGAACTTAATAAAACTGACCCCAGTGATGCAATCCTAGATAAAGATGGTGATGGTGCAACTAATCTTGAAGAATATCGAGCTGGGACCGATCCTACCAATGCTTTGGATTTTCCTAGTAAAGATACTGATGGTGATGGTGTTGATGACAGGAATGATATCTGTCCTAATACTCCTTCTGGTGTAAGCGTTGATACCTTTGGTGAAAGAGCTGGATGCCCGCGTGATTCTGATGGTGATGGTGTTCCAGATTTTGAAGATCAATGTGCAGATACTAAGAAGGATGCTGAGATTTATAAAGAAGGTGATAAGAAGGGTTGTACAATTCCTAATTATCTTGCATGGTTTTTATTAATCTTAGGAATCTTATTATTATTGGGAGGCTCAGGTTATATTGTTTATAAGATTTCTAAAAAGAAAGCTGTCGTAAGTACAGCGGTAACATACAAACCAATTAGTGTAACAAAAGGCGCTCCTTCTAGGATTGAACTCCAAAGAAGAGCGATGGCTGATAAGGCTGCACGTGAGAGAGCTGTAAGGTTAGCGGCAGCTAGAAGGACAAGAGAGGGTATAATCTCAAAAGCTTTTGGTGTTTCTAAATTGCGCTTCCCGGAAAAGGTTAAAGAACAAGGCGTTTTTGAGAGATTAACTTCGTATACTAAAGCTGAAGATATATTTTCAAGGTTAGGTAAATTAACTAAGAGTAAGGAGCAAGAAAAAAAGGAAAGTTTTGAGAAACTTGAAAAGGTAGGTAGCAAGGTTAAAGAGAGTGAGGCATTTGAAAGGCTTGCAAGATTTAAGAAAGTTAAAACTAAAGGCGATGTTTTTAAGGAGCTTTCTGCGATGGTTAGACCAGAGGTTAAGGTAAAGACTATGCGCGATTTAAAGAAGATTACAAGGAATGGAAAAGCAAGAAAAAATGAAATTATTGAAATGCTTGCTGCTGTTGAAGCTCCTCGTGAGACAATAAAGAATGTTTACCATACAATACTATCTTATCTTCTCAATTCTAAGAAGATTACTAAGCGTGAAATTAATGAGATTCTAATCAATTTAGCTGATAAGGGTGTTATGACTAAAAAAGATGTAAGTGATGTGATGTTTTCGTTAGAGGTGAAAAAATGAATGCCGTAAAAAAAGCGCAGATTCAGCATGTATTTATTTATATCCTTGCAATTGTTGTAATAGGCCTTACTTTGATCTTGGGTTACAGAGGAATTAAAAGTGTAATCCAGGGAGGGAATGAGGTTGCACTTTTAAATTTCCAGAAGCAACTTGAGAATGATATTGAAAGGTTGAGTGCTGCTTATAGGAATAGAGAGATGATACCTTATGATGTGCCTGGGGATTATAAACAGATATGTTTTGTTGATGTTATTACTCCTGACGTTACATATCCCTCGGAGCTTGAAGCATATCCCTTTATTAAAGAAAGTGTAGATTCTAATTTGGAAAGTAATGTTTGGTTAGTATCCCGTAGATCTGAGGACCCTCTTGGAGAGGGTAAGTTAGGTGATATTGAAGTTGATAATGGTTTTGAATGTGTTGATATTGTTGGCGGTAAAATAAGGTTGAGTATAGAGGGTACTGGCGGAAAGGCTAAGGTAAAAGGACTTGAAGCAATTTCTTAAAAAATGAAACATAAGAGAGGACAGGTAGAACAGCAATTTAATTGGTTGTTTGTTTTGATAGCAGGAGCTGTTATACTCTTGTTTTTTGTAGGAATAATCCTTAGGCAGAAGGGTGCTTCTGAAACTAAACTTTGTGTAACTATACTTGATGATCTTGATTTGAGTTTTGCAACTTCAAAAGAGCAAGCCGGTATGTCGAGTCCTGTTGATCTTTTTGATGTAGGGCTTGATTTCTCTTGCGATAATTTTCGTTGTGCAGATATTGATGGACCTGAGAGAAGTCTTGGAAGGACAATCTTGTTTGCTCCAAAAGAGTTAAGAGGTGATAGGTTACTTACTTGGGCTTTGGAATGGAATATTCCCTTCAAAGTTGATAATTTCTTGTTTGTGACAGCTGAAGAGAATAGATATTATATCTTGTGCAATTCTGCTTTATCCAATAACTGTCAGAGGGCTAGGAATGTATATGAAAGGATTCCTGACAATTTTACAAAGGATTTCATTGATGTTAGAACAGAAATGCCTGAGATTAAGGACTTAAATGATAATAAAGTAAGGTTTTTGCTTTATAATTTAGGAGGTACTAATGAAGTTGAAAATATTATCCAACAAATTATTCCAAAGTTTGAACGTTTGGAAGATGAAGATGTAACGTTTTTAGTTCTTGATGATTTGAATGCTGGCTTCTATAGTAAACATGGTTCTAGTTTTGAGGATTATGGAATAGTTCCATTGCCTGAACAGGAAGGTGCTTCCTTGTATGGAGCTTTGTTCACTGATGATAAGGATAATTTTAATTGTATATTAGAAAAGGCTAAACAAAGAGTAAAATGGGTTGCTGACATCTACAGAAGAAAGGCTAGTATGTTTGCAACTCAAGGTGTTACTGATCCGCTTTGCGGATATTATTATGATACTGCTGTAAATGAACTTACTAAGTTGGTTAATGAGGGTTTTAGTGATTTTGCCTCTGTCAAATCTAAATTAAGGGAAATTAATGGTGATTTACAGAGTAAGACATGTCCTTTAATATATTGATAAGGTTGATTATATAACATGTTTAACATGAAAAGGGGTCAAGTAAAGATGCTGGAGAATGTGTTTATATTAGTTATATTTTTTATTCTGCTTGTTATTGGAATTACTTTTTATACAAAGGTTTCAACAAAGAGTGCAGAGATTTATGCAAGGCAGTTGACAGGAGAGGAGGCTGTTAAAAAATCGCAAAAGTTACTGCATCTACCAGAAGTGCAGTGTACTTCTGATTTACCAGAATTAACTGCTATTGAAAATTGTGTAGATATTTATAAACTTAAAGCTTTTGAGGAAGTAGCAAGGGATCAGGGAGACATGTTCCTTGATTATTATTATGATATCTTTGGGTATTCGAGTTTCACAGTAAAACAGGTTTATCCTTCTACTATTAAGATTTTAACATCTGAATTAGGAATTACTCCAGGTTCGCCAGATTCTCCAACTGGTGATTATCAGGTGGTTGATAGGGAGTATAATGAAATACAAGCACCTGAGTGGGTTGTATATAATAAAACTCCAGATGAAATCGTTGATAGCAGGAGGGCTGCAGTTCCTGTCTTGCTTTTTGATGAAACAGTAAGGCCTTTAGGAAGTTTTAGCCTTGGAATGGTTGTGATAGAGGTTTATTCATAATGGAGAGGGTTGAGTCTAAGAGGAAAGGGCAGATGGAGGTATTTGGATTAGCTTTAATTGTAATTTTATTAGTCATTGGCATGATTTTTGTTGTAAGTTTTATGCTTTTAAGACCGAGCAGAGAGATTCCTGCTATATTTGTGAGCGAACAACTTACAAAGAACCTTGTGAATGAGATTCCAAAGGTAACAACTGATTGTAATAAGTATAACCTTGGAGCATTATTAATGGATTGTGCTACTTATGGTCAGCCTGGTACAATAGCTTGCGGAGGTGAGACATATTCCTGTGAAAAGGCTCATGATGTAGTTGAGGAGATATTTAAGAATACTTTAGAGAAAGAGAAGGTTAAGTATTTTTTTAGGGCATATGTTATAATGGCTGGACAGGACCAAGGTTCTATATTTGATGATATTGGGCAGGAATGTCTTATTGATGAAGATATAACAACCGGGCAGCAGCCTTTGCCTTTAGATGTTAATACTTTAATACTTGAATTACAGGTTTGTCATGCTTCAAACACTTGAATTTAAAGAAAGATTTATATATTACGATATAATAAAACAGAACAATTAAAAGTATGCTATTATGTATGAATGATTATAGAAAATATTAAGAGGTGAATTTTGATGGATAAAAAGGCACAGGAAATCTCTTTGAATGTTATTATTATAGCTGCAATTGCACTTATAGTATTAGTAGTTATAGTAGCTGTGTTTACTACTGAGTTTGGGGGTTTTGTTAAAAAGCTGCCGAAGGTTGACGATGCTGAAGTAATTAGGGTTCAGTTGCTTTCAAATTATGACTGTAAGCCAAGTAAGACTGGAATTGCAGAAGTTAAAAAGAATCTTGAAAATGTTGCAACAGAAGAGTATGATTCAAGATACACTGTTGCAATTAATGATTTAGTAAACTCCTGTGGTCAGAATGGAAAGTCTGCTTGTACAAGGAGTTGTGAGTGGAAGGGTTCTTAGGATTAAACTTTGATTACTTGTTTTTTATTTATTTTTTTTCATAATATTTATATACTATTTATTCTGTTATTTAACTAAAAGGAGGTCATTTTCTATGAAAAAGGGACAAGGAATGCCGTTGAATGTTATCATAATAGCTATCATTGTTATTTTAGTAGGAATTGTTTTGATAGCAGTGTTTAATAGATATATAACAGGGGAGACAGGAAGATTAGAAAGCTGTGTAGCAAAGGGTGGTCAGTGTAAGTTGAGAGTTAATAATGTTGAAGGTTCAGGTTGTAATAAGGAAACTGAAGTTTACTTGCCAAAGACTGATTGTGAGAAAGGTACAAATAAGGATTGCTGTTTAAAGGTGTTGGGTTAATGCGAATATTGAAGAAAGGCCAGATAGAGATGAGAACTTTAGTAATCCTTATAATTATTATAATGTTAGCTTTATTACTATTTATGATGATATGGAGGTTGACTAATCTTGCGGGATAAGAAAGGTGTAGAGCTTGCATGGAGCAAGACAGCTGGCTTGCTTATTATGTTAATTGGGTTTATAGCGATTTTAGTGGTCATATATGCTTTAAGGTCTACAGTTGACAAAGAGCAGCCAAGGATTTTGTGCCAGACAAGCAACGGGTTTAGAGCTAGGAATGCATTAACAATTGGCGATATAAATAAGATTATGAATGAAAAGATTCCTTTAGGTCCTCTTAAATGTAAGATTACTAATTTTACTGTCCAGACTGAGAAGGATTTGGCTGATAGGATTGCTTATACTTGGGAAGATTTTTTGATGGGAGAGTATACATGGATGTTTCCTGATTATGACCAGGATTGTATGGTATATTACTCTTTTACGCTTGAAAATGATGCTCCTCCAATTTCTGCAAATGATTTCACGAATAAGTTAAAGCAGATGACATACAAACTAGACCCTAAGACTGGTGATCCTATAACTTATCTTGATTATGTGCAGAATTATGCTGGTGAGGGTAAGGTTATAGTTGATAATACGCTTGGTGCTTTTGCACCTGGACAGATTTATGGGATTGCAATAGTCAGTCCGATACTGCCACAGGATAGGTCTCTTTATTGGAGTGCAAAGACATTTCTCAATGGCTTGTACCAATCTTATTGGGTTGGAAAGACTCCTATGGATTATCCTGAGCATAATGTTATTATCATCGGAGACCTGAATAAAATACAGAACAGTGGTGAGTGTTTTGGCATCTAAGAAAGGAGTAGAACTTGCATGGTCACAGATAGTTATAATACTTATAGTGCTTGCCTTGATCTTATTTTTTATATTTTTTTCGGGTTCTATTAAGGAGCAGTTGATTGATAAGATAAAGTCATTTTTCAATATATTCAGATGAATAAGAAAGGTTTAACATGGAGTGTAATAGTAATATTAATCATTGTATTAGTTGTAGGTTTAGTTGTATTGATGATGTTGTTTGGTGGAAAAGGTTTCTTGAGCAGGCTTGCTTCTAATATATTAGGATTGAATGTTACATTTGGTGTTGAGCCAAGGCCAGCAGGACCGTTAGTTGCGCAACCTAATGTCGATGCAGATTTTAAGTTGGTCACTCAAGCGATCAGTTCTGTGCAGAATATGAAGGATTACAGATGCAGGCTTAATCTTAGCGAATGGAAAACTATTGAAGAAGGTTATAGCTTAGTGATGACTCCAAAGAATCCTGGAATCTGGGTTGCTTTGAACCAGGATGATAAGATAGTTAAACAGCAGGAATATGCTACACTTCAGCTTTGTTCAATTGAAGCAAGGGTAGGTTCAAGTTTCCATAATAATTGGGTTAAGAAAGTTTATCCTAGACAGCCTGAGGTACCAAGAAGCGAGACAAAGATTACAGTTGATAAAGATAATGTATTTACAAACACTATCAATTATGATGTAGCAAACCTTATGTTATATAAAGTCCTGAATGACAGAATTTGTGTATTGCATACAGCTCCTGTAGCATTGAAAGATTATTTGAATAACGTCCCTGTATGTTCTTCGGGAGCCTTAGAAGTTAATTTAAGTTCTTTTGTTGCTGAGATGTCAGATGGTTATGGTTTGGGGTTTGATTTGTATATCTCTGTGCATGGCAGCCATAAGGAATTGGAGAGTTTACTGAATTCTTCAAGGGACAAGTTTGTTGATGGATTTAAGGATATTAAAACAGTAAGTGGCTTGACAAAGGATGAAATCTCCAAGCAACCTGACAATAAATCTTATGTTAAGGAAAAGATAAAGAGCGGAGTTATATCAATATTTCATGGTGTTGTTGGAAATTATTACTCTGGTTTATTTAATGATCTTAGGCTTTATGATATTCGTATTATTGATAAGGCAAAAGTAAAGCTGCCTAATGAACTAGTTGAGGCTTTTAATAAAGGGGATTTTGCTAAAGCTGAGCAATTGTATGGTCAATTGCATTCAAAACAGAAATTTGAACCAAATTTTATTGCTTATCCTCTTAATATGGATCTTGCAAAGTTTTTTGAAAGCGTATTTGCTAAACAGTCTAAGCAGACTGCAAATCTGAATTATGTTGATAATTTAGGAGCAAAGCATCCTTATAAGATCGAGATAACTCAAGTATCAAAAGATAGTTTTGATTTTTCATTCTATATTGATAATGTTAGGAAGGATTGTCATTGGATGTGGGGGATGAGAGGGGGCACCATTACAAACGATAGAATTAGAGAATCAATTACGTTACAAGATTTTGAGAAGATGTGCAGTTATTAAGTTTGTTGTTATCAATTCTTTTGTGTTGTGAAGTTAGGATTTGTGTTGGTAGGATCTTCAAGTGTTTGGATTAATTGTTTGATTAGTTTAGGTGTTCTTGGATTGCCCCATTCATTTTTCCAAGATAGAGGATAAATCGCACCAATGCATGATGGCATTTGTTCATGATATTCGCATTCTACTGTGCCATATGCTATTGTTTTTTCTTTGATCACTTCAACTCCATAGGAATCATTAGACTTTCTCCAAAATCTAAAAGTCTCTCCTGAATTTCTTATCTGTTGTGAATAAAATCTAATTATTCCCTCTTTTCTTTTATTTCCATGTAAAATGCCTTTTGGTGTTTTTATCCTACCCATAAGTTTATAGATATCTCCGGTTAGTACTGCTGCGTTAAATCTTACATTGAAGTCGTCCATGTGAAATACTGAACTAGAGGATCCTGAAGCAAAATGAATCTCTGTTTGCTTTTCTTTATCATATTGGTCTCCTATTATTATCTTGCATCCATAGGAGTATTCAGTAAATCTTGGGTTTAGTTCTGCAATAAATAAATTAGTATATAATTCAAAGAAGTCTAATGGTTTCCAATCACTATTTACTTCTTGGATTCCAAAATTTGGGTTGTCTTTAATGTAATCGTTATCTGCAATAAGGAATAATCTTTTATTGTTCTTATCATCAATAAGGCTCATAAAATATAATTCTGGTTTGTTATTGTTGGGCCTTATGAAATAAAAGTAATTCAACATTTAATGATATGGTTCGTGACTTGTTATGTTATCGCTAACTTTGAGGAATATATCCTGTAGGACCTTTGTTTTTGAGCAGATACAGTGATAATCCCTTATCGATATAATCCTATATCCTTTTGGGTAAGAAATTTTATAATGTCCTTTAGAAGGATTAGGTTCAATGCTATGATTCAATAGAAATTCGATTGAAGGATATTCGCCAATTAAATTGTTCTGATTTATCCCAATGAATAACAAAATTTCGTCAATTACCCTCTTGTCAGAAGCTAAATCAAAATGATTTAGTTCGTATTCTTTTTCTAAGTCATCACTGTTCCAGTTATTTACAGATGATGCTTTGGCATCTGTTACATCAAATATTCCATCATTTCTATCCTTACTACTTGGATTTAAATTAACCCTCGATAAAGGGGTCAGAACTAATCTTAGTCTTGACGTATTTTGAGTTCCGATTATATTGAAATAGCTAATTTTTGGATTTAAACCATTACTGTTTAAAGCTAAAACTTGTGGTATTGTTATATTCTTAAAGTTAGGATCAAGTTGAGATATTGGTTCAGTATAACCTCCTTTATTATTTGTTGCAATCAAAATAACCTTGTTAATCCTTAAATCATTATATTGAGGTGACTCAGCCAGAGTTCTTGCGATTATTCCGTCTATTGAGTGTCCAATTATGCAGATGTTTGGAGTTTTATGGAAGTTTTGGAGTCTTTTTATTATTGGGTAGAGGTTTGAGGCAGCTTGTTTAACATCAATAGAGATATCACATACTGGAACATATGTTAAAAAGTTCACGTTTAAAAATTTATTTCTGACAGCTTCGGCTACTTTTTTATCCTTCACCCTGTTATAAAGTATGACTACAAGTTGTGTATTTGAATAAGAACCTTGCTTTGCAATGGTTTTTGCTTGTTGTTCATATCCTGTTATTTGTTGTTCAATCTCCTGGTAGGTTTTCCTAACTGCAAGTTCAAGCGAAATTAAAGGAGGGTATCTTTCAAGGTCTTTGTCGCTTGTCACTACTAAATCGTTTTTTCCTCCATCATTTTCGATGTCTTCTGTGCATTTGTTTGCTGCAAGTATCAAATTGAATAGTTTATGCGAAGCAATAATTTCTTTTGCTTGATCCTTTGAGAGATATGGCAGATTCTGGAAATCTTCATAGATACTTACTCCTTTATTGAATGCTTTTTCTCCAATTTCATGGTAAACAACGGCAACTTTAACAGCAAGTTCACTTGCATGATTCTCAGATGAACTTTTGTTCATGTTTAGGATTTCTCTAATTCTTTCTATACCTGCACTAGGACTACCAGTGAGAATCATATCAGCTGCAGCTTTGAGGTTTGCTTCTGAGTCTATCAACGCATATCCCTGTTTCTTATGTTTTTGCATGATTCTGCCTATTCTAAAATATGGCTTCCCTAATCTTCTTAGTAATCTGGCTTCTTTGAATCTTTTCAGTTCATTTTTAATTACTAATCTAGAGAATACATCATCTTCTGATGATTGTTGCATTGATGAAATAGATGGTCCAGTTACTTTGGATTCTAGTTTTTCGCTTTTAATACATCCTTGGATTGCTGCTAGGGATATACATGAAGTGAAGGCTAAATATTTACAGAACTTTGATTTCCTAATTTTATCAACTAGGGACATATATAATCTAATGATTATAATTTATATAAATATTGTTATTATTCATAATATGAGACTTAATTATTAGTAATGTTTTACTGAGTTATTTTAACAAACATTTATATATAAGAAAACAATAAATTTCTTTTATAAAGGAGGTGTTGCGATGAAGAAAGGTCAGGGCTTTACATGGGAGACTTTGATTACTGCTACTATCGTAATATTGGTAGGAGTTATTGTAATTTTTATATTTAGAAGCTATATAAATAAGCAGACCGGAGCTATTGATACTCAGCTTGCTTCTTTAGGTGATTGTGATTGTGATGGGATTGCTAATATGTTTGATGAATGTAAGTGTGAAAAAGGAAGTGCTGAATTTAAGGGTTGTACAAAGGATCCATCACAGATGAAAGATGATGAGAAGAAATGTAAATTGACTTCTCTTGATCAGTGTCCAGAGAATAAGTTTCCAGGAAATAAGTGTCCTCCTATTGATATTGCAAAATGAGGACTAAATTTAAAATGAAAAAAGCAATTGCACCTCAATTTCTTGTATCATTCTTAATTGGGGCTTTACTAATTGTTTCAGTTGTTTTTATCTTAAAGGGATGTGTTGATGTTACTAATGTCGCAACTTCAGATTATGAAAGTCTTGTTAGGGAGATGAATAGTCTCCAGCAAGGACAGAGGAAAAGCGTAAGGTTAACTATGGATGATGGCACTGCTTTATTTGGAATATCTAAAAATGCAGATAAAGTACAAATGACTTCTACAACGCTATGGGGGTTAGTTGACAGCTGGAAACTGACATTTGAACGGCCAGTTCAGTGTACAAAGGGTAGTGCTTGTGTGTGCTTATGTAAACGTGATTTAGGTTTGAAGGAGTTTGCAGCCATACGTTCTTATACAATTCGATGTGACCCTAATGCACTTACGTGTAAGCCTTTGAGCAGGGATATTTATAGCTCTAACTCTGAAATGTTGAAGAATTCTGATCTGGGTTTAGATGAATCTGATTTTGGGCCTTATAGTTTTAAGGGCGGCTTCTTTTTTGAGAAGGAATCAGGGTCTAGTTCTCTGGTTGATTTTATCCAGACTGTTGGCGGTACTGTTGATAAGAATATATTTAAAGGTCTTTCGCAGCAGCATGTGAAATCAGTTACTATTGAGAATTATAAAGATAGAATGGTTGTATGTTTTAAATCTCCTTGTTTTAGTCAGGAGATGAAGGCCGAGGTTGATAGGAATCCATGAAATCTAGAAAAGCTCAAGCAATGATTTTGATAACTGTACTTGCTATTGTTATTTTTGGCGTTGTTATCGCAAGGGTTGCAAAGACTGTTGGTACTGATGAAAATCTTATTACTAGGGCAATAGTAAGAAACCATAAGTTGGCTGCGGAGTTAGCAGGGTTTGCACCAGGAAATGTCTATTTTTTGAATACAGGAAATATATCTTACGAAACAAAGGTTGTTAATAATCTTATAAGTGTTGATGATAAGAATGCCTTTATTGTATCAAAGACTGTTTTGAATGAGCAGTTAGGGAAGCCTAATCAACTTTATTTTGTTAAATCAGGTGAAGTTGTTGATATTTCAACAAATTTTGACAATAAGTCCTTAAAGGCTAGGCATTATAATGATATTAGTTTGGGTGGAAGATTTCCAATAGTCTTTGTTTACAAAAGTACTTACCCTCAATTGGCTACTTTAATTGATAGGCTAAAGGATGATTTAGTTAAACAGAATTATAATGTAAAGATTAATCCTACAACTCTCGATCCAAGGGATGTTGTTATTGTTTTTGATGCTGTACCAACCAACAATGAAGTTATAAAGGTTTATTTTGAGTTGAATAAGGACAAGAGTGTTCAGATGAAAAGCAGAAAATTAGCTGTTTTATTGTTGAATAGTATGTTAAGTGAATTTGAATTTAATCCTCTTGTCGTACCAGCTTATAAATCCAACCTTGGAGCTTATGATGTTGCTGTAAGGTTAGAGATTGAACAATCAATGCTTGATAAGTATTATTTGCACACTCCTATAAGGGAAGCGATCATAAAATTTTTGCAGTAAAATGCCAGAAGAATTTGAAACAGGACAAGCACCAATGTGGTGGATATTTTATGGAATCATAATGCCTATATTAGTTATACTGTTTATCTTCTTTATCAGTCAATATAAATCTGTTGCTATTGCACAGACGCATAATGTAGAGACTTTGGGATACCAACAGATGTTTCTTAACAGTGACTGTCTTTGCTATCAAGATCATTTGACTGGTAGGTTGTACCCTGGAGTGATTGAAAAAAGTAAGTTTAACAGCCAATGGTTTAGTAATTGTTTTACTAATAATCCTTTAAATTATGGTTTTAGGTTAACTCTTATCGACCATGTTGGGAAGATACTTGGTCAGGTGTCAAAGGATATTAATACTAATTTTAAAAGTACAAAGAGCGTTGTCCCGATCCTTGTAAGAGATAACAATGGATATTATAATGCAAAGCTTGAGGTTGAGGTGTGGTTTGGTGGATAAAAAAGCTATGAGGCCTTATGCAGATTTTGTAGCTGCTTTGTTAATATTGGCAGTTTTTTATTTTACTTATTTTAACATTGCCTATGGCGGCCAGATTAAGCAAATAGAAAGTAAGGTTGAGGAAGCTACAATAAATTTTGGTAATGGTTATCTTATTTTTACTTACCTTAATTCGCCAATTTTCGGTCAAGGCGCTGATGCATCACACTTAAAAAACATTCCTGGTCTTGATTCTTCAACGATTAATGAACTTACTAAGGATTTCAATTATCTTAAGAAATTGACTTATGCGGATTTAATAGTCCTGCATGAAGCTAGTGGTAATGATGCTTATAGTATCTTGTTAAAGGAGCTTTCAACTGCTGAGCTTGATAGATTGGTAGGGAAGGATAAGTGGAGATTGAATATAGATGGGGATTTTTATGGAAGAAGTTTTGTAAGTGCTAATACTTTTTCATACTATACTATGCTTCAAGGTTTAGATTATAAGGATTTGAGGATTGAATTGTATGTTGAGAAATAAGAAGTCACAATTATTGATTGGAATTGCAGCTGCTTTAATATTAGGTGTAGTGATATTTAGCATTTATGCTGCAAGGCAAGTACGTGAAGGTGGTGTGAAAGCTTTTGTTGGCGAGGAGCAGATTGAACTTATTGCAGCTTATCAAGCGGTGGGGGATGATCTTTTTTATATCGATAAGGCTGCTGAGTTTGCTTTACACAAAACATTATTTGATTTTGCTAATAATGGAGGTCTTATGAGGTCTAGTTGTATTACTGCGGATGGTAATCTTTGGTCAGGTGGTTGTTTCCCTAAAGAGCTTGAGAAAAATTTTGAATATTACTATGCCTTAAACTTCAAGCCGAATGCTGCGCTTTATTCGTATATTGATTACGATTTTGTTGTGTTTAATGGATTAGAGGTAATTGGTATAAGTGATGAACCTTTAAGTTTTACGATTGCTTCTCCTAGAACTAATAAAGATATTGGAAGATTTGAGGTAAGACCGGATTTCCATGTAAAAGTTGATTATGATTTAGAGGTGTATAATAAGTTGGGCGTGTTAGCTGCTCAGCTAGAGGAATGCAAGACTGATACTTTGAGGTGTGTGAGTACGAAGATGGGTGATTTTATGGCAAATAACCCAATTGAGGTTTATCTTGAGGATTGTAATACTCCTGGTTCAAGCCTTCCAGCTGACTTTTCTAGTAAACATATATTGAGGTTTTGTGCTCGCGAAATTGATAAGAAGTTTATGACAAAAAATGGTTTTAAAGCGCCTGAGATTAAATTTGCTGTTGATGTTTTGCAGACTGGAACAAGTGTTTCTTCACCAGCTGTTCCTAGTGCAGTTCCTTCGCAGCCTTCAGCATCAGCTACTGGTATTGGACCTAGTGTTACAAGTAGTACCACTTTGGGAGGTAGAACTGTTTATATTGTAAAACTGTGATGAAAAATGAACAAAAAAGTTGTAATATTCACGATTATGCTTTGTATCTTGCCTTTTGTTATGGGGCAAAACTATTCAAATATTATTGATGAAATTCCTTTAATTAAGACACCAACTGAATATAATCAGATTAAAGATTTGATTGAGGGTTTTAATAATAATATAATTATTGAGATTACAAATAAGAACATTGATGTTAACAATGAAGTTGATTATCTCTCTAACCGTCTTAGTAAGGACTCATGCAATGTTGTTATATTAATGCTTAACTATGAGCTTAAAGTTTCTCCTGATAAATGTAATTTTGACCAGTCTTATCTCAAGAGTCCTGCAATTATTAATGCATTGCAGACAGAGGATTATATTGGTGCGTTAGTTAACCTTATTCATTATGTAATTGAAAATAATCCCATTAAATCAAAGGAAGAATCGCAGCAAACAAAGCCTCTACAGGTTTTGAGACCTGGAGAGATTAATCGTGATGCTCTTTTTAAGGTTCTTATAGTCCCTGTTGATTGGAAAAATAAGGCTATATATTTATCTGAAGCAAGTTACGTTAGAGAAAAAATTAAATCTGCATTTCCATTTGGGGGTTGTGAGGATAAGATTGAAGTGATTATTCCTGAGTTATTGGATTATGGCGATTCTTGGCGAGATAGTTCCTGTTATGTCCCTTATCAGCACTGTAATACTTTTAGGTTATTAACCCCGCTTGCGGAAATACCCAATAAACCTTATAGCGTTCTTAGTCAACTTGATTTTATATACAATTGTGCTAAGCAATATCAATCTAAAACAGGTATTTCATTTGATAGAGTGATTGGATTAATAGAAGAAGATTTAAGTCCTCATGCGGAAAAATGTTCTGATGGAATGTCTGGTGGTGGTTGGACATTTATGTATTCTCCTGTTATTATCAGTCATAAGGATTCTGTTATCCATGAGTTAGGGCACACTTTTGGTTTTAATGAGCAGTATTGTGACATGGAATATAAAGCTGTTTCACCTCAATATTATAATAGCCGAGTGTTTAATCCATCATTTTTTGTTAAAAATCCATTATTTGATTCACAAAAAACGCAACTTTGTGGTATGTATGATTTAGTTAACCCTTTGCAACCTTCTCTTGGTTGTGCAGGGGCGTTGGATAAGGGTTGTTTTAATGCTTTTGACGACGATGGTGATACGATGATGTTAGGTAATTATGATAGGTTTGCAAAAGATACTAATGGAGACGGTAAGTTGGATTCTGGTGCAAGGACTGCAATGTCTAGTGGTTTTAATTATGATATCAATGAGTTCAATCATCTTAAGAAGTTTCTTGGATGTGATAAACAATTTTCACAAAGTTATTTAAGGGCTAATTCGCCTGGGAGGTATTGACAATGATGAGAAAAGTCTTAATATATGTTTTTTTATTCCTAATCCTTGCAACCTCAGTCTTTTCTATCCCTTGTCTAGACCTACGAATTATTCTTTCTGATGATGATATTAGTGTTGATTATTCAGTTTTTGATGGTGAATTGGATTATACTTTTTCAGATAAAGGTGATTATGAATTAAGTCTTTTAGGGAACCAGGGAGTTTTGTTTCAAAATTATTATTCTTTTAGTAGGATAATGGATAATAAAAGAATTGATCTTGAAGATACAAAGCTAATTTCAGATGTTATTCCATTTACTAAGGAAATGAAGTTTTTTGAGTTGAGAAGAGATAATGAACTGCTTAAACGAATTGAATTAGAACTTTGTAATGATAATGGCCTATGTGATTCTAAGGAGAATTCCTTAACTTGTAATGATTGTAATCCAGAAGGACAAGATAACTTGTGTATTAGCATTGAAGATGATTTTTGTGACCCTGATTGTTTAGAGGGATTTGATCCTGATTGTTTAATAGAAGAGACAAAAGAAACTTCGAAATTGAAATGGCTTTTGTGGATTTTTGGTTTTATCCTGTTAGCTGTTTTAACCTTCTTGTACTTTAAAATTATAAAGAAGGAGAAATCTGTTGTGAAATCTTAGTATTGAACTCGTTTGCTGCTGTGATTGTTAATTGCTTTGCTTGTCTTATAAGGTTTATTGCTTGGTTCGTGTCAGTTGCAATGAGTTGTTCTGCCTGTTGTATTAATGATGATGCTTCTTCTATTGCTTGTTCAAGAGGTTCTAATATATTGGCTGGAGCTTCTAAGTGTTGGCTTGTTATACTGTCAATTATTGACTGCGCGTCCTGAATCTCTTTGTTTATTATCGTAATAATCTTCTGTTCCAAGCTTATAATTATTTCCCGTGATTTTTCAAGTGACTTGACAGGATTTTTTTTAATCAGTCTTTCTGATTCTTTAAGCTCTTTTTCATTTTTTCTTGTGTCAATCATTAAGTTTTGTGCAACTGTTATGTCTTTCTTAGCTTTTGATAAAGCGTCAATTGCATGAGGTCTTTTAGAAAATAATGCTTCAATAAGTGCAGTGAAAGGGATGAGGTTTGTCACGAATTCAATAGCTTCGCCTACAACAGGAATAAAGCTTAGGAAGAAGTTTGCAACAGCAAGCGCGTTTATTGTAGCCCAAAACTTCCCTACAATCTTTCTTTGTCTTGAGTAGATAATGATTGCTGCAATCCAGTCACCTATATCAAAACCCAGAGTTCCAACTCCAATGAAATTGTCAAGGTGCGACAATGCAAAGTCAAGGAAGTCGTAAAATAAAGCCACTATTTGTTTTCTGAATATGTACAGCAGTAGAAGTATTATTGCTATAATCCCATATATCCCAAAAGTATTCCAGAACCAAGTAAGGAGTTCTAATACCATAAGAATAATATTTATATTAGTTTATATATATCTTTCTGTGCATTTCAAACCTAAAATTATTTATAATATGACTTTATTTAGTTCACTGGGGTGTTTATAATGTTTAAGATGGATGTTATCGAAATTATTGCAAAAATCAAGGAAAATTCAGGTTTATCTGAAGGTGAAATTAACGCTAGGATTGATAAAAAACTAAACCAGCTTTCTGGTCTGATATCTAAAGAGGGTGCTGCACATATTGTGGCAAATGAATTAGGCGTAAAGTTGTTTGAGCAATTATCTGGTAAACTACAAGTTAAAAATGTTCTTCCAGGATTGAGGAATGTCGAGATTGTTGGAAAGGTTCAGAGAGTCTTTGATGTTAAAGAATTTAAGGTTGGGGAAAGAGAGGGTAAGGTCTTATCAATGGTTGTTGGTGATGAGACGGGTGTGATTAGAGCTGTATTGTGGAATGATCAGGTTGATTTAGGAAAGAACTTGAAAGAGGGTGATATTGTAAGAGTATCAAATGCCTATGTTAAAGAGAATCAAGGTAGGAAAGAGATTCACCTTAATGATAAAAGTAAACTTGAGATTAATCCTCCTGGTGAAAGTGTTGGTGAGGTAAGTAAGGTAACTGCAGTGCGAAAGAAGGTTTCAGAACTTAAAGAAGCTGAAGATAATGTTGAAATCTTAGGTACAATTGTCCAAGCATTTGATTTAAGGTTTTTCGAGGTATGTCCAAATTGTGGAAAGCGGGCAAGGTCTAGGGATGATGGTTTTTATTGTGATGTGCATAATAAGGTTGAACCTGAGCATTCGTATGTTATGAATGCTATAATTGATGATGGTACTGATAATATCAGGTGTGTATTTTTTAAGAATCAGGTTCAAAACCTTTTACAGTTAAATGATACAAAAATTCAGGCTAAAAGAACCAATCCCGATGAGTTTGATGTTGAGCAGGTTATACTTGGACAAATTATTAAGTTAATTGGAAGGGTTACAAAGAACCAGATGTTTGACAGGGTTGAGTTTGTTTCTCAAATGGTTTTTCATCCGAAACCTGAAGAAGAATTATGATTAAGGGTTAGAAAGATTTTTATATCTTTATCTTTTGATTTGTCTTATGTTAGCAAAGACACATTTAGCTTTTGGATTTTTGTTTGGGCTAGTATTAATGCCTTTAGTTCCTGTTAGTAATGTAATTGTTTATTGTGCTCTGCTATTATTGTTTAGTGTTTTTCCTGATATTGATACCCCTAATAGTTTCATTAGTCGAAAGATAGGTTTTATGTCAGGATTTGCAAGGTTTTTTGTTAAGCATAGAGGCATATTTCATAGTTTGCTTTTTGCTTTACTTTTTAGTGTTCCTGTATTGGTTTTCTGGAATAAAGCTTATGGGTTTGCAATATTTTTTGGTTATATATCGCATCTTATAATTGATGGTTTTACAAAAGCAGGGATTAATTTTTTGCATCCCTTTGGAAATCTGAGATTACAAGGTTTTGTTGAGACAGGAAGTCTTGTTGAGACTGGTTTCTTTTTGACTTTTATTGTTTTAATTATTGCTTTTTTGATTTGAGCACTGGACATCTTGAATTTTCTTGTTTGAGACCTTCTCCTTTAAGAATTCTTTAGTTTTGGTTAGCACTGGACACTGGACAAATCTACATGTGAAGTATATAAATGAGTTTTGTCTTATATCTATTAGGTTTGTTAATTCAAGCCTACTCCACTGCCTGGGGTCCTAGTTATCCATAATCAAGGGCAGTTGAAATAAAATGCGAAAAGCAATGGAGGTGTTTGTTATGGCAGAAGCTGTACAACCTGAAATAAAATTTAGCACAGGTGCTATCCAAGCAACTGTGTGGAAAAACCAAGGCACATCAAAGTCTGGTGAAGCCACAGAATTTAGAACTATTTCCTTTGGAAGGAGATATAAAGACAAAGAAGGAAATTGGAGGTCTACTAATTCTTTAAGGATTAATGATCTTCCGAGGGCTGTAATCGTCCTCAACAAAGCTTATGAGTACCTTGTTCTTCGGAACAAGGCAGATGATTCTTTTCATATTGATGAAGAGGATATTGTAATGTAGAAATATTAAAATACGAGGTGATTATTATGGGTTCAAAGGCAAAAAAACGAGAAGAATTTGAATTAAAGGAGGAGATTGTTATGGAAGATAATCTAAATGTTGAGAATAATGCTCAAGAGGAAGAAAGTGTTGAAGTAGGTAAGGAAGTTGAGGTAAAGAAAGAGGTAGAAGTTACAATTAGGGATATACCTGGAGTTGGAGCAGCAACTGCTGAAAAGTTGGAAGCAGCTGGTTTTACAGACTTGCTTAGTATTGCTGTATCAAGTCCTGGTCAGATGGTTGAGGCTGCAGGAGTATCAGAGGCTGTTGCACGAAAGATGATACAGTTTGCTAGGGATAGCCTGCAGATGGGTTTTGAGTCTGGTGACGTACTCCTGAAGAAAAGAGAGTCAATAGTTAAAATATCTACAGGGTCTAAGGCGTTTGATGAACTGCTTGGAGGTGGTTTTGAGACTGGAGCTATAACAGAATGTTTTGGTGAGTTTGGTTCTGGTAAAACGCAGATAGGGCATATACTTGCTTCGTCAATGCAGAAGATAAGTCAAAATGCTGTTGCTGTTTATGTTGACACTGAGAACACTTTCAGGCCTGAAAGAATAATGCAGCTTGCACAAGGAATGAATCTTGATCCTGAGCTTGCTCTTAAGAACATTAAGATTGCTCGTGCATATAACTCAGACCATCAGATGTTATTGACTGATAAGGTTGAAGACTTGATTAAGAATGGGCTTAATGTTAAGGTTGTGATTATTGATTCATTAACTGCACATTTCAGGGCTGAGTTTATAGGTAGAGGTACGCTTGCAGAGAGGCAACAGAAACTTAATAAGCATATGCATACTTTGTTGAAGCTTGCTGATACTTATAATCTAGCGGTCTATGTTACTAACCAGGTTATGGCTAAGCCTGACCAATTCTTTGGAGATCCTACAGCTGCTATAGGAGGGCATATTGTTGCGCATGCATCTACCTTTAGGATTTACCTGCGAAAAGGTAAGAAAGGAAGTAGGGTAGCGAAGTTGATTGACAGTCCTAACCTACCTGAGAGTGAGTGTAATTTCTATGTTGAGACTGATGGTTTAAGAGATCTTTGAATAATTTTTTATATTATTACTTTTTTCTATTTCTTATGAGATTATTTATTGCTGTTGATGTTCCGAAAGAAGTAAGTGATTATCTTGTAGATGTACAGAAGAAGGTTGGTAGAGTTAGGAGCAATATTAATTATGTTAAGCATTTTCATTGTACGTTTAAGTATTTAGGTGATGCTGATGTTAATAAGGTTAGGGAAGGTTTGAGGAAGGTTAAGTATAGTAAATTTAAAGTTCATTTGCATAAGTTAGGAGTTTTTCCAGATAATGGTCTGCCGCGTGTTTTATGGGTGGGTTTAAGTCCATGGGAGGATTTGCAGAAGTTGCATACATCTATTGAGTATGCCATTAAGAATATGGAGATTAAGGGCTTTGTTCCACATATTACTCTTGGAAGAGTTAAATTCCTTAAGAATAAGGTTATGTTTAAAGAGTACTTAGAGACAATAAAGATTGCTAAGCTAGAGTTTGAGGTTAGGTCCTTTAAGTTGTATAACAGTACTTTAACCCCTAATGGGCCTGTTTATGAGGTTATTGAGGAGTATGAGTTAGGTTAATTATTTCCAAAGTGTGTACTTCTTTGTCAGTTCTGTGACCTTGTCCCAGTCATCAAAGATTACAATTCCGTAGTAGATTGCATCTTCTTCCTTAAATTCCTTGCTTTTATTTGGGTCATCGAATGTTCCTATCTTGTTTATGAAGTCAGGAAAGTCTACAAAGTTGACATTGGCTTCTATCAGTTTTTTTCTCAAATCCTTTATACTAGAATTCTTTGCTTTACAGATTATAAACGGAAGTTCTGAGACATTAGGGTGGCTGTTACCTTCTGCATCTTTGTAATCAACCAATCTTAAGTCTTCTTTATCTTCAATGGATGCTCCTAAACCAATTGACATATGGGCAAGAGCATTCATAACTAATCCAGGTTCTACTTTACCGTTAAGTATAGCTACTATCTTTTTTTTGTATTTTTCCATTTTGTTTTTAGAAAACTTTGTTTATTTAAATCTGTTGCTATAGTTCGCTTCTAAACTCCTTAACCTCATCTTCCATATCAACTTCTTCTTTTGATGTTTGGATGATTTTGTGAGGTTTTTCAATCTTGAAGTATTTAATTGGCTTGTTCATTTCCTTTGCGATTTTGATTTCTGCTAGTACTCCATTGGAGATTGGGCCGAAGACCCATAACTCGTCTGATTTTATTACCAAATTGTTATTGCCTTCTCTTATCAAATCCCTGTTGACTGAGTCTAACATGAAGTAGTCAAAGATCATAAATGGGTTAAGAGGAACTTTTTGTTGCTCAATCACATACTTTGAGATGTGCATCCTGTAGTAGAAAAGGTGCTTTGACATTGCGGTGTAAACAAGGGCTTTGTTTTCCTTAAGGTTAAGTGCTTGATGGTTGAATTCTGTCATGTCTTAGCATGAGATGTGTTTAATTATATGTTTTTCTGTTCTTTTGTACTTTATAATGTGTGTTAGGCTACCTCTTTATTAGTTAATTTTATTAATTAGTGCTAAATTTTTCTTATCATGGGAATTAAAATCGATTATAGTAAATGTTGCTGGAAGGATGGAAAATGTACTAGTTGCTCATGTGGTGGTGCATGTGTTGGCTGTGTTGAAGCTTGTTCAGTTGATGCGATCACAAGAGAAGATATTGTTAAGGTTGATCAAGATAAATGCATAAGCTGCGGTGCGTGTGTTGAAGCGTGTAAGCATAATGCTATTTCTTTAAGTTGAATTTTAATATTGGTATTATTTAAATATCGCAATAGTAACCTTTATAAACACCTCCTTTGTTTAACCTATTCAGAGCCTAATCTCTTAGTGTATTGCTAGGAGGTCTGCGATGGGCGATAAAGATTGCGGTAATAAATCATAATTCTGAATTATTACTGACTGAATATTAAAGGTGAGATTATATGACAGAAGAACAACCACAGTTTTTAGTTGCACAAGACATGTATCTTAAATCGGGGATACATATAGGTACAAAGTTTAAGACAAAGTATATGGAAGAGTTTATATATAAGACTAGGACAGATGGATTAAGTGTTCTGAACCTGCAGAAGATTGATGAAAGATTAAAGGTAGCTGCTGATATGCTAGCACAGTTTGAGCCAGAGGATATCTTGATTGTGAGCAGGAGGGAGAATGGTTGGAAGTCAATTAAGTTATTTGGGAAGATGACTGGTATTGATGTATTTGCTGGTAGGTATCCACCAGGAGTTATGACAAATCCTTTACTTTCAAATTATATTGAAAAGAAGGTTCTTTTTGTGACTGATCCCTGGCCTGATAGGAATGCTATAAATGATGCTTTGAAAATTGGAATTCCAGTCATCGCATTATGTGATACTAATAATCAGCCTAACAACATCGATTTAGTGGTTCCTGCAAACAATAAAGGTAAGAAATCTTTAGGTTTGATATTTTACATTCTTACAAGAGAGTATCTGCAGGCTAAAGGTAAGCTTTTGAAAGGGCAAGAACTTGATGTAAGTGTAGATGACTTTACTGAAGAATAGAATTTTATTTTTTTAATTATAAATTTTTTTCAATTCCTTTTTCTATTATTTTAAACTTAACAGATGATTCTTTTAGAAAGCGATGTTTTCTTAAAATAGCGGTTCTTGACTGGTCTTGGTTGTTTTGAAGTTCTATAAGGCATTTACTACTGTACTTAAGTAGGTCGCCTCCAACCATATTAACCTTTGATTTATCTTCAAAGTTTGAATAAATCTGGTTTGAAACAAGGATGGGTATGTTCTTTTTCCTTGCAATTTCAGTGAGTATGCCTAACTGATTTCCAAGTTGTTTATTTACTTCGTAGACCTCTTCTGATTTTCCGAGTTCTAATCTATACAACATGGCTATACTGTCTATTACAATAAGGCCGATTTCACCGTTTGCTATCTTCTTTATACTTTCAAAAGCTGCAACCTGTTCTTCAAAGTTAGTGGGCTTAAAAAATAGAAAGTTTGAAAGAATTTTTTTGTGCTCTCCTGTAAGTTGTTTTAATCTTGTGACACTAAAGCCACCTTCTGTGTCTACATAAATTACTTTCTTGTTCTTTGCAATTTCTGTTGCTGAGATAAGGCAGAGACAGGTCTTTCCAGAACCTGATGGACCGTAGATTGTTGTGATAATGCCTTTTTCATAACCGCCGTTTAGCAGGCTGTCAATCAACTCAGAACCTGTGGGTATCATACAGGATTGGAAGGTGTTTTTTCTTATAAAGATTGCTAAATATATTTAAATACGTCTTTACATATAACATCATTTATGAAAAGAGAGCATTTTATATTAGGCTTGATATTTATAGTGTCGTTATTTGCTAGGCTTTACTTTGCTTTTCAAGTACCATATTTCGATTATAATGAGGCATATTTTAATCTGAGGCAGGTTGAAGCTATTGGCAGTAGTGGTCTTCCGATTTATAATGATATTTTAAGTTATGGAGGAAGAACTTTCATATTCCTGCCTTTTTTTCATTATTCTTTGGCTTTTTTTGATATATTTTTTAGCACAGATTTTGTTGCAAAGGTGCTTCCTAACTTATTCTTAAGTTTAAGTATTATTGTTGTTTATCTAATATCTAAGAAGATTACTGAAAGTCCAAACGCTGCTTTAGTTGGTGCTTTTGTTTCAGGTTTTATCCCAATATTGTTTGCAAAGACTCTTAATAATGTTTCAGTATATTCTTTGGCAATTCCTCTGTTGTTCTTGGCTTTGTACTTTTTTATTAAGATTCAGGATGATAATATTAACATTATATTTTACGTTGCGACAGTGTTTTTATTTGGTATCACACATGCGAGTGTGTTACTACTAATACTTGTGCTTTTGATTTACCTTATATTACTAAAGGTCGAGAAAAGTAAGGTAAAGCCCCATACACTTGAGTTAATGCTTTTTACTATGCTTTTTCTTGTGTGGTTAGAGTTTCTGGTATATAAGCGAGCTTTTCTTGCACATGGTTTTTCTTTAATATGGCAGAATGTTCCAGTGGAGATTATTGGTAATTATTATGCTTCAACTAGCATATTCCAGGCTTTAGCATTAATAGGATTGTTTCCGTTTGTATGTGGAGTTTATGTGTTCTATGTTTATACAACTACTAAGAGGGATCAGAAGATGTATCTTTTGATTTCATTTGCAATTGCTATATTCTTATTGCTTTGGCTTAAGTTAATAAGCCCTGATAATGGTCTTATGATTCTTGGAGTATTGCTTGCTATTGCATTTGCTAAGTTTTATGATATGATTATTATCTCTCTTGAGGATACAAAGTTTAGTTTCTTGAAGGGTATCACTTTTTATTCTGTCATTATATTGTTGGTTTTTAGTTCAGTGCTCCCAAGTTTTGTATATGCTGGTAGGAGCTTACAAAATGTACCTTCTGATAAATTAATAGATGCATTGGGCTGGATTAGACATAACACCCAAGAGCAAGATGTTGTGCTGTCTATATATCAAGAAGGGCAGTTGGTTAATTATTTTGCTTACAGGAAGAATGTCGTTGATGAGAACTTTTTATTAATTGAGAATGTTGACCAGCGTTTTCGCGACGTAAATATGATGTTTAATTCGTTCTACAAAACAAATGCTATCGAGTTATTAAATAAATACAATGTAAACTATATTTTGTTTACTAGTAATTCTAAGCGTGAGTTGGGTATTGAAGAGATAACGTATATTGATGAGGATTGTTTTAGCCGTGTTTATGATAACAGTGAAGTTATAGTTTATGAGTCATTATGTAAACTGGAGGAGTTTGAATGAAACTTCATGAAAAGAAAGGTGTAGTATTTGCAATAGTTTTGTTCCTTATTTTGATTAGTATCTTTCATATTGTAAGATACAAATATTTTGATTCCTATGTGGTTGGTGTTGAACCTTATCGTTATATGTTAGATAATTCAAGCAATAACCCTTATACTTTTATAATAAATGTACTCCATGAGGTTACTAGTGTTCCTATACAGACTTTGTCAGCTTTTCTTCCAAATATCTTAGGATTGTTATGTATTATCCTCTTTTTCTTTTTTTTGCAGAATACTAATCTTAAGGTTCATCAAAGAATTATTTTTATCATTGTACTAGCACTTTCGCCAGCTTTTGTGTACAGTTCACTATTTTCGAATCCGCATATATTTGCTTTGCTCTTAATGATCCTCGGGTTTTGGTTTTTGTTAGTAAGGAATCGGGCCTTAAATCTTGTCTCTGGATTAATATTTGCAATTATAGGTCTTTTTAGTATAGTAGACGTATCAGTTGCTATTATGGCTTTATTTGCTTTTTATCTGTCTAAAAGAAAAAGATATATTCTTTATGTCATGTTATTATGTTTGTTGGTATTTCTTTTGAATTATGATGTTGTTATACCTATTAATTTTGATATGGGTATTATTCAAGGTTCGTTTACAGATTTAGGGGGATTGATAGGTTTTGGGGTTTTTACTGTAATTTTTTCAGTCTTTGGTTTTGTTTCTTCATGGAAAAATAAAGAATCTCTTTGGCAACTCTATTTTTTCTTACTATTTCTTGTTGCTTTTTTGTTAACCTTTGGGACTGTAGTTAATATATATATTAATATTATTTTGACTTATTTTATTACTTTAGGGATTTCAAGGCTTATCAGTAGAAAGTGGGAACTTTGGATTATTAAGTATTTAACAATAATAATTATGGTTTGCGGATTTATATTTTCAGCTGTGTCCTATACCAATATAGTATCTAATCTAGGTCCTAATCCTGATGTTGTTACAAGTCTTTACTGGTTGAGAGAGAATGTTGCTGAAGATTCTGTAGTATTAGCTCATTATTCAAGAGGTTTTTGGATAAACTATTTTAGTGAGCGAACCCCTACTTTAGATAGCTTTTCTTCTAAATCAAACTTGGCGATTATGGATGAGTTATTTCAGACAAGGGATTTAAGAAAAGCGCAGATAATATTAAGAGAGTTTGATGTAAATTATATCTGGATAGATTCTGAGATGAGGGATGGTTTAATCTGGACAAAGGAAAAGCAGGGCTTGCTGTTTCTATTTATTGATGAGGATAACTTTAATAAAGTTTATGCTAATAACAATGTAGAGATTTGGGAATATATTGGTGGTTGAATGTTAATTAGTATTATTATACCTGCTTACAATGAAGAAAGAAGGATTGGCAAGAGTTTAAGGAAGGTTATTAAATTTCTTGACTCTAAAGATTATGACTATGAGGTTCTTGTAGTGAGTGATGGTAGCAGGGATAGGACTATTGACATTGTTAGAAGCTTTAAACATAAGAATTTGAGATTAATTAATTATCGGAAGAATATGGGGAAGGGTTTTAGTGTTAGAAGGGGCTTTTATTATGCAAAAGGGAACTTGATTTTATTTTCTGATGCTGATCTTTCAACACCTATTTCAGAACTAGATAAACTTATGAAGCATATTGCACAATATGATGTTGTTGTAGCATCTAGGAGTTTAAAGGGTTCTAATGTAAAGGTTAAGCAACCATTTCATAGGGTTTTGTTTGGTAGGTTGTTTAATCTTTTAGTGCAGTTTATTGCTTTGCCTGGGATAAAGGATTCACAATGCGGTTTTAAGCTTTTTACTAGGGAAGCTGGTAAAAAAATTTTTGCGAATCAGAGGCTTAATGGGTTTGCTTTTGATGTTGAAGCTTTACTCTTAGCTAGAAAGATGAATTTTAAGGTTAAAGAGATTCCAGTAATTTGGATCGATTCTGAAGGAAGCAAGGTTAATGCCTTAAAAGATGCGTTTAAGATGCTATTTGATATCTTTAAAATAAGGGTTCTCCATATAGGTAAAATATAGATATTTAACGAAAAATTTATAATCCCTCAGAAATTTTATTAGTCTAGAGGGATATTATGGATTTTGGGACAGTATTAGTTTATATAACATGTTTTTTTGGTTTATATACATTGGTATATTTCTATGTCACTTTATATGAAAATCGCAATAACCTTAAAAGCGAAGAATTAAAGCAATTTCCTAAGGTTAGCATAGTAGTGCCCGCATATAATGAGCAGGATACAATTGCAAAGACTCTTGATTCTTTGCTTGAGCTTGATTATCCCAAGGATAAGGTTGAGATTGTTGTTTTGGATGATGGAAGCACTGATGATACCTATAAAATTGCTAAGGAATATAAAAAAAAGGGTGTTATTGTCTTTACTAAAGAAAATGGGGGTAAGGGTCTTGCTTTGAACTTTGCATTAACTAAGGTGACTGGTGAGTTTTTTGGTGCTCTTGATGCTGACAGTTATGTTGATAGTCAAGCATTAAAGAGAATAATGCCCTTCTTTAAGGACCCAAATGTCATGGGTGTCACGCCTTCGCTTAAGATTTGGAAGCCGCAGAGCTTTTTACAACATATACAGAGGGTTGAATTTTTGGTAGGGATTTTTTTGAGAAAGGTTTTTGGATTTTTGAGATGTATACATGTTGCGCCTGGGCCTTTTACAATATATCGGAAAGAGTTCTTTGATAAGTATGGCAATTATGATCATACAACAATAACAGAGGATATTGAGATTGCGTTAAGGACACAGTCATTGCATTATAATATTGAGAATTCTGTTGATGCTTATGTCTATACAAAAGGGCCTAATAAGTTCTTTCCTTTGTTTAGGCAGAGAATAAGATGGTATCGCGGCTTTCTTGATAATCTTTTGAGGTACAAGCAACTTTTCTCTTCTAAGTATGGGGAGTTGGGCTTATTTATATTACCTGCTTCAGTTATCTCTGTGTTTTTTGTTATTATAACATTGTTTTATACTGCTTATAAATTAAGCGATGATTTAATCAATCGTTATCTCCTTTATAGTTCAATTGGTTTTGACTGGAGCCATATATTTGACTGGAACTTCGACTGGTTTTTGGTTAATCTTGGACCAATTGCTTTTCTTTCAATCATATCCTTAATAGGTGCTGTGAGCATGATTGCAATTGCTAAGAAAATCTCTGAAGAGAAACCTAATGTTAAGTTCTCTTATCTTATGTATTTTTTTTTCTATTGGATTTTGTTTGGAAGTTGGTGGTTTGTTGCAATCTACTATAAAGTCACTGGTAAAAAAATTAGATGGGCTGGAAGGTTGATGTAATGAAAAGTAAACCACTTTCAAGGCACTTAGGAGTCTTTGCAGCGACCGTGTTAATTTTTTTATTGGGGATTTTGATAGGTAGTTATGTAACTGGTCTTAAATTGAAAGCCTTAACTGGGATGCAAGATGATCTTAAGACACAGACATTATCAGTTGAACTCCAGTATGAAATCTTAAAGGAAGACCCTTGCTCTGCAATTAATTATTCTAAATTGACTGATGAGTTATATAATTTAGGTGAGAGACTGGTTTTTATGGAGAATAGTCTTGGTTGGGATGATCCAAATGTTCTTGAACTTAAGGAGTATTTTTCATTACTCGAATTGAGGCATTGGTTATTAATTAAGAAGAATAATAAGGTCTGTGGCGATAAAGTAGTACCAATCTTATACTTTTATTCAAATAAGGGGGATTGTCCTAAATGTGAACAGCAAGGTTTTATACTTACTAATGTAAGGCGGAATTTTCCAGAGGTCAGAGTTTATCACTTTGATATGAATATTGTGAATCCAGCTATTGATACTGTTAAAGGTTTGTATAATGTTAAAAGTGCTCCCACTGTAGTTGTTCTTGATGAGACATTTAATGGTTTTGTTACTAAGAGCGTGATTGAGGAAAAGCTTGAAGATTTGCGTGAAGATGAAATTAAGTAATAAGCTGCAGATTTTACTTTTCTTTATTGTATTCGTTATAATCCCATTTTACTTTAGTCTTTATCCTATCAGGACTTATGCTTATTGGGATGAAAGTGTTTATCTCCAGCATTCAGAGATATTTTATTCGGGTAGGATGAATTATTCAGAATTAGAGTTTAGGCCTCCACTTCTTTCTATTGTTCTTGCTGCTTCTTATGTGTTTTGGCATAGTATTATCACTGCGAGAATAGTGATGGCAATGTTTCTTGTAGGAAGTGGTTTAATGTTCTTCCTTTTATTTAGACAAGTTTATGGGAGAAAGGTTGGTCTTTTGGCGACTTTGCTTTTCTTTTATAATCCATTTATCATAAAGCAAAGTCATTTTATCTTAAGCGATATCCCTGCACTCTTCTTTATTTTAGTTTCACTTTATTTTTATTTTAAGAAGTCTAAGTATAACCTTTGGTTTGTCGGATTTTTTGCAGGGTTAGCTATACTTACAAGGTTTACAAGTTTAATTGTGCTATTGTTGTTTATTATGTTATTTTATTTTAACAAGGATAGTATTAGGAATATGGTTACTTTCTTTTCTGCTTTGTTCTTGACTTTGCTGCCTTATCTTTTATGGGCACAGTTAAAGTTTGGATTTTTTTTACACCCTTTTATCAAGGCTCGAGGTTTTGTGCAGTTGTATGATGATCCTTTCTTTTTTTATCTTAGTAATTTTATGGACTATATTACTATTTGGATACTTATAGCTATTTTGTTATACTTGTTAGTATTTGTTTATTGTTTATCAAAGAAGAAGGGTAATTTTAAGTTTGATATTATATTCTTATTATGGTCTCTTGTTTTTTTACTTTATATGTCATATCTTCCGCATAAGGAGATAAGGTATATCATACCTTTGTTTGTTATCTTAATTTTGATGGCTGCGAAGGGTTATAATTATATGTTTAATATTCGTAAAGGTAAATATTTTTGGGCTTGTTTCATTGTTCTTTTTATTTTATGTTCTCCGCCTGTATTTGAGCTTAGGACACATTATACCTATGATTATGCATTGACAAGAGGCGAATTGTTGGGCATCTGGGTAAAGAGTAATCTTGTTGATGATAAGCCCGTGTTTACAAATCTTGACTTCCCTATTATGGCTTATTATTCTGGAAGGAGGATTGTTGGTGTTTACCCGCAAGATGAATATTTTTACAGTAACATATCACTTGTGATGTATGAACCGGGTTATTTTATTTATGGTAATCCAGACATACATCCAACAAAAGATTTCTTAGATACAGATGAAAGATTTAAGCTTTATGATTCTATAGATGAGAAGTATCATGTATATGAATTTGATCCTTTTTCTAATTTTGAATAATCATTTCTTAACTTTCTTGATTTGAATAAGGTCGCCTATTGTTAAAGCAGATGACTTTGATCTTTGAAGGGGTGCTTGCCTTGTCTTTACCTCTTCGATTAAGGTTATCTTCAAGAATGATTCAAGTTTTTTTGCAAGGTTCATATTTGGACGGATATGACCTGCTTCGATTTTTTGTAAAAGTGATTCCTTTTCAGCTATCCTTTTTGCAAGCTTTTCTTGGCTTAGGTTTAAAGATTCACGTTTTGACTTGATTAACTTGGCATAATCTGGGACGATCCTTTCTTCTGTATCTTCTCTTTGCACAAGTTCAATCTTTTGTGATGATTTAGGTTTGAATGTCCTTTCTTTTATAACTCTTCCATACCTACAACAAGATTTACAAACATTAAGTTCAGTACCTTCAACTATTGCTTTATAAAGCAATGTTTCTTTTCCACACATGTCGCATTGCATATGGCTTATTTAATACATCATATTTTTATATCTTTGCTTTATTCTAAGTTTACTATGGGGAATGCTTTTACAAGAATTTTAGCTGTGATGGATTTTGCAGCTTTAGTAGTTTTGGTGTTGCTACATTTTGATATGGTAGGCTGGAGAATAGGCTTTGCTTTTGCTTTTTACCTTATATTAAAGGCTGTTGCTTTTTTTGGAAACATACACAGTGTAATTGATGGTGTGATAGGTTTATATATGGTTCTTATGCTCTTTGGATATACTTCTATACTAACTCTTGTAGCTGCTGTTTATCTACTTCAGAAAGCGTTTTTTTCGATAATTTAAAGTTTTCTTTCAACTTGTACATAATATATGAGCCAGATTGTTCCAGCTAAGATTATAGCAGTTATAATTGTCCAGATGATAGATTGCATGAAGAACATTAGGAAGCCTAATAGGACTAAGAGTACAAAATAGAATATGTATGCAAATCTTGACCAAAATAGTAAGTAGAAGCCATTGAATTCAGGAAATGGAAGGAAAGAATAGATTGCGAGTAGTATGTTAATAAACATGAACCTTTCAAATAAAGCTAAGTTTGTTAATGTGAGAAAAAGTTTGCAGATGAAAGCTATTATTATATTTGTAAGGCTTCCTGAGAATCCAATGTTACTTAAGTCTTCGAGATTTGTTCCCGGTGGAAATTTTCCTATCCTGTAGCTTGTCATAAGTTTTGTCTTGAAAGACCCTGGTGAGAATAATGGGAAGCCATTAGTAAGGAATACAAGGTATAAAGTTACTAAAGAAGACCATTTACTGAATTCGTAATGAACTTTGTGGCCTATTGAAATTCCTCTTATCTTCATAATTGTGATATGGATAAGTAAGCTGAAAAGTACAATTATAAAGCTAAGTAGCATGTTAAGTAAGTATTCTGATATAGTAGGATTGCCTTCAAGGTTAAAACCTAGGATGAAACCCACTACCAAAGAGCTTAGAATTAAATGAAAAACCTCTTTTTTTGTGAACTCAAACCTTTTCTTGATTTTTGTGAGTAATTGCATTATAGGTTTTTATATTATCTTTATTTAAATAGTTTTTGATTAATCTATGCATTGCCTTTTCATGGCCTGCTCCGACAACTGCCAGTATCTTTTTTTCAGGGTAGGTTTTTATAAGTTTTGCAATACGTTTTGCCATAATCTTATTCCTGTCTTCTATTAAAGTTTTGTAGAAGTTTGGGTAGCGGTCTTTGACTTCTTTAATCATCTTTTCAATGACCTCTTCTTCAGGTACTTTTGTAAGGTCGAATTCTGTTAAGCCTAGACGTTTAAGTTCACGTTTCTTGAAGAATATTGATTTGAAGACGTCTTTTATTAGATGGAGTTTTTCTTTTGTTGAAAACTTTAATTTTTTCATTGTAATTATTATGTCTTGGTCAATAAGTGCTAAGGAGATATTGTGTTTTTTTGCAAGAGCTATTGCTTGTTTCATCTCTGCTCCTGGTGTAAGGCCTACTTTTCTTCCAAGTGTCCTTTCAATCCAGCCCCCAATCATCATGAAAAAGAAACCTTTCAATCCTATCTTTCTTATGTCTCTAAGTTTAAGTTTAGAGGGTTGCTTCTGGAGAAGTGCATGGAAACGGTTCCTGTCTAACTCTAGGCAGATGATATCAGGTTTTTCTGCTTCTACGAAGTGTTTAATCTCCCTTACACTCTGGATTGAGATGTGAGAGGTTCCTATAATTGTAAGATTGTTTATACTTTGCATTTTTTGTTATATATAATAGTAATATTTATAAATATAAGCATTATAATTTAAGAATTATAAAAGAGGTCGCTATACATGAAAAAAGGTCAAATAACTATATACATAATTTTGGGAATCGTGATTCTCGCTATTGTTGGTGCTTTATTGTTTTTTCGGACTACTGATACAGGTGTTGCTGAAACATTATCATTGGATGCTGCTAGGGCTGAAGTTGAGCAGTATGTGAAGACTTGCATAAAAACAGAAGGTGATTATGTTCTTCTTGCTTTAGGGTATCAGGGAGGGTACTTGTTCACTCCTAGTTTTGGTGGTATTAATTATGAAGGGTATACTGCTGCTTATGATTATTATCTTGGATATAATATGCTTCCTTCTGTAAATGAGATTGAGGATTTGCACATAGATGATTTTCTTGATTTAACATTATTGGAATGTGTTAATGACCTAGACGTGTTTGCTGATAGAGGCGTTGGTATTGAGACTGGAGCCTTGGATGTTAATTCTGAGATTAATTATGGAGATGTCTTGATAACTGTTAATTATCCTGTTACATTAGTTCAGGGCGATAGTGTTGTTGAGCTTGAAAGTTTTAGTGAGAAGTTTCCTATAAGGTTGGGTTATATATTGGCTCAGGTTGATGAGTTGATTGAGAAAGAGGTTGATGATCCTAATTGGGTTGATTTGACTTATATCAATGATTTGGAGCTTGATGTTCGGGTTGTTCCAATCTCACAGACAGAGAACCTTTACTTTGTGACTGATGAGATGAGTATCCTGAAGAATCAGCCATATGTGTTTGTGTTTGGTAACAAGTTTACAGATAATCACCCTCCTTACTTGGATATAATCCCTGATGTTAGTTTAAGGTTAGGAGAGAGTTATACTTATACTGTTAATGCAGTTGATTTTGATGATGATGAAATCACGTATAGTGATGATAGTATGCTTTTTGATATTACAGAAGAGGGCGAGATAAGTTTTACTGCTACAAGGCCTATTTTCGAGGTTGTTACAATAACAGCCACTGATGTAAATGGGTTCATAGACACTCAACAATTTTTTATAGAGGTAAGTTAAAATGAAGAAGATAATATTATTCTTGGTGTTAATTGTTTTGGTAAGTGGGATTGTTATTAGTGCTGAAGAGACTAAGACTGAGGCTCAACTGAAGCAGATGAATGATGCTGATATTCAAACTTATTTTGCAGCTCGTTTTTCTGGAGCTACAATAAATCCTACTGGTGAAGAACTAAAGTTTCTTTTTCCAAGATTATGGATTGCAAAACCTTACCTTGACAAAATATTTAACAGTGACCCCTTAATTGCTGTTGATCCAGATGCACAGGAACTTTCTAAAGAATATTTTGAGGGTTCTAGTGCTACATCCAATATGGGTAAGTCTTGGGAAGCAGCCAGGCAATATTTTGCTCATACATCTACTAGTGCACAGGGTAAGGATAAGAATGCAGTAGCTAGTTTCTTGCAGTTATTATCAGTTAATGGGGATTCTTCAAAAGTTGGAAATGCTCCGACTATAGAATTAACAGATAATTCTAAATTGAATATTATTGGAAGTACTCTTCGGGTTGGTGATACTGGTGTCACATTGAATTTAGCTAATTTTGGTAAAAATGATAAGATTACAATTGAAAAAGATAATATTAAAGTTGATGTGGCTGGTATGGGGCCAGTGCTTTTTGCCCAGAATTTCCCAAGAGGTTCGACGCTTAAGTTTGATGGTCAAGCTCTTGATTTGGATGGCATGAAGTTTAATTTTAAGAAAGGATTGGGACAAGGAACTGTGAGTTATGATGGGAATAAACTTTCTTTAGGGAGCATTCAGGATTATGAGTTTACATTAAAGGATGGAAGGAAGTTTAAGGTTAATAAAGGTGTTAGCAATTTTGAATTCGGTAATGGGAAACTAACTAAAGCAGAGATTGCGAATTCATGGACATTTGCAGATGCAACCTATACTGGAGTGTCTTCCACATTAAATTTTGATAAAAATGGAAAACTGGTTGAAATTGATTATACTAAGGGAGGCAAGGTTAGTTTGTTTAATGGCGCTTCATTGATAACGTCAAAAGAGAATACTGCATCTATTATGTTGGTTTCAGATTTTAGTTCTGCAGGTTCACCATATGCTAATGGGGCCTTATTAATGAAGGATGATGGTTCTGAATGGAAGGCAAAAGGTCAGGTTGATGTTAATGCTCAAGGGAAGTATAAGTATAGCGGTCGTGCAGGTACAACTGCTGGCTTAAATTTTGCAAATAATAAGTATAATTTGGCTTTGGATACTTCTGATTATACTGAAGGTTCAGCAGGTACATTTGAATTAGAAGGCGCGCCAAAATTGTCTTTTAATAAAGATAAGAACGGGGATCTTATTGCGAAGAATAGTAGGGATACAGTCAGTGAAGGAGCTTCTAACTTAGATGTTACTCATTCAGATTCCAAAGTAAAGAATCTAATAGTAACTATGCTTGACAATGAGGGGTTGAAGATTAGGAATTATGACTCTGAAGCGTTCAGGACTGCAGCAGGACAAAGGCTTGCAGCTTCACAGGCAGTTCTTAATAATGAGTTAGGGAATATTGAGAAATTGCTTAATGCAAAGAATTGGGATGAGATGGAAAAGAAGTCACTTGAATTGTATAAGAGTTACCAATTTATGAGTGTTGAACAAAAGGCTAAGTTCTATGAACTATTATATAATACTGAAAGTCAGGTTCATATGCAAAGGAAGGATTGGTATAATGTTTATGTAGTTGCTCGTGATGATACTAAAGCTTATAGGGATGCAAGGGATACTTCTGAAGATACTTGGTACAGATTAGAGTCAACTGCAAAACAAGCACAGCAGAATGCCCAACTACTTAAGCAACAAGGTGATAAGCAAGCGCTTGAAAATTATATGGCATGGCTTGCTGAACAAGAAAATCCAGACATGCAAAAGTTGCTCTTTGATTTACAGCAACAGAGAGAGGTAAAGCCAGTTGTACCTGCTAAGCCACCTGCAGAAGCAAAACCTGCAGCTAGAGATCCACAAGGTGTAGCGCAGGCAAAGGCAAATTCAGTTCCAGATTACACTCCGGCGCTCAATCAGTTGAAATCTTTTGTGAATAATCCTGCTAATAAAGGTCAATGGAGCAAAGAGGTAGGTACTACTGATAATACTGGTAAAAAGGTAACAAAGTACGTAGATGCACAAGGAAGTGAGTTTGCAAGTGTTACTTATCAAGATGGTAATGTTAAATCTGTTAGTTATTACAAAGAAAAGATTCCTGCAGGACAAAGAGAAATCCCTGCTCCTGTACCAGAACCTGATCCTGCAGTTCCTGCGAGAGATGCTGTTAAGCAAGCTGCTGAGCAAAATGCATACAAGTTTGATTTGAGTCATGCTCAAAAGGTAATGGACACAATAAATGCTTATGATTTGGGAGAGACTGCTCAGGAGCGTAGCAGAGCGTTTTCAGAACTACAGAGATTTGCTTATGAGGTTATGTCAAGGAAAATAGATAGGAATTATCCTAGTATTGTTCATCAAGGGTTGAATTTTGATTCATATCTCTTAGATTTAAGGAATTTAGCAAGAACTAGTGATGATGGTTTTGTAGATGCAAATCGCAGATTAGATTTGTTGGAGAATCAGTATAGTCCAAACCCTGAAAAACTTCAACAAATACAAGAGACCAGAAATTTTATCAGAGCTCTGAATAGGTAATACCTTTAACCAATTCATTAAACTTTTTATTATTATTTAATTCATTGCAAAGCCTAGCACTTGCTCTAATGTATTGTTTTCTCATTCTTTTAATCTCTGAACTGGAATTTATCCTATAAGCGATCCTGTTTCTTGAGTTTATGAAAAGTATATTTGAGAAAGGTTCAATGCCGAACCTTTCTTGGATCAACCTGTCAGATAATCTCCAAGCTTTACCATGCATATTGTCCTTATTTTTTTGGATATTAACATATGAGTCGAATAGTGAAGGCAAATAATCACCTACTAAATCTGATAACATTATAAGTCCAGCCCTTAAAGCATACATCTCATCATAGAAAGGTTTTGGATTTCTGCAGCAAAGATGTGCTCTTTCATGAAAACATATTTCTGCAACGCCAAAGGGAGAGCCACTGCAATCAGTATAAATTGTATAATGCATCTTATTTCCAATTGCCCTAGGATAAGTATATCCATCTCTGCCTTTACCATATTTTGTAGTGAGGTAATCTTTTCTTTCCATTACCTTTAATCTAATTGTTGCATCTTTTGAACTAAAGAAGTCTGAGCCATAGCGAGCCTTGAAAACCATATTAATAAGGCGTTCAAATCTTGTATTATCATGCTGTGAGCTGTCATAAGTACCAGTAGATTTCCAGTTTTGCATATAGAACTTTGAAACATAGTCAACTGGTTCAACCTCTTCCCTTATCTTTGCGATATAGCCATACCTGCCATCAATATTCCAATGTGATTCAGGAGACATGTCCTTTTTTCTGCATGTTTCTCTCCATTCTCTTTCAAGCTTTGTCAATCTTGCTTCAAGATCCTTAGTACCTAGTAGAAGGCATCCTAAACCTGCCATTCTAGATAGAAGGCTACGTCTGCTCATACAATCCCCAGTCATAATGCTAATTACCTTAATTATCTTTATAAATTTACCTATAAGTAGTTACAAAGGCCTATAGAAAGTTTTATATATGTAAGGAATCATCATAGAAAGCATAAAAGTCGTGAGGGTGATTTCATGTTAAAGATGAAGAAGATTACTGAAACATATGATATGAAGGTTTTTACTGACTCAGGAGAGTATTTTGGAGATGTTGATGAGTCAATTCTAACAACAAATAAGCTATTTGGCTGGAAAGTAAGAGCTACTAAGAGTTCATTCCTGAATAAGGTGCTTGGTTCTGCAAAAGGCGTGATTGTTCCACATCAGCTAGTGAAGAGCATTGGAGATATAATGATCATAAGCAAAGCTGCAGTGCCATCATATAGCCCTGAGGAAGAAGCTGAATGAACATAGAGCAGATTGAAGAACTTAGCCCTGAGCTAAGGAAGTATGCTTTATTTTATAATTATTTTTATGAAAGGAATCAAGAGATTCCTAATTAAATCTTTTTTGAGAATTCCTTTGAGTCTATTGCTTCTACTTGTTCAAATAGGATTTTTAATGTCTTTTTGTTTGAGATTTTTTCATGGGTGTGAGGGTATACTATCCATAGTTATTGTGTTTCAGAGAATGGGTTGATAAAGTAGAGTGATAAGGTATTATCTTTGATTAATTCGCTCCATGAGTCAATTACTTTTTTTAAGTTTTCTTTTGAATTAAGAAGCACGATTGAAGAATGTGATGCTTTTAGATTTGTTTTAGCGCTATTGAGCTTTTCCAGTGTGGCAATTAAGTTGTCAATCTCAGGTTCTATTAGAAATGCTTGGGTCTTTTCCTTAAATTCTACGAATAAATCAACCCCCTCCTTGTCTTCTGTAATAGAAATAATCGCTCTCCTAATCAAGTCTTTGTTCTTTAGATACTCTTTTGTCCATTCCTTTAGAAAGGCTTTTGGTTTGTCCATGTCACATCCTTTTTTAAGTAGAATTGATAGAATTAGTATTTAAAATTTTTTAAAAAATAAAAAAATCTAATCGTTCTCTACCCTAGGAGCAAGTATAAAGCTAAGCATAAGCCTGTCCATCTCTTTATACTCAAGCTTTAAAGGGTAATCTTTTGAGAAGTATAGAGAGACCTGGTTAGCAAGTTTTGAACCACCCATCATCTTCTTAAGGTATTCGATTGAGTACTTTGCTTTTATCTTATCCTGAGTCTCAATGTTAACATCATCTGCCTTGTTAATGTCGATCCTTGCTTTACTTAAATCACCTGTGGCTTCAACTACAAGTTTTTCAGGCTCTGCCTGGAATGTGACTGACTCTGCTACTATATCAACATCTTCAATTGCGTCTGTAAGGAATTCAGTAGGCATTACAATAGAAGCGCCGAAGTTTAAATCAGGAATCTTTTGTTCCTTTTCATCAAGTTCGATGATTGGAATCGAGAATGTTCTCTTCGAATTGCCCTGTAATGTCAATTTTAGCTTGTTGTTGTCAAGCTCTAAAGTAAGCATATCGCTTGGCTTTGTCCTTCTTAGTATCTGTTTAAGGTTGTTGAGGTTAATAGCGATTTCGGTATCCTGGTCAACCTTGTATTCAGTAAATGTAGAAGATAGAAGCTTGAATATTACCATTGCAACGTTTGCAGGGTCCATTGCAATCATTTCAATTGCTTCAGGTGTAATCTTAAAGCAAGCTTCATTCACTAATTCTGATATTATTGATATACTATCCTTAAAGTATTTAGGTTCAGCTAGAGTAAGTCTCATTTTATAATCCCCCCAGATTTTAATGTTTTAATGTATACTTAACCTATTTATATATATTTTTGTTTTAGAATATAGGTCTTTTTAAAGGGTAATCCTTTGATGATTTTTAAGCAGATGTACATTATTTGAGAGGTCATAGCCTAATTCACCTGAAAGTTCTTTTAAAGCTTCCATCATGTTCTTTTCGCCATGCGCTGGAAATATATGTTTTGGCTTAAGCATGTGAAGGAAGTCTCTTAAATCTTCTCTTGAGGCGTGTCCTGATACATGAATGTCCTTGAAGATCCTTACGCCATATTTCTTTAGTTTTCTTTCAAGTTCTTCCCTATTCTCGATATTGAGCTTGTTAGGGATAACTTTGCATGAAAATATAACATGATCCTCTGGAAGGAATTCAAATGGGAGTTCTTTGTCAACCATCTTTGAAAGAGTCGCTTTTGGTTCTCCTTGATGGCCTGTGACAACGAAAAGGTATTTGTCACGTTCTCCATTCTTTTCGATACTTGCAAGCTTTCTTCTAATCTGCTTACCAAACTTAACAATCTCTGCTTTTTTCTTGAAATTGATTACTTCTGCTTCTTCGCCTGCATTTACGTACTTATAAAGTGACCTGCCAAGAAATAACACTTTTCTGTTCATCTTTCTTCCGAACTCTACGATTGATTTAAGGCGTGCAAGGTGGCTTGAAAATGTAGTTACAATCACAGCCTTGCCTTTTGAGTTGGTTCCGAGCATTACTTCATTAAGCATCTCTTTAGCGACCATCTCTGATGGTGTTTTCATAGCATTTGGCGCATATAATGAGTCAACTATTAAAGCAATAACGCCTTTTTTACCAATCTCTTCAAGCTTTTCAAAGTTTGTTGCTTTTCCTAAAGTTGGGTGTCTGTCAAACTTGAAGTCATTTGCATACAATATTGAACCATATGGGGTATGAAGCACTGCAAGCACTGTCTGTGGTGTCGAGTGCGTCATATTGATGAACTCTAAAGTAATCTTGTCAGATATGTGGTATTTTGAGTTAATGTTCATCCTAAGAATTCTGTTCTTAATTTTTGAACGTTCGTCTTCTTCAATGGCTTTTATTACAGCTGCGGTAAAAGGTGTGCAGAGAATAGGTGCTTTGAATTTGTTTGATAAGAATGGGATAGCTCCTGTATGATCAAGATGGGCATGTGTAGGAACTATTGCTTTTACTTTATCTTTCCAGTCATTTATCACTGATATATCAGGTATAGCGCCTACCTTGATAAGTTCAGCAGCCGAAACGCCGTGGATATCCTCATCTTCTGTGTATCGGATATAATTTTCAAGATGGATGCCCATGTCTATAAGAATTACTTCGTCGTCTACTTTAATAGCAGTCATATTCTTTCCTATTTCTTGGTATCCGCCAACTGCACAGATTTCTATTCCCATAGGTTTTTGGATTATATGCTATGATATATAAATTTTTGTGTATTTACTATGTATTTGGGACAAGAAAAGTTATTTATAATATCTTTAAGTTGCATTTTTCTGAGGTGGTTTGTATGGAATGGTATATGCAACATGCTTATTACGAGTTCTTGATGAAGAATAATGTAATTGGTTTTTTTGAGGAAAGAAGGAAGTTGAAATCAGGAAGGATGTCAAATTGGTATGCGAATTTTAGGAAGGTTACTAATTCTTTATCAAGTAAGAGGGAATTGTTGGGATTTTTGAAGGATTATATTGATAATTTTGTTGAATCTGTTGATTACTTTATTGGTGTTCCTGAGAGTATGACCTGTGCTGGTGAGAGCCTTAATGAAATGTGTGGGATTGAGAGACTTGTCAAGTTAAGAGCAAATACTAAAGAGCACGGAGCACCGCAGGACAGGTATTTCTTGGGGGAAATTAGGGAAGGTGATAAAGTTGTTTTGCTTGAGGATGTCACGACAACAGGTGGAAGTCTTTTGAAGAGAGTTTATGAGTGTAAAGAGGCAGGTCTTGATGTGGTTGGAACAGTTGGATTGTTAAACAGATTAGAATATGTGGATAAAGATACTTTTGAAAGACTTGGATTACTAGAGAAGTTGAAACATGGTGATAATTTTGAGTTAGGTGTAGAAGATTTTTTTAGGAGAGAGACAGATGTAACACATTATTCTATGATAAATGCTAAGTATGCATTGCCAAGAGCTGCTCAAAAATTAAAACCTCATAATGAAATCATAAGTGATATTGAGGCTGATTTTGAAAATTATGGTGTAAAGCCAATTAAGTTAAGGTGATGATTATGGAACTGATAGAATTGAATGATAAGGAGAAGTTAGCAAGAGAAAAGTTATGCTTTGCGATGGATAACATAAAAGAGCTTGACAAAGTTGAGGAAATTGTTAAGGAGCTGAGTCCTTATGTTGGATTATTTAAAGTTGGGATGGAATCTTACACAAGGTTTGGGCCAAGGGTTGTTGAATTGATAAAGGGTTATGGTTCAGAGATGTTTCTTGATTTGAAATATCATGATATCCCTAATACTGTTGTTGGTGCTGGAAGTGCTGTAAGTGATCTTAAGGGTATCAGGTTCTTTAACATCCATGCAAGTAATGGTTATGAGACCTGTAAGAAGACTAAAGAGAAGTTGGTTGAAGTAAAAGCTGATGCAAAAGTGATTGGGGTTACAGTCTTGACAAGCATGGATTTAGTAAGATATTTTCATACACATGCTCTTCCAGTAATTGAGACATGGCCAGAGAATTTTAAGGGTGCAGATGATTTGTTGAAGTTTCCTTATACTACATTAATAAACTATGATTCTGAATTCAGGAAGGATCCTAATTTTAAAGATAAGTTTGAATATGAATGCATGCTTGAGAATTTTAAAGGTCTGCTAGGGGAAAATGGTGATAGGTATGTTTCAAATGCTGTGAAGCATATGGCTAGTATAGCTGTTAATGCTGGATTAGATGGGATAGTTTGTTCTGCTGCTGATTTAGAGAACTTGAAGCTGCCTAAAGATTTTATGACAGTTACTCCTGGAATCAAAGGTCGGAAGAAAGGAGCAGGTAGTGATCAGAGTAGGGTTTTTACAGCTGGAAAAGCTGTCCAGGCAGGTTCTGATGTCTTAGTAGTGGGAAGAGCTATAGGGAATGCTGAAGATAGGGCAGAGGCAGCTTATGATATGTTGAATGAGATGGCGGAGTATCTTTAAAATGCCAAAATTAAACTTAAACCCTCCTTTTATCAATGGTTCTGGGTTATTGAGTTATTTAGATGTGTTTGAGAGGTTAGAGAAAGAGGGTGTTATGTTTGGTGGTTGGGTTACAAAATCAATTGGCCCGCAAGCTAAGGACGGCAATTATAATCCTACGATACATATTGATGGACCTATTGTAATGAATAGTTTTGCATTACCAACCCAATCATGGAGAGGGTGGAGAAACGAGTTTAAGGTTTCTCGCATCACAAAGCCAATCATAGGTTCATGTTATGGTGAAAATCCTACAGATTATCATACAGTAATAGTCCAGTTTGATACATTTGTGCAGGGATGGGAACTTAATCTTTCTTGTCCAAATAAGGTCAAGGGTGAAAAGAGTCTTCAGGAAGTTGTTGATAACAGATGGGTTAAGGATGTTGTTGAGCCTTTGAGAAGTTTAACTGCGAAGCCGATCATTGCTAAGTTGTCTCCTAATTATAATTATCTTGGAATGACTGAATTAGTACAAGAGCATGTTGATTATATAGGGTGTGGTAACACAATTGGTCCAGGTTTAGCGATTAATATCTATGTTAGGAAGCCAATCTTAGCTGGAGTTTATGGTGGTTTGTCTGGTGAGGCTATAAGGCCTATTAATATGAAGATGGTGAATGATGTGTATAACGCTGTTCATGGTTCCGAGCTGGAGATAATTGCTTATGGTGGAATAAGTAAGTGGCAGGATGTAATTGAGTATGCAATTGCAGGAGCAAGTGTCTATGGGATTGGAACTGCTTTGTTGAACAAGAATACTCAGCAAATTGTTAAGTTTACTAAAGATTTGTGTGAAGGTGTTGATAAGTTCTTAAAGAGTGAAGGTCTCATGCTACAGGAATTAGTCGGGAGTCTAAGAAAATGAAAACCTATAAAATCCAGAAGATTGAAGAACATAGTGATTTGATAAGAAGTTTTTATGTTGATGATTTTTTAGTCACTGGTCCAGGTATGTTTGTTATGGTTGGGATTCCTGGAATTGGTGAGAAGCCAATGTCTTTAAGTGGCAGGGGAAGGTTTACAGTAAAGAAAGTAGGCAGATTCACTAAAGAATTGTTTCAGAAAGATGAGGGTGATTATATTACATTAAGGAATCCAAGAGGATTTGTGTATAATGAAAGGGCAGAGACTTTGATTGGGGGAGGTATGGGGATAGCGCCTTTAGCAGCTTCAAGGGTTAGCCATAAGAATATTGTAATTGCAGGAAAAACTATTGATGATATTATTTTTAAGGATGAGTTTGAGATGATGCTTACTAACAAAGGAAATTTTTCTGTTTATACTGAAGATGGTTCTATGGGGAAGAAGGGAATCATTATAGACCATGATTTTTCTAAGTGTGAAGGTCCTTATTTGATATGTGGTCCTGAGCTGATGATGGAGGCTGTGGCAGAGAAGATAAATAAACCTAAATCTACATGGTTAATCATGGAGAGGTATATGAAGTGCGGGGTTGGTCTTTGTGGTGCTTGTTCTTGTTCTGGTTATCGTGTTTGTGTTGATGGACCTGTAATGCGATATGATATATTGAAAGGGACAGAGCATTTTGGTAAGTTAAAGAGAAAGAAGAATGGTGAACTTGTTGAGTTAAAATGAGGATTTCTGGTAAGATTGTTAATCATGATGAATTTTTTGTTGGTACAATTGAAATTGATGAGGAAAATGGATTGATAACAAAGGTTAAAAGGTGCAAGAGCAATAAAGCGTTTTATAAATATTTTGATCCTAATATCTATATCTTTCCAGGTTTTGTTGATATACATGTACATGCAAGGGAAGATATTTCTGGTAAGAATAAGCATAAAGAGGATTTCCAGAGTTGTAGCAGAGCAGCAATAAATGGTGGTGTTACAGCAATAGCTGATATGCCTAATAATCCAATACCTCCAGTTGATGATGAAAGTTATCTTGCGAAAAAGGAAATTGCTGAAAGGAATTCTTTGGTGCCTGTCTTGTTATATGCTGGGATTGGTCCTGATACTATGCCACTAAGCTTTGATGTTCCTTATAAATTGTATTTTGCGCCAAGTACTGAATCTCTTAATTTTGATAATTATAGGGTTATGGAGAGAAGGTTGAAGCTCTATACAGGAAAGCAGGTGAGTTTTCATTGTGAAGACCCTGAAGTCATGAGGGCTAGCAGTCATATGGTTCAGCATGAAGATAAGAGGCCTGAGGTTTGTGAAGTGATAGCCATTGAAAGGGCTATTGATTATATCCGAAAGTTTAAGTTAGACGGGGTCATCTGTCATGTCTCAACTAAAAGAGGATTGGAGAGTATTGTCAAAGCAAAGCTGGGTGTTATTAATCTTAGTTGCGAGGTTGCACCACATTATCTTTATTTTGATGTGTGGAACAAATCTGATTGTAAGTATCCTAAATGGATAAAGATGAATCCTCCTGCAAGGTCTGTAAGTGATAGACAATTCATCTTGAAATCATTTAATCTCTTTGATTTTCTTGCATCTGATCATGCGCCGCATAGTAAAGTTGACAAGGAATGTGATGAACCTTCTGGTCTGCCTGGTCTTGATACTTATTCTAATCTTGTGGCTTGGCTACATGTTGAGAAAGGTATTAATGTTAAAACATTGTCAAGGGTGTGTTCATATAATCCAGGAAGGTTTGTGTCAAGGTTTATGAACGAGAGGTTTGGAAGGGTTGAAGAAGGTTATGCAGCTAACCTGACTGTTTTGAACTTTGGCGAGACTACAAGAATAACAAACTCTTACTTGAGAACTAAGTGTGCTTGGAGCCCTTGGGAGGATATGGAGTTACCAGGCAAAGTTGTGAATGTGTTTGTTAAAGGAAAGAAGATGAAGTAATTTGGCTTATCAGTTTTTATTCTATTCTCTTTTTAGATGTAAGTATTCCTATTGCAAGCGTTATGATTGCATATAAAGCAAGGATTATCACTGGTTTAGCAATCTCTGCTAAAGGTGTTGCTTTTATCATGATTTCTCTTAGAGCTACATTTGAATAGAACATTGGACTTAGATAAGCAACGTATTGCATAAATCTTGGCATTACTTCAATTGGTGAGAATGTCTGTGAGATTAGGACTGAAGGTATTACTATAAGCGGAACTAACATCACTGCCTGGCGCATGGTTCTTACAAGTGAAGAGATTAATAATCCAAGGCCTATGCTTGCTGCCATTAGCAGAAGTAAAACTAATCCAGCTGCTAGAAGTGATCCAGCTACTTTTACCTTGAACAATAAAGTTGCAAGGAGTAATACATAAATAACTTCAATTATGCCAAGTATTAGGAAGACAAGGAACTTTCCACCAAAGAGTTCTATTTTCTTTAAAGGAGTGGTAGAGACCCTGAAGAGAGTCTTTGTATTTCTTTCGTCAACTATATTGATAGTTGTTAGCATGACACCTATAAAGAAGAGTACTAAAGTCATAATTGCAGGGGTAAGGTATTCGAAGTATGAAATCTCTCCGAATAGGTACTCTCTTTCAATGTCAAGCGGGTGTGAAAGAAACTCTTTCTTCAGGGTCTTTAGTTCTAAGTAAATAACATCAATTCTTTCCTGAACTTCATAGTAAGTGTCTTCAAGTTCATGCGCTGTGATGTTTATTTCTTGAGCAATAACCTCATTTTCATTTAATTTAACATTAAAATCATCCATGTTATAATACTCATTTGATAAAGGGATTTTTGATAAGGGTTTTAGTCTGTTTACCTCTTCAATTGAGTCTTCAATCTCTTTTTTTGAGTTTGAGACCTCTTTTAAGATAGGATCAATGTATATAGAAAGATTAGCCTCAATTACTTTTATTTGGTTCAATGCAGTGCTCAAGTCGTCAAATGTGTCCAGTGATTTTTCCATATCAACTTTGATTGATTCTACATCTGAGTTAAGTTGTTCAGCTTCCCTTCTTGAGCTGTCAAGTTTTGTTTCGGTATCAGTTATTAAGTCTCTGGTTTCATCAAACTTGTTAGTAAGGTTTGTAACTTTCTCAAGTGTTGTTTGTGAGCTTTCTTCTGCCTTGTCAATCAAAGCCTGTATCTCATCAATATTGTCTTGTTTTTTTGAGCGTTCTTCTTCAAGATCATGCACAATGAATTGGATAATCTCGTGAAGTGAATCTTTTATAACTCCTGCTGATGCGCCTTTTAAGAAGTTGTAGATTGCATAATCTGAACTATCTAAGTATAAGTGGATGTCTGCTTTTGTTGCGTTGTCAAGTGTTGCCTGAAAGTCTTCAGGAATCAGGAAGACAGCTCTTACATCACTTTTCCTAAGTAACTCGTTGGCTTCCTCGAGACTTCCTGTAAAAGGAATTCTATTGAAATATTCACTATCATCAATTGCATCTATAATTGTTTGAGAGTATAAAGTAAGGTCCTTGTCAATCACTATTGTGTTTAGGTCAGTGATATTAGCTTGGAATGCATATCCAAAGACTAACATAAGGATTAGAGGTTCAAGTATCATAGTCAGGATGTATCCTTTATCTCGCATATACTGCTTATACTCTTTTTTTATTACTTTTAGAATCCTCATTATCCATCACATGTTTTAGAATCGTCCTAAGGTCTGGTTTTACTATGTCAATGTTTTTGACATGGTTCTTTAGATAGTTCAATGAATCCATTACTTGCACAATTGTTGTGCCGATGTCTTTGCTTGTGAATGAGAGAGTTGTTCCTCTATGTTTAAGGTTATGAATCTTGAATCCTGATTTCTTGAGGCGTTTTTCTACCTTTACTGCATCTATGCTTGTCTTAAATTCAATATGAATATCTTCTCCTAGATTTTTTGAGTATTGTTTGACAATGCCTTTAGGTGTTCCTTCAAGGATTTTCTTGCCTTTATCCATAAAGACAATGTAATCACATACAGATTCTGCTTCTTTTATTGAGTGTGTTGTGAAAATAACTGTCATGTCTTTGATAGATCGAATGAATTTCATGATGATTGAGTTAGTGCGCATGTCAATTCCTGTAAGGGGTTCGTCGAGGAAAAGCACTTTTGGTTTGGATACCAAAGCGCAGGCAATTGAGCATCTTTTCTTATAACCTCCAGAGAGTGTAGCTACAATTTGATCAGCTTTGTCTTTTATTTGGAATATCTTAAGCATCTTGTTGATGCTTTTCTTTAACTTTTCTTCATCTTCTATGAACATCCCTCCAAAGAATTCAATGTTTTCATAGACTGTCAATTCTTCGTATAATGACATTGCTTGAGGAACAAGCGCGATGTTCTGTCTTATCTTTTCAATCTCCTTTGCAGTGTTCATGTTCAGGACTTTTATTGAGCCTTTTGTAGGGAGAAGAAGTCCAGTTATCATGTTTATTGTTGTAGTTTTACCTGCTCCATTTGATCCTAATAATCCAAAAATCTTATTCTTAGGTATAGAGAATGAGAGTTTATCTACAGCTGTGTAATCCCCGAATTTCTTAGTTATATTTCTAACTATTATTGCGTCCAAGTTACCTTACCCCTTTTTAGTATGTTAAATATATGTTTGATTATAAACTTTTTGGAAAATAAAGGGTTTTTAACATTTAAAAATAGAATGCGGAGGTAGGGACTTTCACAGCTGAGCTGTTCGGTCGTTTGACCTTACGCTCAAACTATTTGAACCCCAGTAGGCACTAAGCCAACAGATGGCTCACGAGTTCTTCATCAGCATAAGCCTCAGCACTCAACAGTCTTGAGTATGGACTTTTAGTACCTAATGCACTTAAAAACTGTCCCGTTTGACCGCTCCGGCACCTCCGCAATGAGCTTGGGACATTTTTGTGAATAAGTAGGCTATATATAAATTTAATTGTTGAAGATACTTAGAATTAATTTAAATGTAAAAAAAGATTAAACTAGTTTACCTAGTTTGTTTTCAATATTTGCAAGTTCTGCTTCAAGCTTTTCAAGTTCGCTGGTAGCTCTTGGTTTTGGCATTACCAAGGGTTTTTCAATGACTTGAGCTTTTTTGATTTCTGTTTTTTGTTTATTTGCAGATTTCTTCTTGAGCATATTCACCTTTTCTTTATTTGCCTTAATCCTTAATTCAGTTTCTGGAAGCAATTGTTTGAGTTTATTTGCTAGTTTTTTAATCTCAGAGATTATTTCTTTTAGGTTTTGAACTTCATCAATCTTTTCTTTTCTTACTTCCTTGAAACGTTCATACCTTTGCATGGCATGGACCATCTCTTTTGATGATTCTAAAAGAGTCCTTCGTATCTCTATTGGATCCTTTACGCCCACATAAAAAATCTCTTTCTTTGTTTCTTTTTTTGCTGCCAATTCTATCACCTAAAGTGTTTCAGGTTCAAATAAAGTCTTATCTACAAATTCGATTCTTCTCTCAACTTCATCTAAGCCCGTGTGCCAGAGTTCGAGCTCTGCGTCTTCTTCATTTTTTAGGTCGTTTATTTTGCCAAGAATGCTTCTTGCTTCATTTAGTTTTGACTTGATCATATTCATTATATCAAGTACATCCTTATACTCTTCAATCCTTACAAAGATTGGCATTGTTTCGCGAGTTTCGTCCATGATTATCACCCTTTTTAATTACCTTCCAAATAATATTTTATCTGCAAAAATAAGTTTTCTTTGAACATCTTCAATTGTTCTCCGCCACTTGTCGAATTCCTTATCTTTTGCGATGTTCATCTCTGCCATATTTGACAAGTTTTCGTTCATGTTCTTTACGTCCCTTCTAACTGTGCCTATCTCGTCAACCATAGCTTTAAATGAATCCAGTTCAATAAATAATGGTTTATCAAGGCTTAAATGTTCTCGTTCTTCTAGCTGACTTTGTTCCTTTTTTACAGCCTTTGCCTCAAATGATTCGATGAATGAAGGCTTTGAGATTTCTTTCTCTTCAGTAAATTCTGGTAATTCTTCAGGAACTTCACGCATAGAAGGCGGAGCAGTAGGAACTTCAAGATTCTTCTTACTCTTTGATTTAAATAAATCTAACAAACCCATAACAACCACACCTCCTTTTTAGTAGTATTTTAAGATAAAATGGTTATAAACTTTTCTTACTACTGTTGAAAGGTAATGGGTTATGTTAAATCCTTTTAAGCATAATTTAATATATTATTTCAAATTAGATTCACTTATGAAAAAGCTAAAGGAAGCTATGTACTATAAGAAACTTAAAAACAAAATAGTCCAGTGTCAGTTGTGTCCGCATTTCTGTGTGTTAAAAGATAAACAGAGAGGTAAGTGTAAGGCAAGGCAGAATAAAGATGGTAAACTATATTCGTTAGTCTATGCAACCCCTTGTTCCTATGCAATTGATCCAGTTGAGAAAAAACCTTTGTTTCATTTTTTGCCAGGTTCTAAGATTTATTCAATTGGTGTAGCTGGTTGTAACCTTGCTTGTAAGTTCTGTCAGAATTGGACAATTTCACAGACAGGACCTGAGGGTATTGCAAGTTTAGATCTCCCTCCTGCAAAGATTGTTAATGAAGCTGTTAAGAATAAATGTGAAGGGATTGCATATACTTATACAGAACCGACGATTGCTTTTGAATATGTCCTTGATACTGCTAAACTCGCAAGAAAAAAAGGACTTAAAAATATCATGGTTACAAATGGTTTTATTAATCCAGAGCCAATTAAGGAATTATATCCTTACATTGATGCTGCTAATGTTGATTTGAAGGGTTTTACTGAAAAATTTTATTCTGAAATAACTGGTGCAAAACTTAAGCCAGTCTTAGATGCTTTGAAATCTATTAAGATTCAGGGTACATTTATTGAGATAACAAACCTTATGATTCCAACGCTTAATGATGATATGAAGATGGTTGAAAAGATGTGTAAATGGATAAAGCAGAACCTTGGTGATGAAACTCCTTTGCATTTTTCAAGGTTTTTCCCTGATTATCTGTTAGAGCATCTTCCTCCAACACCTGTTGAAACTTTGGAACAGGCTTATAACATCGCGAAAAGGACAGGTTTGAAGTTTGTATATCTGGGAAATCTTTATGTTGATAAGGAGGATGATACTATATGTCCAAAGTGTAAAAATGTTTTGATTAAGCGTGAAGGTTTTGTTGTTGCTGAGAATAGTATCAAGAAAGGGCATTGTAATTGTGGCTATACTGTGCCGGGTGTTTGGAAATAAAAAATATTTGGAATTTATCTGTTAGAATCTTTTGCTGTTTTTTCTTATTAGTCATATTTTCTTTTTTTGTTTCTGCTGTTAATATTAATGAAATCATGTATAACCCAACTGGAAGTGATAATAATAGAGAGTTTATTGAAATTTATGGTATTAATGATTTGGCGGGTTGGATTATTGGTGATAGTTCTTCTAATGATTCTTTAGAATTGTTGTTTGATGGTTCTTCTTTTGAATCTGAGTACGTTTTAATTGTTGAGGAAGGTTTCAATTATTCAAATATCAATTGCAGTGTTTATTCTGTTGGCACTACTATTGGTGACAATCTTAATAATGATGGTGACAAAATATTTTTATATAATGATGAAGCTGTACTAATTGATTCTGTTGAATATGAAGATACTTATGCTGATGATAATGGGAAATCACTTGAATTCATAAATGGTTCATGGCTGGAATCTTCTTCTATTGGTGGTTCTCCTGGTTATGTTAATGGTGGAGGCGGTGATTCTGATGCTCTGTTATTTCAAGATTTAAGCATTGAACAATATCTTAATGATCCTGTTTATCTTGGTTTAAGTTATGATAGCTTATTTAAGATTAAGAATATAAATTACGAATTGGGTAAGGTTTATGATGTTAATGTTGTTTTTAACATAACTAAAGATGCTTTATTAGTTTATGAGGGTTCTTTCTTACTCGAAGAGATTAATCAGTATAAGACAGCGGGCACAGGTCTATTTGATGTACAAGATGCTGGTGAATTTCTTATCTGTGGTTTTATCCAGAGTTCTAGTGCAAATGATACTAATATTGATAATAATGTTATCTGTTTTAATGTTACTTCTATAGACCCTAGCACTATCCCTTGTAACATCAGTTTAAATTTAAGTCTAGAAAGGCAGGTATTTGAAAATGGGGAAAAGGTTGAGTTCTATAACCTTTTGAACAATGAGACTTTTAGTTATCTTATTGAGTATTGGATAGAGGATTTGTTTGGTGATATAAGAAAGAGCCGGTATAATACTTCGAATACAAATAAGAAAAGCTGGACTCCTAATATTGATGAGAAAGATGAAGGATTCTTGTTAAAGTCCAGGATTGCTTATGTTGCTTGCAACGATGAAAATATTAATGATAACTATGATGAGAAGTTGTTTATTGTTAGGAATAATGGATTCTCTTTAGTTACTTCTGAAGATAGTGAGGGGAATCCTAATAGTAGTATTGTTATAGATAATATCTATCTCGGTTCTGATAACAAAACTAAGTTTGGACAGACATTTCGTGTTAAATTAGATATCCATAAAGGCAATGATACAAAGGATTCTGTTAAAGTTTGGGTTGAGAACGATGATGGGAATAGAATTAGTGCTCAGACAACCAGTATGCTTCTTTATTCAACTTATACTGATTATATTCTGGCAGTGCCTGTGCAGATGAAGCCTAACTGTAATGAGGAATTTGATGATGGTATTTATCATCTTATTGTAGAAGGTCTTGATATTAGGCAGCAACAAGATTTTTATGTTGAGGGAATTGATACTAGTATGTGTATTGAACTCAATGATTGTGAATGTGATGATGAGGATGATTCTAGTAGCGGTGTTGATTATTCATTTAATTCAATGCCGCTTGCAGTTGATGTAGGAAATGATTTTTTGGTTTCTGTTAAGATTGAGAATAATGATGATGAGTCACATGAATTTCAAGTATATGGTTATGTTTATAGAGGAAGCAAGGCTTATACTGAACGAGAAATTAATATGAAGAAAGTTTATGTTCCTAGGAAGAGTGATGTGATCATTGAATTGAACAATCTAATTGAAGAAGCTGAGGCTGGTGATTATAAGTATAAGGTTAAGATTAGAAAGGATGAGCAAAAGACTCAGAAGGAATTGACTTCTAATATTGTTGTTCTGGGTAGACCGCACATTGAAAAATTTTACACTAGGTCTACAAAACCCACGGATGAAATAAATCTCTATGCTAATATTGTAGGTGGAGATAAGGTTATTCTTGAGACATTTCATGAAAGTATTGAAAAGGAGGTTGATGAAGATTTGAAGTTCCCCGTAAAGGTTTTTAATGGCAGAAATGTTTTTTTCTTGAAGTTAATTAAGAATAATAAAGTAGTTGATTTTAAGGATTTAGTTATAGAGGTTGAGAATGGTATGGTTTATTCTCTTGATGAGGCAGTTGAAGTGTACTCTGATGATATATTAGATAATTTTGATAGTCCGCTTGAGTCTGGTAAAGATGTTATTGTTTATCAATCAAGTAGCAGGAAGGCATTTAATCTTGTCCCTTATTTTACAATGTTTTCTTGTATTTTGATTTGCGTAGTTGTTGTTGTGTGGAAGTTTTAGAGTTTGAATTTAAGGTTTAGCATAAATTATATAAACTATTGCTAAATTTGTTTTTCCTGTGATAATAATGGAAGAAAAAAAAATAACACGGAAGTCTACTTTGGGTGAAGCGATTGTGGCTTGTCCTGAGGCTGGGAAAATCATGTTTGAGTATGGTTTGCATTGTATAGGATGCCATATAGCAGCCACTGAAAGCATTGAAGATGGATGTAAAGTGCATGGGTTAAGTGATGAACAGATTGATGAGATGGTTGAAAGGATAAATAAAGCGATTGAAAAATCAAGTTCTGATGAAGAAAGTAAGGGGGAATAAAAAAATGGCTGTTAGGATTCAGTTTGATGAGGATAAGTGTATTGGGTGTGGTGCTTGTGCTAGCGTATGTGCTGATAATTGGGATATTGTTGAGAAGGATAATGGATATAAGGCAAAACCTAAAGCAGAAAGCTTGGATGAGCCGGGGTGCAACGCAGAAGCAGCTGATGTGTGTCCTGTTGAATGTATTAAAGTCGTTGAGATAGATTAAGACTTTTCTTAGGTAATCATTAGAGTACTTTATAAATTGTTTTCAAAAGGTTTATAAATAATATTGTATGGATTGGTTCTTATGGCAGAAACAAGTGTTAGGGTGAGGGCTATACTAGAATTGTTAGGCAAGCCTAAGGAACATGTTGAAGAGATAGCAAGAGCCTTGATAAAAAAGCTGAAAGAGAGTAACGAGTTTACAGTGCATAATGAGTTTTTTTCAGATACTGAACAAAAGGAACATTTGTTCTCTTTGTTTGTTGAAATTGAGTTTGAAGCCAAGAAATTTGAAGATTTGTTTGGTTTTTGCTTTGATTATATGCCATCTTCAATTGAAATCATAAGTCCAGAGGAGTTTAAATTAAATGCTGCTGAGCTTACAGGGTATCTTTCTGATCTTCAGGCGAAACTGCATAATACTGAGATGGTTACTAAGAAATTGAATAGTGTTGTTCTGCATCTAAGAGCTAATGTTTATTCGTTAGTTAAGAATATTGTATTGCTTCTCTTGAGGAATAATGAGTTGGATTTAGCCACGATATCTAAGCATTCAGGGATTGGTGAAACTGAATTAAATCAATTCTTGGAGAGATTAATCAAAGAAGGTACTATCAAAAAAGAAGGTGAGAAATTTTCTATTGTAAAATGACTGATCTGAAACATAAGATAGAGGCATTGCTTTTTGCATCAGGAAGAAAGATGAAGGTAGATGAGATTGCAAAACTTTGTAATGCTACAAATATTGATGATGTTAAGTCATCTTTGTACCAACTTAAAGAGGAGTATGATAAAAGGGATTCTTCTCTTATGCTTTTTGAGGAAGGTAATGCATGGAAGTTGAATGTAAAAGAAAGACACCTTGATGTAGTGCATAGTATTGTCTCTGAGACTGAGCTTTCAAAATCTTTAATGGAGACTTTAGCAGTAATTGCATGGAAGTATCCTGTGTTGCAGAGTGAGGTCATACATATAAGGACGAATAAAGCTTATGATCATCTTAAAGAGTTAGAGGAAATGGGTTTTATATCAAGAAGTGTCTCAGGGAGGACTAAAAAGATTAAACTTACTGATAAGTTCTTTACTTATTTTGACCTCCCAAGTAAAGAGAGAGCTCAAGCTGTGTTTAGAAGGATTTTGCCAGATGAAATCAAGGAGAAGATAATCAGGGCAGAGAAAGAGATTATGGCCACTGAAAAGGCTATTGAAGAGGCTTTGGCTAAGAAGGTTGAACAAGCTGAGCAGGAGAAGAAAGAAGAGGAAGAGCAGAAAGCTAATGAAGAGGCTTTGAAGCAGGAACTTGAAGAGGATTCAAATATGGAAGAAAGTGAGAAAAAGAAGGTTTTGAATGAAGTGGATGTTCGAACTGAAGAATTTGTTCAAGGAGAAGTAAAGGATAATGTAGATGGCGATGAAGTTGATGATGAAGATAAACCTGAAGGTGAGGAGGAATGATATTTCTATTGAAATGTCCTTCCTGTAAGAATGATATGAAGTATGCTACTAATGGCTCAATTCTTGAAAAAAAGCAGAAAAAATGTGTATATTGTGGCAAGTCCTTTGCTGTTAAAAATAGTGTTATTCAAAGGATTAAAGTATAGGCTTTCTAATGCCTGATTTCACAAGGCTGAAACTGTAGAATTCGTAGGTTTCAGGCCCTGTAATGCCAGAATTCAATACAAACATTTATAAATAAACCTCATTTTCAATTTATTAGTTAAAATGGATGAAAATAATGAAGAAATTCATGAAAATCATGATATGAACGTTGAAGACCCTTCTGAGGAAGAAAATGGGCAAAATGAGACTCCAATTGTTGTTAAAGATAGCGCTGAGCCTGTAAATGAAGATGATGAGAATCCTGTGCTGGAGAAGCTTAGTACAGAAGTTCTTGCTCTAGAAGGTTTCAAATCAAAGATGGTCACGCCTGGAGCCAGTTTATCTGACAATTCCCCAACAAAGGAGCCTGAAAAAGAAGCTCCTGGTGCTAAAAGGGTTATGTCTCAGGTTATAGTTGATGAAATGAAAGCTAGTTTCTTAGATTATGCCATGTCTGTTATTGTTTCAAGGGCATTGCCGGATGTAAGAGATGGTTTGAAGCCTGTTCATAGAAGGATTTTATATGCTATGAACGAGATGGGGATGCTTCATGATAAGCCTTACAAAAAGTCAGCAAGGATTGTAGGGGAGGTGCTTGGTAAATATCATCCACATGGGGATACTGCTGTTTACGATGCTATGGTAAGGATGGCGCAAGCATTTTCTCTTAGATATACTTTGGTTGATGGTCAGGGTAATTTTGGTTCGGTTGATGGTGACTCTGCAGCAGCTATGAGGTATACTGAAGCTAGGCTTGACAAGAGAGCTGAAGAGATATTAGATGATATCAAGAAAGATACAGTTGATTTTGTTCCTAATTTTGATGGTTCTCTTAAAGAACCCAGTGTATTACCTTCTAAGATACCTAATCTTTTGGTAAACGGTAGTTCTGGTATTGCTGTTGGGATGGCTACAAATATCCCTCCGCATAATCTTACAGAGGTTGCAGATGGTACAGTTTATCTGATCGATAATCCTGAATGTTCTGTTAAGGACCTCATGAGTTTTATCAAAGGTCCTGATTTTCCTACGGGTGCGAGGATTTATGGCAGAGGAGGAATCAAGAGTGCTTACCTGTCTGGAAGGGGTCGAATCTGTATAAGGGCAAGAGCTGAGATTGAAGAAGCTAAGAATAAGCAGAAGATCATTATAAGGGAGATACCTTACATGGTAAATAAATCCATGTTAATTGAGCAAATTGCAGATATTGTAAGGGATAAACGGATAACCGGGATTTCTGACATAAGAGATGAATCAGATAGAGAGGGTATGAGGATTGTGGTTGAGTTGAAGTCAGGTGCTAATCCTGATATACTTCTTAATCAGCTTTACAAGCATTCAAGGTTGCAAGTTACCTTTGGTGTGATAATGTTGGCTTTAGTGGATAATGCTCCAAGGGTCTTAAACCTAAAACAGATGCTCCAGAGTTTCATTAGACACAGGCAGGTTATTGTAAGAAGGAGGACTGAATTTGATTTAAACAAAGCAAAGAAAAGGTTACATATTGTTGAGGGATTAATCGTTGCACTAGATAACATTGATCCTATGATTAAACTGATTAAGGATTCAAAAGGTGTTAATGAAGCGAAAAATGCTCTGATGACTAATTATTCTTTGACAGAAATTCAGGCTCAGGCTATACTTGAGATGAGATTGCAGAAGTTAACAGGTCTTGAGCAGGATAAGATTAAGGAAGAGCATGCAAGTCTCTTAAAACTGATTGAAGAGTTAAGTTCTATACTTGCTTCTGAACAGAAGATACTTGATATAATTAAAAGTGAGCTTCTAGATATTAAAGAGAAATATGGTGATGAAAGAAGGACTGAGATTGTTGAGGGCCAGGGTATTGATATTGAGGTTGAGGACCTTATTGAAGAGGAGAATATGGTTGTTACAATAACTCATTCAGGTTATATAAAGAGAGTTCCATTGTCTATTTACAAGCAACAGAGAAGGGGTGGAAAAGGAATAATAGCTACAAATACTAGAGAGGAGGATTTTGTTGAGCATCTATTCACAGCTTCTACGCATAGTTATATCTTATTCTTTACAGATAAAGGTAAAGTCTATTGGTTGAAGGTTTATAACCTTCCACAGGGTTCAAGGACTTCGTTAGGTAAAGCTATAGTCAATCTTCTATCTCTCGATAAAGATGAGAAAATAACCACTTTTATACCTGTGAAAGAGTTTAACGATGGGCATTTTCTTTTGATGGCCACTAGGAAAGGAATAGTTAAGAAAACAAGCATTAGTGCATACAGTAGACCAAGACGTGGTGGAATCATAGCTGTTGACTTAGTTGAAGGAGATCATTTAGTTAATGTTGTGATGACTTCTGGAGAGGATCAAATAATGCTAGCAACTCAAAATGGTATGGCTGTGCGTTTTAGTGAGACTGATGTAAGGCCTGTTGGCAGGGGCGCTAAAGGAGTAAGAGGTATAAAGTTAAGGAAAGGCGATGTTGTTGTAGGTATTGTTAAGACCGACGAACAAAATTGTCTCTTAACAATTACAGAGAATGGTTATGGAAAGAGGACAAAGATAACTGATTATAGGTTGATAAATCGCGGTGGTATTGGTGTGAGAAACATTATATGTTCTGAAAGGAATGGCAGAGTCATCGGTGTGATGGATGTTGAGGAAGGTAATGAAGTGATGCTTATATCCAAAGATGGAATAATAATAAGAATACCTGTCAATGGTGTTTCTGTTATTGGAAGAAATACTCAGGGTGTAAGGTTGATGAAGCTCAATCCTGGTGATAAGGTTGTTGCAACTGCTAAACTTGTTGTTGAGGATGAAGATGTTGATGGGGAGGATTTTGATGGGGTAACTGATGGTTCTGAAAGTTCTCAGAGTTCTGACCCTAATCAAATTATTGAGACCAGACGGCAAGTAGAGGTTAATGAAGAAGTTGAAGATGCAGAAGAGATTCAAGATATAGATAATTTAGAGGATAATTCAGAAGATGAAAGGCCTAGTGATTACGCATAAGGGTTTTGAAGATGTATGTGCTAGCGAGATTTCTGAGTTAATTAAGACTAAATGTGAAGAAGGGGATTCTGTTGTTATTTTTGACGTGAACCAAGAGGTTCAACTTTGTGATCTTTGTTATAATGTGCAATCTGCTATCAAGGTAATGTCATTGTTGGCTGATTTTGAGTTCAGTTCTTTTGATGATATAGTTAATAAGCTTAAAGCTGTTAAAATTGCTGGCTTGCTGAAGAAAAAAAGTTTTGTTGTTAGATGCTTGAGAGAAGGCGATCATAGTTTTAATGGAAGAGATGTTGAGGCAGCTATAGGCGAGCTTGTACATGAGAAGTTTAAGGCAAAGGTTGATTTAGAGAATCCTGATATTATATTATATGTTTATATCTATGATAATCATTGTTATTTTGGTGTTGATTATTCTGGTTTTGACTTAAGCAAAAGAAGCTATAAAATATTTTCAAGCCCCAGATCCTTGAGAGGTACGATTGCTTATTGTCTTGTAAGGTTGAGTGGTTTTAACAAAAAGAAGGTTTTGATTGATCCTTTCTGTAATGATGGTACGATTGTGATTGAGACAGGGCTTTATGTATCTGGTTTTCCTGTGCATTATTATGATAGAGATAAGTTTGCTTTCCTTAAGTTGATGAAGTATGATTTTAAAGAGCCTGCAGGGATTGTTGAGGGACAGGTGAATGGTTCTGATCCTAGTCTTGCTTCTATAAGGGCGGTAAGTAAGAATTCTAAAGTAGCGGGAGTGTTTAAAGCGATTAAGACTTCAAGGGTTGATATTGAATGGCTTGATACGAAATTTGATAAGAATTCTGTTGATGTTGTGGTGACTCATCCGCCGATTCCTTCAAAGATACATAAAGAGGAAGAGATTAAGAAGATTTATCGTGAGTTTTTTTATCAGTGTGAGTTTATACTTAAGGAGAAAGGTAAGATATTTGTGATTGCAAAGAGGGTTGATCTTTTGAAGCAAGAGGGAGAGAAGCAGAGCTTTAAGGTTTGTGAAGAACGTGAAGTTATGACTGGGAGTGAAAGCTTGATTGTTTTGGGTTTTGTTAAAGCGTAATCTTTATATAGGCAGCAAACTTCTATATGTGCAGTAGGGAGGTGGTTAACTTACGGTAATGTTGTCTTTTTGTTTAAATACAAAAGATGACTCACTGAGGAAAGTCCGCCCACTATAAAAAAAGGCCACTTGTGGGAGCAAGCTCTGGAAACAGAGGGCAATGTCTCAGAAACGGCACGGTCTTTTGACAATGGAATGATGCTGTGAAGTTCCTGGTGACAGGGATGAGAACCAGCTGACGTCTCAAAAGAATACGTTGAAACGGTCAACCCTGGCTAGTGCAACTCGTTATGAGGCTTAGTAAAATGTTAACAGGAACCTTCCTTTAATGGGGTTCTACAGAAGGCGGCTTATAGCTTCCCTACACTTTAATTTATTAATGTGATTCAGTAAAATTTTTATATTAGGGTTTTAGGTTAATAAAAAAATGTCAAGAGATAATAAGATTTCAATGCCTACATCTACGGCAGGGATTACTAGGTTTAGTGATGCGTCTAAAAGTAAAGTATCCTTCAAGCCTGAGTATGTGATAGTGTTTGTTATTGTTGTAGCTTTAATAATCATACTATTGCATCTTTATGGTGCAAGATGGTTAGGTATTGCATAAAAAGTTTTTTGAAGTTTTATTTTAAGAGGTAATAATGATGCTTCCAGGAATGAATCCTAAAAAGATGCAGCAGATGATGCAGAAGATGGGTATCAAGCAAATTGATATCCCTGCGACTGAAGTCATAATAAAAACTGGTGATAAGGAATTAGTCATTACTGAGCCAAAAGTCAGTAAGGTTAATATGATGGGTCAAGAGACATTTCAGGTAGTAGGGAATGTTCATGAACGCGAGAGTGTCTCAGAACTTGTGGTGAGTGATGATGATATCCAGACTGTCGCAGACCAGGCTGGTGTTTCAATTGATAAGGCTAAAGAGGCTATAATTGCAGCGAATGGAGACTTAGCTGAGGCGATTTTGAACCTTCAAAGCTGAGATTTATAAAATCACAAGATTTTTAAAGTTCTACACTATAACATAATAAATTATGGAAAAATATCAAGAGGCGCGAGATAAGGCTATAAAATATATAAAAACGGCTGATCACATGCTTTCTGTGACTTATCCGGTTGTTAAGGATACTAAGCTTTTAGTAGCAGTCATGGATAATATTTTCCTGAGTTTAACAAGTTCAATGGCGGCAATCTTATACTTTGATAGATTGTTTAAGCAGATACCACCTTTTCATAATACCTTTGAATCAAAGCTTAATATGTTCAAAGAGAAGTCAATGCATCTGCATGGCCTTGATGAAAGTTTTATTAGGCTGATGATGGATATAAAGGAGATTATTGTTCAGCATAAGGAAAGTCCAATGGAATTTTCAAGGAACGATAAATTCGTCATATGCAATAAGGATTATAAGATGCGAACTCTCACTACAGTTCAGATGAAGGAGTATATTGCAAAGACTAAAGTCTTTGTAAGTAAGATGAATGAGGTTGTGAATAAATATGAAGGAATATTTAAAAGACGCTAAAGAAGAATTGAAAAGAGTTGATCATTTAATCTTTGTCAGTCTAAAGTATACAAGGACTGTAGATGTTATTAGAAGCATTATTGATAGACTTATCAATGCATGTGATTTTATTGTTGACCAAACATTAGACTATGCAAAAAAAGATAAGAAAATTGACGAAATACCTAAACTTCCTGGTCCTAAGTGTGATATTGTGAAAGAGGTATATTCTGATGATAAGGAACTTAATCAGTTTATTGATTTTTATCTGATGTTAAGGAAGATTATGAGGTTAGAATATACAAGAAATATTGAGTACAGGCGACATGTTTATATGGGAATTAACCTTGATGGAGAAGAGTTGAGGATTAATATTGATATTATGCAAGAGTATTATGATAAGATTAAAAATTATTTTAATTATGTGAATAACCTGAAAGAGGATTAAGATGGTAGAACTAAAAAAGAGGTTGAAGCAAAAGGGTTGGCCAGAGGATATTGCAAAGAAGACTGAGGAGATTTTAAGTTCTCCAGAGAAAAAAGAGAAGCATGTTATGTTCGGTAAGACTATGTCTGGTTATATGTTTTGGCTTGGGCTTATAGTATTGACACTTTGCATGCTTGGGATAGCTTTTTTCTTGATTCCATTCTTTATTGTGGTAACTAATTATTTCTTGCACTTTGTCATAATGGCTTTAGCTATTGTGTTTGGCTTGTTATTTGATTTCATAATCAAAGACATTGAACACTTAGATACAAAACATCATGTATTTGCTGCATTATATATTCCAATAATGGCAATAAGTTTTCTGGCAATCTCTGTAGCTATATCTAATAGGGTTGATGAGTTGCTGGGAGTTACATTGCATAGAACTCCTTGGGGGATTAGCATAGTGTTTGTGATCACATTCATGGTACCTTACCTGATTAGTTTGATTAAAAAGAAGCGGAATAAGTAGAAATATTTATAAAAATCCTATTTTTCTTGTGTTCTATACCATGGCGGCTGTGGTGTAGCCTGGCAGCACAGAGGACTGTGGATCCTCTAGCCCGAGTTCAAACATACTCACTGGCGTTCGTAGCTTACAACGCTAGGAGCGTTGAAAGTCTCGGCAGCCGCCCTTTTAAATCATACCATAACCTTTAAATACCACCTATCAGTTTTACGTTAATATTAGTCTGGAGTTAACCTTTGGGTCTCCTGGTCTTAACTGAGATTAAGACCGTAAGCATGGCTTATGACATTATAGAAATTCTATGATGTTAAGTAATAGCTTGTTACAAGAATATAAGGAGTAATATCAAATAATAAAATGGCATTCAGACATATTGTAAGGGTAGCGAATACAGACCTAGATGGTAATAAAAAGATAGTTAATTCTCTAAGAAAGATAAAAGGAGTGTCTTTTATGTTTGCAAATGCTGTGTGTGCTGCATTAAATTTAGATGCTGCTTCTAAGACTGGAAATCTTGATGAAGATACTGTAAAAAAGATTGAAGATGTTGTAAAGAATCCTTCTAAGCATGGCTTCCCTGCATGGATGTTTAATAGGAGGAACGATTTTGAGGAAGGCACTGATAAACATATAATCTCAACTGATTTGATGTTCGTTATTGATAATGATATTAAAAGGCTTAAAATGATTAGATGTTATAGAGGAGTAAGGCATATGTCTGGTAAGCCAGTACGTGGCCAGAGAACTAGATCTAATTTCAGAAGAAGTAAAGGTAAGGCAATGGGAGTAAAAAGAAAGAAAGGTAAGACAGGTAAATAAACATGGGAGATCCTAGAAAAAGTCGGAAAAAGTATTCAAGTCCTGCAAAGCCTTGGGAGAAACAAAGGATTGATGAAGAAAGGGAAATCCTTAAGGAGTATGCTCTTAAGAATAAGAAAGAGATTTGGAAGACAAGGTCGCTCCTGAAAAACTTTACTTATTTTTCTAAAAAGCTAATCACTGCTAAGGGTCCACAAGCTCAAATTGAAAAGGAACAGTTATTGAAGAGGTTGCAGATGTTAGGACTTTTACCTGTTGGTGCTAGGCTTGATGATGTATTAGGTCTTTCAATCAATGATTTCTTAGAAAGAAGGTTGCAAAGTCTGGTATTCAAGAAAGGTCTAGCAAGAAGCATGAAACAGGCTAGACAGTTTATTGTACATGAACATGTGATGGTGAATGGGAAGAAGATTACAGTTCCTTCTTATCTAGTCTCAAAACAGGAAGAGGACCTTATCACGTTTGCTCCTAATTCGAGTTTAGTTGATTCTGAGCATCCTGAAAGAAAGGTTGAGAAAAAGGTTAAAGAAGTTAAGAAGGAAAAGAAAGATGATAAGCCTGAAGAAGAAGTAATGACTGAAGAAGAAATAACGGCTGCAGAGGTTGAGTAAACATGGTAGAAGAACGAACAGATAAGAGGCCAAGAGAGAGAAGAGAGAGAACTGATAGGGATAGAAGGGATAGGCGTGATAGAAGAGGCATTAGAAGAGATGAAAATGTAAGGTGGGGCATAGCTCACATTTACTCCTCATATAATGATACTATAATTCATATTACTGATATAAGTGGAACAGAAACTTTGTCAATTGCATCAGGTGGCATGGTTGTCAAGGCGCATAGGATGGAATCAAGTCCGACTGCTGCAATGGTAGCTGCTAAAAAAGCTGCAGAGGGTGCAAAAGAGAAAGGAATCAGCGGAATTCATGTTAAAATAAAGGCTCCTGGAGGGCATAACGGCTCAAATAATCCTGGACCAGGTGCTCAAGCTGCTGTAAGAGCGCTTTCAAGAGTAGGGTTGAGGATTGGAATTATCGAAGATGTAACACCAATCCCCCATGATGGTTGCAGGAAGAAAGGAGGACGGAGAGGTAGAAGGGTATAAAATGGATGTAACAGAATTATCCAAATCTAAAGAAAAGTTATCTTTTGTTTTGAAAGATGGTGTCAGTTCTTTTGCAAATGCACTTAGAAGAATAATGATTGATGAAGTTCCAACAATGGCAATTGAGGATGTTGAATTTAGGAAGAATAGTTCTATATTATACGATGAAGTGATTGCACATAGGCTTGGTTTAATGCCTCTTAAGACTGATCTTAAATCTTATAATCTTCCTGAGGAGTGTAAATGTAAAGGCGAGGGCTGTGCAAGGTGTCAAAATAAGATGGTCCTTAGTTCAAAAGCTAATGGTTTTGTGTACGCTTCTGATATGAAAAGTAAAGACCCAAAAATTGTACCTGTTTATCCAAATACTCCTCTTGTGAAGTTGCTTAAGAATCAAGAGGTAGATTTAGAGGCGACTGCTGTGCTTGGTATTGGAAAAAAACACGCTAAATGGAGTCCTGGGTTAGTGTTCTTTAAGCATCCTGTTGATATTAAGATTAATCATTCGAAGATAAAGGAATCGGAGATTATTGCTTCTTCATGTCCTTGTAAAATCTTTGAAGTAAAAGGTGGAAAGCTGAGCATTGTCTCAAAGAATTTGGCAAATTGTCACCTCTGTGATGCTTGTGTTGAAGCGTCTGGAGAAGCAGTTGAGTTAAACCCAGATACTAATTCCTTCATTTTTACAGTCGAATCCTGGGGTCAGTTAAAGCCAAAGGATATGGTCAAGAAAGCTATTGATGTTTTTGATAGCAAGGTTGATGAATTTTTGGAGAAGGTGAAATCACTTTGAAAAGAACCGGGCCTACTAATATTCACTTGCAGAAGTTGATAAGAGAATTGAAAAAGAAGGCAATAGATAGTAATATAAGGTTTTGGAAAGTTATCGCTAAAGAATTAGAAAAACCTACTAGAAAAAGAAGGAGAGTTAATCTTTATAAAATAAATAAGTCAATTAGAAAGGATGAGACAGCTGTTGTTCCAGGAAAGGTATTGTCACTTGGTGAGATTGATAAGAAGATTATTATAGCTGGTCTTTCATTTTCAGAGAAGGCTTTGGATAAAATAAACAAAGCTGGTTCAAAGGCTTTATCAATTGAAGAGTTGTTTGAGAAAAATCCTGAAGCAAAGAAAGTGAGGATAATTGGTTAAAATGTTAGTCGATGCAGAAGGTTTAGTGTTAGGGAGGATGGCTGCAAAGGTCGCTAAGTTAGCTTTGCTTGGCGAAAGCGTTGATGTAATTAATTGTGAAAAGGCTATTGTCTCTGGTACAAAACAAGCTGTATTGGCAAAGTATAAACGTAACAGGGAGTTGGGAGTTCCTTTGAAAGGTCCTTATTTTCATAGAAGGCCTGATATGCTGGTCAGAAGAACAATAAGAGGCATGCTTCCTTATAAGAAAGCTAAAGGGTATGATGCCTTTGAAAGAGTAAAATGTTATGAAGGTGTTCCTGAGAAATTTAAAGATATTAAACCTGAGGATTTGAAGGAGGTTCACTATTCAAGATTGTCAAATTTGAAATATGTTGAAGTTAAGACTATATGTAAATTGTTAGGTGCTAAAATTGACTAAAATAATCGTATCAAGCGGAAAAAGGAAACGTGCAATTGCAAGAGCTGTTTTGAAGTCTGGAAAAGGTAAAGTAAGGATTAATGGTAAGTATTTAGATGTTGTTGAACCAGAGATTGCAAGGATGAAAATTATGGAGCCTTTGATATTGGCGACTAAGCTTGCTTCTATGCTTGATATTGATGTTGTTGCAAGAGGCGGAGGTTTTATGGCACAGGCTGAAGCTGCTAGACTTGCAGTAGCTAGAGGTTTATTAAGTTGGTCAAAGGATGAGAAACTTAGAAATATATTCTTGAATTATGACAGGCATTTGCTTGTTGCAGATGTTAGAAGGAGAGAGATGAGGAAGCCTAATGATTCACGAGCAAGAGCTCATAGGCAGAAGTCATACAGGTAGAACTAAAAAATGATAATACCAATAAGATGCTGGAGCTGCGGTAAACCAATCGCACATTTATGGGAAGAGTTTAAAGAGAGAACTGAGAATGGCGAGGATCCTAAGAAAGTAATGGATGAGCTTGGTTTAGAAAGGTATTGCTGTAGGGCAATGTTCTTAGGACAGTCTGATTTGATTGATACAGCGGCAAGGTTCAAGAAGTTTTAATTTTCGTATTCTTTTTTTAATTTGTTTAAGTATTCAAGCCTATCTTTGAATTCTTTAGGAATTTTTTGTTCTGTCCTGTCAATTGTAATATTTTCTTTGAATCTTGGTCTGATGCTTTCAACTCCGAATTCATTATCTGAATCTTTGAAAAGCATAAAGTGAAGATGTGGGGATCCGCTTAATCCTGTATTCCCTGAATAACCTAACAATTGGCCTGGTTCTACTCTATCCCCTTCTTTAACGCTTGATCCATCAAACTGGAGGTGTGCATATTGCGAATATAGGCCATTATCATGTGCGATTGTTATGTAGTTTAAGTATTTCACATTATTATATTTAGGGTCAAATCCTCCTTCATTTGAATCAACCTTAACCTCTAGCACTTCTCCTGGCAGAACTGCATAAATCGGTGTGCCTTCCCTAATAAGAAAATCTATAGCTTCTCTGAAATGTCCATAATGTGCTCTTGGATCAGAGATTGCTTTTATAATCCTATCCTTCTCAATAGGTAAGTTACATATGATTTCTGACATAGAAATGTTTATTTAAGAGTATATATATAAAGCTTATCCACCATAATATTTAAATAACAAGGGGCAATTTATTCTTCTAATATGATTGACTTTAAGAAAATCCAAGATAAATGGCAGAAGAGATGGGAATCTGCCAAGATATTTGAGGTTAAAGAATCTAAGAAGCCTAAGTTTTATTGTTTAGAAATGTTTCCTTATCCAAGCGCGTCAGGCTTGCACATAGGCCATGCTTTTAATTATACTATTGGTGATATTTATGCAAGATTGAAGAGGATGCAAGGGTTTAATGTTCTTTATCCTATGGGTTATGATTCATTAGGGTTGCCGGCTGAGAATGCTGCAATCAAAGCGGGCGCGCATCCGAAAAAGTATACTGAGAACAGTATCAAGAATTTTATCAAGCAGCAGAAGTCGATAGGTTTAAGTTATGACTGGACTAGACTTGTGAAAACGCACGACCCTAATTATTATAGATGGGATCAGTGGATTTTTCTTAAGATGTTTGAGAAGGGTATTGCTTTCAGGAAGAAAGCTCCTGTCAATTGGTGTCCAAAATGTAACTCTGTACTTGCGAATGAGCAGGTTCATAACGGAAAGTGTTGGAGGCATACTGATACTGATGTTGAGATAAAACATCTTGAGCAATGGTTTTTCAAAATAACTGATTATGCTGATGAACTTTATGAAATGGTTGATAACCTTAATGAGTGGCCTGAAAGAATAAAAGCTATGCAGAAGAATTGGATAGGCAAAAGTCATGGTACTGAAATCTTGTTTGAGATAAATGGTGAGAAGTGGCCTATATTTACAACAAGGTCTGATACATTATTTGGTGTCACGTTTATGGTCATATCAGCGCAGCATCCTAGATTGATGGAACTTGTTACAGGTAAGCAGAAGAAAGAGGTAGAAAAATTCCTTAAGAAAATAAAGAGTACTAGTGAAAAGGATGCTGAGGAGCTTGAGAAAGAGGGAGCGTTTACTGGAAGTTATGCAATCAATCCCATGACTGGTGATAAGGTGCCTGTTTATACTGGTAATTTTGTTGTAGCTGAATACGGGAGTGGAATGGTAATGGCTGTTCCTGCTCATGATCAAAGAGACTTTGAGTTCGCAAAGAAGTATGGGATTGATATTAAAGTAGTTATTCAGCCAGATGCTTATGAACTTAAAGCTGATAAGATGGCAAGGGCTTATACTGCTGATGGTGTGCTTGTGAATTCTGGTGACTTTGATGGAGAGAATAATAGAGATGCGATTGAGTCTATCACTAAAGCTCTTGAAAAGAAGAAGCTAGGGAAAGCTACTGTTAATTTTAAGTTGCGTGACTGGTTAGTTAGCAGGCAAAGGTATTGGGGTACCCCTATACCAATGATTTATTGTGAAAAATGCGGTATTGTCCCAGTTCCAGAAAAAGATTTGCCAGTTGAGCTACCTGATAAGGTTAAGTTTGGAGAGGGAAATCCGCTTGAAACTAATGAGAAATTTGTTGATGTGAGGTGTCCGAAGTGTAAATCTAAGGCAAGGAGAGAGACTGATACAATGGATACTTTTGTTAATTCTTCTTGGTATTTTTTGAGGTATACGGATGCGAACAATACAAAAAAAATATTTGATATTAATAAAGCAAATTATTGGACTCCTGTAGATACTTATATCGGAGGGGCTGAGCATGCTTGCATGCACCTTATATATTTTAGATTTTATACTAAATTTTTCAGAGATATTGGAATGCTTAAGTTTGATGAACCTGTTAAGATGTTATTCAATCAAGGTATGATACATGGCGAGGATGGGCATGTGATGTCTAAGTCAAGAGGGAATGTTGTTGATCCACTCGAGATTGTTAATAAGTATGGAGCTGATGCTTTGAGATTGTTTTTAGTTTCTGTTGCAGGCCCTGATAAGGATTTTGCTTGGAGTAACACCGGGCTTGAAGCTAGTTGGAAATGGCTTCAGAAAGTTGCAGCTTATGCTGATGATTTTGAACCTGGCAAAATGGATGAGTTGAATGTGAGTAAGTTCCATAGACTAGTCAAACTTTATTCTGAATATATTAATGATTTTAAGTATAACCTGGCTGTGATTAAGTTAAAGGAACTTTTAACAGTTATTGAGCAGGGTTGTGATAAGAAATCGTTTAGTATTTTTGTTAAATTGTTATCGCCTTTGTGTCCACATCTTGCTGAAGAGTTCTGGGAAAAACTCGGTAACAAGAGTTTCTTGAGCCTTGAGAAATGGCCTAAGGCAGATGTAAGTAGGATTGATGTTAAAGCCGAGTTTATTGATGCAATGTTGGAAAATACTATTAGTGATTTAAGGTCGGTTTTGAAACTTACTAAGATTGATAAGCCTAAGACTATTAAGTTGATTGTGGCAAGAGAATGGTTGTATGATTTTTTTAAGGTCTTTAAAGAAAAGTTCAAGGATATTAAGAATGGAAATGAATTGATTAAGTCCTTTATGTCTGGTGAAATGAGGGTGTATGGTAAAGAGATTTCTAAGATAATCCCCAGACTTATGAAAGATATGAGTAAGATTCCAATTCTTGTTCTTGACCAGACTACTGAGTATAATGAGCTTAAGAAGTATGCTTCTAAGTTTGAGAAAGAGTTTAATTGTGACATAGAAATATTAAAGGCAGAAGATTCTAAGGATAGTAAAGCTGGACAAGCAATGCCTGGAAAGCCGGCTATATTAGTGGGGTAAATATTTTTTTAATCCTTTGTATAATCTTTGATAGAAAGTGACAGGCGCGTCCTTGAATCGAAATGATCCAAAACAAATGGCTTACCTTGACCTTTCCTTGGTTCCGCTACCCTCTGAGCATCAATATCAGAGGTTAAGGCTGCTCTGTTCCCAGTCTGACCTGGTTCCCAGAGATACCAATCCCACAGGACAGAACTTCATTGTCCAGACCAAGACCAGATGTCCTGAGCCATGCCTTTCCAAGGACTCACTCCATCATATAGCCCGGTTATGGTTACAGGTAGGGGCTAGCTACCCAGCTGAGCCTGTCAAATTGCGATAAATGAAGGGTATTTTTAAAAGTTTCTATTGAAGTATAGAAAAGCTTATTAAAGTAGATAGCAAGGATTTTAGCATGGTTCCACGCATAATATTTCTTGGCACAGCAGGTGATCATCAGGTTGTGAGTAAGCAGTACAGAGCTTCTGGAGGTATTGTGTTGCAGGTTGATGATAACCAGTTTCATATAGACCCTGGGCCGGGTGCTTTGGTTAGGGCTGTTGAGAATAATGTTAACTTAAGGGCAAATACTTGTGTGCTTGTTTCGCGGAGGACGGTTGCACATTCTAATGATGTTAATGCTGTTATTTCTGCGATGACCTTAGATGGATTGGATAAGAAAGGCGTACTTATATCTAACAAGACGTTTGTACAGGGAGATGAAGATATTAATCCAGGTTTATCTAACTTTCATAGGAATTGTGTTGAGAAAATAATTGTACTTGAATCAGGAAAAAGAGTAGGTATTGAGAATGTGGAGATAGTTGCGCTTCCTGCTGAGCATCTTGATGCCAATTCAATTGGTTTTAAATTTTATACCCCTTATTTTGTATTATCTTACAGTTCTGACACAAAGTTTTCAAATGATCTTTTGAAAGCTTATGAAGACAGTGACATTCTTATCTTACATGTTACAAGTCCAGGGGATGAATCAGGTGATAATCTTAGTGTTGCCGATGCAATTAAGATTGTTAATAAAATCAAGCCAAGATTAGTCATTACTACACATTTTGGTATTAAGATGTTGAAAGCTGATCCGATTATTCAGGCGAGGGAAATTCAAAGGCAGACAGGGGTTCAGACTATTGCTGCAAAGGACGGCATGGTTATTTCTCCGGGCACTTATTCTGCACATTCAAGACAAAAGACTTTACTTGATGTTGATAAGTATAAGAAAGGTAATGAAATAGCAGTTGATATTTCTGATAAGAGATAATTCTAATTCTGAATTTCTTCAGAAGAATATATAAAATAATGAAGTTAAGCTTGTAAGACTGAACCCGACTATAAACTTGTTTAATGTAACATATAATATAGTTAATATTGCAACTCTTCCTATATTAAGGCAGATTGAACGGTATACCATGTATTCTGTAGTATGCTTTCTGCTTGCCTTTTCAAATATTATGGTAATGAAAGGAAGTTCAATCATGATTGAGAATATACTCATGAGGAGTGTCAAAACCAGGATATAACTAATATTTCTTGGGAATAACGCATATATCCAAACAACAAAGGATGTAATGCCTCCTATTTTTAGTATGGATTTAAGGCTTATCTTTTTGGTTAGTTTGCCTATTACTATTGGAAATATGACTGCTCCTAAAGTAGTAGCTGTTCCTGCAAGTCCTAGTGAAAGGATGTCTGTACTTAAAAAGTATATGAAGATTGGCCAGATTATTGTAAGTATTACATATCTTTGACCGTCGAACATAAATGCAAATGTCTCTTTTAGATTTTTTTTGAACAAAATTTTTTCGAACGAAAATTTTATGTGAGGTTTTACATCATTTGAGTAGAATAAGGGAACTACTGAGATTGCTAACAGGATTGCAATCGCAATAAACAGTGCGTTATAGCCTGAAAAAACAATGATAACACCTCCAATTGTTGGTGCTGCTATTGCAGTTAGTTTTGGTATTGATAGAAGGTATCCGGTTTGTTCGCCTCTTCTTTTCTTGCTGGAATATTTTGCAAATAAAGAATTGAACGGAATCCAGTATAAAGCTGAGAGTATTCCTTCATAAACTGCAAGCAGGTTTAGTAGTGAGGGAATCCTGTCTATATAGAAAAGTATCAAGAAGAAAATGATTGACATCGGGGTGCTAATGAAGATGATGTGCTTAAGGCCAAATTTCTCTGCTAGTATTCCTGCCATAATTGCGAATAACCCCATTGACAAGAACATTACTATAAAATATATTATAATCTGGTTAAGGAAAAAGCCTTTTTTTAATAAGAATATTGGAATAAAGATGCCAATTAAAGACACTGCAAAGGTTCTTAGTGCATTATTTACATACATACTTGCAATATCTGACTTTATATAATGCCAGTGGTGGATATGAATTTTTTCATGCATTTTTTAGTTTTTGGTTATCTTTTTTATTCTCCTTTAAATTTTAGAGCGCGTTCACGATTATATACCCTATCAAGCATCCAATTGTGATAAAAGGCATTGCTGGATAAAATTTGTTCTTCTCAGCCTTGTAAAATAATACGAATAATGCAATGGCAGAGGTAAAGGTTATAATAAGCACCTTGAGGACGCTTACGAGCATTGTGTTTTGAAACAAAAGTGATTTAAGAATAACTCCAGAGAATATCAATGGGAAGCCAATGTCGCCTCCGCCTAGAACTGCTGTTTTTACCTTTACAAGCTTTCCTTTTGTGGAGGCTTTAGCTTTTTTAGGAAGGTGATAAGGAATCAGAGCGCCTGCAAACACTTTTGCCTGTGTCTGAAACTTTGCAAGCTTGATCATATGCTTTGATTTCCAGACTGCAATCATGTCGTATATTGAAATCAAAATGAGCAGAATGATTGCTCCCCAAGTGTTCAGGATTGGAACAATTAAAGCCGCGAGACCTCCATAGATGAAAATTTCTGTGATATTATGTATATATATATTAGGTTTGTAGGTTTTCATGATTGCTAAGATTAATGCGATACCGACTGCGAATGATTCTGGTATGAATGCATTGAATGCGATTGACAAAGCCAGCCAAACGCTTACTGCAAACCAAAATCTCCACATATTGAGTCTGCCGAAGTATGCTATAAGAAGTACTAATCCTGTTCCTAGCAGAATAGCAAGTATAATCCAAATGAATGATGTTTCCTGTTCAATCTCTGGCCTTTCAATGTCGTATGGGAGTTTTGTCCAAGTTATATTGCCTGTTTCTATTGTTTTTTCATAGTCTAAGTAGTTTTTTGTGATTAGAAGTCCTGTTACTTGCGAAGCTACGAATATTAATATAAGCACTAAAGTTACTTTTAATGTATGTTTCATGTTACCTCTTTTTTTCTCTTAGTATTTAATAAATTAAAAATCATATAAAAATCTATCTTTTTTCGTAATATTTATATACTAAAATTCTATCGATTGAATAATGGCTCAAACTGTTAATCCTTATGATGTTAAAGGTAAAATTGATTATGATAGATTGATTGACGAGTTTGGGATTAAAAAGCTGCAGGCAGCTGACCTGAATAGGATTGAGAATTTAGCAGGAGGGCTTCATACCTATTTGAGGCGAGGAATTTTCTTTGCGCATCGCGACCTTAAATGGTGTTTAGACGAGTATGAGAAAGGTAATAAGTTTTTTGTTTATACAGGTTGCGGTCCATCAGGACCTTTGCATTTAGGACATTTGACTACTTGGATATTTACTAAATGGATTCAAGAAAAATTTGACACGGATCTTTGGTTTCAGTTTACAGATGATGAAAAGTTTTTATTTAAAGATAAAAGTTATGACGAAATCCAGAAATGGACTCGGGAAAATATGCTTGATGTGATTGCTCTTGGCTTTAATCCTAAGAAAACTTTCTTTTTACAGGATACTAAACATGCAGGTATAATGTATCCTGAAGCAATTAAAGTAGCTAAAAAGATTACATTTTCTACGATTAAAGCTGCCTTTGGTTTTTCTGATTCTAATAATATCGGAAGCATATTTTATACTTCGATGCAGACTGTTCCTGCTTTTCTTCCAAATGTTTTGAGGAATGAAAAAAGGCCTTGTTTGATACCTTTAGGTGTTGACCAGGATGCTCATTTTAGGATAAGCAGGGATGTGATTGAGAAATTAGGTTATAGAAAGCCAGCTATACTTCATGCAAAGTTTATGTCTCCTCTAGTAGGAGTTGAGGGTAAAATGGCGAGCAGTTTTGCTGAACAGGCTATACTTACTACAGATGGGCCTAAGGTGGTTAAGACAAAGGTCAATAAATATGCTTTTTCAGGTGGACAAGATACTGTTGAAAAGCATAGGAAGTTGGGAGGAAATCCAGATATTGATGTGTCCTATCAATGGTTGATGTACTTTGAAGAAGATGATAAGAAATTAAAGCAAATCTATGATGATTATAAGAGTGGGAAGCTTTTGAGTGGAGAACTTAAGGCAATACTTATCGATAAGATTAATCAATTTTTAGGAGAGCATCAGAAGAAAAGAGAAAAAGCTGATAAATTAATTGATAAATTTATGTATAAGCCATAAAGTTTATATATCTTTTAGTTAATATTTAATCTAGTTTTATACTAAATTTGTAATAAAAAAGAGGTGGAATAAATGGCTAAGAAGAAAGCTGTAAAGAAAAGGGTTGTTAAGAAGACTTCTAAGAAAAAGAAGAAACCTGTTAAGAAATCTGCAAAGAAAAAAGTTTCTAAAAAGAAGGTTTCTAAGGAAAAAAAAGTAGCTGTTGCTAAACCAAAGGTTGTAGATCCTGATAAAGCTGTTTATAAGACAAGGCCTTTGCCAAAGATGTTCATGCTTGTAGGAATATTGTTTTTAGCTGTAAGTGTTGTATATACTATCTCTGGAAAGTTTAGTTTTACTTGGGGATTCTTAGGCATGCTGTTTGGGTTAATATTAGTGATATCTTCGCTATATTCAATGAGGCCTAAAGTCGTAGTTCCTGCATAAGAAGGTTGTACTTGGCTTATAGTTTATGCTTAGAATCAAATTTTTCTTTTGCTTTATTTTCTTTATAATGGACAGAATGTGATGCTCTTTTCTCAAATAATGTAACTGCGATTTTTATTAAATCTGATTGGTAGTTGTTAAGTTGTTTTTCTTGCATTATTGCTTTAGCGTCTTCAATGCATTGTTTCATAAGTAAGATGTTCTCCTGCCTTGCAATTATTTCAGTCTCTTTTTCTTCATTGTCATCTAAATAGACTTCAACCCATTTTGGGTAGTTGCTTCCATCTATAGTCTTTGGGAATTGTTTTGAGAAGGTCATTAATCATCACTTTTCATAATGGGTTTTGATTTTCCATTATCATACACTAACTCGGCGATTTTTTCACAGTCTTCTTTATCAACTTCAAGAAATTCAAGCTCCGGAGCTTTTTCATCGTGAATAAATGCTTCGTATGTATCAATAAGGTCTGAGATAGATTCGCCTAGTTGGTTGCATATAATAGCTTGAGCATACATTGGCTCTAGAAGGATGACATCACACCATTTACTGATTGTGTAATGATAGTTCTTATCCTTAGGAGGCCTGCTTGTTGTGATAGCAACCCGTTCAATGTATCCTTTTTCCACTGCTTCCCAAAGTTTTTGTTCACAGTATACCCTATTAGGGAGTTCTCCATGTTGGTTGTAGAATTCCCAATCTTCTTCTTCAACCTTTGGACTGAATACTCCATGAGTTGCCAAAAGATAGACATGGTTAGCATTTTTTTCTTTCTTAAGGAATCTTGCTCCTCCAACTGAAGTACCTCCACTTCCTATGATGTCATCTATGAGTGCGCAGTCCCTTTCCTCTACGTCTCCTTCCATCCGTACGACTTCTGATTTGCCATGCGCAGTCCTTCTTTTGTCGATTGTGAGATACCTGTTTAGATTCAGAAGCTTTGAGCCGTATCTAGCTCTCTTAGCTCCTCCTGCGTCTGGAGTTATCAGTTCAATCAGTCCAGCAGTGCATCTCCTTTTTAAATAGAGTGCCATACTTGGAATAGCGCTTACATTATCAACTGGAACTTCAAAGAATCCTTGAATCTGCTCTGCATGAAGATCTGTTGTTACAAATCTCTTAAACCTGTCACCTGCACTGCTGCGGATAAGTTTAGCCATAAGCTTTGCAGCTATAGGTACGCGGCCGTCGTCTTTTTTGTCAGATCGACAGTATGGAAAATAAGGGAGGTAAACAGTGATACTTCTTGCTCCAGCTCTTAAGATAGCGTCAAGCGTGACAAACATCTCCATACAATCATTGTTGATGTCACCAACCCTGAACTGTTGTATATAATGAACATCTTTCTCTCTTACATTTGTCTTCAGTTGGCAGAAGATTTCTCCATCATCATGAGCTTTAATAAATTGGTTTACCTTTGGTTTTGATTCTTCTGAAGCAGGTGTTCTATCTTTAAGTACCTCTGTCGTAAGATTTTCACCATCTTTCTTGAATCTTTTGATGAACTGTTCCTCTAGAAAGTTTATTGTCCTGTGTGCAAAGTCTTTAGCGCATCTGCCGTGAATAATGACAATGTCCTCAAGTTTCTCGATTTCCTTTCTTCTACTCCTTTTCATTTGTTTTTTGGAATTAAACAGATGTTTTTATTTATTGTTATTAGGGAGTATATATTTGTGACTTTTTAATATCTGCTAATCTCATACCTATTAATCTAAAGCCCAAACTTCTTTTTCACTTCCTTAAGAGCTGTTGGCGCTTCTCCTCCGTGCCAGGTCATCCTTGGTCTGATCCTTACAGGGTACATCCTTTCGTTCATGTCATCGATGATGAGAGCAGCTCCTTTTACTCTTGGAAGCATGTTAAGCTCTTCATCAAGGCCAGCCCTGAAATAGGATTGCATAAGCATTCCTAGGGCATCAATGTCAATCTTTGCAGTTATTCTGTGTGCAATAAGTACATCTGATTGTGTCATTACATCAGTGTGGATTTTTCCGGGCTGTTGTGATGCGAGTATGAGTGAAATCCCTGGTTCGCGGCCTTCCCTTAAAATTGTAATAAGAGGGTCAGATGCAAGGGTCTTGCCTTCTTTTGGAAGAAACTCGTGAGCTTCGTCTATTATAAGCCAAACAAGAGGCATTTCTTCTTTTTCGTCATTTTCTTCAGCTGAAAAGAAATGTACAGATTCTGATACTGCTGAGTATTCTTCCATCTTTCGAGCGGTCATCCTTTCAATGAACAGTTTTTGGGATACTAAGCCTACTACAAGTGATTTTATTGCCCATCCGTTAGGAAGGTTACTGTAGGCACTTATGTCAAGCACTGTAATCTTCCCTGGCATTGCAAGGTCCTTGAGTGCAGTACCTTTATCTGAGAAAAGTCCCCATGTGTTTGCGTTCCTGAAACGGTTAAGTGCAGCGCTCTTTACATGTGCTTCAGTTGTTGTATCCTTTTCAATCTCTTTAATTATATCGTCCATTGAGAAATTATCTCCTTTTTCTTTAAGTGTGTTTATTGTTTTTTCAATAAGCACGCCTAATGGTTCTAATTGCGATACTCCAAATGTTATGCACCAGTCGCTTGAATTCAGTTCTGATGGTTTTATTGAAAATGCGAAGTCTGTAGGAATCCCTTGTTCTTTATATTTCTCTGAGAACCCTGCTGGTGTGAAAATCTGAACATCTAAACCTTGGCCTTCAATACCCCATTCTTCTAAAAGCTTTTCATCTTTATGATTAGGATATTTCATTGTCCAGTATATCCCCATTGTGTCAAGTATGATGCATGATAGACGTTTTGATACGTCAGGCTCAAGATTAGCCATACCTTCGGCTATAACTCCCATGGTATAACTTTTACCTCCTCCACGTTTACCGCATACAAAGACTATATGAGACCTAGTGACATCCATCAGAATCTTGTTTGCAAGAGATGTTACAGGGCCCATCTTTATATATTGTTTTGCTAGAAATATTGCACCTTTTTTTCCAAACTTCTCGATATCTGTTTTACTTCTTCCGAGTATGATTTCATGGACCATTTATTTACTTCCGTCAATTTTTAATATAAATGTTTATTGAAACCATTGGGTAGTGAATAATTTCCCGAAAGATTTATTTAGGAGTAGTGAAACGAAAATCTTAGATTTTATTATGTTTTTTAATGCTATTAGTATTTATTAAATGTTAAATAATGGGGTGGATAATATGGAAGATACTGAAGCTCAAACAAGTCAACAGAATGAATTAAATATGGATAGTGAAGAGCCTAAGAGAAAGTTAAGGATTGGAAGAGTATTATTAACATTGGTTGTTTTAGGGGTTCTTGTGTTTGCAATTTATGCTTTTATGAATCCTTCAGTCTCTATTATTTCATCATTGGCTATATTTTCTAGTGGTGATGGTGATGGAGATACTGCAGATGTTCAATCAGGTTCTGGTGAGATTGCAGCAGTTGTGAATGGTGAAGAGATTTCTCTTACTGAACTTGATGAACAGTATGAACAGGTCCCTGAAGCTTATAGAAGTTTTGTTACAAAGGAATCTATTCTCGATCAGATGATAACTGAAAAAATCTTGCTTCAGGAAGCAGAAGCTAATGATATTTTTGTTAGTAATGCTGAGGTTGATGAGTTCTTTGAGGAATTCATTGAACAGTCAGGTCAAACGCCAGAGGAATTTCAGGAATCGCTTGAAGCTAGAGGTTTGACTATGCAGGAGATGAGGGATTATTATAAATCTCAGCTTTTGATTACTAAATTGATCAATGATACAATACTAATGGAAATTGTTGTAACTGAAGATGATGCTGAGACTTATTTTGAAGAAAATGAAGAGATGTATCAAGCGCAGGAAGGACAGATAAGAGCAAGGCATATCTTAGTTGAGACTGAGGAAGAGGCAGAGGAAATTATTGAAGAATTGAAAGATGGTGCTGATTTTGTTGAGCTTGCTAAAGAGAAATCAATAGGTCCTAGTGGTCCTAGCGGCGGTGAGTTAGGTTTCTTTGCTAAAGGTGAGATGGTGCCTGAGTTTGAGGAAGCTGCTTTTAAATTAAAGGTTGGAGAGGTATCTGCACCTGTTGAAACTCAGTTTGGTTTTCATGTAATCAAACGCGAGTCAAACGAAATAACCTTTGATGATGTTAAAGATTCGATTGAGGAAGTTTTGCTTTACGAAAAGCAGAAGACTGCAGTTGATATTTATATCACTCAGTTGAAGAATAAAGCTAATATCCTATTATATTATAAAGAACCCAACAGCGATGAGATTGATGATTTTGATGACTCAGAAGCAGAGAGTGATGAAGAGCCTTTTGTCATCGAAGTTGAGGATGGGGTGGATGAAGCTGCTTCTGATGATGAGGATTCTTCAGAAGTGGAAGACCTTGATGTTAGCTGCATAGGAGATTATGGTCTTAAAGATGATACTATTGTGTACTACTACCTTGACTCTGATAAATGTTCACAATGTCAAGAGATGCTGCCAATAGTTGAAGAACTTGAGGCAGAGGGATTTGAGCTTTATTATGCTGAGGTTTCTGATAAAAGCAGTCTGGATGTTATCGATGCTTGCTTTAGTGACATTGTAGAAGGAAAGGTCCCTCTTTTTATATGTGCTGGTTCAAGGGAGACTAAGCTTGGTAAGTATTCTAAGTCAACCCTTGAGCAGTTCATGGAGAAATGTGTAGAATAAGTGATGCATAGTCAATAAAAAAATAAAAATTTTTTTATATTCTTCTTAAATCTTGTTTATGATAATTATAAGTCATTAACAGTAACTACTTGGACCTTTGTCTCGTTAGGTCTTACTTTGGAGTCCATGCCAACTGTAAACTTAACATTTGATCTTTCTGCTGTTATTGCTATATTCTTATCAATAATCCCATCAAACACAACTGCATAAATCCCTGTATTAAGGCTTTTGATCGTTGTTGCTAGTTCTGATAATGGAACTTTACCAAGTATTGCTAGTTTTTCGTCAAGCAGATAAGCGCCTCTTGTACCTATTAAATCTTCTAACATCCCTTTGAAAGTTGTTCTTTCCTCTGTTGTAAGCCTACTCTTTCTCTGGAAGTTGTTATTGCTTTTATGTATTGGCTGCGACTTTGGTGTAAAAGTCTTCTTTATGTTCGGTTGGTTAATGCTTGGTCTTTGTTGTTGCATGCTCTTTTCAGGAGCAGGAGAAAGTTCAAGTTTTGCTTGTTCTGCTGAAATCTTACTCCTAATGGCCTTATGAATCTCCTTTTTTGTGATCTCTTCAACTTCTTTTCCATCAGGTGCTCTTGTAATGAAGTCAATTTCTGTCACGCTTGTCAATTCTTTAATGATAAGATTTCCTCCTCTATCGCCATCTACAAATGCAGTTACAATCTTCTTTTTACACAGTTCAATGATTGTCTGTGGTACAGATGTTCCGTTTATTGCAATAGCATTTTTAATCCCATGTTTTAGTAGGTTGAGTACATCTGCTCTTCCTTCAACAACTATGATTTCATCTGAGTCGTCAATTGAAGGGCCTGCAGGTAATCTGTCCTTACCATATTCTTGGATTTCCATTACCCTTACAGAATAGGCTACTTCGTCTGCAATCTCTTGTGAATCTGGAAGTACAGTATCCATCATGTTCTTAAGTAGTTCTTTTGCTCTTTCAATCACAAAGTTTCTCTTACTAACTCTAACATCTTCTATATTCCCTACAGTAATCTTTGCATTGCAAGGTCCTATCCTTTGGATTATTTCTAGAGCAGCGCCTACTATTGAGGTTTCTGCTTTGTCTAAAGAAGATGGTATAATTATTGAACCGTTTGTTTTTCCGCTTTTTGTTTCAACATTAACTTCAATCCTACCAATTCTTCCAGATCTTTGAAGTTCTCTTAATTCTAAATCTGAGCCAAGCAGTCCTTCAGTTTGGCCAAATATTGCTCCTATAACGTCTGGTCTGTCAACAATGCCTTCAATGTTGATATTGGCGTGAACGATATATTTTGCTGAAACAGGGCTTATTTTTCCCATTTTTATTCCTCCACTTTTCAAAGACTGAACTTATTTTCAAGTCTTAATTTTTGATTTAGAAATAGAACAATAATTTACTTTCTTCACTTCAATAAGTGAAATCATTTACTTTTTTTGTGAATATGAAATGAATGAAATGAATGTGTTCTATCTCTAATTAATGATGATAAAATGTTGCCCGGATACTAACTCCCAAGCTCATAGCTTGGCATTGCCGAAAGCTCCATTGAGTAACTCTTGTATCGGGCTGTGTTATGTGAGAGTGTCTTTGTTTCACAGCAAAACTTTGCAGTTCGTGCTCAGCAAAGGACCCATTCACATAATGTGTAGAAAACTACACATGTATATTAAGGTTATGTTTTGATTGATAATTTGGTGTTATTTAAAACCCTGGCAGGCATCTTTGATGTAATCTCAGATACCTGCTGGGGAAAAAGAGGTGATTTTGATTATTAAAACCCAAAAAAACCCTAATTAAAGGGTTTTTCTGGGAAAAAGAGGTGTTTAGATGATTATAACCTTTTACACAAGAAGAAAATTATTTCCCTCTTGTTACTATTCTGTAGGTGTAACTTCTATATAAATCTTTCTGTGTTTTTGTGACTGATTGGTGAATTATTAACTTACATTGTAAGGTTTCTACTTACATTGTAAGTATTCTCCTCTGAATAACATAAAGCTATTTATAGATGTTTAAATGTAATTTTTTGAATGGCTACAAAAGAAAAATGGAAAGTGTTTGAGAATGTATTTGATGAATTTGCTTTGAGAAACTTGTTTAAGTTAAGCTCTGAGGGACATTTTGATGAATTAGAGAGTCCTGTATCTATAGGAAAAGAATCTAATGTGTTTACTGCAAAGAAGGGTAAAGGAAGGATTATTGTCAAAATTTATAGACTTGAAACATGTGATTTTAGGAGAATGTATGATTATATTAAGTATGATTCAAGGTATTTCAATATTAAGAAACAAAAGAGATCAATAGTATTTGCATGGACACAAAGAGAGTATAGGAATCTTGTAAGAGCCAGGGAAGCTGGTGTAAGCGTTCCACTTGCTCTTACATTTAAGTATAATATACTCTTATTGGAATACATTGGAGATTCTGTTAGAAATGAAATCGCTTTGAGGGTTAAGGATAAGCTACCAAAGTATCCAAAGAAGTTCTTTAAAGAAGTGATTGAAAATATGAAAAGGTTGCATAAAGCAGGTTTTGTGCACGGAGATTTATCTGAATTCAATATATTAAACCTAAATGAAAAACCTGTTTTTATTGACTTTTCGCAGGCTTTGCAACTTGATTCTTCAATTGCTGAAGAACTTTTAGAAAGGGATGTTAGGAATATCTGTAATTTCTTTAAAAGATTAGGGTTAAAAGTTGATGTTAAGAAGATTTATGATGAAATTAGGACTTCTGGTGCAAAGACTGAATCATGATAGGATACTAAATATATTAATAAAAATTATATTAATAAAATAATTAATTTTAAAAACTTTTGATGATGTGTAAGATAAAATGGAAGAATTTTCATATGAATTTAAGATACCTAAAGATAGGATTGCTGTATTAATAGGTAAGAATGGAAAAATCAAGAAAGAGTTAGAGGAATCAACTAAAACTAGGATTGATATAGATTCTAAAGATGGGGATGTTCATGTATATGGCAAAGATGCGATACTCTTGTTTAATGCAAGGGAGGTAATACTTGCAATTGGGCGCGGTTTTAACCCTGAATATGCTTTTTACTTACTGAAAGGAGATTATATACTAGAGGTAATAAATTTAGGTGATTTTGTTGGCAAATCAAAAAAGGCTTTGGAAAGAATTAAAGGCAGGATTATTGGCACTGATGGTAAGACTAGAAGGTTGATCGAGGAAATGACTGAAGCTTTTATATCTGTATATGGAAAAACTGTTAGTATTATCGGTGAGCCGACTAATCTTTACATTGCGAAAAAAGCTATTGAATCTTTAATCAATGGAAGTCAACATTCTGCTGTCTATAAATGGCTAGAGAAAAAGCGCAGAGAATTAAAACGCTTTGATATTGAAACTAAGAAAACTATGTGATTTTTAGTTTTGAGTTGTTTTTTTTCTTAAAAACGCAGTTTCCACAATATTTATAAATCTTAAATTTTTTTGGTTTAATTAATGGTGCAAACAAAATTGAATGATATGGACGATAAATCAGATAATTCTGGCAAAGATACTATTGCGCAGAGGTTAGCTGCAGGTCAGAGAGAGATTGGAGTAGCGGAATTTTTTGCAAAGAATAGGCATTTGCTGGGTTTTGATAATAAAAGAAAAGCTTTGATGACTACAATCAAAGAAGCTGTTGATAATGCACTTGATGCTTGTGAGGAAGCAAGAGTTTTGCCTGAAATCATAATCGAAGTAATTGATATGGGAAATGATAGGTTTAGGATTATGGTTGAAGATAATGGTCCAGGCATAGTAAAAAAGCAAATTCCTAATATATTTGCAAAGTTGTTATACGGAAGTAAGTTCCATAAATTAAAACAAAGTCGAGGTCAACAGGGAATTGGTATATCTGCTTCTGTAATGTATGGACAGCTTACAACTGGAAGAGCTGCTAGAATAGTTTCAAAGATTCATCCAAAAGAACCTGCACATTATTATGAGTTGAAGCTTGACACTCAGAAGAATAAGCCTGAGATACTCAAAGAAGAGAAGAAGGAATGGAATAAAGACCGTGGAACAAAGGTTGAGATTGATCTTGAAGGTTCTTACCAAAAAGGGGGGCAGTCAATTGACGAATATCTTAAACAGACAGCTATTGTAAATCCGCATGCGACAATAATTTATACTAATCCTAAAGCTGAACAGATAATTTTTCCTAGAGCTACTGATAACCTTCCTGATGAGCCAAAAGAAATCCAGCCGCATCCTTATGGTGTTGAACTAGGGGTTATGCAGATGATGCTGCGTACAACTGAAAGCAGGACGTTACAGGCTTTCTTGTCGACTGAATTTACAAGAGTTGGTTCTGGGACTGCAAAGACTATCTGTGAACATGCAAGATTGTTGCCTAATACCAAGCCTAAGGACATGTCAAGAGAAATGGTTGAGCAGTTAATGGAAGGTATAAAGAAGACTAAGTTGATAAATCCGCCAACTGATTGTGTGTCTCCAATAGGTGCTGAGGCGCTGGAAAAAGGTTTGAGAAAAGAGATTAATGCTGAGTTTTATGTTGCTTCAACTAGGCCGCCTTCTGTTTATAGGGGAAATCCTTTTGTTATTGAGGTAGGAATTGCTTATGGTGGTGAACAGAGCGCAGATGGTCCGGTAAGGTTACTTAGGTTTGCTAACAGGGTTCCACTGTTGTTCCAACAGGGAGCGTGTGTATCAACAAAGTCAACTGTTGAGACCAATTGGAGGCCTTACGGATTGTCGCAATCACAAAAGTCGCTTCCAATAGGTCCTTGCACAATTGCTGTACACATTGCATCTGTATGGGTACCTTTTACTTCTGAGAGTAAGGAAGCTATTGCACATTATCCTGAAATTGTGAAAGAGATGAAGCTTGCAATGCAGGAATGCGGTAGAAAACTTGCTTCATATGTCAAAAAGAAAAGAAGAATTAAGGAAGAAGGTAAAAAAAGGAGTTATATTGAGACGTTCATACCTCATGTTGCAGAAGCATTGAAGGAGATTTTGAAGTTAAGTAAGGCTGATGTGCTGAAGACAAATGAAATGCTTACAAAGCTGCTAGAACAAAAGAGAGGCAAGCTTGAAGATTTAAGTTTTGATCCAAGTAAGAATGTGGATTATGATGAGGAGTTAGCTAAGATCGGTAAAGAAGATGGGGAAGAGGTTGAGTCTGAAACTGAGACTGAAGAACAGGAAGTGAAGAAAAAGCCTAAGAGTAATAAAACTGCAAAGAAATCAAAGAAGAAATAGTAATGATATTGTAAAATGGTCAAAAAAATAAAGAATATGAATGTTGTGCAGGAAATCAAGGATATTGCTAATAATATCTATAATCGTATACTTAAAAAGAAGGCACCTGAAGTTCAAAGTCCATTGAGAAGCCTTTCTAATGTTAAATATGACCCTAAAGAAGGTTATTTTGAGTTAGTGGGAAAAATGAAAACAAGGACATTGACTGCGTCTACTATCAAGACATTTGCACAGACGCTTAGGATGATGGCGCTTTCAAAAAATTTAGTTGAGACTGATGATATTGCTACAAAGAGAGAGGCATATTATGTCTCTAAGAACTGGGGTGATGCAAGGTTTAAGGAACAGCCTGAATCAGATTCTGTTATGGATGATGTTGAAGCAATGATGATGGTGAACAGAGAACAGATTGGGTTTATACCTGAGGAGAAAGGTGGTGATGTTGCCGGTGCTTTGTTTGTGGTTGATAAGGATCCTGATACTGGAAAGCAGCTAAAGATTGATTGTACAAAGTTTGGAAGTGGGGCGTATTCTATCCCTAGTTCTGTTGAGCATCTTAAGTTTGAAACTAAAGCTAAGTTTGTTTTAGCTATTGAAACAGCAGGTATGTTTCAGAGATTGGTTAAGCATGGTTATTATAAGAAGGCTAATTGCATACTTATCTCTATGGGCGGTGTTCCTACTAGAGCTTGCAGGCGGTTTATTAGGAGGTTGAGTGATGAATGCAAGATTCCTGTTTATGTTTTCACTGATGGTGATCCTTATGGGTTCTTGAACATATATAGAACTCTTAAAGTTGGAAGCGGTAATGCAGCTCACATAAATGAATTTTTTTGCGTGCCACAGGCTAAGTTTATTGGTGTAACACCGCAGGATATTGAGGATTATAAGTTGCCAACACATCCTTTGAAGGATGTTGATATTAAGAGAGTTAAAGATGGTATAAAGAACGATCCATTTGTTCAGCATCACAAAGAGTGGCAGAAAGCTTTGACAAAGATGGTTCAGATGAAGGTCAGGGCAGAGCAGCAGGCTTTTGCTGCGCATCATCTTAATTATGTTATTGACACTTACTTACCAGAGAAGTTAAAGAATCCTAAGAAGTGGTTACCATAAAGTTTATATAAAAAGCATTTTTCTTTTCGTGTTATACGGGCCTGTAGCATAGTCTGGTAACTGGTTACGTTTGTTCGTAATGGTTGGATAAATAATGCGACGGCCTTCTACGGGAAAAAGCCATAAATTTGCTTGGCAAATTTAATAAACCTGAAGCAAGCCGTAGATCAAGGGTTCGAATCCCTTCAGGCCCGTTTTTTTATATTTTTCTAAAGCAATATGTTTATATATCATAATTAAATTCTTTTTTTATATTCCATTAAGGAGGCGTAGCCAAGCGGCTAAATGTCTTTGGTTTTGCAAAGGCAAGTTATGGCGAGCGGCTGCAAAGTTGGGATGATGAGCTTCGGCGATGATTTCAACGTTAATCCCGCTTATACCTGGGTTCGAGTTGAAACAGATATTTCACGAAAATCCCAGCGCCTCCTTTCTTTTTTCTTAATTTTATAATTTTCATATAATAAAGATACTTATACTTACATTGTAAGTTTCATTACATTGTAGGTATTTTACTTACTATGTCAGTAATTTTGGTTCTTACATTGTAAGTATCTTTTTGATTAGTTATTTGCTCTATTTTAACTTACAATGTAGGTATTTATCTTACAATGTAAGTATTTTTTGATTTGTTTTTTTGCTCTATTTTAACTTACAATGTAGGTATTACTTTTTACTTACATTGTAAGTAAATAGAAAAGTTTATATACTACCTATTCTTACATTGTGAGTAATTTGTTTAAATATTCACCGACGAATTCTTAGAAACGAAAGATATATAAAGGGGAGCTTACTTACAATGTAAGTATTATTCGGTTTGTTAGACAGTAGTGTTTAAAAGTGAGTGTAGTAAAAAAAGAGGGAGTAGAATACAATAAAGACAGTGAAAATCCTAGTGGAAACTTCGTGAGAATACCTGTTTCTTTGTTTATGGATAGATCGCTTTCAGTATTAGAGGTTCTTGTTGAGTATCTGAAAGAGGAGATGCATTTTACGTTCCATGAGATAGCTGTCATGACAAACCGGGATGATAGGACTATATGGACTGTATATAGCAGGGTCAAAAAGAAGAGAGAGAAAAAGTCGAAGCCGGAGCTACAGAAGTCTGAGGTTTTTGTTCCATTAAGTGTCTTGCTTGACAGGACACTATCTGTTCTAGAAGTTTTAGTCGAGTACCTGAAAGAAAAACTGCACCTGACATACCATGAGATTGCTGTTCTAACAAACCGAAATGATAGGACAATCTGGACTGTGTATGACAGGGCTAGGAAAAAGAGGATGAAATGAGAGCTGGGAGTAAAAGCGGAAAGAGAAGCAGGGTTAGAGTAGCTGCAGATAAAGGGATACTTCCAGTCTTGCTAGTTCTATTTGTTTTGTTAGCTAGCTTGTTTGTGCAGTATGGTGGAATAACTGGTTTAGTTGTAGGTAATGATAGTAACTTGAGTGAGGGTTCAGTGTTTGGAACTCCTGTGTTAGTGAATGAAACAATAATTGAGTTTGTGAATGAGACTATTAGTGAAATGTTTGATGTAGTGAATGATACTACAGATGATTCAGTTGAACTTATAGCAGTTAATGAGAGCACAGAGGAAGATGTTGATGAGAGTGAACCTGTTGAGGTAGGACCAATTGATTTAGGTATTAGTCTAGAGCAGGCTAGGACAATTGTTGAAAGCAAGGCAGAGAATGTTAGGCTGTCTAAGATTGAAAAGAGAGAAGAGAGGTTTGATATTGACTTAGAGTTTGCAGGTGAGGTTCCTGGATTAGCTAAGGGAAGTGCAAGAATCTATGGTGTTGATGTTGAGAGGGTTGAGAATATCAAGCTTGTTGATAAAGCTAAACTTGGAAGTGTTGCAGAGCAGTTTAAGACAGATGTGTTTGCAGTGAACTCATTACAGGTTGATAATGCTGATATTGTGCTTGCAAAGAATACTCTTGGTGGAGTAGATTCGATTTACAGATGCGGGTTCTATGATTTCAATGCTGATGAATGCGTGCTTGAATGGCAGGATTCTGGGTTATTGTTTGAAGAGAATGAGACGCATGTATGGTTTACTGTTTATGGCTTTAGTGCTTATGCTGGGCATGGGGATGATGCTGAGGAGATTGTGGAGGAGGAGGTTGTGGTTGATGAGAATGTTACTGAAAATATAAGTGAATCTTTGATATTTGGCTCTACAGGAGGATTCTTTACTACACAGGAAAATACAAACTTTAACTCAACATGGAACACGTCAGCAACAAGCACAGGGTCAACAAATAGTAATCAAGTTGGATTGCCATTAACAGCAGCAGGAAATTATGATTTTACTGTGCAATGGGGAGATGGCAACTCAAATCACATAACTTCATGGAATCAGGCAGAAGTAAATCATACTTATGATTCAGAAGGAGTTTATAATATCTCAATCAATGGAACAATAGAAGGTTGGAGATTCAATTATGGAAGGGATAAACTTAAGATAATAGAGATAAGCCAATGGGGAGATTTGAAGTTAGGGAATGAAGGTGATTATTTCTATGGATGTAGTAACTTAAATCTAACAGCTACAGATGCACTAAACCTAGATGGAACAACCGATTTAAGTTATGCATTCCAAGGTTGTACAAATCTAGGAAGTACAGGAAACATGAGTTTGTGGGACACTTCCAATGTAATAGACATGTCGTACATGTTCCAGACTGCTACAACCTTTAACCAGGATATCACTACTTGGGACACTTCCAAGGTTACAAATATGGAAACTATGTTCCATTATGCAACTTCATTCAACCAGCCAATTGGAAATTGGAATACTTCAAGTGTCACAAATATGCAGTTTATGTTAGGTAGTGCAGAATCATTTAATCAGCCTATTGGAAATTGGAATACTTCAAGTGTTACAAATATGGCATTTATGTTAACTAGAGCATATTTATTTGACCAAGATATTGGTAGTTGGGATACTTCTAATGTTCAGTCTATGTATTACATGTTAAGTTATGCATATGTCTTCAATCAGGATATCAGTGGTTGGGATACTTCAAAAGTTACAGATATGAATAGCATGTTTAGGCGAGCATATGTGTTTGACCAACCAATCGGAAACTGGAATACTTCAAGTGTAATAGATATGCAGTATATGTTTGCTGAGGCATATGCATTTAACCAATCACTTGCAAACTGGAGCACTTCTAAAGTAGCAGACATGAATCATATGTTTTATTATAGCAATGCATTCAGTAATAATATCAGTACTTGGGACACTTCTAGTGTTACAGATATGTCTTATATGTTTTATGAAGGTTTATTTAATCAACCGATTGGAAACTGGAATACTTCTAGTGTCACAACCATGAAACAAATGTTCTTTTATGCAGATTCATTTGATCAGCCGATTGGAAATTGGAACACTTCAAGTCTTACAACCATGGAAAATATGTTTACAGGTGCTTCTTCCTTTAATCAGCCAATCGGTGATTGGGATACTTCTGGTGTTACAAACATGTATTCTCTATTCTCTGGAGCATCTTCCTTTAATCAGGATATTGGGGATTGGGACACTTCCGGTGTTGCAACTATGGAAAGTATGTTTACTCAGGCATCTTCCTTTAATCAGGATATTGGAAATTGGGATACTTCTAATGTTACAACCATGCGAAATATGTTTAGTGGTGCAACTTCTTTTAATCAGCCAATAGGTAATTGGAATACCTCTAAAGTTACAACTATGAATTCTATGTTTACTTCTGCATCTTCATTTAACCAGTCACTTGCAAATTGGAGTACTTCAGAAGTAATACAGATGACTTACATGTTTATGGCTGCAACTTCCTTTGATAATAATATCAGTACCTGGGATACGTCCAGTGTTTCAACCATGGAATATATGTTTTATAGTGCATCTTCCTTTAATCAGGATATTGGAAATTGGGACACTTCGAATGTTGCATCCATGCGTTATATGTTTAGTAATGCATTCATGTTCAATCAGAATATTAGTGCTTGGGATACTTCTGATGTTCAACGTACGGATTATATGTTTTATGATGCATCTTCCTTTAATCAGGATATTGGAGATTGGGATACTTCTAGTGTTCAATACATGAATTATATGTTTTATAATGCAACTTCATTTAATCAAGATATAGGTTTATGGAATGTATCAGCTGTAGCGTCCATGGATAATATGTTCCATAATGTAACCTTATCAATACTTAATTATGATAGCTTATTAAACGGATGGGCTGCACTGCCAACATTACAGTCAAGTGTTACATTTGATGGAGGAAATTCAAAATATTGCGCAGGAGAGAGTGCAAGAAATGATACTTTGATAGATGTATACAGTTGGACAATAACAGATGCAGGGAAAGAATGTCCTGAAGCGCCTACGATTTCAAATCAAATTAATTACACAATAAATAACTTAACATGGACATTCTCTGCTAAGTCTTCAGGTGCTGGAACATGTTCGTTACTAGGGAACTGGACTGGTAGTTGGGTTGCTAACCAGACTCAAAATGTTAACGCTAATGAACAATTTAATTACACTCCAATAACCTTTGCAGTTGGTGCTGAAACTCATATCTGGGGAATCAACTGTTCTGATTATTATGATAATACTGCTTATGGAACTAATTATACTTTCATAGTTTCTGATTCAGATCCAATTGATCCAGTTGTAACATTATTGTTGCCAGAGGATGGATACACAACAGATGAAAGTAGTCCTGTTGATGTAGTTTTCAATTGTTCTGCAACTGATAATTATAATCTTGAGAACATTAGTTTATACATCACTGATTCAGATAACCAGAGCTTTGGGTATAATACTTCAACTGCTGTTGCTGGTACTAGTAACTTTGCTAACTGGACCTTGTCTTTAGTAACTGGTAATTATACCTGGAACTGTATGGCGACTGATGAGTATGGCAACACAGACTGGGCTACTGTTAACTGGAGTGTTAAAGTGAATTATACTGAAGATACAACTCCGCCTACTACAACGTTATTGACTCCAGATAATAATTATTACAATGATACGCATGATCCTGCAGATGTCTTGTTTAATTGTTCTGCAAACGATAATTATGGTTTGACCAATATAAGTTTGTATATCACAGATTCAAATAACCAAAGCTTTGGATTTAATAGAAGTACTAATGTTACAGGAGCTAGTAATCATGCAAACTGGACATTAAGCTTAGCTTATGGGAACTATACCTGGAACTGTTTGACTTTTGATACTGCTAACCTTACAGATTGGGATGATAATAGAACCTTGAGTGTTAATTATACTGGTCCTGATTTAGTTGCTCCTACTGTTTCGAATCAGATTAACTTTACAACCAACAACCTTACGTTTATCTTTTCAGCAAGTTCAAATGAGGGCGGAGCTTGTACATTATGGGGTAATTGGTCAGGGAGCTGGGCAGCTAATCAGACTAAGAGTGTTTCAGCTAATACGCAGTTTAATTTTACAGCTATAACATTCTATGGAGATGGTTCGCAATGGTGGTGGAATGTTAATTGCTCAGATGCTTCAAGTAATATTGGTTGGGGAAATAATGAAAGCTTTACTTTGGTTGTTTGGGATTATGTGACACCTACTGTTGAAGCGGTCTCTCCTGTGAGTGGCCATTATAATGATACTCATGATCCAGCTTTAATTTATTTTACCTGTAATGCTACAGATGATACTGGTTTGAGCAGCCTGACCTTATATGCAACTGATGCTGGGAATTTATCTTGGCTGCCTTATGATTCTACTACTGTGACTGGAACTGAGAATAGTACTACTTGGGGTAGGACATTCAGTTATGGGGATTATGCTTGGGGATGTTTGGCTACTGATGCGTTTGGGAATACTAACTGGACTGAGAACAGAAGTTTATCTGTAAATTATACAACTACACTTAATATTACTGAAGAAGAAATCTTGTGCGGAGAGGTAACTGCTTATGAACATATATATGTCCAACTAGGAGGGGTGCTTCAGATTTGTCCATTCAATGGAAGTGCTGGAACTGGTTATGCAAACATTACTCTTGATGATGGTAACTTTACAGTGTTTGCAGGTGGTATTGTGAATGCTACTGGAAGGGGTGCAATTGGCGGTACTGGTACTGACCAGCAAAACGCTGAGCAAGGTACTAACGGTGAAACCTTGGCAGCTGGTAGTACTTCAACCTCTGCTAATGGAGGTGCAGGAGGAGGTGCGTCAAGAGAGGCTTCATACTCAGCAGCTGGAGGAAGTGCTAGTTATGGAGGTGCAGCTGGTACAGGAAGTGAGGCAGGTACTTCAACATATGGAGCAGCTGGTTCAACTTATGGGGCTGCTGATTCTGAACTGATTGTGTTAGGTTCTGGAGGCGGAGGAGGTGCTGGTGATACTGCTCATGATGGAGGAACTGGTGGAGGTTCATTATATGTAAATGTTGAACAAGGTTATGTTGAGGTCTTTGGAGAGATTGAAGCAGATGGTGTTGCTGGAGAGGGTGATGGTTCAGCTAACTGCGGTGCTTCAGGTGCTGGTTCAGGTGGTCAAATAATACTGAGAGGAGAGAATGTTAATGTTTCAACTGGAGACATTCATGCAGAAGGTGGTGATGGAGGTAATTGTAGTGATACTACTAATGCTTGCGGTTCTGGGGGAGCTGGTGGTGGAAGGATATTATTAATTTATCAGAGTTGGTACAATGCATCACTTGAGTATAATGTCACAGGAGGTGCTGCTGGTGATGCAGAAGGTTGTGATCAATCGCCTGGTGCTGGTTCAGAGGGTACATATATTGCTGTTTATGAACAAGTTGATTTAGATGCTCCAACATTCAATACTATAACTTCAACAACTGAGGATAATCTGACTTTTACATTAGGTGGTAAAGTAAATGAGGATGCAACCTGTACATTGTGGGGTGACTGGTCTGGTAGCTGGGCACCTAATGAGACAAAACCTGTAACTGCAGATGCTTCTTTTACATTCACGCCAGTTACATTTGATAGCAACATCAAGTTTAGCTGGGGGATAAATTGTTCAGATGATGTTAATAATATTGCATGGACAGCAAATTATACAATACATACACTTGACACTATTGATCCAGTTGTGACCTTGAACATACCAACTAATGGTAATCCTAACATTAACTTACAAACAGGCATTTCATTCAACTGTTCAGCTGATGATGGTAATGGTTCACTTCATCATATTGACCTTTATCATGATATCAACGAGTCTTTTGGTCTTGCGGATAGTGGTTATGCGTATCAGCTTGGTCAAGCAAGTGAGCTGTTTACAGAATATGTATCAACATATCTTGGGGATCAGTCTTTTAATGATTTGTTTGCTACATGGAACTGCAGGGTTGTGGATTCATATGGTAATGTTGGATGGGCTAGCTCTAACTATACATTCTCAGGGTGGAATCTTGGAACCTATGGAAACACCACAATAAATTCAACTGATCTTTCAATACAGTTAGATGCTAATGCTGCTGGTGTGCATGAGAATACAACAGGAGAGTACGTCTCTAAAGTATTCAATGCAAGTGATAGGTTGAACTGGCAAAACATCTCATGGACTGATTCTGTTGATTGGGATTTAGGAAACATAACAATGTATGTCAGGGCTTGTGATGATGCTGCATGTGCTGGTGATTTGTATACTGTGTCTTGTACTGAGAACTGCAGTTTGTTATCATTAGAAGATACTTATTACATACAATATAAGGCTGTGTTTAATACTACAGATACATCTTATACTCCAAAACTATATGATGTTGCAATCAATTATGTGGATGCGCCTCTTCCTAATGTCAGTTTGATGTCTCCGATTGATGAGAATCATACTGTTGACTTGACAGATTTGATAACACTTCAGTGTAATGCTTCATCTAATTATGAATTAAGGAATATAACTTTGTATCATAACATGGGTGGGAGCTTACAAGCCAATGGAACTAATGAGGTTTCAGGTAATATCAATGTGACTAACTTTACAATCAATCTTAGTGATTTTATTGGAAATGCTTTCAAGGATACTGAGGTTGAGTGGAACTGTTATGCATTAGATGCTAACCAAGATTCTAATTTTGCTGACTCAAATTACGTGTTTAGTGGATGGGATTTTGGAACTTATGAGAATACTTCAAGGTATAGCTCGACTATCGCCTTGAATTATAATTCCAGTAGTCAGATTCCAAACAGTACTGGGACATATACGTCTAAGGTCTATGATGGCAGGGCATATTCAACATGGAATGTGAGTTATACGCAGTCTGTGAACCAAAACTTAGCTAATATCACGTTTAAGGTCAGGACTTGCAGAGAGCCTTGTACTACAGAGCCTTATCAAGTATCCTGTATTACTCCTTATGATTGTGATATATCCAATCATACTAATAATAGATACTTCCAATATCAAGTTGAGTTTGAGACAGAAAGTCTTACTTATACTCCAAGTCTTTACACTAGTTCAGTATTGATAACTTATGAAAAGTCGCCTACAATTGAGGTAGGATTGGCTTCTCCGTCTGGAGATTCTGTAAATTTGGCTCCTTATATTTTGTTTGAGTGTAATGCTACGACAGGCAGCTTGATAGCTAATGTTACTCTTTATCATAACTTGAACGGAACATGGGCTGAGAATGGTACAGTAGAGTTAAATGGAACCTCTAACTCTACCATTTTTAATAGGTCTATTGCTGAATTTATAGGCGAGAACAAGTTTAAGGATACAACAGTAACCTGGAACTGCCTTGCTTGGGATACTGAAGGGTATAATGATTGGGGGGATAGTAACATTACTTTCTCTGGTTGGGACTTGGGCAGTTATTCAAATGCTGAAAGAGATGCAAGCTATGTAACAAGGTTATCAGGCGCTCCGGGGTTCTATGTAAGTTATGGAAGTTATGAGTCTCAGGTTTATGATGCAGGCTCTACTATGAGTTTCACTAATATCACTTGGGATGAGACAATACCTTATGGAGAACAGTTAGAGGATGATAATGCATATGATGAGCACATTAACATGACTGGTAATGTTGCGTTGTGGCACTTTAATGGAGATACAAGTGATAGTTCAGGTTTCTCAAATGATGGAATCATCGAGGGTAGTATAAGCAATTCAAGCGGCAGGTTTAGTGGTGCTTATGCATTTGATGGACATTCGTATGTCAATGTAACTGATTCTGATAGCTTAGATACTGAAGAGTATACGATTGCGGCATGGGAATATTACACGCCTGCATCTGCATCTGTATTGAATGATAACTTTGATGATGAGTCTACAAGCGCAGACTGGGAGATGTTTAGCAATAATACTATAACTGTGACTGAGGAGCATGGAGGTGTTAACTTTGTTGTTTCACCTTCTACAGAACCAAGCTTTGGAGAGTACAGATCAAACTTCTATATAACTGATAACTTTGATTTCACTGTTAAGTTTAACATGAGTAATCTTACAAATGTTACATGGACAAATGTCTCGGTTATGATTCAGGATTTAAATGGTAATTATTGGAAGTATTCAACCAATACTTATGACCTTAAACATTACAGTCAAGCTACATCTGATGGATTATCCGGAAGCGGGCTAATTGACTTAAACAATACAAATGTCACAGTTAGGTTTGTCAGGTCCGCGAGCACGATTGCAGTGTATGCTAAAGATAATGATACAGGTTCATGGGATTATATCAGGACATTCAGTACTTCTTCAGTTGCTCCAATATATGTAAGTCTTTATGTGGAGTCAAATGGAAGTTCAGTTGGAAATGTTACGTTTGACGAGTTTGCTGCAACTGCTGGTGAAGTTGTTGGTAAGATTGTAGATAAAGGAGCATATGAGGTTGCAGTTTCTGATGCATTATTAATCAGTAAGGTAAATGAAACTTATCTTAACTATGCGAAGGCTAACAGTGGATGGAACTTTATTGCAGTTACTTATGACGGAACACTGAGGTTGCATTGGAATGGAGATGAGTATACATCTACAACTGCTGTTGGTACTATTACTAACGCTGAAGATTTGTTGATTGGGCAGTTCTTTAATGGTAATATAGATGAAGTAGTTGTATGGAACAGATCGTTGACAGATGAAGAGTTAAGAGAGGTTTATAAGAGAGGTGCGCTTAACATAAGTGCTTTAGTTAAGAGTTGTAATGATGATGCATGTGAGGGTGAGAATTATGCAGTGCTTTGTGAGTACTCAACTAGCTGTGATTTAAGTGCTTTGAGCAGTAATAGATACTTCCAGTATAAAATGAACTTTGTGACAATGAATGCTAATTATACTCCTGAGTTATTAGGCAGTTCTGTGATTATTTCGTATGAAGAAGCAGGTCCTGACACTACTGCTCCTGCTGTTACTTTGGTGGCGCCTGTTGATAATAATAATACCGTAAATTTAGAGAGTTTGATCAGTTTTAGTTGTAATGCTACTGATTCAGATAACAACATGGCTAACATTACTCTGTATCATAATATGGGTGGAGTTATGCAGGCTAATGGAACAAGTTCTGCTAGTGGTGCATCTGGTGAGGCTTCATTCACTTCGCTGATGTCTGACTTTATTGGTTCAAAGGTCTTTAAGGATTCAACATTCACATGGGGATGCCTTGCAATGGATTCTTTCGGAAATGCTGCGTTTGCTAGTGAGAATTATAGTTATAGTGGTTGGGATTTTGGTACTTATGAAAATACTTCAATGAACAATACTGGCGATTATATTGGGTTAGTTGGAACTAATACTACTGGAACTTATGAATCAAAGGTTTATGCTGCTGAGATTGGTTCTAGATGGATTAATCTGAGCTGGGATGAAGGGATGGGTTATGGTGATGAGATTGATGATGGAATCTTTGATACTTCTAATCTACAAGGTTACTGGAAATTTAATAGAGATTCTACTGATAGTTCTGGAAAAGGAAATGACGGAATTAATTCAGGTACTATTACTAATATAACCGGTAAGTTAAATGATGCTTATCAGTTAGATGGTAGCACGGGTTTCGTAACTGTTCCTTATGATGAATCCCTTAATATCACTGGCAATTTGTCCATTAGCGCATGGATTAAGAGGGATAGTATTGTTCAATATAAGACTGTTATTGCTAAGATGGATAATGCTGCTGGTGACTATAGGTCATTTATCCTTGCAGCAATTGGAGATTCTGGAAACAAGTTAAGTTTCTATGTGTCAGAGGACGGAACAACCAATACAAGAGCGTTCAGAGATACTGCTACTACCATAGCTATTGGTAGTTGGCACCATATTGTTGGAACATTTGATGCTTCAGCACAAGAATTGCATGTTTATGTAAATGGTAAGCTTGATGATGGTACTTTGACTGGCACAGTTCCTTCGGGTATTTTCCCTAGTACAATCGATATTCACATTGGTGAGGAGAGTGATGGAGATTATAACTGGAATGGAGCAGTTGATGAAGTTGCAATCTGGAACAGAACATTGAGCGCTGAAGAAGTACTTGATTTGTATAAAAGAGGAGCATTAAACCTTAACATCAGTGCAAGAAGCTGTGATGATGCTGCATGCGCTGATGATAGTTATAGTTTAACTTGTACTAATTCAAGTTATTGTGATTTAAGTAGTTTAAACGATAACCAATACTTCCAGTACAAAGTTAACTTTGAGACAAATAATAGTGATTATACTCCGGAATTATCTGCAGAGTCAGTAACTATTGCTTATGACTTTGTATATCCGAATATAACAGCTGTTTATCCGAACTCAACTGGAGGAATAAGTTATGATCCTACTGAATATATCCAGGTTTCAATTGCCGAGCCTGAGAACCAGACATTTAACATAACATATCAAAATGGTTCTGCAGTTACAATCAAATGGTATGAGAATGATGTTGAGCAAGTAGAAAGTGAAGGTGATGATTTCTATAATTGGACTGGTGGGTATTATACAAATGGAACTTACCTAATATTGGTTAATGTATCTAATGATTATGGGTTTAGTTATCAGTATTGGAATATGACTGTGAACAATACTATACCTCCGATTAGTGTATCTAATCTATTAAACTTTACAACAAATAATCTTTCATTTACCTTCTCAGCAAGGTCTAATAAGGATGCTAATTGCACATTGTGGGGTAATTGGAGCGGTAGTTGGGCAGCTAATGAGACTAAGTTAGTCACTGCTGATGTACAGTTTAATTTCACTACAATAAATTTCATAGGGGACGGCTTCTATTATATGTGGAATGTTAACTGTTCTGATGATCAGGAACAGATTGCATGGGGAAATAATGAAACATTTAAGCTTGCTCCATGTAATGATTATGACGCTGATGGTTATGGTAGCCCTGGTAATGAGGCGTGCAGTGGTGGTGCTACTGAGGATTGTAATGATTCTGATGCAGCGGTGAATCCTGGTGCTACTGAAATCTGTAATCTTGTTGATGATGACTGCGCTAATGGAGTTGATGACGGATTAACGTGTAATTGTTATGAGGGCCAGACTCAGAATTGTCTGTTGCAGTCTGGGGTTTGTGAAGGCTCAACCAGTGACTGTAATGCTTCGACAGGAGATTTTATAACCTGTGATACAGAGATTTATACTGTTTATAATGCAGCTTATGAAGAGACTGAAGTAAGTTGCGATGCTCTTGACAATGATTGTGATACTTTAACTGATGAAGAGTGTGCTTCAACAGTGTTAGTGAGGCCACAGGATGATAATAATTCGGTTGCTCTTGATTCTGAGATTGCGTTTAATTGTAATGCTACTGTGATAAATGGTAGTTTACAGAATATTTCATTGTATCATGATATTAGTGAGACGTTCGTATATGGTTCTGGAGTTAGCTTGAGCGGTTCTGATAATGAATCTGACTTTGGAGTAAATATTAGTGATTATATTGGTGATTATCAGGTTAAGGATACAACAATCACTTGGAACTGCTTAGCTTATGATACATTTAATAACTCTGCATGGGCTGCTAATAACTTTAGTTTCAGTGGATGGGACCTTGGTAGTTATTATAATGTTACATTGAATTCAACTTCGATTGCTTTGATACAGAATGCTAGTGGCAAATATCAGAATACTTCTGGTTATTATAAGTCTAAGGTTTATGATTTAGGTGCTGATAAACAGTTTGTTAATATGAGCTGGGATGAAGGAATGCCTTATGGTGATGACTTACCTAATAATGGTGCTGTTGAAGATGGAGCAGACATGAGCGGAAACGTACTTCTGATGCACTTTAACAATAACAGCTTAGACAGTTCAGTATTTGGGTATACTGGAGCAGTAAGCGGAGATGTGGCAAATGTAACTGGCAATTTTAATGGGGCTTATGAATTTGATGGTTCAGGAGATTTTATAACTATTGATGATGCTCCTCCTCTTAGCGCCCAGAACAATGAAATAACAATATCAGCATGGATAAAAAGAAATCAAGATAGTACAGATGATTATGGAATTATACTAGAGAAATGGCAAGGAGGATCAACGTCTTCCTATTTCTTTGCAATAAGAGACTCAGACGATGCAATCTATTTCCTATTAGATGCAACAACAAATAAGGATGTGGCCAGTAATGTTGGAATAACTGATGATATCTGGCAACACGTAGTGGGAAGATACAATGGAACGCATATGACTCTATTCTTAAACGGAAATGAAGTTGCAACACCAGTGGCTCAATCTGGAACTGTAAACGACGGAACTGCAAAACTACAAATAGGAGGACAAGATGGAAATGCCGATGGCCTAGCAAACTTCAGATTCTTTAACGGAACAATAGATGAAGTAGCAATCTGGAACAGAACATTATCAGCTGACGAAGTTCTTGATTTATACAAAAGGGGAGCACTAAACCTTAACATCTCAGCAAGAAGCTGTGATGATGATGCTTGTGATGTTGAGACATATGATGTTAATTGTACAAATGCAAGCTATTGTGACTTAAGTGGGTTAAGTGATAACAGGTACTTCCAGTACATGGTTAACTTTGAAACAGACAGTGTTGATTATAGTCCTGAATTAAATAGAGATTCTGTGATTATTAATTATCAAGAGCCTTATATGCCTCCACCGCCAACGAACTTTACATCATATTGGAACACGTCGAAAAACTCAGGTTATACAAATAATACCCAAATCAATCTTCCATTAGAGTCAACCGGAACATATGATTTCACTGTATACTGGGGGGATGGAACGTCAGATGAAATTACTTCATGGGATCAAGCAGAGGTTAATCATACTTATCCTTCAGAAGGCGGATATAATGTTTCAATAGAAGGGCTGTTGATTGGTTGGAAGTTTGGTAATCTTAGGGATAGGCTTAAACTAATAGATATAAGTGAGTGGGGTAACATGAGTTTAGGTAATTCTGGTGGTTATTTCTATGGGGCAAGTAATCTTAATATTAGTGCTACTGATGCTCCTAACCTTAATGAAACCAGTAATTTCAGCAGGATGTTCTATAATGCTGATAATCTTAATACTGATTTAAGCAGTTGGGATGTTTCTGGTGTTACAGACATGAGTTATATGTTCTATAGCGCTGGAATTTTCAATAATGATATCAGCGCTTGGGATGTTTCAAATGTCACAAAAATGCATTATATGTTCTCTGATGCTGACAAATTTAATCATAGTTTAAGCGCTTGGGATGTCTCAAATGTTAATAATATGAGCGGTATGTTCAGTTCAACACAAATCTTTAATGGAGATATAAGTGGTTGGAATGTTTCAAGTGTTACAGATATGAGCAGGATGTTTCAATATGCAGTTTTATTTAATCAGGATCTTGTAGATTGGAATGTTTCGAATCTTGTATCTGTTAAAGAGATGTTTAGTGACGCACGTGCTTTTAATGGTAATATTAGTACATGGGATGTTTCAGGGCTTACTAGGCTCTACAGAATGTTCTACAATGCTTTTGACTTTAATCAAAGCATTAGTGACTGGGATGTTTCAAGTGTAACTAGCTTTGAGTCAATGTTTCAGAGTGCGTATGACTTTAACCAGAATATCAGTTCATGGGATGTTTCAAGTGCTCAGACTATGAAGAATATGTTCACTAATGCTAGAACCTTCAATACTTACATGGGTTTATGGAATACTTCAAATGTTATTTCCATGTATGGTATGTTTAATGGTGCTTGGGACTTTAATCAGGATATAAATGATTGGGATGTATTAAAAGTTACAACAATGCAAGGTATGTTCTGGGATGCATATGACTTTAATCAAAACTTAACCGGCTGGAACACTTCTAGCCTTACTACAACAGAAACTATGTTCTATAATGCTAATGCTTTCAATGGTAATATCAGTACTTGGGATACTTCAAATGTGACTACAATGAAAACAATGTTTAGGGAAGCTGATAACTTTAACCAAAGTCTTGCTAATTGGGATACATCTAAAGTTCAGGATATGCAGTATATGTTCTATGGTGCTTCTTCCTTTAATGGTGATATAACTACATGGAACACTTCTAGCTTACTTTATATGGATAACATGTTCTATAATGCTGATGAGTTTAATCAGGATATTGGCGATTGGGATGTCTCTAATGTTACTTATATGCAGTCTGTGTTCTATGCAAATGATAAGTTTAACCAAGATATTGGTGATTGGGATGTCTCTAATGTTCAGTATATGACCAGTATGTTCTATGCAGCTACTGCCTTTAACCAGGATATAAGTTCATGGGATGTTTCTAATGTAGTGATGATGTATCAGATGTTTTTTGATGCTATTAGTTTTGACCAGGATTTAGGTGGTTGGAATGTTTCAGCTGTGACAAATTTGGATTATTTCTTACAGGGAGTTACCCTGTCGACTGCTAATTATGATTCCTTGCTGATAGGATGGAATAATCTGCCTACGCTTTATAATGGGATCAGCTTTGATGGAGGTAATTCTAAATACTGTGCTGGTCAGGAAGCTAGGCAAAATATCTCAAGCACTTATAGCTGGTCGTTTAGTGATGGCGGTCTTGACTCTAGCTGTAGTAATGTTACTTACCTGAAGAATTATACTACTGATTATTTGACGTACACGTTCTCAGCAACTTATCTGAATGATGGTAACTGTACATTATGGGGTAATTGGAGCGGAAGCTGGGCTGCTAATGAGACTAAGGCAGTTAATGCAATTGAAGAGTTTAACTTTACTCCTATAACCTTTGCTCAGGATGGTTCAGCTTATGTATGGAATGTCAACTGCTCAGATAATTCTGAGATTATAATCTGGGGATCTAATGAAACATTTGCAGTATTAGGTACTGGACCTGTTAATGTAGATGATTGTTATACTGTGTCTTCCCCTGGATCATATAATCTTATCACTGATATTACAGATTCTTCAACCTCGAACTGCATAGATATTCAATCAAGTGATGTAATATTTGATTGCTTGGACAATAGAATTGACGGTGATGATTCTGCAACTTATGGTATAAGGGCAGATGGTTCGTATACAAACATCACGATTAAAAATTGTCATGTAAGTGATTGGAATACTGCAGGTATCAGGTTCAATAATGTACAGCGAAGTAGTGTTGAGGATTGTAATCTTAGTTCTAATCCTGTTTATGGTGTGGATTTTAATTCTGGTGGAAGTAACTTAGTAGAGAATACTATTGTGACAGGAAGTGCTTCAAATGGTTTAAGGGCTGCTGGTAGTGACCATAATAGGTTTATAGGGTGTAATATTAGTGAACCTGGAAGTTATGGTGTGACTGTTGCGCTATATGGTGTAAACACTACTATACAAAACTGCTCAATCAGGGATATGAATTATGGAATATTCTTATATGGTGATGATGTTAAGATTATACATAACGTAATTACAAATAGTTCTGTAAGCAGTATTGCGTTTGGTTCAAGTGTTGGAGATTTAATCTATGATAACTTGTTTAATGACACTAATTATACTGCACAGTTAGGAACTCAGAATCAGACATGGAACACTTCATTAACTTCAGGACTCAATATTATTGGTGGGAATTACATAGGAGGAAACTATTGGGCATTCCCTAATGGAAGTGGATACAGTGAAACTTGCGATGACTTTGATGCTGATGGGATATGCGATGATCCGTTTGATGTTATGTATTATGATTCTTGCACTCCTGGTGTTGACTGTTTCAGAAACATTGATCACCATCCTTTGAAGATTTTCTCATATGAACTTTCAGATTGTACTATAATTGGAAAATCAGGTAGCTATAATCTGACTACGGATATAACCGGCTCATCAACTTCTTATTGTATTAATATCTCAGCTAATGATGTTATACTTGATTGTCAAGGACATACAATTGATGGTGATGATTCTGCACAGTCAGCGGTATATATCTCTAGGCCTACATCACAGATTACGAATGTTACTGTAAAGAATTGTGTTTTGACTGATTGGTACTTCTATAGTATCTATGTATGGAATGCAAATAGGAATATCTTTGAGAATGTGAATATAAGTTCAGGAACTGGTTATGGAATCTATACATCCGGAGCTAGCAATGTTACAAATTCTTATATTGAAGATATTGGTGGTATTGGTATTTCAATGACTGGCGGTGCATGTTTTATAAGTAATGTGAGTTCTAGTAGGAATACAGCAGGAATCTATATGGGTGTAGGTGCAAGGAACACTATCATTGATTCAAACTTGATTAACAATACGCAGTATGACTTTTATCAATACCTAAATTCAGAGACTCAGTGTGAACAAACTATAACTAATGTCACTGGAACAGGCAATAAACCTATTGTATTCTATAATGATACTGTGACAATTGAACATTGGGATAATAATGTTTCAGAGATCATACTTTGCAATGCTGATGATTCTGTGATTGACAATGTTACATTATCAAGCGAAACTATCCAGACTAATATGATCGCATTATTGATGACTGATAATACTAATATCTCTAATCTGCAGACAGATTATCTTGAGTATGGGATTTATGCGCTTGCCAGCACTAACAATATAATCACAAATTCAAGCTTTGAAAATAGTGTCTATGGTGTGTACCTTCAGAGTTCAAGTGATAATGAGATTAATGATTCGTATTTCATAAATAATACTGCAAGTCTTTATACCTACACTAGCCAGGATAACTTAATCTATAATAACTTCTTCAATAGTTCTTTTAATACTTACTTTGTTTCGTCAGGCGGTAATAATTGGAATACGACTAGCGCATCTGGAACTAATATCATTGGTGAAAATAATCTCGGTGGAAATTACTGGGCTAAACCAGATGGTTCAGGTTATTCTCAGACTTGTACTGATTCAGGAAATGATGGGTTCTGTGATGATCCTTATGATGTCCTTAATGATACAAATTGCACTAGCGGTTGTTCTGATGATATTGATTATCTTCCTTTAACTGAGCTTCAGGGAATTACAGCAAATTATACCTTATTCAATGGTGCAACTACTGACTTTAATAATGTGCCAGATATTGCAAATGTTAGTAATGCTACACTAGAAGATACTCGATATGGTAAGATTCAATGGTTGGATTATGTGAATGCAAGTTATGCTGACTTTGATAGTTTTGTCATATTTGCTAATAATTCAATTTATGTGAACATTTCCGCTTTACATAGTTCTTTTAATAGTTCAGCAGAGTTGACTATCTATAATGTAACTGCTTATGATCCATTTATCATGGTTGATTATAATGATGATGGAGTGTTTGAGCCTTGTATAAACTGCCAGGAAATCTTGATTGAGGGAACTAATTATACATTTAATGTGACACACTTCACTAATTATACTACTCAGGAGAACACTAGTCTTACAATATACGATGACAGTGACTTAGAAACTGTGAGAAATGGTACGATTGTAAGTTTCTATGCTAATTACAGTAATTCAACTGGTTCAATTAATGATACTGGAGTGTTCTGCTTGTATAGTATTGATCTTGGCGGAGGTTATAGTACACCTGTTAACATGAGTTATAACTTGAGCAGTGGGTTGTATGAGAATGAGACATTTATTGAGAATAATGGTACATTTGATTGGAATGTAACATGCGATGGTTCGATAATTGGTGCGCCTGTGTTAACAGCTAGTGATACAGTTGTAGTAGAAGGACCTGCTGAAGCTGGAATTACGTTGAGCCTTGACCCTAGTAATGTGAACATTAATACTGCTACAACTGCAAGTGGAACAATTACCTATGATAACTTTACTGGTGCAGCTTATGCTCCGTTTAGAATGTTCTTGAATGAATCTGAGTTGATTAACACGTCACAAGGTCTGAGAATAACATTAACGCCTTATTATGATGATACTTTAGGCTACAGGTGTAAAGTGAATGTTACTGATTATGCTAATGTAACAAGGAATAATGTATTGATTAAGTTGCGAGGTGAAGAGCTTGATAGGGTATGTACTAATCTTGTAGGTAATATGGAGGATTCAATTGTTGTGACTGATAGTGATGGTACTGTTGTGACCTATCTATTAGATGATTTGAGAGAGAATAAGAAGAGTAATGTTGCTCTAGAGAGTAATGGTGCTGGATGTTGGGCTACCTCTCAATATAATTCAAATTATGCTTGTGAGTTTGCTCTTGATGGGGATTATAGGGATGCTTCTCAACAATTATGGCAAACTTCAGGAGCTTGTGCAGATGTGTGGTACAACTTAACCTTGAACACATCTTTCCCTGTTGATAAAATAATCTACACTAATCGGCAGGCAGCTGCTAGGTTTAAGTCAGCTGATATATTCTTTGATGGAGTATATTATACTAATATGAGTTGGCAGGATGATTATCCACCAGGAATATTGAATTTGATTGATCCTGTGATGGTACAGAATATCTCGTTCAACTTCACAGAAGGATACTCTGGTGATACTTACTGTGGAGCTGCTGAGATTGAGGTGTTTGCATTACATGATAATAATACCTTCTTAGACGATAATGATACAATAATGTGGGAAGTTAATATTACAGCTGGCGAAACTCAGGAGTTCTTTATCTATTATGATGATAATGCGAATGTGGTACAGAACAGTAATAATGATAAGTTTGGAATTTCAAACACAATCAAGTATCTTGCGTTGGCAAGTGATTCAAATTATCAGATGATGATGCGAGTAGGAGAGGATGGTACTTATTCAATGCCAATCCTAATGTATAGTTTCTCAACAACAAACAGGGGTACTGCTATTGAAGACTTTGATAATGACGGAGATTATGATATGGTCGGTTGTTATTCTGGAACTAATTATTGTTATTTCATAAACCAGACAAATGAGACATATGAAAGAGTCCAGGTTGGAAGTCAGATTTCAACTACTTCCTGGATCGCTGATATGGCTTCAGGTGACTTTAACAATGATAGTAATATGGACTTTATAGTAGGTGATGGTGGTGCTGATAACCTTTACTTGTTCTTAGGAGATGGAAAGGGAGGTTTCACGACATCAACAATCACTAATGATGCACCTAGTACTGCAACAAGGTGCAAAGATGCTGTTGATTTAAACGGTGATGGTAATGTTGACTTCATCTATGGAGAGAGCGCTGGAGGTACAATCTCTGTATACTATGGTGATGGTACTGGCTCGTTTATTACTCCTACAATGTTGTTTGATACACAGGGTAGTACTACTGACCCATATGGGTGTACAATAGCAGACTTTGATGGAGACGGAATATTAGATATTATTACGAATGGCGGTTCAGATGGTAATGGGCAGTTCTGGAAGGGTACTGGATTAAATAGCCAGTTCTTCTACACTGGATTGGTATTCGACTTGCCTAACCATGCAAGTTATGATAATATAGACTTTGATAATGACGGTGATCAGGATGTTGTTGCTGTAGATTATACCGGCAATGACTTCTACTGGCTTGAGAATGATGGTGCTGGTGGATTTACAGAGCATACAGTTGACATTGGCTATACTTGCTTGGGAATTGCTACACCTTATCATGAGCATCTTAATACTACTTCGCATCTTATGGAGGAAACGCCTTTAATGACTGATGCTGATGGTGATTACAGTTATCAGTTAACTGCACCTAACAAGGGAGGCTTGTACCCTGTTAAAGTAAATGTTTCATTAGGTGCGTTTGAGGATGGATCTACTGCTAACTTAGAGGTAGGTGGATTGAACTTTGAACTTACAACTGTTCCAAGCAGTGTTGTACAATTTGAGAACTTTACTGTTGTTGGTACAATCAATAAAGTAAATGGTTCAACTGTTACACCTCTCTCAACTGATGTTACAATTAAGATAGAAGATGTTGAGAGGGCAGTTGTTACATCTGCTGACACTGGAGATTTTAATGCCACTATCATGAATATTGGAATGCTTGGAAACAGAACATTAACTCTTGAAGCTAGTTATGAGGGTGCAACTGGTTCAGAGACAAGAACTTATCTTGTGACACAGCCAGCTGGGATGGGAAATTATACTGGTAATTATTCTGAATTGAACTTTAATTCGTATAGAAGTGGGCATGATTTGAATGGGGATAGTTATCCTGAGATAGTTCTTGGTCCAGGTGAGCATGCTGCAGTTCTTCATTATAATGAATCAACTCAGTTGTATTATGAATATTGGAACACTGATGACTTGAACCTTGATAATGTATTTGTAGCAGATGTTGATAATGATAGCTTAGGAGAGATTATTGTTTCAAGCTGGGATGATACCAGTGGTGATAATATCAAGATTTATGGATGGAATGGAACTAATTATACTGAGGTCTATAGAAGTGAGAGGTTTGAGGTTGCTAATACTGAGGAGATTGGAGTTGGTGATCTTGATAATGATAGTGTGAATGAGATTGTTGTGGGTAATTCTAATGGATATATACGTGTTATTGGTAATAATGGGACTGGTTATAGTGTTGAGTATACTTCAAATGATTATGGCAGTTATACAAGAGAGATTGCAATAGGAGATGTTGACATGGATGGTTATATGGAGGTTGTTGCAACTAATGAGGACCAGGTATGGGATGTGTTTGGCTGGGATGGAACACAGTATGCTCATGAATATAGTAGTGGTGATAATAACTGTTACAGAGGTCTTTCAATTGGTGACTCTGATAATGATGGAGAGCCTGAGATATTGTGCGGGTCTCATGATGGTTTCTTAAGAGTGTTTGATTATGCTGGTGGTTCTTGGACATTAACTTATTCGTCACCTGATGTTGGAAGTTTAATAATTGATGTAGCAATTGCTGATTTTGATAACAATGGTTTGAATGATATTGCGTTTATCCAGACTGATGCTTGGGATGGAAGAGGTACAATAAATATATACAATTATGATACTGGAAGTTATGCGTTAGTTGATGCTGATTATTGGTTAGAGCCTCAGTATTCAATTGATTATGGTGATATTGATACTGATGGAAGGGTTGAAATCATAACAGGAGCTACTAATAATTATGATGCTTGGGAGTTTAATGGAACACATATAGAAAGGCAGGAGTATCTAAGTATTTCAGGAACTGGTGGATTGCAAGACTTATGGATGACAGGTTCTTGGAACAGTAAGATTGCGCAGGCAGCTCCTTATTCGACATTAGAGGTATCATTAGGTTATGGGACTAAGTTAAATGGTTCAGGCGTTGTTGTGTATGATGGCTATGGAGATGTTGCTTGCAGAGGTTTCAGTAATCATAACGGTACAATCAAGTGTGGTTTGGATGTTAATTATAATTATATTATGGGTAATGATACTCCAATATTCCAAGGAGAGCTTCCTAAGGAGATAATACTTGAGCCTAATCTTAACTTAACAACTGGGGATAGGTTAGGTGTTGGAAGGAATGATGTGTCAGTGCATCTGTATGATAATGAAACTGGTGAGCTTGCAGTGAATGCATTGTCTGATAGTGGTAAGGCTTACTTGTATATTGATACAAGCAAGGGATATAATGTTTCAGTGAACAAGATTGATGAGATGTTGATGTTTGAGAGGTATTATGTACAGTCTAATGTTAATTCTGGAGAGGTTGCAGTTAATGCAAATTTAAGGGTTAATGTAACCAGAGATGATGCAATTGTATTCGAGGGAATGGTTACAGTAAGGGATCATGCTACTGGTAAATTAGTGTGTAAAGGTATGACTGACAGAGATGGAATTGCTGAATGCTTGCTTGACCCTACAAAGTCATATGATGTGACTGTGAATGATGATAGTACTTTGGTTCAGACTGTTAGCCTGCCAATAACTGTGAATATCTCTTATGAGAAGAATGCTCCAATGGAGATTTATACAACATTTACTGAGTACACCAATGTTGATGATGATATTGAGCCAGAGATTGTTGTTGTTGATTATCTTGGTGAATTACATGTGCTTGATTACAACCTTACAACGCAGAACTATACTTCCACTTACAGTTCTGGTGACTTTGATGCACTTTATGTGGCTGTCGGAGATCTTGATGGTAATGGAAGGGCTGATATAATTACTTCAGCAGATGGTACTAATGATGATGTAAGAATCTATGAATATGATGGAAGCACTTACCAGAATACATATGATGGTGATAGTCTTGGAGTTGATACTCAGGAGATGGTTGTTGCTGACTTTGACAATGATGGTACTTTGGAAATTTTGGCTACTGTAGGTAGTGGTTATGTTTACATCTATTCATGGGATGGTACAATATTAACACAAGAGTATATGTTGGGCGATATAGGATATTCTGTTGATGATGTTGCTGTTGCTGACCTTGATAATGATGGGAATATTGAGGTTGTTACATTTGATACTTATGGAAGGTGTCAGATACATGAATGGAATGGTAAAGGATATAATTATGAATATCCTACTGGAGATATTGGTACTGGAAGAAGTTTAGCTGTTGGTGATGGTGATAATGATGGATTGCCTGAGCTTTATGTTGGAACTGATGAGGGTTATATCAGAGCTGTTGAGGCTTCAGGTGGAAGCTATACTATAAGTTATACTAGTGGTGACTTGGGAAATGATGTTGAGGACTTTGCGGTTGCTGACCTTGACCTTGATGGAGAGAATGAATTGGTAGCAGTGTTTGATGATCAAACTTTTGGAGGAGAGATTAAAGTTTATAGGTATTCTGGTGCTACTTATAATGAGATTGATTCACGTACTTATATTAATAATATACGAGATGTTGATATTGCAGATTATGACTTAGATGGTAGGCTTGAGATTGTTACTGGAAGAGGTGATGGCAGATATCAGACTTGGAACTTTGAGAATGATGAGTTAGTGTTTGATAAGACTGGAAGTCTTGACTTAGGAGCAGGTTTGTTTGATATTAAGGTATCTGGGACATGGCATTCGCACATTGCGAATGAGAAGGATTATAGGGAATTGATATCTGGAATTGAGGGTTTGAACTCGAGTGTTGTTGTTTATAACTCAACTGGTGGTATTGCTAGTTATGGTTTTAGTAATCATCTGGGAGCTGTGTACTTTGGATTGAATGTAAATGATAATTATACCATTGGAAATTCTGATGCTACTTTGACTGGAGCAAGTCTTCCAACTTCATCTAATGTTTCTGCTGTACTTAATATAACTACTAATGATTATACTGATGCGGCAAGTGATGATTATTCTGTACATGTATTTGATAATTCAACTGGTGACTTTGTAGTGCAGGCTTTGTCTAAGGATTCTGGAAATATGTACTTCTCTGTAAAGACAAGCACAGGATATAATGTTCAAGCTAAACAGACATCAACAGCTAAGATGTTCCAGAATTATAATGTATTAGAGAACCTGGCACTGCCTAGTAATGATACGATTGAAGCTAATTTAAGAGTTCATGGAACTGATGTGAATAATAACATTAAGGTATATCTCTATAATACTGATGTGCTTGTATGCGAAGGTACAACTGGAGAAGTTCAATATATTGATTGTGTTCTTGATCCTACTTTAACCTATGATATTGTGTTGAACAATGATGAGACAACTAAAACAACAAACCAAGGCTTGCCTGCAAATGTCTCACTTACTTCTAAGAGATATTCTCCTCTTAACTTCCCGACATATACTGGTTACTTAGATTTGGATGATGATACTGACCCAGAGGTAGTTTATGTTGATGCTTATAGTACATTATTTATCTTTGATTATAACAGAACTAGCAGAGAATTTATCGAGGTGCTCAACACTGGTGATGTTAACTTTATCAATAATTATTTTGCAGATGTTGATAATGATGGTTATGCTGAAGTGATTGTTGGGAGCCAAAACGATTATTTAAGGATTTATGGTTGGGATGGTTCTAGTTATGTGCAGGAACATCAGAGTGCATCATTTGGAGCAGATATGTATGATATCTCTGCTGCTGATGTTGATAATGATGGTTATGTTGAGATATTGATAGTTTCACAGACTGATGGTGCTTATGTATACGGTTATGACGGTGCTGATTATAGTACTGAGTATTCCACAGGGGATTTGGGTGGAGATGGTCAAGGAATTGGAGCTGCAGACTTAGACAATGATGGAGTTACAGAATGGTTTGTTTCAGAGGATACTGGTCTATTGTATGTTTATGGATTTGACGGCGCTACATTTGTGAATGAATATGTAAGCTTTGACCTCGGTGCCACTATAAGAGACCTTTGTACTGGTGACTCTGATAATGATGGTGAGCCTGAAGTTATAGTGACTGATGGTGGTTCAAACACAATCCATGTCTTTGAATATAGCAATGGTGGTTATAGAAATGTGTATAACTCATCTGCATTTGGTACGCCTGTTGGTTGTGCAATTGGTGATGTTGATGATGATGGAGATAATGAGGTGTTTGTACCTTCTGTTTCAAATACTCAGTATATGTTTGAGTATAATGATTCAACAACTGGATATGATGAGGTTGCAACTTATTCAGTTTCGAGAGATACAAGAGGTGTGGATATAAGTGACTTTGACTATGATGGTAAGACTGAGGTAATGTTAGCTGATGATCATGGACAACCGGTCTACTTAGAGTATAGAAATGGCGAGTTCTTTGTAGAGAAAACTTTGTATGACTTTGGAGCAAGTTTTAATGATGTGTTTGCAGTTGGGCAGTGGAACAGCAAAGCGAGGTTCATGTATCCTTATCTTACATTGAATGTTTCAATTAATGGGGTTCAGAATGGTAGTGCTGCAACTGTCTATGGTAGTGATGGAGATGTAGCTTGCAGTGGTTCAAGTGGTGTGAGAAGGGTTGTTCAGTGTGGTCTTGACTTGCGTGATAATTATACTGTTGGAGGCGAGACTGTGCTTGGAGTTGATCTTCCTAAGGAGGTTGTTGTGAATTCGTCATTAAACTTAACATTAAAGGATTATGATGGTAATTTAATCTCTGGATTTGTTGTTGATGTCTATGATTCAAATACTGGAGAGTTCCTTACACAAACTTATTCAGTCGATGGTCATTCATATGCTGCATTGAATGAGTCAACTACATATGATTTAGTTCCAAGAAGGATTGGTGATACCTATCATATGATTGATTATACTAATGTTAGTGCTGCAGCAGTCGGGAGCAGTCATGAGATGAAGGCTAACTTAAAAGTTCAGGCGTATCTTAATAATGGGACGCATAATTCTAATATGGAGGATGTGCTTGTTACTGTTTATGAATATAATACTACTGTGAAAGCTTGTGAGGGAATAACTAATGCAAATGGTTATATTGAATGTCTAGTTGATGATGCAAAGACCTATGATGTGACAGTTGCTAATAGTGATGGTACAAGAAGACAAAACATTGCAGTGCCTTCATCAACAAATGTTACTTTCAAGAGGTGGGCTAAGGCTAATTATCTGACATGGAACAACTATACAGATGTTGATGGTGATAAGAACTTTGAGGTAGTGTTTGCTGATTATCTAGGTAATGTTAATGTTATTGAATATAATGCTGACACTAATACCTGGACTGAGGATGCTTATGTCTCAGCTGATATAAACCCTACAGAAGTAGCTTTATGCGATATGGATGGTGATGGACTTGCAGAAGTAATTGCAGCAAGCCAGAACGATGATTTCAGGATATTTGAATATGATTCAGGTTCATGGGTCCAGAAGTATGATCATGGTAGCTTTGGCCAGGGTGATACACGTCATGTTGGTTGTGCTGACCTTGATAATGATGATCAGAATGAGATGCTGATAGGAACGCAGAATGGGTATCTCTTCTTGTTAGATTGGGATGGTATTCAGATGAATCTTACTTGGCATTCAAGGGATTGGGGTACCTGGACTAGGGGTATTGCAATTGGTGATGTTGATGATGATGGTACTAATGAATATATCATGACAAATGATGATGGTTATGTGTTAATCTGGGGATGGAATGGTTATGGTTATGTAAGGGAGTGGACATCTGATGATACTGGAGTGAATAGAGAGGTTACAATTGCAGATGCTGATAATGATAATGTTCCAGACATAATATTTACTAACACTAATGACTCTATTAGTATCATAAAATATGATGGAAGCAGTTATGTTGGTAACTGGACTCTTGAATCGATTGGGGGAGATGGTAGAAGGAGTTTAGTTGCTGATGTTGACAGTGATGGCACTAATGAGCTTATCTTCTCTAATTCTGTTGACATTAATATTTCTGTATGGAATGCGAGCAGCAATACTTATGAAGAGGAAGCAGTCATAAGCAGTCTTAATCCAAGAGGTTTAGGAGTTTCTGATATTGATTATGATAGTGAGGCTGAATTAGTGATAGGTACATCTGATGGTTACATTAATGTTTACCAGTATAACCGAACTGATGGACAGTATTATCTGAATTATACTAGTTCAACTGACTTTGGCGATTCAATTGAAGGAATATCTATCTCAGGCGGGTTACTGCATACAGATGGTTTCACAAGAGGTTATAGAGAGTTGACAGTTGAATGGTTCACGGATTATGGTTTTAATGTGAGTGATCAGGCAACTGGAAGTTATATGTGCAGGTATGAAGATAGAAATCCTTATACTAATAAATCATACTGTGCATTGGATGTTGATAATGATTATTATGTGCAGACTGAGATATTGTTGAGTGCTGTGAATGGTGAGGATTTGCCTAAGACTGTATCAGAGAGTGATATTGATGAAGAGGAACCTGCGTCAAATGAATCTGGGCCTGATAATCAATCTATAGAACTTCTGGGAGAGATTGAGTTTAATTGTTCAGCTAGTGATAATAATAATCTTGCCTCAGCTGAGTTGTATGCAGACTTTAATGGAACATGGAGCTTGATTGATGAAGGTGAGATGAGTGGTACTGAATATTCAGTTGTGTTTATAATTAATCTATCTGATTATCTCGGAGACTTTGTCAAGGATACAACTTACACTTGGGGTTGTGCGTTCTATGATCTGAACAGTAATGTAAATAGAACTGATAATTATACGTTTGGAGGGTTTGATTTAGGCAGTTATTATAATGCCAGTCTTAATGATACTGGCAATTATATTGGGTTAAGTAGTAATGCTACAGGGCACCATGAGAATCTTAGTGGAGAATATTACTCTGATGTGTTTGATATTGGAAGAATTGTTAAGTTTAATAATTTAACCTGGGACGAGGGGTTGGCTTACGGTGATGACCTTCCTAATAATGGTGTTGTTGAAAATGGAGCTAATATGAGTGGCAATGTAGGATTATGGCATTTTAATGAGAATGCTGTTGATAGTTCAGGAAATGGAAACCATGGAACAGTAGTGGGTGATGTAACAAATGTAACTGGAAAATTCTCTGGGGCATATGACTTCAATGGAATAAATCAAGCAGTTAATATAACAACAGATCCTTCATTTGAGTTCGGAACAGGAAACTTTGCCATATCGCTATGGGCAAAATTCAGAGAAAAAGGAACAGCACAAGGACTAATATCCTACGGAGACAGATCGGATGGAGCAGGATGGACACTATACCATCTAAACACAGACAGTAAAATATATTTCGCAGTAATAGACGCAGAAATAGATGTAGTAGTATCATCAACAACACAGGCATTGAATGATGAAGAGTGGTATCATATAGTAATATCAATAGATAAATCCGGAAACCAAGTACTTTATTTGAATGGACATCAAGAAGATAGTGACAGTGTAACAGCGATAGATAACACTGACACAAATGACTTTGATAACTTAGAAATCGGGAGATATTGGTATGGGGGTTATCTTAATTATTTAAATGGAACAATGGATGAGGTCGTTTTATTCAACAGGACACTGTCAGCAGATGAAGTCCTTGACTTATACAAAAGAGGAGCACTTAACCTAAACATCTCAGCAAGAAGTTGTGATGATATATCTTGTGATACTGAAACATTTGATGTTACCTGTACAAATGCGTCATATTGTGCATTAGGTCCATTGATATATAACCAATACTTCCAGTATAAAGTGAACTTTGAAAGTGAGAATGTTTATTATACCCCTGAACTTGAAACAAATTCTGTGTTGATGGGTTATGAGGATACTTCACTTGTTGTAGGTTTAACAGAACCTGTAGATAATAATAATTCGGTTGATCTTCTTGAGGAGATTACATTTGAGTGTAATGCTAGCGGAAGTAATCTGGCTAACTTGACATTGTATCATAATATGAATGGTACTTGGCTACCGAATGGTACTGAGACAATAAGTGGTAATAATGATTCGATAGTTCTTGTAAGGAATTTCAGCACTGCAATAGGGAATTATACGTTCAAGGATACTACAATCACATGGAATTGTTTTGGGTTTGATGTATATGGAAATAGTGATTGGGCTGATGCTAATTATACTTTTAGTGGATGGGAGATAGGTACTTTGGAAAATCTTACTATTAATAATTCAGGCTTGTATCTGCATTTAGAACCAAATGCAACTGGGCAATATCCAAATTCCTCTGGAGCATTCATTTCAAGAATTTATGACGCTTCTATGGAAGCAAGGTGGGAAAACATCACATGGGATGAGTCATTGCCTTATGGAGATGGTCTTCCGGATAATGGTGGAACTGATTCTGGAGCTAACATGACTAATAATATTGGTTTGTGGCATTTTAATGGTGCATCTGCTGATACTTCAGGTTATGGAATTGATGCTGTTGCTGTGAATAATCCTACATCTATCTCACAAGGTAAGTTTAGTGGTGCGTATAATTATACGACTGGTAATGACTATATGAACTTAAATGCGTTGACACCTTATCTACCTTCAGCTACTCCTTTCACATTATCTGCTTGGGCAAAACTGGATGACGCTTCTTCAGAGGACCAATATATCTTCTCTGCAAATGCTGCAGGAACAGGGACTACTAACTATATCTTAATAGGTTCAAAAGCAACGACCAGAGAATTCCAGATTTATGGTTCAACAGCGTGTAACCCTGGAACTTTCACTTTCACTCCTGGTGTCTGGGCCCATGTTGTGGTAGTGATTAATCAAAGTAATAACAGAGCATATGCTTATGTCAATGGCGAATATCTTGGTGATTGTGCTTATTTAAATATCCCTTCAAATGCCAGGATTTCACTTGCGCAGGAGTTTGATTCAGCAACTGTGTCAAATGAATGGGGAGGTCCAATTGATGAGGTTGCTGTATGGAACAGAACACTTTCAGAAGATGAAATCTTATATTTATACCACAGAGGAGCATTAGAGCTTGATGTCTCTGTAAGAACCTGTAATGATTCGTTGTGTGATGGAGAATCTTATGATTTTACATGCCCTGAATCTAATTTCTGTGATTTATATTGGGTTAATGATAATCAGTACTTCCAATATAAGATTGATTTTGAGACTAATGATAGCGATTATTCACCAGAATTATTGGCTGAGTCTATATCCTTCAGCTTTACTGAAGCAGTACCTCCTGAACTGCACATGACTCATGTACATCCTGATGGTGGATTGGAAGTGGATCAGTATGAGATGTTTAACTTCACTGTGAATGTGTCTTGTACAGATGCTGCTGACTGTAAAAATATTGAAGTTACATTAGACCCTTCAAAGCCAGAGACCAGTTGGAATTATACTTATTTCAATGGAATTATGTATGATGTAGAGGTAGCTCGTGATGGGGGATACATAGGAGTGGGTACTGTAACAGGTCCTATAACTGCAATTGTTGTCAAGACTGATGTGAATGGTGTTGAGGAGTGGAATTATACAGTTGGTAATTTCACAGGCGCAGTTGATATTGTACAGGTTGATGATGGTTATGTGTTTGCAGGAACTGCTGATTTGGGTGATTCTATATTAGTCTCAAAGGTAAACACAACTGGAGGTCATATGTGGAATAAGACATTGAATTCAACAGTATATCCAGAGATAGCACTTGCACTGACTGAATCATCTGATAATGGAATTATTGTTACTGGTCAGAATTATACTTCTGCTACGACAACTGATACGTTTATATTTAAGTTGAACAGTACAGGAGCTCTTGAGTGGAGTGTTGGATATAATTTCACCAATTATGAAGAGTTGAATTCAATAATTGAGACAGATGGTGGTTTGATAGGTACTGGGTCATATAATGTGAGTGGGGATACAGATGTGTTGGTAGTTAAGTTCAATGCAACTGGTGCTGAGATGTGGAATATGACATATGACTTTGGCGGGCATAATTATGGTACTGAAATTGTTGAGGATGAAGAGAATTATGTTGTAGCAGGACAGGGTAATGAGACTGCTTTGATATTTAAGATAAATGGAACTGGTGCTGAACTTTGGAATAGGAGTTATGGTCTTGGTTTAGGAGAGATATTCTATGGAATCAATGAGTTAAATGATGATGGGTATGCAGCTGCTGGAGTTGCTTATCTGACTGAACCAGATATGTGGTTAGTGAGGACTGATAGTGCTGGTGTTGGTCACTGGAATAAGACTCTTGGAAGTTTATTGTATGATGATTATGCATATGCTATTGCTATTACTAATGATAGTGGATTTGTAATCTCCGGTGAAATTGATGATGCTTATGGAGGTATTGTAAGATACGATCCTGATTATAAGGGGATAGTATCTACAACTGAGGGTGCATTACCATTCTATACAAACAGTTCAAGCAATCCAGTTACTATTAACCTGAACGCTAGTCAATCTGAGTTAGTTACATTCTGGGTTAATGCAACTGGTTCATTGAATCAGAGTTATGAGATGTTTGCTTATGCTAACCTTACATTGAATGAGTCAATAAGCAATTCTTCTGAGAAGGTAAATATTTCTATCTCAAGTGAGGATGCAACTTTAGTCTTCACTGAAGAAATATATTATTTTGATGTGTCAAGGTCCTTTAATGCAGTTACCATACCAATCTGGAACAATAATTATGGGACTGTTAATGCGTCAGCTAATGTAACTGCAAGAAGTGATGAAAGCATTCCTTCAAATTTTATGGGGTCAGGTACTTTTGATATCCCTCATATAATCTATTCAAATGAAACCTTTAACTTAACATTAGGTTTGAATCTGCCTAATGTAACTGGTCAATATTACTCATTTGATATTGCGCTTCAGGATTATAATACTGAGGAGGTTTATGACACTGCACGTGTAATAGTCAGTCTACCTGATTCGTCGTCCTATAGCTTTAATGTGACTCCTGCAAGTGTTGCTTTGACAATTGATGATATCAATGATGCAGATGCAATCTGTGACAATTCAACAAGGACAATAACAATATTTAATACTGGTTCGGAAACTATTGATGACCTTTCAATTGCAGATGGTGGTGACTTTGATATTTACTTGTATCCAAATCTTCAGGACTTCACTCTCCCAGCTGGAGCAAATATAAGCTTTGTCATGCGTGCAATATTGAATGAGAGTTATCCATCTGGTGATGCCCATATTAATGTCACAGGTGCTGGACAGCTGCAGATTGTGAATATTTCATATACTGCTCCTGGTGGTGATTGGGTAGATCCTTCAACTGATGTTGCAGGGACCTTTTCAGCTTCTGCTACTAGCTTTATCTGCGTGAATGCTCCAGTATATAGTGTGAAATTAGATTTCCCTGTTAACCCTAATTTTGGTACAATTGTTGATGTTGAATATAGGGGTTTCTTTGATGATGTATGTGGTTCAATGCAGCCTCATGATACGGAATTTAAGTTGAATGGCGTTACATTTGCTTATATAAATGATGATGTACCTTTAGGTGTGGTTAGTTTCCATATAGATCCAGATATTGTGCCTATATATCAAAATAATATCCTTACAGTTAGTTCTGGTGATTACCAGAGTGGAGGACACTTCTGTGCTAATGCTGATAATACTTTGATACTACGGATGGGTGTTGGTGCAGTGCCTGGCACATATTGTGATTTTAGTTGTAATGCTTCAAGTTCAAATGAAGAAGATTTTACTGATGGAATTGACAATGATTGTGATGGTAAGATTGATTGTTATGATAATGATGCTTGTGGTGATAGCTACTGCACGCCTTATAATTATTGGATGTGTTCTTTGCCTGAGAATTGTACAGATGGTTATGATAATAATGGAAATGGATTGGTTGATTGTCAGGATATCTTGACTTGTTGTGAAGATTCTGCATGTAAAGGTGTTGACCCTGCTTGTAGAATCCCTTATCCTTTCTGTCCTGATTTCTTTGGACAATGGATAGTAAATTCACAGAAGACTCTTCTTGATAATAAAATATGTCATACTGTTAATGTTACTTCAGGCGGTGAATTGATAATGAACTCTTATATCGCAGGTGAAAGGACTTTAGTGCTTGAGACAGAAAATCTGTTTGTTGAAGCAGGTGGGGAAATCAGTACTGATGCTAGAGGACATATCAATTCCACTGGTCCAGGTAAAGGTGGTGATGACTTAGCTGGAAGCGGAGGTGCTGAAGGAGGAGGTTATGGTGGAAGAGGAGGTAATCAGACTAATTATGGAGGAGATATCTATGGAGATGCATTCATGCCTTATGAATTAAATGGACCTGGAGCGTTAGGAAGTGGAGGAGGTAATGTTGACCCATATTCAGTAGGTGGTTATGGTGGAGGTTCTATGCTGATTAATGTACATCAGTACGCAAATATTGATGGTAATATAAGTGCACGCGGTGGTGATGGGGAGTATACCTATGGGCTTGCTTCAGGATGGTGCGGTGGAGGAGGTTCAGGAGGTTCTGTATTCCTTAATGTGACTAATTTATCAGGAAGTGGAGTGATAAGTGCAGTTGGTGGTCGCGGTCCTAATACTGCTTGGGTGTTTGCTGGTGCAGGCGGTGGTGGAAGAGTTGCAGTACATTATAATTGGTCAAATTTCACAGGAAGTCTTAATGCTGATGATGGTAATTTGTATTATGCAGGTGAGAGAGGTACAGCTTTATTCTATGATAAGGATGATAATGAGTTGATTATAGTTGAAGGATTTGAGTTTGCTAATCAGACCAATGCCTATACTAATCAGACAAATAACTGGTCAAGTGTATTAATCAAAGATGGTGGTGTAGGAAGGTTCTGGGAGAATACTACTGTTAATGCTGTGAACTTCTCAATAGAGCCGGCTGGTATTCTTGATGCAACTGGGAGAGGTTATAATTATACACAGTTGATTAAGGGTTTTGGGTATTCCAGACTTTATGCGAATGGTGCAGGTGGAGGAGGAGGTTCTTATGCAGGACATACTGATCAGACAAACAGTTCTTACTATGCTCCAGGAGGTCAGCCTTATGGGGATTTGTTTACTCCTCTTGATTATGGAAGCACTGGGGGTAATGGTTCAATTAGTGAGAGTAGGAGTTCAGCAGGTGGTGCAGGAGGTGGTTTAGTGTATATCCTTGCTGATACTATTGTAGTAAATGGTACTATCCAGAGCAAAGGTGATCCTGGAGTTCACTTATATGGTTTGAATGGTGGATGGGAAGGTGGTGGAGGTTCTGGAGGTTCAATATTATTGAATGCAACTAATGTCACTGGATCAGGTAATATCACTGTAGCTGGTGGCCAGGGCGCTGCTACTACATGGATTTCAGGAGGAGGAGGTTCAGGAGGTAGATTAGCGATTTATGCAGAGAGTAATACATTCAGTGGTCTTATCAATATAACTGGAGTGACTTCATGGGCTAATGATAGAAAAGCTGATGATGGTACATACTTTGTATGTGATACCTTTTCTGGGGTAACATGCCCTGGAAGTTCAGAAAATGGGACAAGAGTTGTGACATCATTAAGTTCTAATGTTACTCTTGGCTTAAACAGGACAATTACTTCAGGATGGGATTATACATTTATGAGCTGGAATGATTCTTGTACTAATAGTTCTGTGCTTGCTACTTACAATGTGTCAGGATTATTGGGTACAACTTATTATGATGTCTATGATAATGGTGATCTTAATACAACTGTCCAATCTGATGCAGATGGAAATGTGCAGTTTGCTATAATCCTAAGTTCAGAGCATAACATTACTCTAATCGAGAGCGGTGATACTGATGCTCCAACAGTCACTTTAATCTCCCCTACTAATGATTCAATTGACTTAACTGATTTGATAACATTTACTGTGAATGCTACTAATATGCAATTATCAAACGTTACACTTTATCATGATTTAAGTGGTGCGTTTGCAGAGAATGGTACAAATATCCTGACAGGAATAGAGAATTCAAGTACATTTACAGTTAATATCGCTGACTTTATTGGTGTCAATAAATTTAAGGATACTACTGTTACTTGGAATGCTTATGTGTGTGATTTTAGTGGTAATTGTGGTTGGGATGGTGAGAATGAGACCTTTAGTGGATGGGACTTAGGTAGCTACGAAAATACAACTCTATCAGTTACAAATATTTCGTTAACTCCAAATGCAACTGGTCAGTACGAAAACACAACAGGAACATACACCTCAAGAATCTATGATGCAGGTCTAACTGTTAATTTGTTGAATATGACTTGGGACGAGGCATTGCCTTATGAGGATAATCTACCTGATAATGGTGCTGTTGAAGATTCTGCTAATATGAGTGGTAATGTACTACTGATGCATTTGGATGAAGAGTCTGGAACAGTTGCGTATGATGCATCAGGTTCTAGCAATGATGGAGTGCTTCAGGGCGCCTTGTACACAGATGCTAAGTTTGGTAACGGAGTAACTGTTGATACGTATAGTGGTGTATCAATTGCTGATGCAGATTTGTTAGATGTAACTGATGAATTTACTATCTCTGCATGGGCAAAGCCTGAGGGAATACCTACTGACTTTGGACAGAACTATGAATCTTTGGAGGATGTACTTGAATTCTGGACAACGACCGGCGGAAAATCTACAGCACAAGCACACGAAGGTGACTACAGTTTACTAATACCACAAGCAGATCCAGCAATATTTGAATACAATGGCACACTTATCAAAAATGCAGTAACAACAATTGATATGTGGTTATATGTGCCATACTCGGCATCATTAAATCGAAGAATCTACATCTATGACACAGCACCATCAAACTATGCAGTAATAACCTTTGCCCAAGGAACACTAAATACATTCAACGGAGCAATTTATGTACCCGTAGGACCATACAATCAAAACGCATGGAACCACATAATATTAGAGGGTAAGCCAGGAACAAAAACAATAGGAATTACAATAAACGCAAACAGTTATCCAACAGCAGTATCAAGAAACATACTAGCAGAAGGGACTTACATGAACAAATTACAGTGGGTGGCAGAAACATTTGATGAGTATATAGACGAATTTAAATTCTACTCAGGAGCAACAACAAACATAGTGCAAAAAGGACAGGGTTATGGGATGGGAGTGGGGTATTATGATGGCTCATACTTTGCAAGTTCTGTAATTGGGAATAACTCACTAAAACAAAATGTCTCAAGCGAATACAACTTAATAACCATGTCATATGATGGCACAACACAAAGGTTATATGTGAATGGAGAACTTAAACAGAGTCAAGAGACCTCAGCACCAAACATTAATGTTAGGAACCTAACAATCGGAACATACTTCAATGGGACAATAGATGAGGTGAGTATATGGAACAGGACGTTATCAGATAACGAAATCTTTGACTTATATAAGAGAGGTGCTTTGAAACTTAACATTTCAACAAGGAGTTGTGATGATGCTGCGTGTGTCGGTGATACGTATGACCTGACATGTACAGATGCAAGTTATTGTGATTTAAGGTCATTAGCAAATGAACAATACTTCCAGTATAAGGTTAACTTTGAAACTGAGCTAACTAATTATACTCCGGAGCTTTTAACTAATTCAATATTGGTCAGTTATGAAGATGCTCCACCTGGTATAACCTTAGTAAGTCCGACAAATGATAGTATTGATTTAACACAGGCATTAACACTTACTTTAAATGCCACGAATACAGAATTGAGTAATGTTACTTTATACCATACATTAAGCGGAGCATTTGCAGAGAATGGTACTAATACTTGGACTGGTGCAGAGAATTCGACAACGTTTACAGTTAATATCGCTGACTTTATTGGTGTCAATAAATTTAAGGATACTACTATAACATGGAACGCTTATGCTTGTGACTCTGGAGGAGTTTGCGGATGGGCAGATTCTAATGAAACATTCTCTGGTTGGAACTTGGGAAGTTACAATAAAACAGAACTAAACGATACATCAATACATTTAACTTCAAATGACACAGAACAAGAACTTCCAGCAAACAGTACAAGTGATGGATACATAGACATGACAGGAAATGTCTTATTATTACACCTAAATAATGATTCAACATATGGTGAGAATGACACTTATGTGCATGACTTTAGCGGGTTTGAGAATAATGGTGTGGGTTTGAACTTTGATCTTGATGAGGTTACTACTGAAGGTAAGCTTAACAAAGGATTCTTATTTGATGGTGCAAATGATTACATTAACATAACTAGTACTACAGGAGATGAATTAAACCCAAGTTCTCAAGTAACATTGATGGCATGGATAAAGAGAAAGAGAACATCAACAACTGGAAGCGTAGATTTCATAATTGGGAGGATGATTTCGTCAACAACAAGAACATATTATTTAGGATTTGAAAACGATTATCTGCAGATGGAAGTTTCTGAGAATGGTCAAACAACTGATAGGGAATATGACGAAACAAACGTAAAGATACAAGACACTGATTGGCATCATGTTGTAGGAACATTTGATGGAGCAACTATAAAACTGTATATAGACGGACAAGACAAAACAGCAAATACGCCGATAGGAAGTGCCATAGCAATACATCAAAACCCTGCAGATGTGTATATCGGAAGTTTGACTGGAGGGTTGTTATTTAATGGTACGTTAGATGAGATAGCAATCTTTAACAGAAGTTTGACAGCTGCAGAAATAGCAGATATATATAATAGAACAAAAGGTGAATACATACCAAGTGGGAGTTATGAATCAAGAATCTATGATGCTGGCTTTGAAGCGGTTTGGAAGAATGTAACTTGGGATAATAACACTGCAGAAAATACCTTACTTAACATATCGTTAAGAAGCTGTAGCACTTCCAATTGTGAGGGAGAAGCATATGATCTGACATGTACAGATTCATCTTATTGTGATGTAAGCAGTCTCACAAATTCACAGTACATCCAATACAAAATAAATTTCCATACCGAAGATACTGAAATAACTCCAGAGTTACTGACCGAGTCAGTAATAATTAGTTATGAAGAATATACTGATGTAACTGATCCTGTTGTTACTTTGTTAAGTCCTACAAACGATTCAATCAACTTTACTGAGTTGATTACATTCACAGTGAATGCAACGAATTATCAGTTAGCTAATGTTACATTGTATCATGACTTAAGCGGTACATTTGCAGAGAATGGTACTAATACTTGGAGTGGTATAGAGAATGAGACTACTTTTACTGTTAATATAAGTGATTTTATTGGTGTAAACAGGTTTAAAGATACAACCATTGTATGGAATGCTTATGCTTGTGATGCATTTGGTTATTGTGGTTGGGCTAGCGAGAATCAGACGTTTAGTGGATGGGATCTTGGTTCATATAATAAATCTTCATTAAACGCAACTTCACTTTCTTTAACTGATAATGATAGTGAGCAGGAACTACCTAATAACTTGGCCAATGATGGATATGTAAACATGAATGGGAATATATTATTGTCACATTATAATAATAATTCACTTGATAATTCTGGCTTAGGAAATAATGGGATTGTTGTGGGTGACGTTATTAACATAACAGGAAAACTTATCTCAGCATACCAGCTAGATGGAGATGGAGATTACGTAAACTATACTGATTTAGAAATTGCAGATTCTTTAAGTGAACTAACAGTTTCGGCTTGGATTAAATTCGCAAATAGTGCGCAAATAGCAACAAGAGCAATAATAACAAAAGACCATATAGGAGGAGCAAGGGGTTGGACATTGCAAACTGCTGCAGAAAGCACATTAAGTTTCTTTGCATCAACAGATGGTTCGTCATTGTTTGGAAGATACTCAGCGCAAACGTTTACATTGGATAATCAGTGGCATCATGTAGTTGCAGTCTATGGTGGGAGTTATCCTGATATATATATAGATGGAGAATTAGATAATGGAGCAACATCAGGAACAAGCGGAAGCCCACTTGTAAATACTGCTAATAGTTTGTTAGTAGGAATAACGGATGATGGAACAAGAGACTTTAATGGAAGCATAGACGAAGTAGCGATATGGAACAGAAGCCTGACAGCAATTGAAATAGCTAATATCTACAACAGACAAAAAGGTCAATACATTGATAAGGCAAGTTATGAATCAAATATTTTTGGTTCAGGGTTTACTGCTAGCTGGTTGAACTTGACTTGGGATGAAGCATTGCCTTATGGTGATGACTTGCCTGATAATAATGGTGTTGAGACAGGTGCTGACATGACAAGTAATGTCTTGTTAATGCACTTCAATGGTGATACTGTTGACACTTCTGGAGAGAGTAATGAAGGAACAATTGCAGGAACTGTTTCAAGCACAACAGGTAAGTTTAGCACTGCTTATGACTTTGACGGGACCTCTGGGTATGTCACTATCGCAGATGATGCTTCATTAGATACAAATTTTGGAAGTGGGTTCACTATAACTTCATGGATCTATCCTGAGAGTTATCCAACAGGAGCTTCAGGAGATTATACTAATTCAATTGTTGGGAAATGGAATAATACTAATTCTCAAAGAAGTTATATCTTGACCTTAGGCGCTTCAACACCTGCTGATACTAATTCGATAATCTTCCATATCTCTGAGACTGGGGCAGCATCAGATAGTATGGGTCTTGGAGAATCTACAATACCTTTGAATGAATGGACTTTTGTTGCTGCAACCTATGATGGATCTCAAACTAAAATATTTGTCAATGGATATTTGGATAATTATACTAATTATAATGCAGGGGTATATGATTCAAGTGTTGAACTGGTGATAGGAGGAGCAAGTGCATGGGGTAATCAGAGACAGTACTTTGATGGTTCTATTGACGAAGTTGGAATATGGAACAGAAGTTTGTCAGCTGATGAAATCCTTGACCTCTACAAACGTGGAGTGCTGAATTTGAATATTTCAGCAAGAAGCTGTGATGATTCAGCTTGTGCAGGCGATTCTTATGATGTTGAATGCACTAACGCTTCATCCTGTAATCTTAGTACTTTAAGTAATTATCAATACTTCCAGTATAAGGTTAACTTTGAGACTGAAAATGTGAGCTACACACCTGAACTTCTAACTGATTCTGTATTGATAAGTTATGAAGAGTTTGTTGCTCCACCTGTATTGACCTTGAACACACCTGCTGATGGGAACAACTCATTTAATATGAGCGAATTAATCACTTTCAATTGTTCAGCCAATGGAACTGGCTTAGCTAATATCACCTTGTATCATACAATGAGTGGTACGTGGGAAGCAAATGGTACAACAATTGTCAGCGGAACTTATGGAAGCCTTCAAGTGACGAGAAACTTCACAGATTTCATTGGAGAAAACAGGTCTAAGGATACTACAATTATCTGGGGATGTCGGGCTTATGATTCATTAGGGCAGAGCAATTTAAGTTCTAATTATACTTTCTCTAACTGGGATTTAGGTTCATATTATAATACTTCATTAAATGTTTATAATATATCGTTAGCAAAGAATGCAACTGGTGATTATGAGAACACTTCAGGTGATTATGTCTCAAGAGTGCATGATGCGGGTTTCTTTGCTAGCTGGTTGAACTTGACTTGGGATGAGGAGGATGGATATGGTGATGAACTGCCTAGTAATAATGAAATTGACAGGAATCTTGATATGAGCGGTAATACTTTGCTATTGCATCTTAACAATGATACTGGCTATGATAATGCTACACATGCATATGACTTTAGTGGAAACGGGAATCATGGGTGGTTATATCGTGGAGTGAACTATACAGATGGTAAGTTTGGTCAGGCATTAGAAGATGTCGCTGTGGTGTTCAATGAGACAAATCTTGATTTCAATGAGGAAGGCCATACAATGATGGCTTGGGTCAAATTCAATAATTTGGACGATAATAATTTTATCTTTGTTGCGTATACTGGCGGTGCTATGGAAGATGATGAGTTTATATTCGGAGATGTTACTACTTGGACATCTTCGAATAATATGTATCTAGCTTTAGGTGCAGGTCCTCAAGGTGGATCAGGTAGTGTTGATAGCGGTTATACTCCAACAATAGGTGAATGGTTCCACACAGCTGTAACATGGACAAGATCAGAATCAAAGATATATATTAACGGTAAGCAGAGCGGAGGAACAGGAGATGGCCATCCTACAGGTGATATTAATGAAAGTAATCTGTACATACAGGTATTTGATTCAAAGGATATTGATGAAGTCGCATTCTTCAATAGAAGTTTGACTGCAGATGAGATTGCCGAAATCTATAAAAGAGGAGGTTTGACATTAAATGTAAGTGCGAGGACATGCGATGATCCTGCTTGTGCAGGTGATACTTATGGTGTTGAATGCACTAATAATTCTTACTGTGACCTAAGTTCGTTAACACCTAGGCGATACTTCCAGTATAAAGTTGACCTTGAGACTGATGATTCTGATTTCACCCCAGCTTTGACTGGTAACTCTGTGTTGATAAGTTATGAACTATCCCCAGCACCGATAGTAAGTAACCAAATAAACTATACAACAGACTATTTTACATGGACAATGCAAGCACAAACCGACAGAGACGCAAACTGCACATTATGGGGCAACTTCTCAGGAACATGGGAAGCAAATGAAACAATAGAAGCAAGTGCGGGAACACCATTCAATTTCACAAGCATAGCAATAGCAGAATCAGCAAAAACATATCTCTGGAATGTAAACTGCACAGATTCATCAGGAACAGGATGGGGAACAAACTATACATTCACAACAGGCGAAATATTATATGCAAATTGTCCAGATTGGACTGGAAACTGGACAGTAAGTTCAAGTTATCTACTAAACACAAGCGTAGAATGTAACATAATAAACATAACAAACGCTGCAACACTAACAGCATACCAAACAGATATATTAATCCAAGCAAACCAATTGCACATCTCCAACGGAACAATGACACACAGAGATAACGCAGCATCGCAATTATACATACTAAACATATCTGTAACTAACCTAACAATAGAATCAGTGTCAACAATAAACGTAAATTATAGAGGATATACTGGAGCAAATACAGGAAACGGGCCAGGGCATGGAGTGGATACAGGAGCTGACTATGACGGAGGATCAGGAGCCGGATATGGAGGATTAGGAGGATACTCAGGAGTAAACCCATCAGGAGCAACATATGGTTCAATGACAAACCCAATCCATATCGGATCAGGAGGGGGAGACTGCAACGGAGGAGACGGAGCAGGAGCAATTTTCATCAATGCCTCAACAATAAACCTACAAGGAAGCATAACATCAAACGGAGAAGCAGGAGGAATAAATTGTGACGCAGGATACAATGATGGATCAGGAGGAGGATCAGGAGGAACAGTATCCATTACAACAGAAACAATGACTGGAGCAGGAAGTATATCAGCAAACGGAGGAAACGGAGCAGATGATTCAGCAGACGGAGGAGGAGGTGGAGGAGGAAGAATAGCAATCTATTATAATAGTATAGATGACTTCACAGGAAGTATAACAGCATATGGTGGTTGGGGATACCAATATGGAGGAGCAGGAACAATATACCTAGACAACACAACAAACCATCAATTACTACTGGATAACAATGCACACAACGGAGCAGAAACCAGAACAGTAGAAGACCATGAAATAGAAATCGTACAACTAAAAAACAATGCAAAACTAGGAGTAGGATCAGGACTAAGATTTGATACACCTAACTTAAATTACACATATGGGTCAGTATACAATAGAGGAATATTTAATGCGTCAAATCTAATAAATGCTGATATTATCAATTTGACAATAGCAAACTATTGGGGAAACCTAACACTATTATCTGAGAGTTCTGCAATAAACATAAGCGAAGACTCCACATTATACCTATCAGGATCAGAAAACAATCATGTAAACCCTGACCTAGACCTGACAGTAAACAACGGAGGAACAATAACACACCAGGATAACTCAGGGTCTAAAACATACTGGATAAACCTAAGCATAAACAAACTAACAATAAACACTGGAGGAGAAATAAACGTAAACTACAGAGGATACACTGGCTCTACAAACACAGGAAATGGGCTAGGACCAGGAGTGGACACAGGAGGAGACTATGACGGAGGTTCAGGAGCAGGACACGGAGGACAAGGAGGAAACGCAGGAGTAAATGTCGGAGGAAGCGCATATGGCTCATTATATGCCCCAACAACCTTAGGATCAGGAGGAGGAGATTGTCGAGGAGGAGATGGAGCAGGAGCAATAATACTAAACATAACAACACTAACAGTAAATGGATCAATAACAGCAACAGGAGAAGTAGGAGGAATAAATTGTGATACAGCATATAACGATGGGTCAGGAGGAGGAGCAGGAGGAGCGATATGGATAACTGCAATTAACCTAACTGGAACAGGAAGCATAAGTGCAAATGGAGGAAACGGAGGAGATGACTCAGCTGACGGAGGAGGAGGAGCAGGAGGAAGAATAGCAATCTACACACAAAACAACACCTACACAGGAAGCATAAGTGCAAACGGAGGAACAGGGCCAGGAGCAGCAGCGGATGGAGGGGCAGGAACGATTTATATACAAAAATGCCTACCAGGAATGAACTGCTACGGGGAAGAGAACCATGCCATAACTTCTAATGGAAGCATAATAATAAAAACAAACTATGCACAGGACGAATCAATAAGCGTCAATAGAACAATAAACGAATACTGGACAGCAAACGACATGCTATTTGATGAAACAACAACAACACAAACAACCATGACCTTGAACATAACAGGACTCAATGCAGACACAAACTATTACTCAGCAAACAACGGACAACCATCAATGCAAATACCGCATCCAACAGACAGCAACGGAGACCTACAAGAAACAATAACAACAACACTGACAGGAACTCATGCAATAAACATAACAACACAAGAAATGTGGCTGCCAAACATAACTTTGATCATACCAATTGAAGATAATAACACAGTAGACTTATTGAATGATATAAACTTCACATGCAACATAACATCAGGATACTCAGCAACAAACATAACACTATACCATGACATAAGCGGAACATTTAGTACAAATGGAACAAATACAGTAACAGGAATACAAAACCAAACAAGCTTTATCAGAAATCTTGAAGACTTTATAGGCAGCAATAAAATAAAAGACACAACCATAACATGGAATTGTTTGGGCTATGAAGACACAGGCAATTACGACTGGGGAGATAGTAATAGAACATTTTCAGGGTGGGATTTAGGAAGCTATGCAGCAATAGAATACAACATTACATCAATAATACTAGCAGAAAACGACACACTACAAGAAATAGAAAATAATGGAGCAAACACAACAGGGCTGGTAGGTTCCTGGAAACTAAACAATGACTCAATAGATTCATCAGAAGAAGGAAACGACATGACAGTAATAGGAACAATAACAAACACAACAGGAAAACTAAACAATGCATACACATTTGACGGAGCAAGCGGATACCTACGAAGAGCAGTAGCAGATTATTCAAACACACAAACAGGAACAATAACAGCATGGATAAAAACAGAAGATGATGGGACAGGAAATAACAAGATCCTATCATCTGCAGATGAAGCAACAGCAAACTTTTACTGGATGTTCTCAATATACAATGGTGTACTGATGATATCAAAATCATCGGATGGGGGCATTTACACAAACGGAAGCACATTCATTGCTGACGGAGAATGGCACCATGTAACAGTAACATCAAACGGCACAGAATTCTTCATGTACGTAGATGGAGATGCAGAAACATTATCAGAACAATCAGCAGGAGCAAATGATGGAGACTGGTTTGGAGACATACTATACAGAGACAATTTGGTGATAGGAGCATTAAGAAGAACATCAGTTAGCAGTTACTTTGACGGATCAATAGACGAAGTGGTAATATGGAATAGAACCCTTTCAGCAGAAGAAGTATTAGACATCTACAACAAACAAAAAGGAACATACTCAGAAACAGGAACATACACTTCAAGAATCTTTAATGTAGGAGTGGATGCAAGCTGGAAAAACCTTACATGGGACGCAATAAACTATGGACAGGATTTACCAAACAATGCAGAAACAGAAACAGGAGCAGACATGACAAGCAACATAATACTCCTACACTTCAACAATAACTCACTAGATAGTTCAGGACAAGGAAACCATGGAACAACAATAGGAGACATACAGAACATAAGCGGAATATTTAGCACAGCATATGAATTCGACGGAGTAAACGATTATGTGACTCTAGGTGATGTAAATGCTATGGACACACCAAGTGCATTCACAACATCACTATGGTTTAAAAGATATAATGATATGGATGATGCAACTGGTCATAGTGTTGAAAACGTATTGATTGCACAATCCTCAACTTCGACAAATGACAACTTTGAACTAGGAACTGATGGAACGTACATTGATTTCTATATCGATGCGACAACTGACATAACTAGCTCATATGATGCAGGAATACAAGATGATACTTGGTATCACGTAGCATTAGTATATGATTCAAGCATAAGCACAGAACTAAAAATATACTTAAATGGAGAATTAGATTATTCATCAGGAACACCAAGCGGAGCATTAGCAACAAGTACTACTTCACCATTAACAATAGGACTAGCAAGACCAGACAATGAGTTATACGGAGACTTCAACGGAACAATAGACGAATTAGCAATATGGACAAGAGCACTAACAGCAGATGAAGTATTAGACTTATACAAAAGAGGAACAATGAGTCTAAATATTTCAGCAAGAAGCTGCATCACATCAGATTGCTCAGGAGCAACATATGACATAACATGCACAAACAACACTTACTGCGACTTAAACTCACTAACAAATAATCAATACATACAATACCAGGCAAACTTCTACACAGAAAATGTAAATTACACGCCAGAACTACTAACACAATCAGTAACAATAGAATACGAACCAATACTAAACGTGTCACTAATAACACCAAAAAATGACAGCATAGACTTAACATAAATAATAAACTTTACAATAAACGCAACAAGCAATTCACTAACAAATGTTACATTATATCACGATTTAAGCGGAACATTTGCAGACAATGGTACTAATACTTGGAGTGGTACAGAGAATTCGACAACATTTACAGTTAATGTTACTGACTTTATTGGTGTGAACTGGTTTAAGGATACAACAGTCACATGGAATGCTTATGTGTGTGATGCTAGCGGTAATTGTGCTTGGGCTAATGAGAATGAGACGTTTAGTGGATGGGACTTAGGAAGTTATTATAATGTTACTTTGAATAGCACTTCAATTGCTTTAATACAGAACGCTAGCGGTTTGTATGAGAATACTAGTGGGTATTATGAATCAAGAGTTTATGATTCTGGATTTACTTCTAGATGGTTGAATTTGACTTGGGATGAG
>JAHWHG010000004.1 GCA_019323515.1 Candidatus Woesearchaeota archaeon
CTGTTCAATGGAACAACTGAAGAAATCAAGCAGGCAATAAGGGATGAGTTAGCTAAGGGTTTTCCAACTGCAAAGATTGACCTGTCACAATAAACTAATTATTTTTTATTTTTAATTGTTAGAATACTATAATTGCACTATTAGAATAAAGAAGAGAAGAATGCGTCGGCCGGGACTTTCGTCCAGGTTTCGTGTTTGAAACAAGGTTTCGAACCCGGATAGACGGCTTACTTCGTTAGCCTTGGAAGGCCGTAATCATAGCCATTAGATCACCGACGCGTTACTGGCTATGATTAAGTTACTATTTATAAAATTTGTGTAGATTCAACAGGTATAGTGGAGCAAAGCGCACACTGTTTTACCCTGTTTGATAAGGCGATTGTATTCTCTGCATGCTTTTCCAGTCTGTTCAATAATAAGTTTAATGCCTCTTAGTTCAATGAAATCAATTATTTCCCGTGGAACTTGAATAACACCATGTGCTCCTGTTCCGATTATTATGAATTCAGGGGTTTCTTTCACTAAGTCAAGGAAGTCATCTAATTTAATAATATGATTGTCAAAATGCCTTGTTTTGATGACCTCGTCTTTGATTAACTTTACATTACACTGATATTTCTTACCTTTGATTGTGAACTTACCGAATTCATATGAATCTATCATTAATGGACATGAGGAATTCAATACTTTTATAGTTTACCATTATAGAAACATTTTTATAATGTAATTCTTTGTATTCAATTATAATCAAAAAAGGTGATAATATTGGTGGATATTCGTCTGAACAAGAAACCTAAAAACCCAACACTTATTGAGGGTTTTCCAGGATTTGGGTTAGTTGGTACAATTGCAACTGAATTCTTGATTGATCATTTAAAGACAGAAAAGATTGGAGATATATGGTTACCTGAACTCCCTGCGATTGCTGCTGTGCATAGAGGAGAGGTTGTTCCTCCGTTGGGGATTCATTATAATAAGAAGTACAACTTGATTTTAGTGCACGGTGTTACTTCTGTGACAGGCATTGAATGGGAACTTGCCGACGCTGTTATACAACTTGCAAAACAGTTAGGCGTAAAAGAGATTGTAAGTCTGGAAGGGATAGGATCAGCGATGAAAAGTGAAAACCAGGACGCATTTTACTTTGCAACAAGTGATAAAATGAGGAAAAAGCTTGACACAATCTGCAAAAGTCTCGACGAGGGGATCATAATGGGTGTTACAGGTGCATTGCTTGTAAAACCTTTGAAGGTTCCGATTACTGCTCTTTTTGCAGAGACTCAAAGTAATCTTCCAGACAGCAAGGCTGCTGCAAAGATAATTGAGGTGCTTGACAAATATCTTGGGTTAAAAGTTGATTATAAGCCTTTACTTAAACAAGCAGAGAAGTTTGAAGAGAAATTGAAAGGATTATTGCAGCAAAGTAAGGTCGCTGTTCAGGAGAAAGAGAAGAAACAGCTTAGTTACGTAGGATAGAAAGGTTTATATACAATTATTTGTTTTTATTTATAAATTAATTATTAAAAGAGGGGCTATATTGAGTCATAAAAAAACAGGTGTATTTTTAGTTCTATTTTTAGTTAGTTTGTATAGTGTTTTCGCTGCAGTTGTATCACATGAAGCGTCTGAGATTAACCCGGGATCACTGGCAACAGGGGATTATATTGTTACTGGTACATTGAATGCAACTGATGATATTTGTATTGTTAGCGGAAATTGTCTGAGTTCTGTTTCTGGCGGGGAGAGTAATTGGAATGTGTCTGGAACGAATTTGTATCCAAAGAATTTGAATTATCAGGTGGGTATTGGGACAAATAATACTCACTCATATCCATTCTGGATAAAATCAACTGTTATGGGAGCAATGACGATTGCTTCAGAAACCACTGCAGGAAATCCAGGTATAAGATTAGCTACTGGTTTATCTAATGAGAATTACTGGGACATGTATACATTTGGAACTATAGCAAATAAAGGTTTGTTTATCAGATACAATGGCGATGACAAAATACAAATAACAAAAGAAGGGAATGTTGGAATAGGCATTACTAGCCCATGGGTAAATAACGCAACACAAAAGCTTCATGTAGAAGGTAATGCAAATATTACTGGAGATCTTTCAGTAATAGGCAACATTACAATAGGCACTGGCACAATCTTACTTGATGGTCAAAGGTCAAATATTGAACTATCTCCAGTGGATCCTGTAAAGATTGGAGAGGCGTTACTAAACAGTACAGCGTTGGAGGTTTTTGTTGCAGGAAAATATGCATATGTTGGAACTTCAAATTCAAGTAAAGATGTTGAAATTTTTGATATTAGCAATCCTACAGATATTTCTATTGTAGGTTATGCAGACTTAACGAATAGTGTAAATGGTATTTATGTATTAAATAAGTACATGTACACTATTAGCAATGATCTTGGAGGGGATGATTTTGAGATATTTGATATCTCAAATAAAAGCAATCCTGTAAAAGTGGCTGGTGTTGAGCTTGGTGCTAATGGTGATGAAATCTATGTTTCAGGGAGATATGCATATATTGGAACTGATGGAAGTAATGAATTTAAGATATATGATATATCTGACCCAACAAACCCTGAACTGATAGGAACCGCAAATCCCGGAGATAATGTTAGAGGGCTTTATATCTCAGGGAAGTATGCTTTTATTGGTTTTCAGGCTGGTGGGTCAACATTGATAAAGATATATGATATTTCAGACCCTACAAACCCTAAGCAAGTAGAATCCAACAATCAAGCATCTGGTACTGTAATTAATATGTATGTATCAGGCAATTATCTTTACACAATAAGTAGCTATAGTTCAAATAATTTACAGGTATGGGATATCTCAGATATATCAAATATTGTGAATATTGGTAATGCAACAGCTGCAGATAATGCATATGGATTAGATGTGGCTGGGAAGTATGCTTATGTAACCAGTGGTTCAACTGGGGATGATCTTGAGGTGTTTGACATCTCAGACCCTACAAATCCTACAAAAGTTGGAGGGGTTGAATTTGGAGGGAGTTCATATTCACAAACTATCAAAGTTGTAGGGAAATATGCATACATAGGGAATACATTGACAGGAGAATTAATGACATATGATATATCTGGTTCAGATTTACCAGCAGCAACTATTGGAACTGTCTCTGCAACAACTGCAGATGTATCTAATAATATGCATGTAGGGAATGATTTAGTTGTAGATAATGCACTTATTGTAGGCCAAGGTTTAATGGTTGATGGACCAGCTTCATTAGGTATAAATGCTAGTTTAGTTGTTGATGAAGCTGGATTGATGAATTTAACCGGGAATCTCCATGTAGAAGGATGTATCAAATACAATTGCTCACAGCCAACTGGATGTGTAACTTTAGGTGTTTGTATCTAAGAATTAAGGAATAAAAATTTTAATCAAAACTAGTTTCTTTTCTAAATTATTTTTTTAGTTAACGCTTAAAACTTTTGTACAGAAAAATAAGGGTTCACTATTGACAATTTATTTAAACTAGTAAAGATTATTAATCTTGCAATGGAGTTTCCTAGTTTAGATGAAATCGTTGAAGACATTAAAGAATTACATTTACCTGAACATAGAACCATTGGAAAGAAAAGGGATAGTGAAACATGGGAAGAGAGTTTTGACAGGCAATTTCTAGGGATAATTGAAGAGACATATAATAGGATAAAAATGAATTCTGAATTTTATATGATACCGCAAAAACCTTATGATGGGAAGTGCACACATACAAAGTCCTATATCTTACAGGTGCAAATGGCAAGAGAGAGGCATCTGCATGGGTTTGAGGATGATGCATTCTTTGCTGCAAGAGGTTGGGTTGTTAGAACTGTTTATTGCAGGATGTGTCCAGAGAATAAATTATGTAAATGGAACCCAAAGAAGGAACTTGAGAGTCATAAGCATTCTCGTAGTGCAGCACATTGTGAGGAGAAATTCTTCAAGGATCATCCAGAGTATTCATTTTCTGGGTAAAAACATTAGATATTTATAGTAGTTCGCACAATATACATTGTATGTACCTTTAGTTATATGAAAATAAAGAGAAGTACAAAAAACGTATAATTTGGCTTGAAAAGGCCAGGCTTTTGAACAAAAAAGAGGCATGAAATGAGCGACAGATTAAGGCAGTTGGAGACTGAACTTAAGCTTAGAGGTTTTAGTGAGAAGACCATCAGAAACTACAAACACTATAATAATGATTTTCTTAACTTCCTAGGAAAGAGTCCAAATGAAGTAGAGGAGTATGATGTAAAGGAGTACATAGCACATTTGATTTCTGATAAAAGTATGAAGCCTGCAACAGTTAACCTTGCAAGATGTGCATTGAAGTTCTTTTATGTAGAGGTGCTTGAGAAAAACATATTTGGAAGGATTAAGACAGTCAAGGCAGAGAAGAAGATACCAACTGTATTGTCAAAAGATGAAGTGCAAAACATTTTAGCGGTGATAAAAAATAGTAGAGACAGGCTTATGGTTGAATTTATGTATTCTGCAGGGCTGAGGGTTTCTGAGGTAGTTGAGTTAGATGCAAGGAATCTTGACTTCAAAGAGAAGATTGGCACTGTAAAGGCTGGAAAAGGTAAGAAAGATAGACTGATAATCCTTAGTGATAAGTTGATTAAAGGATTACAGAGGCATATTGAAAGTGAAGGGGTAGAGGGATTAGTGTTTCCTGTGAGCAAGAGGTATGTGCAAAAGGTGGTTAGTAGCGCAGCTGAGAAGGCAGGGATAAAGAAAAGAGTGTTCTGCCATGCATTGAGGAGCAGCTTTGCAACACATTTGCTGGAAGCAGGAACAGATATAAGGATAATCCAAGAGCTGTTAGGACATGCAAATTTGGCAACCACAGAGCGCTATACCAAAGTAAGCAAGGAACAATTGAAGAAAGTAAGATCACCATTAGATGATTTGAGATAAAACTTTTAATCAAAGATAAGAATTTGTTTGGCTAAAACATTTAAGAGAAGATTAATCGTTTTCTACTTGTTCTGAAGAACCATTATCTATACCAACAACATTCTCTTTTGCCTGCACTTCCTTGAATTCTGAATCAAGAGATATAAGAGGAGCAGCATTGATATATTTTATAATAATAGGAATACCCTTATCAATCATATTTTGTACATAGGTTTTTGCAAGTGACTCTGATATGTTGAGTTCAACAGCTATCTGGGAGTATGAAAAAGGTTCTTCATGCGCATACAAACACTTGAAAACCTGTTTTTCATTGATTGTCAGAGGCTGAATCTTAACTGTAAAGGTCTTAGGAAGGGGTAGCTGCTGTAGCATCATCTGCATTTCTTCAATACGCTCACTAAGCTTGTCTATCTTAGAATCAAGGTCCAGGATAGCCTCATAATTCTCCTGGATCTCGTTAGTATTCTCGTTTATAGCGTTTAGGTGGTCCTCTAACTCCTCACGGATTTTAGCAAAAGAATGCTTTATTTTCTTATTTACATTAGCAGCAAATTCTTTAATATTCATATATGGTTAGACAAAAGCCTATCTTAAATATTTTTCCAATATTGAATATCGAGAATAAAAATCAAAAGTTTTATAAACAATCGGGCGATTTATTTATATATTATGGGGTGGCTTAAACCGAAACAGACACTTAGTATTGATAAGTGGCATAGGTTTCAGTATATGCTTAAAGCCTCGTTTTCTCGACTTAGAAGCGACATAAATAACCTAGTTTCCTGGGTGCAGTATTTTCAGGGGAAGCATGAAGATGTAGATACAAGGCTATCAAGAATAGAGAATTATATGCATCTGCCACAGCAGGACATCAATAAGATCCATGCAAGAATAGGAGAACTTGAGAAATCTCACATTATGCCGAAGTATGAACTTGAAAAGGTAAATATGAGGATAGATAGGCTTGAGGAACATAATGAGAGGAAAATTACAAAGGATGATGTTGAAGTTATTGTTGGGAGGCATTCTGCGTTTGAGAATATGCTTGCAAAGATGCAGGAGATGGAGGCAAGGATTGCAAATATTGAGCTGAATAAAGCAACCCCAAAACAGAATTTAAGGGAAAAGATTGTTAGAAATATTACAAGGAATTCTAAGGAATATGTCAAGAATTTGATAAGAAATTTAATCCTTAAATATGAACGGATTTCAGGGTTGCAGATGAAAGAGATGGTTGTTGATGAGCAAGGGCTTTGCTCAAAAAGTTCATTTTATAGGATCCTTCAAGAAGTTGAAGAAGAAGGACAAGTAGGGTTCTTGAGGGAAGGTAAAGAGAAGAAGTATTTTGCGAAGGCTGGAAAGATAAAGAGTTTTGAGTGAGCTGATTTCTGCTAGTCCCAAGTAGGACTGAGACTATTTTATCGACGACAAACATTTTGGGAATGGGACTGAGACTGGAAGGAGAGATTAACGAGGGAACGAAATTTGCGCGTAGCGCGCTCTGCGCACGAACTATATTCTATCAGTCCTAAATAAGGCTATTGGGACTGTCCCAAGATGGGACTGAGACTGTTTTGGGAGTATTTTGGGAATATGAAAGAGGGTTTTGGAGAGCAGTTTCTGACTTAGAAGTGCAAACATAAAGTATAAATAGTTAGTCTTATTTGGGATTATTGTGAGACTGGGACTATACAGTCCCAGGACTGTTTGGGAATGGGACTAAGACTGACAAAACAGAGGGTAAAAGAGCGATCGCAACCAGACAAAAGGGCGCTTGGAGATGGATGAAAAAAGAGCCGAAAAAAACAGAAGCCAAGACCCGTCAATCACAATGAACACCAAAAGTGTGCCAGCAAAAAACAGCAGGAAGTGAGGCATAAAAAGATTGCACAGGAGCAGGGAATCCTTGTGTAGGTGGGCTTTACAGGGATTAGATATGAGTTTATAGACGGTGAAATAGCAAAATCTGTGAGTGATTAGAGTGAAGAGAGTAGGGCCATATATGAAAATAAATGAGAAGTGAGGGTTGTAATATACGTTTAAGGTTAGTACAAAGAGGCTCCACATATATGAAAATAATTAACAGAGATGATTAATGTGCAGAATATGAGGGATACAGAGACTGGGAAGGCTGAATTCAGAGAAACACAAGATAAATTGAGTAGGCCATATATGAAAATAATTAAAAAGTGAGAGATAAAATAGGGGATTTAAGGGCTAAAATCATGTTTTGTGCGTGTATAAGCATGAAAATGAGTGAGAACATAGTATCTGGTTCTGTTTAGAGGTGCTGAAACAATTGAATTCGAGGGTTTGAGGGCTTTATTACGCAAATCTGCGATATAGAATACAGGTGGTTAGTATAGAAAGAACAGTAAATGAGCATAGAGGTATATGAAAATAATTAGAAAGTGAGTGTTAAATTAGAGTGTAAACATATATAAACAAGTGAAATATGTGATTATTTAGCGTTATACGTTAATATAGCGATTGTGAGGGCTATACAGGGATTTATGAGAATATACGTTAAAATGGCTTTAAATGAGCGTTTAAAGCGGTTTTAGAGGTTACGTGGCTTTGTAATATGAGGCTTACATATGAGGTTATATTGAGATCATAGTGACTGAATATTGAAAATAATCTAAAAGTGAGGATAAAGAGGAAAAGAAAATGCCAGGCATAGGAAAGATACATTCAAAATCTGCATTAGCAATAGTGTTATCGAGGCTGAAAGTGTTCAAGAGTCCTAAAGTAAGCATAGAGCAATATCCTACAGATTCAGAGATTGCAGCTGCAGTGTTATGGGATGCAGGGTTGAGAGGAGATATATACGGGAAAGTAATAGTTGATCTTGGCTGCGGTACAGGGATATTAGGCATAGGAGCAGGTTTGTTAGGCGCTAAGAGAGTGATATTTATCGACGCTGACAAGGAAGCACTTGAGAGGTGTGAGGAGAATATCAAGTATGTGCAGGAGAAAGAAGGGACTGAATTTGAGTATATTGTAAAAAAATCTAAAGTGAGTGATATCATTGATGGAAAGGAATTAGGTGCTGAGGTAGTGATACAGAACCCTCCGTTCGGGGTGAAGGATAAGCATGCAGACAAGGAGTTTTTAGAGAAAGCGACAGAGATTGCAGATATAGTTTATAGTTTTCATAAGGCCTCTACAAAGAAGTTTGTGCAGAAGTTCAGCGACGATAAATTGTTCGATGTTACACATTACAGCGAGTTCATGTTTCCCCTTAAATCGACGATGATGTTTCACAAGAAGAAAATACACAGGATAAAAGTAGGTGTGTGGAGACTTGAGAGGAGAGCAAACTAGTTGTACAGTTTAATAGGAAAGTTTTATAAATAAGGTCTAGATTAGAGGATAAAGGTGGTTTCATGGAACTAAAAGTTATTGAAGAGGGTAAGAACAGACTAATAGTCGAGATACAAGGAGAAGATCATACATTCTGCAATGCTTTAAAGAAAGAGCTTTGGAATGATAGTCATGTCAAAGCAGCTGGATATAACATAAGCCATCCTTTAGTAGGAGAGCCAAGGATTATTGTAGAGACAGACGGTAAAGTTGATCCTAAGAAGGCTTTGGCTGAAGCTGCAAAGAGACTGAAAAAGACAATAGAGAAGTTCTCAAAAGCCTTTGATAAGATGAAATGAAAGGGGAACTTCTCATCAGTTTAGCAAGGGATGCTATTAAAGCACATTTCTCAAATGAAAAGTTAAAGATTAGCGAGGAGCTTAAAAGTGAGTTTTCTGATAAGCAAGGGGTGTTTGTCACACTTACTATAGATGGTGAGTTGCGTGGATGCATTGGGTTTATTGAGGCAATATATCCTTTGTATGAATCTGTGATAAAAGCAGCTGAATCTGCTGCGTTCTCTGACCCTAGGTTTAAGCCGTTGAATGAGGCTGAGTTCAAGAGATTGAAGGTTGAAGTGTCTGTGTTGACAAAGCCTGAACTTATTGCAGTGGGGAAGCCAGAGGACTATGTAAAAAAGATTAAAGTTGGCAGAGACGGACTAATAGTTGAGAAAGGTATGTACAAGGGTTTATTGCTGCCGCAGGTAGCTACAGAATATAACTGGGATTCTAAAGAGTTTTTAGAGTACACGTGCCAGAAAGCTGGTTTGAATAAGGATGCATGGAAGAAGCCAGGAGTTAAGGTTTATAGGTTTGAATGCGAGATTTTTCATGAGTAAATTCTTAGGATATAGGCCTTGTAAAGCCGAAAAACTTAAATATCTGCTAGTGCCTAACTGGAGTTTATTGGTTTAAGGGGATTAAGATGTTTGTACGTGTGAAGAAGATAAAAGGGAATGAGTACTTGTATGTTGTTGAGAATAGTTGGAAGAATGGAAAGGTCAAGCAGAAGGTCAGGAAATATATTGGCAGGGTGTATCCGCTGAAGAGAGTTAAAGACGAGGACTTTTATTCTTTTCATAATATTGAAGATATCAACAAGTATCTTTCAAAAAGTGCAAAGGATATTGTCAAGGATATACTTAAGTTTGAGCTAGGAGTGCATGGGTTTGAGTTCAAGCCTGGGAAGGGTAAAGAGGATATTATGAAGAAGGAGGAACTTATTGTTGACCTCTCACGGATGAGAGTGAAAGGTTATAGCAATGATATTGCGCTCAGACTTAACAAGGCTGGATATATTTATGGTGAAAGTATAAAAGAAATCATTGAGTTCAAGGCTGGACGTGATAAAGAGAAGAGCGGGCTTGAGCTGGCTAAGTTATTTGCAGGGATGGGGATTGAGCCTGACAAGAACATTTTTATAAGATTAATATTGGGTAAGGATTTTAAGGTTGATGAATATGAATGATAAAAAGGTTCCAAATCATGTTGGAATTATAATGGACGGAAACAGAAGGTTTGCAAAGAGGTTGATGCTTGAGCCATGGAAAGGGCATGAGTATGGTGCAGAGGTGCTTGAGAAGGTACTTAACTGGTGTAATGAGCTCGGTGTCAAGGAGTTGACGCTTTACACTTTCTCAGTTGAAAACTTTAACAGGCCTAAGAAGGAGTTTGATTACCTGATGCAGCTGTTCAAGAAAGAGTTTGAGAAGCTTATGAATGATGACAGGGTTGACAAGAGAAGGATTAGGATTAGGTTCATAGGACGACTTAAGATGTTTGATGAAGAGTTGCAGAATCTGATGAAGAAGGTTATGAAAAGGACAAAGGATTATGATGATTTCAGGTTGAACTTTGCAGTTGCTTATGGAGGAAGGCAGGAGATTGTTGATGGTATAAGGAAAGTGGTTGAGCTTGCAAAGAAAGGGATGATAAATGAAGAAGATGTTGATGAGGAGAATTTTGGGAATTATCTATACCTTAAGTCACAGCCTGAGCTTGTCATAAGGACTGGTGGTGAGAAAAGGTTGAGCAATTTCTTAATGTGGCAGTCAGCGTACTCTGAGCTGATGTTTATTGATAACATGTGGCCAGAGTTCAGTAAAGAGGAGTTTGCAAGGTGTATTGAGGAATATGGTAATAGAGAGAGAAGGTTTGGAAGATAACATGGATGAAGAAAGGTATGAGGACCTTGAAAAAGAGGATGATAAGAAGTTTAAAGGGCCGATAAAGGTAATACTAGGAGTTTTCTTGATATTTATGATTGTGTTGATGGCTGTGCCTTATTATGGGTTAAAGGATAACCCTGAGCCAGAGGTTGTGATTGATTATACTTTGGAAGCAGATAATTCTATTGGAAGGTTTGATACGATAGATGATGTGTATGATTATGAGATATCTAAAGAGTTAAGAGAGGCTGCTTCAAAGATTGCAACAACTGGTTGCTATTCAGGGATAAAGATGTGTCAGATGAAGGCATTGTATTATTTTGTGCGGGATAATGTCAAGTATGTGAATGATCCAAAAAGCAGGGAGTATTTCCAGACACCTGAATCAACGCTTTATGTGAAGTCAGGTGATTGTGATGATAAGAGCATATTGCTGGTTGGGCTTTTGAAAGCTATAGGAGTGGATGCTAAAGTTAAGACAGTGCCAGGCCATGCTTATGTTCAGGTAAGTTATAATGATGCGCCAAAGAAGTATCTTGATGATGAAGGACTGATTAATCTTGACTCAACATGCAGTTATTGTAAGTTTGGGGAGCTGCCATTAGAGTATAGCTAAGAAATTTAAAAACATTTAAATACTATAAATAGATATGTTGTGGTATAATGAAAAAAAAGAGGGCTGTTAAAAAGAAGGCTAAGCCTTCAGCTAGAACGCTTAAGAAGGAAATTGAGAAAGAGCGTGAGATAGAAATCTGGTTTTGGATAATTCTGTTCTTGATCATAATCGGGTTGGTATTGTCAATCCTTAGAGCTATCTGAACCTAGGTTTGTAATCTCTTTCCATTCTTTAATCTTAGTAAGGATAGTTTGGTATAGGTTTATCATCCTTTCTGCTATATTTAATGCTTTGTCATAGTCGTTTATTTGGTGGTGAGGTGCTACATTTCTCGCCTGCTGCAGGTGTTTATAGTGAATCTTTTCAGTTTCAAGGTTTAGCTTGAGTTCGTTTTCTGCTTCCTGAATTGCTTGTTCTCTTGTAAGGCCTTCAGCCTTGCATTCCTTTTCAAGCCTGGAGATTTCCAAGTGTTTAGTGATATCGTCAAGGCATTGCATTGTCTGAATCTTTCTCAGACCTTCCTGGAGTTCCTTGAAGTATTGTTTTTCTAAAACCTGTTCCCTTGTCTTAATGTAAGAAATAACTGCAAAGTTGTGGTCCTTTGGTTTCATATACGTTTGAAGGGTTTGAGGTTATAAGAGGATTTGTATATTATGATGTATACGTTAAAATATTCGCTTTTTACCCCATAACCTCCCATAAAGCGAAATAAAACTGCGCTTAATAGGTGTTAAGTTCTCCGAGTGCGAAGCACGAGAGTGCAACGTGACCGAGCGACTGAAAGGAGCGAAGGAGTAAAATTTGAGTTCCAAATAAAATCGAGCGTAGCGAGTGTAGAAGTAAGGGTTCTTTGTTACATGGGGCTTATTCCTTTTTATCATTAATTAGTTCATATATCTCACGATAACGCTTTTGTGCTCCTTTAAAAATTTGTTTTCCCCAATCATCTGTTTTTTCTAAATTGTGTTTGCCGATTATTCTTACACCCGGAAATGCCCGTCCACTTCCACCTCCAGCTATAAAGCAATCAAGTGAACCATCTCCATCAGAATCATATAACTCCGTATAACCGCAGATATTACTTGAACTTATTCGGACAGCATTTGAATTAATACCTTGATATACACTAGATTTAGAACCGTAAGAATCTGAAATGGTTTTAACAAGTTTCCAATTAGTATGCTTATCATAGTAATCCATAGCCGGCATAAAAGTAGCAGCCAATGCAAAAGCCCCAACTATTAAAGTTTCAATTCCATATTTTTTTATTTTTTCTTTAAGTGTCATTTTCATTTATTTCTTGTTCTTTTGGATCATCTGGTGCAAGTCCATAACCACAAATGAGACCAAATAGTCCCATTGAAGTGCCGTAAACAATGCCGAGTGCTTTGATATTTTTAGCATAAACTTGTTGAGGTTTTTTGCACATCTCATAATGCCCATTGTTGTATCTATAACTTTCATAGAGTGCTGGAATTCCTGTTCCAAGACTTGCACTCAATGCGGATACTGCTACTGCAACTTTTAATTTTTTTAATAAGCCCATGCCATAGAGATTCTGCACATGATTTATTAACTTATTCACAAAATTTTCCTCAAATTGGGGAAAGTTTTATAAATTATTGCAGTTTCTCGGCAAATATGGTTAAAATTGATCAAAAAGATAAGAAAGTATTGGAACAATTACAAATAAATGCTAGACAATCAGTAAGTAAAATCGCCAGAAAAACTAAACTACCAATTGATGTTGTTAAGTATAGAATCAAGAAATTGGAAAAAGAAGGCATAATTAAATCTTATCACGCATTTCTTGATCCATTAAAATTGGGTTATCCACTTTATGCGTATGTAGTATTTTCATTATCTAATCTAAAACCTGAACAAGAAAAGCACTTGATTGGTTATTTAAAATTACATAAAAGAATTGTTTATGTTTCTAAAAATTCTGGTAGGTGGGATATTGTAATTGGTGTTTGTGCAAAAGATTACAAAGATCTTGATGAAGTTGTTAAACAAATTAGAGCAAAATGTACTGATTCTATAAAAGATTTTGAAGTGATTCCTGTGATAGAAGAATTCAAATACGATTATATGGCAGATTTAATAGAGGTATGATATAGTCCAATAGAACAAAGAACCCGTTAAAAGGAACTCAAATTTTATTGAACTTAACAGGAATTAATTGGCTCAGTCGTTGCACTCCTTCGACCCAAATCCACCTCAACACCACCCTAGCCTATGTTGCACCCTAGGACTTCAATTAATTCCGATGTTAAGTTCAATAATTTCTAGTGGCTTAAACTAAACACCGACAATTTCTAAAGAGTAATTTATATATCACATGATTATAAAAGTATCTTTAAATAGAACCCTCTATTCTAAGATAATATGGAAGAAACACCAAAACCATTTGGACATCCTGATGACAAAGGATTTTATGATACAGAGATTTATCCTGGAAGTGAAGTACTATCAAAAATTGCTCAGATTCTAGTTGCATCACACAGTTCTTCATTAGAATACTTAGCTCTATCTGGCTACATCCATCGAGACTATCCTGCTGAGACTGAAGAAAAAGATTTTGACTGGAAATGGCATATTCTTGTAGGGGTTGATCAAAACGCATCGGAAGAATCAAGAGACCTAATTTATAATCAAAGTTTTGAAAGAGGAATTGAAGCTGCATATAAAGAGGTCCTTGGAAAGAACTTATGGCACCATGGTCCACTAAAGCCAGTTATCCTAGACTATCATAAGATAAATGAAGAAAAGATACAACCAGGAACGCTACTCTATTCTCTTGTAGAAAAAGCAGTTCCATTGTGGGAAAAACCTGAGATTTTAAAGCCTTGGGGCGACTGTGAGCTTTCTCCTTTTGAACACTTGCAACAATATTTCTTTCAATTCTATAACAGACCAGCAGTTCCTGATCAAGACTATGTATATGTAGTGTCAGTATCAGGAGATGAAGCAAAGCGCTATATTATGGTAAAAGAAGATTAATCAAGGGGAATACATAATTGCGAAACCTTTATAAACAAGTTATTTTCACAAAGAAATATAACCGTTAATACTATCCAATGGATAGAAGGTCAGAAAAATGGATAAATCTGAAGTATTAAAAACAATTGAACAAGTAAAGAAGGATTCTAAAAAACGTAACTTTAAACAGAGTTATGATTTGATTATAACATTGAAGAACCTGGACCTGAAAAAGCCAGAACATACACCTGATTTCTTTCAAGAGCTGCACTTTGATATCGGGAAAAAGAAGAAGATTGCTGCTTTAGTAGGTGCTGAGCTTAAAGATGAGGCTTCAAAGGTTTGTGATTTGGTTATAATTGATGATGATTTCCCAGGGTATGACAAGAAGAAACAGAAAGCTATTGCAAAGGATTATGATTATTTCATTGCCCAGGCTAATATGATGGGTAAGGTAGCTACAACATTCGGTAAAGTGTTAGGTCCAAGAGGGAAGATGCCGAACCCAAAGGCAGGGTGTGTTGTACCGCCAAAAGCAAGCCTTAAACCTTTATATGATAAATTACAAAGATTGAGCAGGATCAGTGTGAAGAAAGCGCAGATGATGCAGATGATAGTAGGCAAGGAAGATATGAAGGATGAGGAGGTTGCTGATAATATAATCACAGTTTACAATGGATTAATACATCACCTGCCTAATGAAGTTAACAATGTCAAAGCTGTAATGCTGAAGCTTACAATGGGTAAGCCTGTTGAGATTAAAAAATGAAAGCGCATGTAAGTGATTTCAAGAAAAAGGTTGTAGCTGATTTTGCTAAATTGATTTCTGAGTATCCGATTGTTGGTCTTCTTAACATGGAGAACCTTCCTGCGCCGCAGCTTCAGAACATGAGAAAGCAGTTGAGTGAGACAGTGGTAATCAAGCTTACAAAGAAAAGGCTGATGAAGTTTGCTTTTGAAAAGGCAGCTGAGAAAAAGCCAGGTGTCGAGAAACTGCAGGAGCATTTCAGGGGCATGCCTGCGTTATTGTTCACAAAAGAAAATCCGTTTAAGTTATTCAAGATGCTGCAGAAGAATAAAAGCAGTGCGCCTGCAAAGGCTGGTCAGACTGCGCCTAATGATATTGTGGTAGTCGCTGGTGCAACTTCATTTGCTCCTGGACCTGTAATCGGTGAACTTGGTTCATTTGGGATAAAGACAGGTGTTGAAGGAGGAAAGATTGCAATCAAAGAGGATAAGGTTATTGCTAAAGCTGGGGATGTTATTTCTGGTAAGCTTGCAAGTCTTCTGTTAAGGCTTGGGATTGAACCGATGGAAATCGGTCTTGACCTGGTTGCAGTGTATGAAGACGGAACCATATATACAAAAGATATACTGAACATCAATGAACAAGATTACCTTGATAATATTGGGTTATGCCATAAATGGGCATTCAACCTTGGGTTTGAGGTAGGGTATACAACCAAGGATAATATTGAACTATTCATAACTAAGGCTTTCAATGATTCAAAGGCAGTTGCACTTGAATCCAATTTCATGGCTGATGCTGTTGTTGAGCAGTTATTGGGTAAGGCTGAGAGAGAGATGCTGAGTCTTAAGAATACAGCTAATATAACAGTGGAAGTTAAGAAAGTTGAAGAAAAGAAAGTAGAACCAAAAGCAGAAGCTGAGGTGAAACCTCAGGTCAAGGAAGAGTCTAAGCCTGTTGAGGAGAAAAAGGAAGCTGAGGCTCCAAAGGAAGAGAAGAAAGAAGCTGTTGAAGAAGTAAAGATAGAGAAGCCTGAAGAACCAAAAGAGGAGCCTAAACAAGAAGTTCAAGATCAAGAAGCACCCAAAGAAGAAAAAAAGGAAGAAGCTGCTGAGGAAAAGAAAGAAGAGCCAAAGGCAGAAGCTGAGGTGAAACCTGAGGTAATGGAAGGGCCTAAGCCTGTTGAGGAAGTTAAGGCAGAGGAAACAGAGGATAAAGCTGAACAGATAATCAAGGAGACTAAAGAGGCTTTTGACAAGGGTAATCTTGTCAAGAAGGAGGAAGAGAAAAAGCCAAGTGCTTCAGATATTTTAGAGGAGATAAAAGAAGAGGAACCAAAAAAGAAAGAACCTGAAAAGGTGCCGACTGCATATGAACTTATGCAGAAAAAAAAGAAAAATTCATAATTATGGAGGTCATTCAAAATGGAATACATATACGCTGCAATGTTATTGCATAAAGCTGGAAAAGAGGTTAACGAAGACAATGTCAAAAAGGTTCTAGAAGCTGCTGGAGTTGGGGTTGATGATGCTAGAATAAAAGCATTAATCGCTGCACTTGAAGGCGTTAATATTGATGAAGCAATCGAAAAGGCTGCTGTAGCGCCTGTTGCTGCTGCGCCTGCAGCTGCTGCAAGTGGTGAAGCTTCTGGAGGACAAGCTGCTGAACCTAAGAAAGAGGAGAAAAAGGAAGACAAGAAGTCAGAGGAACAGGCTGCAGCTGGACTAGGAGCATTGTTCGGTTAAATAAAGAGTATTTTTTTTATTTTATTTTTAACAATGGGTCGAAACAGGAAATGTTATCGGATAAAGAGAAGAAACAGTTGTTTAGAGAATTTGATGAAAAGAAGAGAGATATTTCTAGACTGAGAAAAGATCTTAACAGTCTTAATGCCAAGAAAGAGGCTATGTTTGCTAAAGTATCAAAGATTTCTGAAGAGATTAATAATATAAAAAAACAAGCTGGAAAGTCCAAGGATAAAAGGAATGCGTTCACAAAGCAGGTAAAGGAAGAGAAAAAGCTCCGCGAGGAGCTTAACAAGTCCATAAGAGAGAAAATCAAGCTTGCCAAGGAACTTAATGAAGAGAAGATAAAGATACAAAAAAAACATAATATCAAAGGAGATCCCTCAAGGATAAAGGACGAGATTGAGAAGCTTGAGATGAGTATTGAGACTGAAGCATTGTCTTTTAAGAAAGAACAGGAAGTGATGAAGAAGATAAAGGAGCTAAAGAAAAGGTATCAAGAGGCTCAGCAGGTAAGCAGTGTATGGGAGAAACTGCATAAAGTGTCTAAAGAGATTGATGATGAAAAAAGAAAGGCAGAGGAAGTGCACAGGAAAATACAAAATAAGGCAAAAGAGAGCCAGACAAGGCATGAGGAGTTAATATCATCATCAGAAGAGATAAAAGAGTTAAGAAAGAAAGAGAAGGAAGCGTTTGATAAGTTTACAGAAATCAAAAAAAAGTTTAATGAGATCAACGACGAGCTTAAGAAGAAGCTTGTTGAGTTTAATGAGATTAAGAATAAGGTTGATGGAATAAGGGACGAGAGTAATAAAGAGAAGAAGAAAAAGATTGAAAAGAAGTTAAAGGATCTTGAAGCTAATGTTGAGGAGAAAATAAAAAAGGGCATGAAAATCACTACTGAGGATTTGTTGGCTTTTCAGGGGAAAAATTAGAATTCTAGATTAAGTTTTTTTAGTATCTCGGGGAGATTATCAGGGTTATAGCAAAGTGCTGCTTGGAATCCTTTTTCAATAGCACCATTAATGTTTTTTTCCGAGTCGTCGAGTACTAGGATTTCATGTGCCTTGAATTTAGTAATCTCTGGCACCTTGTCGAGAAGTGATGGTTTTCTTATTCCATGTTCATATGATAATATCACATAATCAAAGTCCTTTAGAAAGTTAAATTTCCTGTCTAATATTGCGATTCTTTCCTTGAAGTTGTTTGAACAGATAACTGATTTTATGCCTTTGTTTCTTACTCTCTTGATTAAATCAACTGCAGGTTGGTTAAGTTCGTAGCCTGAGACTAAGATATATAATAGTTCATCCTTAGTAGCAGGGATTTGCCATTGCTTTATAGCAAAGTCCCAGAATTCGTCTCCAGTTAGTATGCCTTCTTTATACTTCTGCATCTGATCGCTTCTCAGGTAGATATCTTTTACTTTTTCTATGTCAAGGTTAAAACCAGAAGAGATTCTCTTAAGAAAGTTTTCAGTGCCGTTCTTAAAATAGACTCCGTCTAAATCAAAAATAATTCCTTTAATCATTCTTAGAACTATTTCTTACCAGTAAACTCTGTATAATGACACTGGCCGCAGTAAAGTCTATCCTTGTGCTCTGATAAAAATACTCCAACACCGCATTTTGGGCAGAATTTCTTTTTTCTTTCTAATTTGTCTCCAGATGCTGTATAATGTTTATACTTTGCGCTTGTCTTCTTAGGTTTTCTGGTTTTTTTACCTTTTTTAACTACTTTTGGTCCTTTTCCCATTATTGTTCACCCTTTGCTTTAGGTTCTTCCTTTGTCTCTGCTTCTTCTTTAGGAGCTTCCTTTTTTTCTGAAGCTTTAGCCTCTTTCTCTCTCTGTTTCTTGGATTTTACCTCAAACCTGTTCTTGTTTTCCTTAGAATCATAGATATGGGCAATAGCTTTACTTGTTGTATCGCCGAACTTGTTATAGATATGTCTTATCTCTATAACTTCTTCCTTGACAGCAAGCTGTTTTGAAAGTGATGTCTTTATTTCTTTGTTTGAGGGGGTAGGTCCTTTTTTTTCAAATATAACAGTAACCCTTTTTCTTGCTAAAAGTGGTTGTTCAATTGTTTTTGTAACTTCCATCTATCTCACCTTAATTGCGTATTCCCCTTTTATTTTAATCCCTAACTTTTGTGCAATCTCTGATTTATTAGCGTCTATAACGTTAAGTCTGCCGAACCACGTAGTTGTGAAATTACTATTCTTACAGATTGGGCAGGTACTTCCTTCAACAAAGATTTTACATGATTTGCAAGCTTTTTTCTTCATTTTATTACCTTATTTTTTCTTTTTAACAGCTGGTTTTTTCTCAACCTTTGCTGGCTCAGATTTTTCAGCTTTTTTATTCATATCTTCTTCAATCCATTCAAGTTTTCCTAAAAACGGCTGACGCATTGTCAAACCGATCTTTGGGTTAGTGATGTCCTTATATGAAACTGCAATCACTCTGGCTCTGCACTTGTCACCAACCTTAAGGTTTCTTTTTGATTCCTTGCCTGTCAAGACTTTTTCCTTGCTAAAGCTTACAAAGTCGTCCATTGTCTGGGAGACATGGATCATTGCTTCAATAGGTCCTACAGACATAAAAACTCCGAACTCTGCAATGTCTTTTACTCTTCCGAGAAGGACTTCCTTAACCTCTGGTCTGAAGACAAGAAGTTCAAAGGTTGTCTCATAGTAAGCAGCTCCGTCTCCAGGTATGATAACTCCTTCGTGAATGTCATTAACCTTGTCAACATCAATAACAATACCGATGTCTTTTGAAATAAAACCTTCATAATCCTTTTTCAGTCTCTTAAGTACAGCTTCTTCCCTTGGAAGACCGAATAGTTCTGGAGGGACCCTAACATGGTCCTTTATCTCAGTTCTGTAAAACATATTTTGTTCACCCTATAAGTGTTAGATATTTTTTTTGCCTTAAAATAATCCGTTTTGCATTATTTTCCTTTAATCTGGCTTTTAAAGGCTTATCCTGGGTTGCTACAATATAATCCTGCTCTTTTATCAAGTCCAAGATAAGGTTATCTACGTCTTTATGCTTTGCTGTAGTGATTATATTTATATCTTTTGTTTTTATAAGCTTTAAGGCGAGTTTTGCTGATTTCTTGTCAAAACCCTTTTTTGCGGTCCCTGAGACCTTCTCAAGCTCGTCAAGGGTCTTATCAACAATGTATAGTTTATACTTAAAGTCGCAGATCTTTGCTAATTCCTCAAATATATCAACCTTAAACTGGAATGGAATAAGTAGGAAATTAGTGTCGAGTATAATTTTAGTAATCTTCTGCATTTATATATGAATTTAAGAGGGTATTTATAAAGGTTATTGATGATTTGGAGTGTATTCTGGAATATATAAAAATTTATAATTTGATTGTGGGTTTTTTGGTAGTATGAGCTTAAGAAAATTAGTTTTAGGTGCTGCGCTTGTTGGGTTAAGTGGTTTGCTGGGATGCGGTGAGGTTGAAGGAGTCAGAGAGATTAATGAAAATTGTCATAAACTAAATATTTATAAATATACTATTAAAATAGGAGATAAGGAAGTAGAAGCACAATTCGGATATAATCGAAAATATCTCTTGAAAATCGGTAAAACTGTAGTTAACTATGAAGGACCTGATTATGTTGTTAGTGTTGATGGACATCTTATATCCTCGCAGGGAGCTGTTGAAAAAGCTAGGGATATGGTCAAAATGGCATATGAAGATATATTAAAACAGCAGAAAGAGGAGTTTGAGAGAAGGGAGAGGGCTAAAAAGCAGAGACAAAAGCAGGCATTGTACGATCTTAAACCAAACTTCAAGACTGAAAAGACTAGTTCTCCTTAAGAATTTAAAAAAAGTAATTAAATCTGCTTATGTATATTAACTAATAATTAATAATATACTGAAAAGAAAAAGCCAACAATAGCACGATTGTAGCAATAGTACTCATCCTTAATTGGCCTAATAAACTCGTATACCTAGAATCTTCAGGGTGAAAGTTATGGAATAATAATGCATATTTGTTTGATTTACGTTGAAACCTATCTGCAAATATATCCCCTGTTTCAAACAGATGTTTTGTTTCTGGGTGGTTCTTTCCAACATGAGACTTTAAGGAATACCAAACAGATACATTCCATATGATTGCTGCAACTGCTAAGATTATTAGTGATATCATAATACCTAGATATGTAAAAAAGCTTTAAATACCTTTGGTAAGAACAGTGAAAATATTTTCGAGATTATCCCTTAAACCATTTCAACATCTTAAGCGCGTCGCCTGGTGGGTCTGGTGATTCACAGACAATATAAGCTGGCTTTTTCCATTTCTTGAGCTGCTTTGCAAGAGGATTGAAGAATGATTTTGTCAATGGGATATGGTTTCTTTCACCCTTTGCTGTGAAGTTTATGCCAGAGAAGTGTGCATGCAGGTATGGAAGATGCTTGATTTTTTTGAAGATTTCAGGATAGTCAATCTTTCCATTGTTCCTTGCATAGATGTGTGCAAAATCTATGACTATTCCGCAGCCAGTCTCTTTTCTTAGACGCAGAAGTTCGTCAATATCTCCAAATTGTGAAGGTTTTCCAGTTGTCTCTGGAGATATCTGTATTTTCCAGCGCTTCTTTTTTATGTAAGATTGCATGTCTTCTATTTCTTTTTTAACTGCTTGATAGATTTCTTCAGGTTCTCTTTTTCCATAGTATGCTGGATGGAATGTAACAGCTTTTGCCTTAAGGTAATGGCCGCGTTCGCATGCAGTAAGAATGCGTTTTTTTGATGCAGTAATCTTTTCCTTTTCAGTTGAGGTAAGGTTTATGTAATAAGGAGCATGGATTGTCAGAGCGATGTTATTCTTTTTTGCATAATCTCCTACAATCTTTGCATTATCATTTTTCATATAGACTGAATGCGTGAACGCTACTTCGCATACGCCAAGGTTATTTTGTTTAAGAAAATCAATCATGTCAAGAGGTTTAGGGCTCAGACCTGCTGGTCCGAACACTATCATTTCAAGACCTCTTTATGGAGGAACTTGTTTGCAAACTTTACAACAATTGTTGATAGAAGTATGCTGTAAAGCAAGAAGATAAGTGTAAGGTCAAGTATAGGTGACATCCCTAGGATGTATTTCTCACTACCTGGTACAGTGTATGATAAGAAAGTGGCTGCAACAACTGCAACTGCAATGCCTTTCGGAGCGTTAAGTGCCATAAATACCTTTTCGCGAAGTTTGTATTCTTTTCTTATGAAGGATAATTCTATTGAGATGAACCTTAGTAAGATAAAGATAGCAAAAAGTGCAAATGATTTAAGGAAAAAGATTGCATTAAAAGGTATCTCAATTAGAAGACCTACAAATACAAAGACCAAAATCTCAAGGAAGTTTGAAAATATTAGTGAAAACTCTAGGAGATGTTCCTTTTGTTTGATATAGAATGTTCCGAATAGAATGCCTGCTACTGTCACTGCAAGAACTCCATTGCCACCAAGATGTTCAGCAGCAATATAAGTAAGAAGACCTGCTGCAATGAGAGCAAGCGGGGATATACGTTCTTCATATTGTTTTCGCATTACCTTAAAGAACAGGAGTCCAACAAGTACACCTGCTCCGATGCCGCTTACAATCTGTAAGAAAAAAGGCCGAATCTGTTCAATGAATAGGTTGACTGTAAATTTTCCTTCTAAAGTTCGCATAAGATCTATTATGATGAATGGAATCAAGACCATTATAGGAGTGTTAACTATTGATTCAATCTCCAAAAGGTCAGCGACCTTGCTTTTACCTTCCTTGAACATGGTTACAATTGCGCTTGGAGCAGTGCCTGACATAAGTGAAGCAAAAAGTACAGAGAGAAGGATTGATTCTGGTCTGAAGATGAAATCAGTAGCGATTGTAAGAATCACAAGGTTAAGTAAAAGAAAAATCATAGTTAGCTTGAATGCCTGGATAGATAGTTCATCAAGTTCCTTTAACTTGAAACGCGAGGCACTGTCAAATACAATAACTACCAAAGCTAGCAAGCTTATGCTTGTGATAAAGTCTGTTGGAAAGTAAACAAGAGGCTTTCCTTCAAAAGTCACATTATTAAGTATTATTCCAACAAGTAAAAGGAGAAGGACATTAGGAATCTTAAGCCTTCTTGCAATTATAGAGCATAAAATGCCTAGTAATAAAACTGCTGCTAGATATGATAAGAATATTAATGAGGCAGATGCCATGTTTCACCTTCTTTTTTTTAAGAGATTTAATTGAAGTTTCTTTATTAATGTTTCGGTATTTTCGACTGTAGTATTGATATTCTAAAATAGAAAAGTATATAAACATTTGAGTGTTCAATTTTAAACAAAAATTGGTGGTTTGAATTGATAAAAATAGTTAAAAAATTCATCAGGAAGATTATAAATAATATTTTCAGAAGAAAGCAGCATCTTAGGTTAGGGTTATATGGGCCTCCGAATGGAGGAAAGACTACTCTTGCTAATAGGATTTGCGAGGATTGGCTTGGAGAAAAGATGGGTTCTGTTTCTAGTATAGCTCATGAGACAAGAGAGATTCAGATAAAGGAGCAGATTAATATCAAATCCAAAGGTAAAGAGCTTAGCTTTAATCTTGTTGATACTCCAGGTATTGCAACAAAGATTGATTATGAAGAGTTTCTGAAAAAAGGTATGAAAGAGAAAAAGGCCAAGGCACGTGCAAAGGAAGCTACAAAAGGTGTTATTGACGCAATCAAATGGTTGGATAATATGGATTGTGTTATAATCGTGCTTGATGCTACAAAGGATCCTTATTCACAGGTCAATATCACAATAATAGGTAATCTTGCTGCAAGAGATATACCAGTATTAATAGTTGCTAATAAGATTGACCTGAAAAAGGCAGACATCAAAAGGATTGAATCAGCGTTCCCTCAGTATGATGTTGTGGGAATATCTGCTAAATATGGGACAAATGTTGAAGAGTTTTATGAAGCATTGTTTGTATTAGCTGGATAAAAACATTTATATTTAAATAGTAGTTTTGTTTTTGCTATAAAAAGACACAGAGGAATCAAAAAAAATGGGACTTACACTTGAAATAATACCATATTCACAGATATCTAGCTTAACTTCAGTCGGAAGGATAAGAAAGCTGCTTAATATTGCAAAGGAAGGAAAGATTGTTCTATTACAAGGCAGGCTTAGAAAAGAGGAAGAGGCAGAGCTGATAAAGACAACAATGGAAGAAATAAATAAAGAGTTCAAAGGTATTGAGTTAGCTGTGATATATCCTGATGCCTCTAAGGAAGCTGATGCATTTCGAAAGATCCAGACAAGTGTGAGGAATTTTTTGTTAGGGAATAGTGTTGGGTTCACTGTTATTGGTCCTGCTAGCATTGTAAAAAGCATTAAGAGAGATCCTAATAAAATAGAGTTGCTTACTAAGGATTCTCGAAACGGCAGGAAAAGGAGAAGAAGGTAAATGCCACACCAATGCGTTAGATGTAACACATTCTATAATGATGGTGCATCTGAAATATTGAAAGGTTGCAAGTGCGGAGGCAAATTATTCTTTTTTGTTAAAAAGGAGCAGCTTGAAAAAGCTAAAGAGATAACCACTAATCTATCTAGAACTGAGAAAAAACAGATAGAGACTGATGTTTATGACTTAATCGGAGATACTATGGATAAGGATGCTCCAGTTGTTCTTGATTTAGAGTCTATCAGGATACTTAAGCCAGGAAAGTTTGAGATTGATCTTGTGCACCTGTTCCAGAAGGGACAACCGCTAGTCTATAAACTTGAAGAAGGTAAGTATATGATTGATGTTGCAAGTTCGTTTAAGAAGTTCTTTGATCATGAAGGAGAGGATGAGGATTAGTGCTGGATTATATATCTAAGATAAAACAATATATTTCTGACTTTGTTGAGGAAAACAATAAGAAGAGTGAAGATAGTTTCAGAGAGCTTGAATTGATGACTTACAAAAGAATAGAACAAGCATGGGATGAGAAGGAATAGGGTTACTTGTTACTGACTATCTCAACAACATCTCTATGCTTAAGCTTATGGTCCTTGCCGACAGTCATCTTTGTCTTTACATCAATTGCTCTTATGAACTTGTCACCGAAGTCTGAATGGATAGCATAAGCAAAGTCAAGTGCTGTGGAGTTTGGCTTTAGAAGGAAGCAATCTGGAAGTACATTTCCGTCTTTATCAGATAGTTTGTTAACTCCTCCAGGGAAGATCGCTATATATCCCAGGAGTTTAAAGACAGCAGTGTCTAAAACTTCCTGGACGCCTGTTGAACCGAACTTCTTAAGGATATTTTCCCTTACAAAGTTTAAAGCTGCAGATTGTTTTTCGTTTACCTTCTCTGGACTTTTGATCGTGAAATCAGGGTTTCCTGGGATGTATTCAATTATATTATTCTTTGCTGCTAATCTTAAGACCAGCTCTGATTCAGCTGAGCAAGGTACAAAGATGTAGTTTGGATACATTTCCTTTACACGCTCAAAGTTCTCTTTTGCTCCAGGAACATCTATCTTGTTGCATGCAATAACCATAGGTTTTGTTATACGCCTAAGTTCAACTGCAAGTGATTTTAAGTTTTCTTCAGTCCAGGTGTTAGGTTTTTCCTTGTTAAGGTCAAGCTTTTTTATGCAATCACCGACCATCTCTTCGTTTACTCCTAAACCCGAGAGTTGCTTTGCAAGAGCTTTATGGATTTCACTTTTTTCCTGCATTACTTGTCTTGCGAATTTTTCCCAACCTTTTTTTAGAATTCCAAGGTACCACATGTCAAGTTCCTCCTCAAGAAAGCTGACGTCATTAGCTGGGTCGTATTCGCCTGGCGTGCATGCTTCTCCTTTTTCATTAGTTGAACCTGAGATGTCGACAACATGTACAAGAACATGTGCCTGCCTTAAATCGTCAAGGAATTGATTGCCCATGCCCAGTCCTTGGTGTGCTCCAGGAACAAGACCAGCCACGTCTATCAATTGAACAGGAACAAAACGTTGATGATTTACGCAGAAACCTACCCGTGGGTTGCATTGCGTGTCAAAGTCCTTGTCAACGCATTCTACCTTGACATAGCCAACACCTGAGTTAGGTTTTATTGTTGTAAATGGATAGTTTGCTATGTCAACCTCTGCTAAAGTAGCTGCCTTGAAGAAGGTTGATTTTCCTACACTGGGTTTACCGACGACACCTATTAACATATTAGATGAGTATGAAGTGATTGTATATAAAAAGTTTGGTTGTTCAGAAGTTTTTTTCAATATTGCAAGTATATATAATTTTATAGTTAAATTTATATATAATTGATAGTTTTAAGGAGTTATGGCAGGAAATAGAAGTAAATTGCAGTATCCTAACAAAAAGCAGTTTATGATTACTATTCCTAAGTCTCTTGTTGCTGCCAAAGGTTGGAAGCAGGGAGATGAGCTTGAGTTTGTTCTTGATTCTAAAGGTAATATCGTGATGAAGAAAGTGAAGGTGAAGAAGAATGGATAAGAAAGCACAGATAACTATATTCATAATTATAGGGATTTTGATAGTTTTACTTGGAGTGTTTGTATATATTTTTACAAGGACTCCTGAGGTTCAGATAGAAGCAAATGTTGATGGAGTCAGAAGTTTTGTTGAGGGATGTATTCAGAACAGGTTAGAGAGAGGGATTGATTTAGTGTCAATGCAAGGAGGAAGCATTTATCCTGTTGATTATATTGAGACTGAAGAAGGAGTAGTAGGGTTGGCTTATGATAGTAGAGATGTGTTTGTTTCAATTGAAGAGATTGAGGTAGAGTTAAGCGCGTTTGTTACTAGCACTTTAGGTTCGTGTATCCAGAACTTTTCGTTGTTTGAGGAGCAGGGTTTAGATATTGAAGAGGGTGAGGCGTTTGCACGTGCAAGAGTTCTTCCTCAGGTTGTGAGGGTTGATGTTGAATATCCTTTGAAGATAGTTGATGGCGGGGTTGTTGAGTTAAATGAGTTTACAGTTAGTAAAGAATCTAGGGTTGCTGAAGCGCATACTGTGATAAAAAGTATTGTTGAGAATACTAAAGAGGATTGGATTGATCTTGCGTTTTTATCTTCACTTGGAGATGTTACAGTTCTGCCAGTGAGTTCAACTGAGCAGTTGTATTCAGTTAATTATGATGATTACAGTTTTGTTGCAGGGTTTAGATTTAGTGAGAACCTTGGTCCTGTGATTGATGCTGAGGAGAGGTATCAGTTAGTAGATGGGCAGTTGTTTACTCTTGATTTAGATGTGAGCGATCCTGAAGGCGATTCACTTGAGTGTACAGATGACACGCATCTGTTTGATATCAGTTCAGATTGTAGGATTGAGTTTACTCCAGAAGTTCCTGGTGAGTATGAAGTATTGATAACTGCTAAGGACAGTCACAGGAATTCGGTAAGTAAAACAATTGTGTTTGAGGTAGCATGAATAGGTTTGAAGATATTTGGAAGAGAGGATTTGCAATCTTTGTAGTGTTAAGCTTAGTCTTAAGTTCAGTCAGTGTTAAAGCTGTGGAACCTGGTGAAGAGGGTTTTGACTGGGAGAAGGCAGACTATGAGAAGATTGATTATACTAAAATTACTGACATAAACAGTATTCCACAACAGTATTATTCTAAAATCCCATGGAGCAAGTTTCCAAAAGAAGTGATTGTTAAATTTAGTGGAGATGCACGTATCAGAGAACTGGTTAAAGTATTAGAGGTACAGTCAAAGGAAAGTTTGAAGTTACTTACATCAGCACAGGTTAAGAATATTTTAGGAGAGTTCAAGGACCTTAGTATCCTTAATCATGCGGAGGTTGCAAAAGCGTTGGTTGCTAAGGGTGAGTTTCCGGGTGGTGCTGTCCTTAACTTAGTTCCAGGGGTTGTATACAAAGATGGGAAGCTGATTAATCCTAAGTTCCCAAATGGGCTTGGTATCAAGTCGCTTGGAAGTGATGTCACAAGTGTGTCAGCTGTTGTAACAGAGATAGGAACTGAAGGGTTTATCATATGTAAAGGTACTAAGTGTAATGAGGTTACTTCAGCAATTGCTGGTGAATTTACCGGGGTGAGCAGGGATAAGGATGGAAATTTGGTGATTGATACTACTAATGGGCCTGTTAAACTTGATGGAAACATAAGAGCTGTTGTTGATGTTTCTGGGGATGTTGTTTATCTTACTGATGATGGAACATTTATACAGCATAAAGGGTTTAGTTTTACAGCTCGCGGAACAACCCAGAAGACTAATTTCAAGTTTAAAGGCAATAAACTTACAATGGAAGGGCCTGGTGAGGTAAGCAGTGATGGTAATAGGGTTAGTGGTAAGGTTGAGGGAAGCTTTACTGTTGAGATTGGATTGACTGCTGATGAGTTTAAGGTTACTGGGAATAAGGCTGATATAACTGTATATGGGAAGGACAGGTATACAGGTGATTTTTCAAATGAGTATAAAGAAGGAAAGCTGATGATGTTCAGTCTTGACAGTTATATGTCATCTGCAAAAATTAGAGGGCATCTTGCGATAACTAATGATGATAATATCAAGAAGGTTTACATCACACAGAATAATCCAAATGCTAAGACACTTGAGCAGGTGTGGCATAATGCTGCAGTTATAACTACTTTCAATGAAGAGAAGCTGAATATTGATAAGTTAAAGGATGCGGATGTTAAGAAGTATGTTTCGGATTCTATTGAGAAGAATAAAGCTAAGATTGAAGCTTTGAAGGCTGCTAAAGAGAAAGCTAAGACTGATTATGAGAAAAGCCAGATTCAAAGCAAGATTGATTATCTTGAGGTTTATGTGAAAGACCTTGAAGGGATTACTACAAAAGCTGCTTTAATGGGTGTTGTTGATAATACTATCAGCAGATTAGAGGCAGATAATGCAAGGATATGGAAGACGCATCCTAATACAGGGTACCTTGAGGTTGTTAATTCTGATGTTAATCTGTATGGTGATAAGAAGTCTACTGATTCAATACCTGGAAGGTTAGTTATACTTCCAGGAAAGTCGAGTTATGGTGTTAGTGAATTGGATAGCAGGAGCATGAGCGGTGAGCAGGCCAATGTATACTCAATCTATAGTCCGCCGGAGTATTCAGATGCGTCTGGTAAAGACCTGAAAAAGAGAGGAATAATGTATTGTGCTAGTGGCAGTACTGGTATAACAGGTGACATGTGCAGTGCAAGAGCAAAGACTTCTGTGGGATTAGTTGAAATCATGTCTGGGAGGGATAGTAGCGGTAATGGATATAGCAGGGTTTCAAGGAATTCTGCTGTGAAGAATAATGTTGATGATGCTGGGTTGATTGTTGTAGGACCTACATCCAAGGATGCAAGGACTAGCATGATTAAGCTTGATGCTGACGGGATACATGCAATTGATAGTTTGGTTGGTGAGGGCAAAAGCAGGGTCTATACAAATCCCACGATTATTGATAAGATTGCTGAGAATTATAAGAAAGTAAGGGATATTGCTTTAGGTGTTCTTAGAGCAGCTGGACTTTTGAGAGAGGATGAGAAGGTAAGTGAAGAGGCGAGGAAGAAAGCGCAGGAATTAAAGCAGAGATTAGCTGCGACGTTTGTTGAGGAGTTTAAGGATATAAGGGAGTTTGTTGCTGGTGAGTTGAGTGAGCTTGAAAAGAGAATGCCAGGTGTAACACAAAAGTTGATTGATCTTAACACATATAAAGTTGAGCAGAATGAACAGGGGTTGCTTTCTATGTTAGCTGCTGAGAAGGATGAGCAGATGAAGGACAGGATAAGGGCGAGTATACTTGATGTCTATAAAGCTCAGGGTGAGACTGGTAAAGAGGAGGCTTGGTTAAAGACATGGGAACAGCAGGCTCCTAATAGTAAGTGGTTGGCTACAATTAAAAGTCAAAGAGCGCAGCAGCAGACATTAAGAGTAGATTATAGTAAGATGACTAATGCAGAGCTTGAGGCATTGGCTGAGACAAAACCTACAGTTGCATTGTATCAAGAGTTGACTAACAGGTATCTTAAAGATAAGGATTATGCTAATGCGCAGAAGTATGCTGATTTAGCTAGGACAGAGGTTACTCTTGGTTTGGAGAGGGCTGAGTTTAATCTAGAGAAAGCAGGTTACAGTGATCTGTTTGACATGACTGACAGGATGACTACAGTGTATCAAACACTAGCTGATGTTAGTCTTGCGAATAAGGATAATCTTCTTGCTGAGGATGCGTCGAGGTTTAACCTGGCTATTAATAAAAGGAATTATAGAGCAGCACAGACATTAAGCGCTGCGTTGATTGCACAGGATAAGTTAAAGGATAATGTTGCTGCTTGGGAGAGTTATAGTAATGAGAATAAAGATGCAAGCAGACTATATGATAGAGCTGGAGTAAATCTGATTGATGCTTATACTAGGATTAAAGCATATGATAAAGTCGAAGAAAAGTATTTAGATATAGAAGTAACTAAAAATACTGATATTAAAAAAGAAGCTGATGTTGCATATGTAAGATCATTGAATGTGCAGAGTAGTGAGTTGTTGAAGGATAAGAAATATGATGATGCATTAGCAAAAGCAAAGAGAGCTTTACAAGTTGATAAGAATGATAAATTCTCTTTAAGTGTGATGTCATCAGTTGCTAGTTCTTATTATAGCAGTAAACGTTATGATGATTCAATTGCTCTTTTAGAGGATTTGAAGAACAGGAAAGGAAGTTTAACTGAATCTGAGAAAGTAACTCTTGCTGGAGCATATCATGGGAAAGGTAATATTGCAAAAGCTAAAGGGTTGTATGGAGAAGTTAAAGATGCATTTGAGAAGAAAGGTGTAGCAAAGTTATCTAATACAGATAAGTTTTCATATGCACAGGCACTTGATGGGCTTGGAGAGAGTGACAAAAGTTATGAAGTATGGAAGCAATTATCACAGATAACTCCTGCTAATGATAATGAAAAGAATCTTAAGAGTATTGCGCAGAATGTTGTTAGTCAGATTGATACTACAAGAGGGTTCCAGGCAGCGCTAAAAGGGATCACTGAGAAACAGGAGACTGTGCAGGCTTATGATAAGGTTGTTGATGGCTTGAGTTCTAAGGATGCGCTAAGGTTAGCTAATAGTATTGCTGGGAAAGCAGACAAGTTTACAAAAGAAGCAGATGCAAAAGCTTTCTTAAAGAAAGTTGGACAAAGTAATTTCCAAGTTGCTGAGGCAAGGGCGATTAGTAGGGAGGGTCTGGACTTAGTTAAGCAAGGATTGCAACAAGTAAAAGAAGGTAAAGATGTTTCTCAAGCATTAGCAACATATAATGGAGGATTGGATACGTTACTTAAGGCAACTATATCTCCAGATAAGAGAAAAGAATCTGGTGGCAAACTGGATAACCTAAGAGAAAAGATTCAAATTTTAAAAAGGCAGATTGCCGATGCAAAGGAGAGCAGAGACAAAGCTCCAAGCGGTTGGTTTGGCACTAAGACTAAAGAATATGAAACTTACAATTCATTATATGAAGCTAGATTGAAGGATTTAGATGCGGCACAAAAGGAATATTTGAAATTAAGACAACAAATTCTTTCAGGTGCAAACCTTGCTGATAAGAGAGAATTAATTAAGTTACAAGAGGATTTGCTTAGTGAACTTAGAGGCCAGAAAGCTCAAGGTTATTTAGGGTCTGCAGAAACAGTAAGACAATTAGAAGAGACAACTGACCAATTTATTGCAGAAGTAGCAGGACAATATGGTTTCTTATTAGAAAGGTATGATCAACAATCAAGTGGATTGTGGACATTGATAGTTAGTGAGAAAGAAAAACTAAGGGATAGAAGTTATAACACATATCTAAAACAGGGTTATACTGCTGAACAGGCAAAAGATATGGCTGAAAAACAGGCCCAGGATTATGTTAATGTTCGGATGAAAAATATTGGTTTAGAAAATGCGGATTTGTTTCAAAAAGATTTACTTGATGCAAAAACAAAAAGGCAACAATTAAGTTTAGAAACAGATAACCAAAGAAGGGAAGCTGCTGCTGCACATGCTGCAGGAGGGTGGAAAATTGGACAATATGTAATTGTCTCCAATAGAAATATTGATATTGTTAAAAATTGGTGGGCTTCAGATGGAGTTTTAACTGATTATACTAAAAAGGCAGAGGTTGGCTTCTTAGGGAATTTTGGATATAAGGTAGCAAATGGGGTAAGTAAAACAGTGGGTCTATTTTTAGAAGTGGGTCTGCCTGTTGCAATTGGTAGCTTGGTAGCAAATGTAAAAGACGGCGTCTTATTAGCTTCAGGAAGTGCAACAACCAATGAACAGACAATACAAGAAAAGAATAAAGCAGTAGCAAAAAACCAACAAATAATACAAGGATTACAGTATCTAAGCAAAATTACACAAGAAACTTCTAGCGCAGATATGGAAGCACTTGCTAGAGCTGTGAAATCAAAGTCGACAACAGGATTGACTGACTCTCAGAAAAAGCTTTATGAGAAATATTTTACTGGAACTGAAGGTACGAAGGCAAAAGAATCAGTATTATTAGCTGTGACTGATAATAGATTAAACAACCAGGATTTTGGGCCGGGAGGAGTTTTAGAGTATGCATCTGGTGTCAATGATTTAACACCGGAAGAGATTGCAAAAAGACAGGCACTTCTAGCCAATGCGCAGAAGACTGAGTACTTCAAGGATGCAAGAAACAAATTATTGGCAGGATGGGGCTTGGATGAAAAAGGGGATTATTTTGCTGATAGTAAGGGGAATTATTTATCTCTTGAAGCTGGAGGAAGACTTCTTGGAAGATTAATAAATCCAAAAGAGACGCTGACGCAGGTAACACATTTAGCATGGGCTAATGAAAACCTTGCAGGGGTATTAAATTTCTTCGGGACAAGTTCAAATGAATACGAAAAATTAAAGTATCTTAATAGAAAAGGATCTGAACTTGCGAAAACAACCCAAATGGTAAAGTTGCTTGAAGAAGGGAAATTCAAGGATTTGAGTGCGATATATAATAATGAAGGCGATGTATTATCTCCAGAACAACATAAAGAGTACAGACAACTAATTGATTTAGATGTAAACTTAAGAACTGCGAGATTAGTGGAAAAGTATGGGAGTTATGACAAGATTCCACAATCAGAGATTCAAGCCATTAATAGACTTAAGGTTGCAGACGAAGTTGGGAGGTATAATTGGGAAGCTGCAAAGGGATATGCTCAACTTACCCAAGATCCTAATTTAGTGTCACAGGTCCAGGATACTCAGACTTATCAACAAACTCTGAATAGAATGGGTGAGACTGCCGGATTCTTTGCAAATATGGCAATATTTGGTGCAGCAACTAGAGGACTTTCGTCACTTGGTGGAAAGATTCTTTCTTCTGAACCTGCAAAGACACTAGGTAGGATAGTCAGTAAGAGTCAAACAGGTAAGAAAATTATAGATTTTGCTACTAAATATGCTGATGATGTAAGACTTGGACAGATGGCTGAGCAAATTGATGATGTGACAAATAATCTCGTTAAAGAAAGTTGGATGCTTAAGTTAAAGAATAAGGTTGTAAAGACTATTTGGAAAAATGCTGATGATGCTGCTGTCCAGACAGCTGATGACGCGCTTGCACAGATTACAAGCCTTAAGAATCAGTTTGTTAATGCAAGGGCTGCAGGTGATGTAACAAAAGCTAACCAAATAACTCAACAAATCGCAAGAATACAAGCTGATGCTTTAGCAAAGATAAATGGCCAATATCTAGGATTAGCAAAACAAGGTGCACAGATGTTAGTAAAATCTGCAAGTTTTGAAGAAATCAAGGAGGAAGCACAAGAAGAACTTGCAGGAGATATAGGTAAGAACCTCAAGGATAAATTAGGGGGTTCTGCTGGGGTTTTAGCAGAAGCACTTGTTATTTTTTACAATATGAGAAAAGGAATTGTCAGCGGCACTATTTCAAGCGCAGATGTAAACCTTTACAACAACCAACTTAAAACAGCATCAAACGCGATGCTTAAACCTTTTGTAGATACTAATTTCCAAAATAAGGTCATTGTGTTCGATGGGAATAATTATGATTTCAAAACTAATCCAGATGGATCAATCACCTTGATTAACAGCGATGGTGTTACTGTGAAAAAAATTGATGGACTTCTTGACTTACAAGCATTAGTAAGAGAAGGGAGAGTGCAGGTTCCAGGTGTTGTTGATTTGAATGTGTTAGTGGATAAAGCTGCATTAGATATACCTCTTAATGTTGAGAATGCAAGGACTGATGCTGAGATAGACACATTAAGGACAGAACTACTTGATCCTGGGATAACAGCAGAAAGGAAAGCAGAGGTACAAGCTAGGATTGAAAGCCTTGAGAGCCATAAAAATGAGATTGGAAAAAGCATTGATGCGCAAAAGTCTAATGTTGATATAAAACAAAAGAAACAGGAATTAGCTGATGCTGAGCAACAGGGTGACCTAAACAAGATACAGGAAACTACAACAGCCCTTAGAGAAGCTGAGACTGCAAGAGCTAACAGTCTTTCTGAACTACATACTGCACAAATTGAAGGGATTGAAGCAAGGAAGAGGGCTTATGAAAGTAAGATTGCTGAAACTAAGAAGACACTTGCGGGAGAGACTGATGCAAAGGTTCAGGCTGAGATTGAGGCAAAGTTGAATTCGTTACAGGCGCTTTTATTGGATGCTGATGTTGAGATATTGGCAGCAGAATCTGCAAAGTTAGAAGCAGAGATTGATAGTCTGAGAAAGCAGAGTAAGATTGCAAGTGATACCGAGAAAGCAAGACTTGAACAGGAGATTGAGCAGAAAAGAAAGCAGTTACTTGATAAATCGATTCAGCAAAAAGAGGCAGAGATAGAGAGAGAACAGGCAGTGCAACAGACTGTGGCTGATGAACTAAAGAAAGTAGAAGGTGACACCACTGGATTGTTTGTAGGGAGTGATATTTCGGGTTTAAGAGCGTTACAGGATGCAACTGATAGGTTAATCGAGCAAAAACAAGAACAAAAAGAGACTTTAGAAAGGCAGAAGGAATTTAATGAGAAAGAAGGTAATGATGATGTTAAAAGACAGCAGAATGAGTTAGAAGAAAGAAAGAGTGATTTCTTTAGGGATGTTGAAGACTACCATGCACTTAAAGAGTCTGAAAAAGAGAGTGAAGCTGGTAAAGCTTTAAGGGCTAAGTTAGAGAATGAACAAAAGGCAATAACTGTCAACCAATTACAGATTGATGCTGCAGTGCAAAAATCTTTAGGTACAACTGAGCCTGTTTCTGAAGAAGGAAGGCTTCAGAAGAAGGCATTGGAAAAGGTTGAATCGTCAATCAAAGAGGATCAGCAGCTTGACACCGACGAAAAAGAAGCAGTGAGCGAACTGACTAAGTTGCAGAATGAGAAACAGAAGAAGGAAAGACAGGTTGAGTATGTTGAAGGAGAGATGGCAAAACCTGATGTTGGTGATGAGTATGAACTTGATGGGAAAAAGTATAAAGTAACTAATATCTTAACAATCGGAGGAAAAACATATTATGAGGTTCAAACTGAGTCCGGCGAAATAAGAGGATTCACTGCAGAGAAGATACAGGCAGCGACTAAGATTTCTAGTAGCCTAACTGCGAAGAGAGGGGTATTAAATACTATAAGGATACAACTTGAGAATGATATCAATAATATTGAAACACAAGAAAAAACTGTTGAAGAGAATTCTGATACTAAGGATGCACAAAAAGAGGCTGAGAAAGAGCCTGAACAAGTTACAAAAGAGAAAAGGATAACGGATTTGACTGCTCAGATTAATGAACTTGATGGTAAGATTGCTGAAGCTGAAAGGAATGGAGATTTTGTTTCACTTGAAGATCAACAAAGATTGAACAGGCTTAAGCTTGAGAGAGGCACATTAGAATTAGATTTACTATTAGGAAAAAAACTTGAACCGACAGAGGTGGAAGTTGCCAAGGAGCAGCAGGTGAAAGCCTTAACTGCTCAGATCAATGAACTTGGTGCAAAGATTGCAGAAGCTGAAAGAAGAGGTGACTTTGTCTCGGCTGAAGATCAACAGACTTTAGAGAGGCTTAAGACACAGAGGGCTGGTTTAGAGTTAGAGATATTATTAGGAGCAGACTTTGAAGCAGCAGAAGCAGTACAACCTGAACTAAAGATAGGAGAACCTGCCAAAGTCACAGAAGACGCAGGTACTCTAAAACAACAACTACAACAGCAAGGGGTACGCCAGGACCTAATAGACCAGGCTGGTGATGATATTGGCCAGTTAGAGACTTTGTTAAGAAGAGCAGGTACACCAGAAAGCAGGGCAGAGGCAAGGCAGTTTGCAAGGAGAGTAACACCATCACAGATGGAGAGAAGCAGGTTGGCTGAACTAACAAGTGAAGCGCAAAGGGACGTTGGTTCGGTATTAGATGCAATCTCTGGGGTAAGCTACCAGAGAGGAGCAGTTAATCTAGATTCAATCACATTAGGAGATATAGAGATAAAGATTGGATATGGAAGAAGCCCATGGCTTGGACCTATCTATTCAGAACAGGTTGATGGGCAGTGGCAGATACAAATTGATACAGGAAGGTTAGCAAGTTTATTTGCATCGTTAGACACACAACAGGAGCGTGATCTTGCATTTAAAGCATTGATTGCGCATGAGCTTGGAGAGATTGCAGGTGTGGAGAATGGTTTCTTGGTCGCTGATGATTCTCATGTTATAGGAGCAAAGATTGCTAAGAATGTGTTGGGGGAGTTAACAACTGATTCTAAACAGTATATAAAGGTTAAACAGGCACTCAATAATTTCGCATGGGCACAGAGTGATCCTATCAATATCGAAGGAGAAATGACTGAAGGAATACGTCAACGTGTATTGAGCGACTATCATTTCAGGAATAGTAAGTTAGCTTATGACAATCATTTAGTAAGGATTGCAGGGGGTGAAAAAGCTACAAGACCTATAGCAACAGTTTATCACAAGGTTGGAAAGACCTTTAAGGTAATTTTTGAACATGGGAATGGAGAGGTGCAGATAGCGACGATTGATGTCATGGATTTCAAGAATCAAATCAATACTAGATATGGGCATATTGTAGGCGATAATTTCATAACGCAGATTGGAGGTGCATTGGCAGATGCAATGGCTAATTGGGATGGAAGTGATGTTACAACCTACTTAAACAATCTGCTTAATGATAATGATTTCAAGCAGAATATCATAAATAAAGTCCCTAATCAAAAGGTTGAAGCTCCTTTAGAGACTGATACAGAAAGCAAAGGTGATGATAGGAAGCTCAAGTTAGGTGAGTTTAATTTCTATGCTGGAGTTTCTGAAAGGTCAACAGTGGACAGCATACCGGGAGCGCAAAGGCTGAATGACCAGTCAACAGTTGCAGGTAAGACTGCTGAGTTAAATATAGGTGGTGTTGATATTGATCTGTTGGCTGAAGTACAGAACAGGCAGCCTGAAGATGTATTAAGCGCTGATACTGTTAGCAGGCTGACAGGAGGGTCAATACAGGGGTCAATGACATTGGATGCACTGCTTGCACAGCTTAAGACAAAGCAAGGTACAAAGGTCCTGGAGTTTGCTGACACAAATGACTGTTGTAAGACAAAGGCAGTTCCGCAGATATTTGCAAATGAGTATGAATTCTTTGGAGAGAAGATAACAACAGCTGATATGACTGAATTGTTTAGGCAAAGACGAAGAGCAATTACAGAAGCGAATCTTGAACAGGCAAGGCAGCTAACAGAGGCTATATGGGAATCTGCATCACTTAACCAGGAGTTTGGAGGATATCTTGATGGTAATGATCTTTTCAAGCTTGCAACTAACAAACTGCTTGATGACAGAGGCGACAGAGACTTTGCACAAGTGTTCATAATAGGAGGGGATGAAGTAGGTATTGTCAAGAGCGGTAATGGAAGAGTTACATTCGGAAGGATAGATATCAATAACTTTGGAAAGACCAATCAAAGGTATGGTGTTGAGTATGCTGATGCATTAAAGGTTCAGATTCTAAAGATAATACAAAGGAACATTGAAGGAGAGATTAATGCTGATACTGCTAAGAAGATTAATACTGAGATACTAACTTATGTTCAAAGCACAGGCAGGGAGTTCTCACAAGAACTTATGCCTTCTGTAAGTATAGGTATTATTAATGTTGATTCAAGGTTTAATGAGATTGATGCTACTAAACTGAATGAGTTAGCAGATGCTGCTAGCGAGAGGATAAAAGCAGAATCAAAGGCAAGGATAACTGATACAAGGACGACTGCTGATGTTGTGAATGAAGGCGGATTCTTTACAGAAGCTGAACCTGATTATGAAGTTATTGATAAACCAAGACCAACACCAATTACTGATTCGCTTGCTGACTGGATGTTTAACTTTGACCAACAACAAAGGTTAAAGACGCCTGAACAGAAGAAGGCTGATGCTTTAAACGATCTGTTCTCAGATGATGTATGGCAGCAGTCTCCTTTGCAAGGGTTCCTGCACCAGACTGATAATCAAGGGAGGACAGTCCAGCAGAGGTTAGAGAGCAAACTTCAGAGCGGAGAGACTGCTGAGGATGTTGTCGCAGACATTAAAGCAGGAATCTTTCACAGATTCCCTAATGATTATATACCTGGTAATATTGAGGTTCTATTACAAGGATTCATCAATGATGTGAATGATATAGATGTTGAGACTACTATTGATGATTTAGTTGATAAAGGTTTTACAGATGTTACAGAAGTTGGAAAAGGTGCTGTAGGGAATGTGTTTAAAGCAGAGAGAGCTGGAGAGACTGTTGCAGTCAAGACACTGCAGAGAGAGAAAGCTACTCCTGAAGCAGTTGCATTGTTTGAGAAAGAACCGCAAGTCTTAGCGCAATTGGATCATCCGAATGTTGTAAAGGCAAAAGAATCAGGTGTTAAAGACGCAAGGCCGTACTTTACTCAGGAATATGTTGAGGGAGAAGGTCTTGACCAGAAAGTAGCAGAGGCTAAGTATCAACAAAGGCCTTTATCAGTGCAAGAGGTTTCTGATGTTGCAGTGCAGTTGTTTGATGCATTGCAATATCTGCATGACAGGGGTATAATCCATAGGGATATCAAGCCAGGGAATATAATCGTTGAACCAGATGGTACTATAAAACTAATTGATTTTGGATTTGCAGGGTTTGACCAGGAGTTAAGAGAGAGGTTTGGACTTGAAGGTATACCTCAGGTTGGCAGTGCTCCTTATGACGCGCCTGAGATATTTAATGAAAAAAGAATGGCTGACAGGTTTGGGATAACTAAGTTTGATGAGACTAAGGTTGACATCTATGCAGCTGCGTGGATGGTTTATGAGATGTTAACATTGAACAGTCCAATTTCTAGTGGACTTAAAGCAGATGTTGATTATAAAATTGATACTGACTTACTAAGAGCTAATGGTGTTCCAGAAAATCTTATACAGGTTTTAGAGCGTGCTTTAGCACAGAATCCTAATGAAAGGCCTGATGCTGCAAGCCTTAAAGCTGCATTTGAAACAACAACCACCCCAACTGGGTTAGAAGCGATAGTGGAAAAATCTGGTGAGCCAGTAAGTATCGGCAAGGTAATTGGAGGAAGGTATGATGTACAAACATCGATTGGTGTAGGCGGCTTTGGACAGACGTTCACTGCTGTTGACCAGGAGACAGGAAGGACTGTTGTGATAAAAGCGTTTGAGCCTAAAACAATGGAGCCAGCTGCAGTTGAACAGATGAAAGAATTGTTCAGAGAAGAAGCAAAAGTTCTTCAAAGACTGTCGCATGATGGAATTGTTAAAGTGTTTGACGCTGCTCTTGAGGGAGATAATCCGTATATTGTTGAAGAGCATGTAAACGGTAAAACTTTGGAGTCTATGATCGGTGAAAGTACTGATCCAATGAGTCTTGAGACTGTGAATGATATTGCAGTTAAGGTTCTGGGGATTGTTGAGTATATGCATCAACAAGGTGTTATCCATAGAGATCTTAATCCTAATAATATAATAATAACTCCTGATGGAGATGTTAAGATAATCGATTTTGGTTTGGCAGGATTTGATAAAGAGTTTAGGACAAGGCATGGTTCCACTGGGTTCACTGGTGACTTTAAGTATGGAAGTCCAGAGCAGCTTGACTTAGATGGGTTCATGAAGACAGCTGAGTCTGATCCTGAATATGATGAGAAAGCGATGGATGCGTATACAATTGGAACTGTCCTCTATAATATGATGACCAAGAATAATCCTTTAGGATTGCCAAGTACTGCCACTTCAATAGGTTTCTTGGGTAAGAAAGGGGTAGGATATGATGCAGTTAATCCTACTGAATTCAATAAAGACATACCAAATGTGATTGCTGATGTTCTGCAGAGGGCTGTTACAAAGGATTACAAGCAGCGACCTACTGTTGCAGAGATAAAGAAAGCTTTTGATAATGTTGATGAGGACATTAACGTATTTGGAACAGAGGTTGGAGGAACTCCTAGTATTGCCACAATTAATATAATGGAAGAAGCAAGAGCTGCAAGTTCATGCGGTTAAGAGATTACTCTACGTTCTATGTTAAGCGCAATAGGAACTTCATAGTCAATCAATAACTTATGACCAAATGCTTGGAATTTTCTTCTGCCATACATAAAACTTGACATCACATCTTTTCTAAACATTGGTTTTGCTTCTTGAGGTGTCCAGATTTGTATCTTGCTTATTCTTCTTTTGATATCAGCGTCAACTGGCAAGCTTTCTATAGCTGAATCTGAGGTTATATCACAGAGGCAGCTTTCATCTGATAAGATTTGTTTAAGGTCAACCCAGGAAGAAATTTTGTTAAGGTTAGATGCCTGAAGGTCCAGGTAGGAGATATACTTAAAGAGTTCATTATGGTCACAACCAGGGTTATATTCCATAAGTTTTGTGTGAAGTTTTTGTATGTAATACTGATATACTGGAAGCTCTCCTGTCTTTTCACAGTAGAGGTCATAAGACAGAATCACTTTACTTTCAGGTTCTCCACCAAAGATAACCCTTTCCATTGTTTCACTTAGAACTTCACGGTTCTTTGGGCCTGTGAATGCTTCAATCTTGATGTTTTTAACAAAGAACTCTAAGTTATGAATCTTCTTATAGTTCATGATTGAAGCTTTCAAGTCTTCTGCAATTAGTTTAGCCCTTTCAACAATCCCCATAATTTGTTGTAAGAGGAAAAGTAATATAAAGATTATTGATTTGGTTTATTTTATTAATTTATATTTAATTTTTCTCTATAGATATTTTTATATACTCTAATAATATCTTAATGTATTAATAGATATTCTTATTTTTCTTTATTTCTGCTTTTTTTACCAAAAGATATATAAATAGTATTACATTTTATCTATCTTATGCAAGATTTGAGTAAGAAAGAGGCAGAAGCATTATTCCAGGAGTTTGTGGAATTTTTGAAAAAGAAGAAGATTTCTGTAAAGGGGTTAGGTGAGTATGCTATTCCCATCTCTATATTTTCCAAGAAGTTAAGCGCTACAGAAGCTGTTGTCAAGTACTTGCGTGAAGAGCATGAGCTAGGTTACAATAAGATTGCAAAGCTGCTGCATAAGAATCCTGGGCCTGTTGGTGTAACTTACAGGAATGCTAAAAAAAAGTTTAGAGGAAAGTTAAGTGTTGATTCTGATCATTTTATTCCAATAAATAAGTTTGACGGAAAGAATACTGTATTTGAGGTTGTTGTTAAGTTTATGAAAGAGGAGTTAAAGTTTAGTTTCAAAAAAATTGCTAAGTTGATGGGAAGGAATTACAGGACTGTATGGACTGTGTATAGGAGGGCTGCATGAAAAAGGTAATCAGTGTGCTATTGATATTTGTATTGTTGCTGAGCAGTGTTAGCGCTGATTGTCTTACTCCTTTAGGTAAAGAGAGATTGGTTGAACAGAAGACTCCTGAATTGGTTGAGCAGGGGTTGAGTAAAGAGCAGGCTGATACTTTGTTGAGGAGTGTGGTTGAAGGACAAAAAGAATTACCTGCTACTGAATTAACTTACCAGCAGAAGATTGATGAGGTTCAAGGATTGATAGATAGAGAAGAGTTTGATGCTGCTGTTGCAAGATTGAATGAATATGGGATTAGTATTCCAAGATTTGATACTTCTACAGGAGAGGCTTTGGATACTCCTGAGAAGCAAGCAAGAGGGGCATTAAGGTTAGAAGCTGAGAAGAGGAGGCCTATTGTTGAAAAACAGGTTGATGAAGCAATTGAGAAATTAGCAAGTTCCTCAACTAGTACGCGGATTGAAGGTTCTAATGCATTAAAAAGCATTGGAAAAGAAGCTGTACCTAAACTTATTGAAGCTTTAGATAATGATAATCCAGACATAAGGTGGCAAGCTGCAAGATCCTTAGGTGACATCGGAGATGAAAGAGCAATTCCAAAGTTGATTGAAAAGTTAAGTGACAAAGACACTACTCTGCAAAGTAATGTAATTGTTGCACTTGGAAGACTGAAAGCTTATGATGCTGTGTATGCACTTAACAAAATCGCTTTTGATAAATATAAAGCGAGTTATCTTAGAAGGAATGCGATAACTGCATTAGGTGAAATAGTAGGTCCAAGAGCTGACGAAGTAAACAAGAAGTTAGGAGATACAATAGGTGTTTTAACAAAAGCTCTGACTGATAAGGATCCTCAAATACGTGAAGCTGCAGCAAAGGCTTCTGGGCTAATAGGGAATGCTGATCCATTACAAATCTCAAGATTAATTGGCTTACAACAGGATAAGAATGAATATGTAAGAGATTCTGCATCTGAAGCACTTTCTCGGATTAGAGAGAAGATGATAAGCAATATGAATTCAGATGATGCAAAAGTTAGAAGAGCATCGATTGATATTATTGAAGTATTTAATGACCCTACGCTTGTGCCTGTTTTAATTGATGCTTTGAATGATGCAGACTCAAATGTAGTTACTTATGCAATGAAAGCTCTAGCCAAGTACAAGGATAATAGAGCGGTTTTACCGTTGATAGATAAATTAGATAAGGGGAATGATTTTGAACGTTCTGTAGCTGCTAGAACTCTAGGCCAAATAGGTGGTGCACAAGCTGTTCCAGCTCTTTCAAATGCATTAAGAGATGCTGATGCGTTTGTAAGAAGAGAGGCAGCTAATGCATTAGGGTTAATAAGAGATAAAAGTGCAAGTAGTAGTTTGATTGAAGCATTAACTGACACTGATGTAGATGTAAGAGCTAATGTTGTTGAAGCTTTAGGTAGAGTTTTTTATGATTCTCAAGATCAAACTGTATCGGAAGCATTAGTGCAATCTTTAAGTGATTCAGATGCACGAATAAGGAGAATGTCTGCTGAAGCATTAGGAAGGATTGGTGATACTGAAATAGTCCCTGGCCTTATTGAAGCAAGAAATGATAATGAGGCGTCTGTTCAAGATGCTGCATTGAAAGCTCTTGCATTATTAGGCAATCAAGATGCAATCAATGAATTTATTCAGGACTTGAAATCCGACTCCAGTGAAAAACGGATTAATGCTATAAACATCTTAGAGGAAACTGGTAAGGGGATTAATGAGATATTAAATTCTGAAGCTTTATTTGAAGATGAAAATACTCAGAGGTATGCAGTCATAGCTGTTATGAGAAATGGTAATGCTAATGATTTGATCAGATTAATGAATATAATTAAAAGCACGACTAACCCAAAAACAAAAGCAAATTTAATTGAAGCTATGACAGGCAGTACCATTAGTCAAGCAGATAGGATATTAGGATTAGATAATTTTGAGCAGCTTCCACCTTTATTTAAAGAATTTCTGAAAAAAGGCGAGATTCAGGGAGAGGAGATGGGATTAGTTATTGGAAACCTTCCATCAGTAGCTACTGAAGGGATTGAAAGGTCTAGTCTAGAGTCTAGGATTGAGCAGGAATTAAGCGGTTTAAGTTTCACATCAAGGACTGCAGGTGATAGGAGTTTTGAAGATGATACGTTCACTGGACAGAAGCATAAATTAAGTTCAAGTGATTTAATCAAGATATTACAAATTGTGCACAGTCTGAAGAATCCTAATTTCAGGAATAGCATCGGAAAGAACATTGTCTATGATTTGGAGCATTATGGTAGCGAACTTGGAGGTCTAGCTTTTATCAATGAAGATGGAGAGCTTGAGCTTGAGGATTTTGCTCCAAAATGCAGGGGAGATAATTGTGCTTATGTGTCTTCAGAGACCAGGAGGCTGAAGGCAAATGAAGCTTTCTTTGACTGGCACCAGCATGCGACTGGAGATGCAAATCCTGAAAGATATGTTGGGCCAAGTGGGAGTACTGAGGGGGGTGCGGATTTAGGGGTTGCGCGGAGAGATAGACATGACGGTGTGGTAATTGCATATTTAGGGGGTAATAAGTTTAATCTTCATTTCTACACCCCAGAAGGGTATGTTGTAAATTTGGGCAATTATGAATGGGATAGTGATAATGTAGGTGTTATTGATATAGATGCCATACGCGCATATTATGAAGTGGCGCAGAGGGGTTATGATAAGAATCCTGCAGCTGCATCTGAGATTACATCAAGGTCAGAGCTTAGTAGAAAACAACAGGCGGATTATCTTAAAGCAGTCGTAGATAGAAATGTGGATGAAGAAGGACTACGGAAAGAGATGGAAAATGACGGGATACCTAATGCTGCTGATGTAGCCAGAGCTGTGTTTACAGCAGAGGCACCTTCTAAAGCAGAAGAAGCTGCGCTTGCACAAGAATCGCCGCTTCGAGATTTAGTAGGAGATAATCTTCCAATAACTACGCCTGCTTTTGAAAAAATGCCTTCAACTCCTTTGGGGTTTGAACCTTTAGATGTTAGTGATGTCGAACAACCAACAGCTGAGTTTAGAGATAAGATATGGGGTGGAGATACATTAGCTATCCCTATAACTTCACCAACTGAATATAGGAAAAATTTAGCTGCGCCTTTAGTTACAGATTCTGAGAATCTTGCTGAGGGTGGACTGCAGTATAAACCAGGAGATAAAATTACACTTGTAAGATACATAAGAGTTGATAAAGCAACAGCTGAAGCTATCAAAGGTTCTAAGAGAGTCCTATCACAGGAGGTTGCAAAACAGCAAGGTGATATAAGTAAAGCTGAGGAAGAGTTTAATGCATTAACTGGTAAGGATCTAACATTAGAATCATTGCTGCAACATACATGGGATATTGGGAGAAGAGGTAATCTTGGAATATCAACAACATATGATCCAGGGATATTATTAGCAGATTCTACAACTGATGACTGCTGCATAGTGAAGTATACAATAGAAGTTCCAGCTGAGAGGGTTGTCAAAGTTGGCGGGACTGTTGAGAATCCAGTATTCCCTGCAGGGTTTGACCTTAGAAGAGGTGATGTGAAGAACTTTGGTTTTGTTAATCCTTCTAACTATGAATCAGAGATTACTTTCTTGTATGAAGTTCCAAATGAGTATGTAAGTAGGATTGATGTTATTGAGGATAGTCCTCAGAGTTTAGTTAATATGATTGAGAGTGATGCTTTTGTCACAGAGCATAAACTGCAGCAGATAAAAAAATCTTCATTGTTCAGCTCTCAACAAAAATCTGAACTAGAGAGTATCCAGGATCCTGTTGAGAGGTTAATGAGAGCAAGGGAGATGTTATTGGGAAGGGCTGAAGTACCTGCAGACCTTGAAGAAAGAGTTAACCAGAGATTAGAAAGATATGGCCAGCCAGTCACTGAAACAGTGAGGCAGAATGAACTGCAGCAGGAACAGATGATTGACGAGATTGCCAAAGAGATAGAAAGTTTATGTGAAGGGATATGCGGGAAGCCGATAATAATCGAAGGCGGAGCAGGTCTGTCAACAGATTATCTGCCAGGAGTAAGTGATAGGGATATTTCAATATTTGTTGACGGCTTGACATTGGAACAGAAAGCAAATCTTGATAACATAATAAACAGGCTTAGATTAAAGTATCCTGGTGAACAGGTTAGTTTCTTCATATATAATACTGATTTACTTAAAGGAGGAACTGAGCAAACAATTGCAAGTTCTGAAGAGCCTTATCCTTTAGCAAGAAACTGGATATGGGCAAACACGTTCAGGACAGCTAGAGTTTTGTACGGGCAAGCTGAGTTTGACAGGATTGCTGCTGCACCTTTATCAGAGTTAAGCCAGAAGGTTCCTCTGAATGCTGAGGACGGAGAGAGTTATAGAATTGGGATGACTGAGAGTTTTATTGAGAAGTTAAAGGCTTACAGAGAGCAAGGACTGCAAGTGGATCTGCATAAGACAGCTAAGGCAGGGTTAAGGGCTGTTCTTGGGAGAGTTATGAGAGATAATTTTGATGTTGTTAAAGGTGCTTTAGGTGCTCCTGATGCTTCTACTAAGTCTGAGACTAATTTTATCCTTGATGTTGCAAGGAATTCTGGACTTTTCAATGAACAGGAGATGGATTTAATTAGAAAGATGGCTGACCTGAGATTAAATCCACAGAGAGGGATTACAAATGCTGAGGTAGATGTTTTAGAGGATTTTGTGTTTAAGCAGGCTTTAGTCACAGAAAGACCAACTATTGAAGTAACACAAGACATAAAAGATTTCTGGGCTAATGCAGATGAAAATCAATTCAGAGCTAACTGGCAAGACCTTCCAGCTGATGCAATGGAGGAAGCAATCAAGAATCCTGAGAGGAGGGTTGATATTTTATTGGAGTATTATCCTGCAAGCCAGATTATGATGGGAGGGACTGTTGCGCCTTCACAATCTTTAGCTGATCAACAGTTCTCGGAACAGGTAGAGCACATAATCGAAGCTGCAACTAGGAGTAGCCGGATTAATGATATCCATGTGCATCTAAGTCAAGCATTGCCTGTGGAGATGTTAAAGGATATTATGGATGTGGTTCTGCAAGGAGATGAGTGGAGTCAAAATGAAAAAGACGAAGCAGTTAAGAAATTTGCTGCATATTTAGGTAGGCAGTGGAAGTCTGCATATGAAGAGATATGGTTTGGTAGCATTCAGCAGCAATCTGAGGAGATTCAGAGGAGATTGGAGAATATTCTACAATCTCTTTCTAAACTAGAACAGGGTTATGATCAAAGTGTGTGGAATAATTTTTGGACTGAAATTCAGCTTCTATTACCCTTGTTAGATTTATCATCTATGGAAAATTATCAACAAAGGAACGACGAAATGGTAAATCGGTTATATATTGCAGCAAATGACCAATTCAAAGCAGGAACAAAAAATATAGCAGGGGATATTATCCCAAGGATAGCATCAAGAGCCAAGGGTTATTTTGAAATTAGGCATGCTATTCAAGGAACAGACCCGAAAGATTTAGATAATATGCTAAAAAGATTCTCTGATGCTGATATTTCAGAAGATGAAGCGGGCTTTATCCTGTCATTCACAAGGCGTAGTATTGGCAGCTTAAAGGGAAAGAGCATACCATTGGTTTCAATAATGGCAAGACTTGAGTCGCTTGATCAGATTAGCGCTTTACTAGAGCAAGTTACATCGAAGAATGATTTAATGGGAATTTACAGAGTACTTTCATATGCGCAGAGGGATAGTGATACAGAAAAAGCGATTGAGCAGATGACGGATGACTCCCAGGAGATTGAAAGGCTTAAAGGGATGATAAGAAACAAACAAATAAATCGGATAGAGAACAATCAAGCTAGTAAGAAAAAGATTAATGATTTTTTGGAACGTTTCAATAAATATTTTGTAGGAATTGATATCACTGGTCATGAGGAATTTCCTTTTGCAGGCTATGATGGTGTTTATGATATTAGCCAAGATTTAGATGTGTTAGAAGCTTTAGAAAACAATGATAAAATTGGAACAACTGTACATGCAGGTGAAAACTTCAGAAGAAGAAGTATTGAAAGTGCAATAAGGCAAGTATATCAAGTAGCTGAACATGCAGATAGAATTGGACATGGATTGGCAGCAGTTGTTGATTTGGAAAGTATTGTAGAATCCGATCAAGAAATCGAAGATAAGCTTATTGATCCAAAGGAGATAGTAGAAACCAGCACATCTGGAATAACAAGTTTCTCTGTTGAAAATATATTTGAAAGCGGTCATAGGTTTGAGAGTTTGGACCAAAGATTGAAACAGCTTGAATTTGAAAAATCGCACATTAATGAAATGAATCATTATTATTCAAATGAAGGTGTTCAACAATTAAATACTGAAGATATAGATAATGAGATTGTTGTACTGAACAAGATTATTGAAGCTTCAAAAAGAATCACATCTGATGATATTACTGATGAATCAAGACGGATGAAAGATGAAGTGAAGCAAGCTCTTTCAGGAAGGGAAGAACTAATGCCACTGATTGATAAAATTATGGGAGAGCCTCCTACTTTTAAAATACAGAGAATAAGTAAAGATGGTATTATCACAAGGTCGTTGTTGCTGAAGCGTCCATATATTACCGAAGATAACGAACTAGATATCGATGCAAAGAAAAGGATAGATGCTCTGCAAAAGATGACAATAGATAAGATGATTGAGAACGAGGTTGTACTTGAACTAAACCCTTCTTCAAATGATGAGATACATAAAGTGGGTTGGTTGCATTATGGGAGATTATTTACATACACATATTCAGGTACCAAGCCAGAATTTCAGGGAAAAAAATTAAGAGTTACAATTAATACTGATACTGAGGCAACTTTAGAAAGTACAATTGAAGATGAACATCGCGAAGTATTGAGAAATCTCTTAAGATCATATGATTCTAGAATAGATAAGTTAAGAGCAGAATTGGCGCAAACAAAAGATGGTAGTGAAAGACAACTCGCTATTAGACATGAAATTGTAATGTTGGAAAATCAACAGGACATAATTGCATCGGCTCTTAGAGATGAACCAGAAGCCATCATAGATTTCATAATGCCATCCTCTTCAGCAATAGCATTAAGTCCTGCAAAAAGGGGTATGATAGAATCAGCTACATCTTAATAACATACTTCTTAATCCTTGGGTCATCCTTTGATACATATCTTGGTTCTGCTTGTAATGCCCAACTTGTAAAAACTGAGTTATGTACACCCCTATGCGTAATCCAATACTTTGCGAATGTTTCAGGGCTATGGTCACAATAAGAATTAATTATATTATTCTCGTGGCTATTTGTATACTCTTTTATTAATGCCTCCAAATCAGGTTCTATTAATTGTTCTGATTCAAATAGAACATGTTCACAGGCAACATTAACAACCCTATCGCCTGATTCTGATTTATCATATCTACAGAAGCCTCCATTAATCTTTAGTTTATGATATTGGCCTGCAAATTTTCCCTCATGATAGATAATCAATATATTTTTCTGTTTAGAACTATATTGTTTAACATATTCCCAACCTTCTTGTTTTCTTGGCACTAGCTTTGCCCAGATATCTTCCATTATGTCACCTTCGATTTCTTAGTTTAAATATCTTATTGTGTATTTTCGAAGTATTTACGTGCCTCTTCGATAAGCAGATGCTCTTGCTTAAAATACCTTCTTGAAAAATGTACTAGTTCTAATTGCTCTACCTCTGCATCCTTTGCAAGTAAAGCTACTTCCTTTGCTGTCATGTGCATGTGCTTCTTTGCTAGTTCAATATCTTCTTGGGTAAAGTGTGATTCACAGATAAGATAGTCAGCATTTTTTGCAAATTTAACAATAGAATCGTAATTACCATTAGGTCTGAAATCAACCAAATATACGAGCTTGGTCCCTTTTTTTGGTATCAATAAATGTTTGAAGTCCTCAAGTCTTAGTTTTTTACCATCCACTTCAGAAGTATCAGGTGAACCTGAGTTAGCATAGTTAAGAAGGTCGGTTACCCAAGGACCCTGTTCAATGCCTGTTGCTTTAAGCTTTTCAACATCAACCTTAAAATAACCATTGTTCTCAATAGAATATCCTATTGAAGGAATAAGATGATTTAGCTGAATATGTTTTATCTTAAAATTATCGTTTTCATAAATTGCATCTTCAGTATAAGTTGAAGAAAAACTTCCTTCCAAGTCTCCAGAAATCTGGAATGAAGTTGTATGTCTCTCCCCTTCACTGAGTTCATGAACATGCAAGTTAAGAGCATCCTTGCTTGCGAGGTTCCATGAATATGAATTAAGTTTATTATGTACATGCTTTGTGATGTGTTCTGGGCCATATACATCAATAGTCTTCCCTTCATTAAGCTGTATTCTTACAATGTCGTCTAAGCCAATGAAGTGATCTATATGTGTGTGGGTAACAAGAACCTTATTTATCCAGGGTAATGTAAATGGGGTTAGTAACCGCCCACAATCAAGAAGGATATTTTCAGAGAAATTCCTGACTAAGATAACAGGGTCCTCAAATTTAGTGTTTAGTAACCTATACTCCATCTACCTTCAGGTATAAGTTAAACGAAAAAGCTTTAAATAGGTTATGGAGGGATACTACCCTTAAGTTACAAACAAACTATATAAAAAGAATCCTCTTTATAAAGATAATGCCTACAGTTAAAGCGTTAGAGGAATACATAAGGAAGACATTAAGCCAGGGACATTCTGCTAAAGAGATAAGGGACTTTTTGATAAAAAAGGAGAATATTTCAAGGGACTTAGTTGACAAAGCTTTCAAGGAACTAAAGAAAGAGCCTCCTAAGTTCAGGAAGTTTAAGATAACTCCAAGGACTTTAGAGATAACAGGGATAGTTGTGCTTGTGTTAGTAGTGTTTTTTATAATAGTATTCAGTGGAGAAAAGAGTCTTGAGTGTTCAAGCGCATCATGTTTTATAGATGCTGCACAGGAATGTAAGTCAGTTACTTTTGTTCAGGAGGAAGTAGGCAGTGAAATATTATATGAAATAAAGGATGGTTGCGTGCTTGAAAAAAGTATTCTTAACTTTGGACCTAATGAACCTGTGGAAGTAGTTCAGTTGTTTGAGAGCAGGAAGATGACTTGTCCATATCCAGAAGAAAATTTTAATCCTGCCTCTATAAATAGTCTGCTTGAGGACATTGATGCGTGCAGTGGAGAACTGAAGGACGCTATATTTGAGTTAAGGTTAGCGCAGTATGAGTTATTACAAGGGTAAAGCTTTTAAATGAGCGATTTTCTGGTTTCTGTATATGTTAAAAGCTGACCTACATATGCATTGTTATGGGGATCCTGAAAGTACTTATATGGATTACCGCGCAAAGGATTTGATAAAGTACTGTGCAAAGCAGAAGTTTGATGTTATATCAATAACCAATCACTGGTCAATCCATTATAATGAAGACCTAGCAAGGTATGCAAAGAAGCAAGGTATCCTTTTAATTCCTGGGATGGAAGCCAGGGTTAAGGGGTATGATATGCTCATAATAAATCCTCGATTGAAAGCAAGGAATCCTACTACATTAAGAAGAGTGAAATGGTTAAAGGATGAAGGCGCTTTGGTGATTGCTCCGCATCCCTTCTTTAGGATGCATAGCATGGGTCGTGATCTTGAGAAGAATATTGATTTAGTTGATGGAATTGAATATTCGTATTTCTATAACAGGTTTGTTAATCTTAACAGGAAGGCTGAGAAGATTGCAAAGAAGTATAACAAGCCATTGATTGGAACATCTGACACTAAGTATCTGCATCTGATTGGAAGTAATTATACACAAATAGATGCTGCAAAGAATGTTGATTCTGTGCTTGAGGCGATAAGGAAGAATAAAGTTAAAGTTGTTACAAGGCCCTTGACTGTGGTTGAGCACCTGAAAGCTTTCAATGATGTACTAGTAGTAGGGAATATCAAAAGTTTTTTTTATAACTTCAATGGGCATGCTAAAGAACTCTAAGATTGAAGAGTAATCTTTCAAGTTCTTCTTCACCTGTAAAACGAATAAATTTCATACCTAACCCTATAACAAGCTTTTCATAATCTGGGTGATTGTCTATAAATAGTATCTCGTCTGGTGATAACCCGCTTCTCTCAAAAAGTATCTCAAATATCCTCTTGTCTGGTTTCTGCACACCTTCGTCCTTTGAAATTATTAGATAATCAAATTCCTTATAGAAATCGTACTTTTCATTAAGTTCATCAAGCCAGGTAGTCTGGTTTGTCAATAAAGCGACCTTAAACTTCTGTCTTATCCTTTGAACAAGCTGTAACATATCAGGGTTTGGCTTAAAGTGATCAATTACAATATCGTGCAACTTTCCTATATCGTGCTGCTTGTTCAGCTTCTTTAGAAGTGAGTTCCAGAATTCATATTCAGTACATTTACCAGTTGTGAAATTATCTAATTCTTTTGAGTCGTAGGCAGGAATAAGGTTTTCCTTGAATATCCCTAACTCCTTTGAAAGAGAGTCCATCAGTATATGAAAGTCGTAATGGAAAAAGACTCCTCCAAAATCAAATGCTATTAATCTTATCATAAAGAAAACATAAACATAAGCTTTTTAAAAACTTTACTTTTTTCAGCTGCGATGGGGATTAAAGATGTCATAGGTGCAGTAATATTGTCAGGAGCAGTCAGTCTAAGTAGTGCTACTGCTAATCCGAATATAGAGAACCACACATTCTACGAAGATTTAAGGGGTATTGATCAAGTTATTGAAGAGATAAATGAAAATAATTTTAGGATTAAAGTGAAAGTTAAAGGGGAAATAATCAAGTGTGGATTTTATCACTATGAATGGGAGTTATGTAAAAGGTTTGACATGCATGAGGATGAAAGGAATGAATATTTAGAAGATATACTAAAACAAGTTCTTCCAGTTGTTGCAGAAAAAAGGTACGTTATGTCGATTGAGAACCTTAAAAAATGGGATGGGATAAGAAAGGTAAATGCTGAAGCAATATCTTTCTATACAGTTCTTGCTGCAATGATGACTGAGACGAACGGGCATAGAAGACCTAAATCTAATGAAGGTTGCAATGGTTGGTTGCAGATTAAGGATTTAGTTTCAGAGGATACAAGGAGATATGCAAAAAGGAATAAAGATAAGTTTGATCCTGCCTTAAGGAAGCTTGCTGAAAAAGTCAGAGGTCTCAAGAACAAGCGTGTAAGGAATAGCATTAGCGCACAGATTATGATGTGGGAGTTCCATAGGTATATCATAAAGAAGAGGTTAAGGTTTTATTGGGGGAATAGAATTAATAGAGATATGTCTCTGTTTGCTGATGCTGCTTATAATGGAGGGATAGGTTTGTTTAGGGTCCTAAGAGACATTTATGGCAAAGAATTAAGATGGGATACTGTAAAGGATAAAATCTTTTCAGTTGATAATATTTTATCAAAGTATCCAAACAGTGATGTGGAATGGGCAACATGGAAAAAAGCTGTAGCATGTTCCTATGTTTATTTCTGCGATTATTTTAAAAAAAGGCTTAAACAAGATTTTAGTCCAGGGGATTTGGTTAGGCATAAAATGGCGAAAAAACCAGAAACATTTATAAATAAAAATTCTACATATACTGAGTAATGGCAAAGAAGGTTAAGGAGAGGGCTGTTGGAAAGTATCAAGTAGCGAAGTTAGGAGTAACATATAATGGGGTATTTAACCTGAAAGAACTCTATAAATTGATACACGAATGGCTTAAAGATGCAGACTGGCAAGATAAATGGGACGCAAATAAAGAGATGCCACATGAAATCATGTATCATGAGAGAACCGGAATCAGCGGGCTTAAGGACATGTGGATCTGGTGGAGATTGAAAAAGGCTTCTCCTAACAAATATTATTGGTATGAACTTGACATAAATTACCTTGTGCTTGCTGTAAAGAAGACTGAGATTGTACATGAAGGAAAGAAAGTTAAGTCTGATGTAGGAGAAGTTGTTATTGATATCATTGCCACATTGATGCTAAACCAAAAAGAATGGGACAAGCATCCAATACTTAAGATGTTCAGGTATTGGTTCCCTGAAAGGGTTTTCAAAGAAGACCTTGAAGCGCATAAAAAGGAGTTATATGATGAAGCTTACAAGTTACAGGGTGCGATAAAGAAGTTTCTGCATCTTAAAGGGTTCTTAAGTGAGATGGAGGTTGAGCCTTTTACGCCTTCGCTAGTGTATGACCAGATTTAAAAAGAAATTCAAAACTTTTATAAATAGCCTTTTTTCTCTTTCAGATTATACAATACTTATGCCTCTGTAGCATAGGTAGGAACTGAATTCCTCGGTTCAAAAGGAAATACGACTCCTAGTTGCAAGCAACCGGAGTCCCATAAATAAAAACCAATGCCTCTGTAGCATAGTAGCTATTGCGATGGCCTTGTATGCGTTATAATAACGTAGAAGTAAGCCATAGGTCGGGGGTGCAAATCCCCCCAGAGGCTTATTACATATTTGTAACTGAAATAGGGTGTTATAAGATGAAGATAATATTTCTAGGGAAACCTGGTTCTGGGAAAGGAACACAAGCAAAAAAGTTAGCTAACCATCTGAAGATTCCGCATATTTCTACAGGTCAGATGTTCAGGTTTGCATATCAGGACAAGACCACATTAGGGATAAAGGCACATGACGAGTATTGGGGCAAGGGTAAACTTGTGCCTGATGATATAACAAATAAACTTATTGAAGAAAGGTTAATTAAGTGCAAGAATGGATTTATACTTGATGGATATCCCAGGACAGTTAACCAGGCAGAGTTCTTGAAAAAACTAGGACATGAGATTGATTTAGTGATTGACCTTGATGTTCCTGATGAAGTTGTTATAGATAGGATTTCAGGTAGAAGGACATGTCCAAGATGTGGCACGAATTATAATATATTGACATCTCCAAAGCCGAAACAAGAGGGGATGTGCGATAAATGTAATGTTGAACTTTACCAGAGAGATGATCAGAAGCCTGAGGTTGTAAAAATAAGGTTAAAAGAGTATAAAGATTTGACAAAGCCACTTAAAGAGTTCTATAAAGATAAGATTAAATTGGTTGATGGAAACAAAGACATTGATTCAATATTCAAGGATATTCTTAAGCTTGTGAAATGATATTTACAACGCATCTTCTAGCAGGGTTATTACTTTGGAAAACATTTAAGGTAGGGTTTTGGGCTTTTGTTTTAGGAGCAGTTATCTTAGATATAGATCATCTATATGTCTATATCAAGCAAGGTATCTATAATCCTATTACGATGTTTAAGCACAGCAGTGATCCTAAGTACGGAAATCATAGGACGCATTGGCATTCAATAATTGGGGTCTTTGTAATATCATTTGTAGTATGGTTATTTAATAGAGAATTTGGATTGTTCTTTGGATTAGGCATGTTATCCCATATATCTTTAGATGCTCTTGATAAAAAGGGAATAACATTCTTGTTTTATCCTGTTAAAGGATATCAGAGAGGTATCTTTAATTTTAATGTCATAACAGAATTGATTGTGACTAGTCTTCTGATTTGTACAGTTCTTCTATTACTGTAGTTGCGTACGAACCTTTTGGAAGCGAGAAAGTAAGAAGTTGTTTGAACATTCCTTTGTTTAATTCGTCCAAGTCAGTTTTGATTTCCAAATCTTTAATCTCAGTAAAAGCTTTTCTTTTATCTCCTTCTGCAGAAAGCTCTGGTATCTGAGGGATTATAAAGTCGCGGAGTGTAATTATCTCAGAATCCATAAAATTTTTTATTATATTATCAACAACACTATCGCCAAGTTCAGTTCCAAAACCTAATATAGGAATAAATTCCACCTTATGGTTGTCCTTCAAGCATTTTTCCAGGGTCTTGTTCCATATATAAGATTGGTATGAATGAACATACATGCGCAGGATTTTAATGTTAATCTTTCTTAAAGCGCCAACAAAGTCGTTAGGTTTATGGGTTATATGGTCAAGAACCTTGGATTCTTGGTCTCCAGTATTTTCAAGAATAAGTTCAACTGCTTTTTTGAAATATTTCTTGATTATAGCTTTTCCAATCTCTGCATTGTTCCTACTGAAGCGCTGCTGTCCAAAGTAGTTAGGTATCTTTGGGACATGCTCGACTAACTGATTCTTTTCAAGGTTTCTTACAATGATAATAAATTGATTTCCAATCAAGTCACCAAGGGATAGTGGAGTATCGCCGTATCCATAAAAGTTCAACTCGATATCCTTTAAAGTTATATTAGCTATCTTTTCTTTAGAAACTGATTTTTTAATTGAAATAAGTTGCTCTGTTACAGCTGATTTATCCTTAGTGCCTGCAAAGCCAATTGATTTTGAGTTGATTTTTAACTTGGAGGCTAATGTTTCAATTGCTCGTAAAGTGGTGTAATTCTTCTTCTTAAGCCAGATATACGTGTAACTGCCTGAATCTTTAGGCTTGAGATTAGTTATTTCCTTTACTATAAAATCCTCTGGATGCTGCTTAATCTTGTACATAATCTTTAAAAATAAGGCAAAAATATATAAAAATGACTCAAATTAAGAGCAAATATGCGCCTGTAGCGCAGCCATGGGAAATGGTTACGCTCATTTCATTAAGTTCGTAAACACGAACTTAAATTCGCAACTTTTGCGAATTTAGCAAGATACGACTCCTAGTCGCTTTGCGACCGGAGTCCTATAAAATATGCGCCTGTAGCGCAGTCTGGTAACTGGTTACGCTCGGTTAACTAAGTTTGCTAAGGCAAACTTAAATTCGTTGGTTAAGCGAATTTAGCAAAAGGCGACTCCTAGTCTACGACCGGAGTCCCCTGCGGAGAGGTGTAACGGTTGGGCAAATAGCGCGACAGCCTCCTACGCTGATGATGAGCTCTGGAGTAGTACTTTGCTTTGCAAAGTAGAAAGAGAGTTAGCAGAAGCAGAAAGCTGTAGGTCGGGGGTTCGAATCCCCTCAGGCGCGTTTTTTTAAAATGATAAATTATCGGCAATTAAAAGAGGGTTGGAGAATTCTATTAAGAGGTATAAGCAGAGGGCATTATAAGAAGTATAAAGGTAATGCAAAGGAAATTTGTCAGCAGATTGTTAAAGACTGTTGGAATGGAAAATATTTTCAAACAAGTCTTGGACATTTCAGCCAGTTCTATGTAAGGGATTTCAGTTATTGTGTTGAGGGTTTACTGAAAGCTGGCTATAGGGAAGAAGTCAAGAAAACTCTGGAATATGCTCTAAGGATTTTTAAGAGAGAAGACAGGATTACAACTACAATAACTCCAGATGGTAAGACTGTGAACATATTCAGGTATACGCCTGAATCAGTTGCGCTTATGACAAGAGATCTTAGAGTGCTTAATGACAAAGCATTGATAAAAAGGTATAAAGCATTTATTGAGAAAGAGGTACATAAAGCCTATGAGTATGCTTTTGATAAGGAAAAAGGTTTACTGAAGAAGGATATTGAGTTTAGTTCAATAAAGGATGGTGCTAAAAGAAGAAGTTCATGTTATAACAATTGTATGATTGCAATGCTGAGCAATGAACTGAACAAACTTAAGTTTTATAATCCATTTGATCATTATGATCTTAAAAGAAACATAAAAGAAAATTTTTGGAACGGTAGATACTTTATTGATGACCTAAGCGGTGTTAATTATGTTGCAGGTGATGCAATTACCTTTGCGTTCTGGACTGGAGTGTTTGATTCAAAGAATATGTTTAGAAGTTGCCTTGGAGCAATAAAGAGAGATGGACTTGACAAACCATGGCCGCTTAAATATACCAAAAATAGACTGAAGTATCATATCATACAAGAGATTTTTACTCCAAATTATGAAGGGAATACTTTATGGATGCATTTAGGAGCATGTTTTCTTAAAGTTGTAAAGAAATATGATAAAAAGGCTTTTAAAGAATACATTACTAAGTATACTAAAGTTATTGAGAAGAATAAGAATTACATGGAGCTTTTTCATCCGAATGGAAAAAGGTATAAAACATTGTTTTATAAAGCTGATGAAGGGATGTTGTGGGCTGCTATGTACTTAGAACTGGGGTGAGACTTATGCTTAAATCTAACAGACTCGTGTTAAGGCACTTCAAAAAAGATGATGCAAAGGATTACCTTAAAGCGCATGATAAGGTAGCTGCAAGGAACTTCAGAAGAGTGCCAAAGAATTTAAGAGAATCAAAAGCTGAGGTAGATGAACATATTGAACAATATTCTGTTCCAGTGAATAAAAGAAAAGAAGAGGCTTTTGTGATAGAGATTGATGAAGAGTTTTGTGGCTGGATCAATGTACATGACATACGGTATGGGCATAAAGCAGTGACTGCTTCGTTAGTTGATAAAAAGTATAGAGGAAAGGGGATAGGAACAGAGGCACATAAATTGCTATTACCTTATGCATTCAAAAAATATAAACTAGTAAGGATTTCTGGGAGATTAAGGGCTTTTAATAAGGCATCTGCAAAAATGCTTGAGAAGTCAGGATACAGATATGAAGGTACGCATAGGAAAGATTATAAAAAGAATGGAAGGTATTATGATCATCTTGTCTATGCTGTGGTTAGATAATTTAAGAGATAATTTCAAATAAAGTAAAACCTATAGGTATATTTATAAAGGTTTTTTGATTATAATTGTATTATGGCAAAGAAAGATACATTTTTACTAGTGTCGTTGCAAGAGGATAAGGCAAAGGAAGTTGCACAGATAATAACAAATAGGACCTGCAGGAAGATACTTGATTTCCTTGCTGAGAATGAGGATTCTACTGAGAGCAAGATTGCTAAAGAGCTTAAGCTTGCAATATCAACTGTACATTATAATCTTGAAGCATTAAGAAAAGCTAAACTTGTTGAGAGTGATGAATTTCATTATAGTATCAAAGGTAAAGAGGTTAATCATTACAGGCTTGCAAGTAAGTACATTATAATTGCTCCAAAGTCTACATGGGGGATAAAAGAGAAGTTAAGAAGTATACTCCCAATAGGGCTTATGACAGCTGGTGCTGCGTTTGTAATAAACTGGTTATCAAGAGGGATGTATAAGGTAAGCTCTGCAACAAAAAGTTTTGGTTTTGCTGGTCAACTTAGTGAGACTATGTCAGTTGCGCCACAGGTAGCTGAAAGTGTTGCGACAGTTACAAAAACTACTGTGGACAGCGGAGCCTTAGAGGTTCTGCCTAATGCAGCTGATTTAATGTATGAGAATATTACGCAGATACCAGAGAATATTACAAAAATTGTGCAGACCATCACTGTTGAGCCAAGCGCATGGCAGAATCCTGCTTTATGGTTTGTGCTTGGAGCAATCTTTGTAGCAGTAATTTATACATTATTTTACCTGATTAAAAGAAGAAAATGAGGTGAATCTAAATGAAAAGGGTTATTATGTTTATTTTAATTTTAAGTTTAATACTGTTTGTTGGCTGTAATGGGGATTCTGTTGTAAATGGAAGTGATAATGTCCCTGGCCAGTATGAAGAAGAGTGTAAAGCTGATGAGGATTGTATTGTAGGGGGATGTTCTGGGACAATATGCAGTTCAAAACAAGCAGGGCCTATATTCTCAACATGCGAATGGAAGCCGGAATATGAATGTTATAAAGAAGCTAATTGTGGTTGTGTGCAAGGTAGATGTGCATGGAAAGATGGGAATCTAGAATCCTGCATACAAGAGAAAAAAGATTCTGATGCTCCTGTTATTGTATAAAAATTAGAGAAATAGGATTAATGTAGGCCTCATTTAACCATCTTATTTAGCAGTTCTACAATCTTTTTTCCTTCTGCTTTTCCTCTTAACTCTGACATAGCTTTGCCAATGATTGCGTTGATTTTAAGCTTTTTATTCTCACTTACAATGCGTTTGAGTTCTATTTTTAGCTCAGAATCACTGAGCAAGCGGAAGGATTCATAATCAATCATCTCACCTTTTGCAATCCTTAAAATGATTTCTTCTAGGGATTCCTTTGCTATCAAGCCTTTATCGAGATGCCAAAACATTGTTTCAAATTCCTTGGCAGAGATGCTGATTGAGCCAAGGTTGTTTTTTCTCTGGATCTCCTTAAGTTTAGGGATAAGCAGTTCTCCGATAAAGCTTGGTTTTAGGTTAGAAAATTCCTTAACAAATCTTTCGAAAAGGTCTGCTTTTGGTGATTTTGCAAGAAGTTCTGCCAAATCCTTCCCAATATTGTACTTGCGCTGGAATCTTTGTGACTTATCTGTTATAAGTTCTGGAAGGATTATGTTTTGGGTATCAGGGATTATTGGGACAATGTCTGTCTCTGGGTACATCCTAGCAGATCCAGGAATAGGCCTATTGAATGATGAGGTTCCGTCAGGGTTTGGTCCTCTTACTTCCTTTGGAATACCCTGTAGTGTTTCAAGAGCTCTCCTAACAACCTCATACAATGCTTTTTCTGCCTTGAAGGGTTTATCAGCAACCAAGACAAATGCGTCTTCTTTTGCGCATTTCAGTTCTTTGTTTATCTGCTTGACGTTCTTATCAGTGATACCGTATTTAGGGAGTTCATCTGAGTGGAAGATTCCTCCAACACCTGCAAGTACCTTTGCCCTGTCTGAGAATTCTGTCCCGAGTCTTCTTCCAGGTTGAACCTCTTTACCGACTAAACCTGAGAATTTTGGGAGCTTAACTGCAAGGACTATTCCGTTCCTTTCAAGAGCAGACTTTATCACACCCGAACCTGTATCTTCGAAGAGGTGTGTGACGTCTATGAATTTTTCAGGAATCTTAAGTGATCTTGGGAGTGAAGCCTTGATTTCAAGTAAGTTTTTCTGACGCATCACTTCGTATTCGACATATGTACTTGTCAGTTTTAAGTCCTGCACACCTTTAATTTCTATACGTGTACCTCCAGTGATTGAGATATTAAGATCTTGACGTATTGTGCCTAAGCCACGCTTGCACATGCCTGTGCTTCTCAGTAAAAGACCAATAGTCTCTGCTGCTTCCCTGCATTGTAAGGGGGTCTTGATATCAGGCATTGTGGCAATCTCTATAAGGGGGATTCCCAGGCGGTCAAGCCTGAAAGTTACTGAATCCTTAGTCTTCTCGATTTCCCTTGCTGCATCTTCCTCTAGAAAGATTGCCTGAAGTCCAACTTTTTCGCCAGAAGGAAGTATCAGTGAACCATTTCTTGAGATAAGTGCTGTCCTTTGGTAGCCAGAGACAGCTGAACCATTTACGATTGTCTTACGCATAACATTTATCTCGTCAACAATGTTGGCATCTGTCATCATAGAAATCTGTAGAGCTGTGTCAAGAGCTTCACGATTGATATTCTTCGGAGGTTCCTCGTCTAATTCCACAAGACAGGTTGTGTTTGAGTATGCTTCATACATGTATTCTTTTTGTTTCTTTGCCTCAGCTAAAGCTGCAACATCAACTGAACCTAGTTCGCCTGCTGCTGCCTTTAGTTTTCTCTTTAAAGTTATATCAGGCCTATCGTCCCTTATAATTGAAGGACAGTTACAGAACAATTTATTAGTGTTAAGCTGCTGGTGGATCTCAAGACCTACCATTAATCCTAATGTTTCATAGTCTTCCTCTGCCAAATGAGTACACCTTTTCTTCTCACTTCCCTAATCCTATGCATTGGTATATAAACTTCACGATTATTTTTCTCAAGTACAAGTGTGTAACCTTGAATGTCTATTATATCATTGTACCTGATTTTTACTTTTTTTCCTGAAACCCTGTCGTAATAAAACAAGGTGTAATCTATAGGATTTTCGCGTTTATCGTATTTAATCTTATTGATTAAATCCTTGATAGTTTGCATTTTAGGTGATTATTATGCAATAAAAGTGTTCTCTTCAATCCTTTCTGAGATTTCACCCTTAATGTTCTCATCGTAAAGTTCACGAACCTCTTTCTTAGTGTAATTGCTTAGTAGCCAAGCAAGCTTTATAAATGCTGTCTCTGTGGTCATGTCTGAAAAATTTCCAAGAACACCAAGTTTCTGAAGATCTCTGCCTGGAGAGTATACATCCATCTGCAGTCTGCCGAAGATAGTCTGAGGAGCTGCAACAAGGACTGTCTTTTTTGAGAGGTCTTCAATTGCTTTTCTTATCTTGAAATGTTCTTTTGTAAACTCATCAATCTGTGAAGTGGGAGCATGACCTAGCCCAGTCAGTTCAAGTACAAGTCCGTCGTAGCCCTTATAACAAAGAAACTGGTTGGCGTACATGTTTGTATGAGTTCTAAGGATGCCAACCCTAATATTCTCCTTTATAGGCATTAGTCTAAGCTTCGAGTTTGAACGATGCCTATAAGTTTTTCTTAGATAAGTTATTGTTCCGTTCTTATCAACACGGGCCCAGGGTCTTACATTAATAGGTTTGAATGCATCTCTTCTTGAGGTATGAAGCTTTCTTGATTTCAATCCAGGAATGAGAATACAAGAGTCATCACTTATTGTCTCATGCATACAAATAGCAACTTCTGCAAAATCTGAATTTGCAGCAAAACTCACGGCACAGAATATGTTAAGAGCTGCATCAGTTGAACCTCTATCTGAACTTCTCTGGGCGCCCACAAGTATAACTGGTACAGACAAATCCTGAAGTATAAAGCTTAGAGCTGCAGCAGTGTAATGCATTGTATCAGTTCCATGGGTTATAACTATTCCTGAAGCGCCTTTCTTAATCTCTTTCTGTATCTCTTTTGCTATTATATTATAATGAGCAAAACGCATCATCTCAGACTGAATGTTTCTAATAAGCCTTGAGTGAATATTTGCAATATCGCTTATCTCTGGGAACATCTGAACAAGTTCTTCAGGTGTGAACTGTGCAATAACACCACCAGTCTCGTAATCTACCTTTGAAGCTATTGTCCCGCCAGTGTGAAGGATTGAAATCTTTGGAAGGCCTTTCTTAGATGCTACCTTTGGAAGTTTGGATTTCCTCTCTTCTGCACTCTTAACAACCTCAACTCTAACAACGCGGTCTTCGTTCAAACCAATATTATAACCATTTTCTAATTTAATGACTATTATGTCCTTTTCAAAAGATGGAACAAAAATACCTTCAATAATTTCGTCCTTTGTGTGAACACGTACTTTATCTCCTTGTTTTGCCATTTTAATACCTCTTTTGTTGAATTTATATTTTAATAATCATAATTTGCAAGGAACATCAATAAATTCTGTATCAATATCAAACTTTTCTTTTAACAAATCTGCCAAAGCCATAACTCCAAGCTTTTCTGTGTTATAATGTCCTGCAAAAATCAAATTGATTTTGGATTCTTTAGCCAATGCATCCATGTGTTCCTTTGGTTCTCCTGTTATAAACACATCTGCTTTGCCAATAATGCTCTGGAATTCATAACCTCCTGCCCCAGATACAATAGCAACAGTCTTAATATTATCCCTCCCATGTTTCAAAAGAAGTGCCTCGGTTGAGAGTATACTATTGATTTCATGCAATAGTTGGTTAATATCTTTTTCGGACTTAAATTCTCCAATATAACCAAGATCAAATTTTGCAAAGCGTTCCCTAACATCTAAAGCCAATTTTTTTAGTAACTGAGCATTGTTTCCGGAGTCGTAGTGTGCATCTAAAGGAAGATGGTACGCTAGAAGAGTTATGTCATTGTCAAATAATATCTTGAGGCGCTGCTTTGCGATATTATCAATTACTTTAGGATTGAAGTCTGCAATCAGGCCGTGGTGCAATATAATCATATCTGCCTTTTTCTCTACTGCTTTTTGAAATAATTCTAATGATGGAGATACTCCTACAACAATCTTGTTGACTTCTTGCTTGCCAATTATCTGTAAGCCGTTCAGGATTTTATCTTCAAATTTAGATATTTCCAGAAATTCATCTAAATAATTAATAATCTTATCCCTTGGTACCATTTTTAAGTATTGAACATTAAATCAAGCTAAATATATAAGATTTTCTGCGATTTTGTTATTACTAAAAAAGAAATAATTTGATAAAATTAATAAAAAGGTAATTTAACCAACAAAGCTTCTGTCCTTTTCTTCTTTAATCTCTTTTGCTTTTGCACGCTTGAAAGTGTCTCTTAAAGATTCATAAGCTTCAATCACTTCTTTTGTAACAGAAGGTTTTACCTTATCAAATGCTTTTTCAAAATGTTTTGATTTAACCTCCTTAGCTTTCATATCTTCACGTAAAGCAAGGATTGCTGCTTCTCTGCATAATGATTCAATGTCTGCGCCAACATAACCTTCAGCTTTTTCAGAGAGTTTCTTTATGTCAACGTCTTTAGCAAGTGGCATTGATTTTGTATGAATTGCAAATACCTTTTCCCTTGTCTTTATATCAGGCACTCCAACATGGATAATCCTATCAAATCGTCCTGGTCTTAGTAACCCTGTATCTATAATGTCGGGTCTGTTAGAAGCTGCAATAACAACTACGTCGTGGAGCTCCTCTAATCCGTCAATCTCTGTAAGTAGCTGGTTAACTACGCGCTCAGTCACATGCGAATCATGACTTAATCCACGTTTTGGTGCAATTGAGTCCATCTCGTCAAAGAAAATGATTGTAGGTGAGGTCTGTCTTGCTTTCTTGAACACTTCGCGAACTGCTCTTTCTGATTCGCCGACCCATTTTGAGAGCATCTCAGGACCTTTAACTAGTATGAAGTTAGCATCTGATTCGTTTGCAACAGCTTTTGCTAATAAAGTCTTGCCTGTACCTGGTGCACCATAAAGTAAAATCCCGCGCGGAGGTCTAATACCGAGTTTAGTGAAGGAAGCAGGGGTCTTTAGAGGCCATTCAACTGCTTCCTTAAGTTCCTGTTTAACATCCTCAAGGCCACCAACGTCGTCCCATTTAATATCTGGAACTTCTACAAGCACCTCTCTCATTGCAGAAGGACGTACCATCTTCAGAGCTTCCCTAAAATCCTTATTAGTAATGACTAATTTCTCAAGAAGTTCCGGAGGGATTGCTTGTTCTTCAGAAAGTTTAAGGTCTGGAAGAATCCTTCTAAGAACTACCATTGCTGCCTCTTTTGCCAAAGCCGAGAGGTCTGCGCCGACAAACCCATAAGTTACTTCTGCAAGTTCCTTAAGGTTTACATTCTTATGCAAGGGCATGTTCCTTGTATGAATCTTTAAGATATTTAATCTGCCTCCTTTATCAGGGACTCCAATTTCAATCTCCCTGTCAAATCTTCCTGGACGTCTTAAAGCAGGGTCTAGTGCATTAGGAATATTCGAGGCTGCAATTACAACAACCTTGCCACGAGATTTCAAACCGTCCATTAAAGCAAGAAGCTGTGCAACTACTCTTCTCTCAACCTCGCCTTTCATTTCTTCACGTTTTGGTGCAATTGCGTCAATTTCGTCAATGAATATAATCGCTGGAGAATTCTTTTCTGCTTCCTCAAACTTGTTCCTTAGATTTTCCTCTGACTGGCCATAGTACTTGCTCATTATTTCTGGACCATTAATTACAATGAAATGTGAATTTGTTTCATTTGCAACTGCTTTTGCCAGCAAGGTCTTACCTGTGCCTGGAGGACCATGTAGAAGGACTCCTTTTGGTGGTTCAATGCCAAGCCTTTCAAAAATCTCAGGGTGTTTAAGAGGAAGTTCTACCATCTCTCTGATCTTCTTGATTTCTTCATCAAGACCACCAATATCTTCATAAGTAACATCTGGAATCTTTTCTTCGTCGATATCAACTGCCTCAGGGTTTAGAATTATCTCAGTCAGGTCTGAGATTATAACTGCTTGCTTTGGATTTGTGTCTGCAATTACAAATTTAATATCTGCAAAACCTGAAAAACCCGGTACAGACATTTCATCGAATATAGAACTGAACATATCATCAAATGATGAACCTGAAAGTGAAGTTCGCCTGCTTCTTGCACCTCCTAAACTTACAATATCCCCTTTCACAACAGCTCTTCCAAGAAGGCCGTGTTTGAAAGTCTCAGGAGAACCCCTAACAATCACACCTTTTGAAGCGGGAGCAATTGTAATCTTTTTTGCTTCTTTTACATCGATTAAGCGAACTTTAACATTTTCACCGATTCCTGAACCGCTGTTTCTTCTAATAATTCCATCCATTCTTATAATGTTCAAACCTATATCTCCAGGATAAGCGCGATCTGCAATAGCAACAGTTTTTCTAGTGCCTTCTATCTCTACTATCAATCCTGGACGTATACCAATCTTGCGCATATAGTCAGAATCAATCCTAACTATGCCTTTATTTACATCATCCTGTACTGCTTCAGCAACCTTTAATTCAATGTCTTTAACAGCCATTTTTAGGTTATTTGATTAAGAAGTTGTAAATAAATATTTTGTTTTTATATATGAAGATTATAAAGTCAATACTTTATAAATAGATGTAGACAAATAGATGCAGACTTATAAGAAATAAAGAGGAGATAAGAAGATATAATTTAGAAAAAAGAATAAATGAATATATTTTGGATAATATGCTTTTCTATGTATATCTTATCCTACATATTTCTTTGCTTTTTCTGATGAAAGATTCAACCTTGGAAGTGGAATTGGTGGAGGGAGATTAACGTCTCTGCTTAATACCAATGCCTGAATATTTGATTTTGTCAAAGCTGTATTCATAACTTGTTGCATCACTAATGGTTCTACTTTCTTTGACTTTTTCCAGGTCTCTAGAAGTTTTTTAACTTTATCTTGAGTATCTAGAAATATTACTTCACCGTATAGTTTGATATTTGCATTCTGTTTTTTATCCGAATTATATGAAGCAATATATTCAAAGTCAAACCTTAAAGCATCTTGTTTATTTGAACCAAGGATTAAATCTTGTTTTGCAACGTCCTTAATAGATACATTATTCTTTATGTCAATCTTACCTTTTAAAGTTTGAAGCTTTTCGACATTTATTTTTGTAAAATTAAAACCAACAATTGCCATGAATATCACCGGTACTATTGAATTATTGTTTGTATATAAATATTTCTAATATTGAGTTTATGTATTGTAAGAATGATTAACTTAAGCCTGTTTATGCTTAGAAGCTTCTTTTGACTTCTCTTGCTCTTTAATGTGTTTACGCTTTTTAAGGTATGCTAATAATTTGAAGATATAAGCTAGTCCTACAAAGATGAAAAGAACTAATGCTGCTGAAATCACTTTTACTGATGTTTCAGATAAACCTATAACCATAAGGATACAAGAAGAGTATGAGTTTAAAAATGTTTTCTTACATATTAAGGAATCAGATTAAAGAATGAATAAAAAATAAAAAAAATAAAGACTTATTTTTTCTCTGCATAATCATAGATTGCTTTTAGTCCAACTACCAATAATGCGGGTGCAACAAACAATATTATGTTGTCAAAGATCTGAACCAAAGCTGTAGGCAGAGCAATGTTTAGGTTTGGTAGTGCATTGCTAAGTACTATCAGTGCAATTGCTGCTACTAAGAATCCTGTAGTCTCTTTTTTTGTTACATTAAGCAAACCAACCGCTAGACCTAACAAGAATAGTGTCCATACAACCCATGTAGCTCCTTGCCAGTCTGGGATAAGGCCTGCTAATATTGCAATAGCAATCAAAACCAAAAATGCATAGCTTCCGATTTTCTTGTCCATTGTTATAACCTCCTTTTAATTGTTTAGGGCTTATGAATATAAGCAAAGTATACGTGATTTATGATATATAAAAATTCGTTACTACCCCAAAGGACTTAAATAGGATTTTTAATATTTTAAATATAAAGATTTAAGAAATAGAGTCAAGGATTGAGTGTGCATCAAGAATGGAGATGTAAGGCTTCAGTAGCTCAAAAAGTTGTTTAGAACTTGTCTGGAGTTTTGTTAAGAGGTATGATGTTTCCTTATTTGAAACGCGTGCAAGCCTGTCGGTTAATATTAAAGGGTAAGGATAGCCAGGGAATACATGATCTTTTGAGTATTCTGCAAGAAGTGAAAGGATTTCATTAGGATTACTTGATTCAAATGTGAATACATGTCTTGAAGATGTATTAAGTTTAATTAGAAACGTTTGCAGGGACATAGGATAATACCAGGGGTTTGTAACATCACTAGAATTCTGCGAAATAAAGGCATGTATAGGAAAGCTTGATGCAAAGATTCTTGAGGTTTTAGATAATGCTGAAATAGTACAATTATTTTGTGATGCGGTATTAAACAGGTTGTCAATAAAGTCTTGTTCATAAGTTGCAGATGACTTAAGTGAACCATCCAATACAATATAATCTGATTCTTTTGTAAGTTCCTCAGCTAGATTAAGTTCTAATAATCTTCTAGTATATGATGAAACTGTTGACACTTCTACTAGTCTTTTACCATGGCTTAATGTTGGGTCTGTAATTGCGAATCTAAGGTTTAGTGATTCGGGAAATGTTTCAACTTTTATCTGAGGGTTATCTTTTGTTTGATCTTGAGAACTGTCTAGATAAGCAAGCACATAAAGTTCTTTTTTAATAATTTGAATTCGTCTCTTGTTCTTGTAGGTTAAAGCACAAATTCTTACATAATTCAATGAGAGATTAGGTGCAGAAATAAGTTCAGAGTTACCGCCATCAATGAATGTTATTGTTTTATCTTTATTTTCGATTAGATTAAGTTTTGAAATAATCCTTAATTTTTCCTTTTCAAAACTAAATGGATATATTGAGTTATTGGAATCAGTGATAAAATTAATTGCATTAGATTCTTGGAGAGGTTTGCCAATTATCTCTTCTATCTTTGTGATTATATTTGGAAGTTCGCTATTTTGCATATTTAACTCCATTTAAAATAGTCAGATGAATTTACCTGATTGTTTAATAATATTTAGGTCATTTTGTAGATAATTCAGAAGTTTTTGGATATATCATTAAATTAGACAATAATTTTATATAGGTCAATCAAAATGCTTTTGTTATGGTAACAAAGCTCAAGGCAATAATGGGGGTATTAGTATGTACTGTAATATTATCCTTCGGGCAGTTATTCTTTAAGTTCGGAGCTGAGGCTCTTGAATTTGAAATTATGAAGATTATAATGAACTATTATCTGTGGCTGGGTTTTGTGTTCTATGGGATCGGGGCTTTTATACTTGTAATGTCCTTGAAACATGGTGAAGTATCTGTACTATACCCTATAATAGCTATGAGTTATGTTTGGGTGTCATTGCTTGCAATGAGGTTTCTAGGAGAGGTCATGACTGCAACAAAATGGTCAGGGATAGTTGGGATAATAATAGGAGTAACGTTCATAGGGATAGGTGGTACTAGATGACAACACCAATATGGGCAATGGGGTTAGTAGCTTTGGGGGCTTTTATGGGCGCAGTTGGCCAGATTTTTCTTAAAAAGGGAAGTGCAAAGTTTGGTTTTAATATCAAAGAGTGGTTCAGGAATTATTGGTTGATAGCTGGGATATGTATGTACCTTGCCTCTACTTTTCCTTTTATCTATGCAGTCAAGCATGGAGAACTTTCTGTACTATATCCTGTTGTAGCAACAAGTTATATTTGGGCTGTGTTGTTTGCGCAGAAGATATTTGATGAAAAGATGAATGGCCTTAAATGGCTTGGAATAATTCTGATAATCGCAGGAGTATCTTTGATTGCTGTTTAATGCGCTGGCATATTTGAATATGGGTTATAAAAACAATATATTTATAAGAGAATTATATTTAAATAGCAATATGCTTAGTGCAATAAGTTTTTTAGTGCAAGGTTTCCTTGATAGGCCTTTGCTTGCAATGGTGTTAATAACTCTAATACCTGCACTTGAGTTGAGGGCCTCTATACCTTATGGAATACTTGCAACTGATTATCATTGGACTAGTGTTTTTCTTATTTGCGTAATTACAAATATACTGCTTGGGCCTTTGATTTATTTTCTGCTGGACAAGATAATAAACTTATTCTTTTTTATCAAGCCCTTTGAAAGGCTATATCATAAATCCATAGACAGGGCGCAAAGGAAACTTGAACCTTATGTAAACAAGTATGGCATATTAGGAGTTTCAATATTTATAGGGATTCCCTTACCTGGTTCTGGGTCATATACTGGGGCTCTTGGGAGTTATGTGCTGGGTTTAGGGTATAAACGCTTTTTTATAGCCAATGTAATTGGCGTGCTTATTGCAGCAGTTGTTGTGACAATTGTTGTTTTAACTGGGAATGAATTATTCAGTTTTTTTGTTAATGGTGCATTAATATGAATGAGGTTTGGTATATCGCATGGTTAGTCATAGGAATTGCATTGTTTTTTGTAGATGACAAAGTATTAAAGCAGATTACTAATTTTAGAAATAAATATACTGACCAGTTCTTTAGGGTTATAACAAATGAGTTTTTTGTGATGTTTTTAGTGATACTGCTTGCTTTTGTATTCTTTGTGTATGGTAAGGATTTCTTTTTAGTAATAAAGGTAGCATTTTTCAGTTGGGTAATTGGGTTTATATTGAAATGGTTGTTTAAAAGAAAAAGGCCGTATAATGCTAAAAAAGTAAAGAGGCTTGTGAAACCAATTCTTAATTATAGTTTTCCGAGTTCACATGCGATGGTGCTTTTCTCTTTGATTCCTATTGTAAGCCAGAATCTTCCAGAATATACTGTAACATGGATAATAGTTGCATGCCTGATATCTTTAACAAGGGTGTATGCTGGAGTGCATTATGCCAGTGATCTTGTATTAGGAAGTCTGTTTGGTTATATAACAGGTTTAAGGTTGTTCTGATTGGTTTAAGTCGAGATTTATTATGTTCTTAACATCTTTCAATAATCTAGATTCATAGTCCTGATTTCTTTCTCCTTCCAGTTTTTCGGATGCGAGTGCTGACATCAAAGATTTTGTTGTCTTGAATTCATCTGAAAAGTTGTGTTTAATCTGGTTAAGGTGTTCTTTGATAATCTCATCTTCTGCTAGGTCAAGGTTTTTTGTCTGGATTTTAATCTCTTCAAAGTCTTTTGTCTTCAGAGAGGAAGTATTTTTCATTACAAAATAAGCACCCTTTGCATAAATAGTTTCAAAAATTTTCTTGAAGTTTATATCAGAAACTTTACCTGATTCGAGCGATCCTGTTATTCTCAAAGTGATAATTGTATTGAAGAATTCCTGGTTTCTGATTTCATCTAGAATTTCTCTTTCAATCATGTCAGGGGACTTATGGTCAGCATCAATCTGAATGTTGAAAGTGTTGTGAATAAGTATTGGTTCATAGCTTATTACATCGTCCTCAATTATATAAAATCCACCGTTGCCTAACTTTTCAAGTTCAGAAAAATTGTTAGGGAATATAGGGCCTGGGTAGACAACATTCTTATATCCTTCAAGTGACGTATTCTCAACTATGTGCACATGGCCACCTGCATAGTAGTCAAATTTTTTTGGAAGAAAGGATGTTGGCATTGAGTCCATCTTTTCAAGTTCCTTTGGTTTTAGTTCACTTAACGCTGTATGGAACATGAAGATCTTATAGCCTGGCTCTGATTCGAGATGCTCAGTTATAAGATTTGAATAGAATTCTTTTTCAAGCATACCTTTTTTTCCAAGCATACCAGTTATTTTTGTGCCAGTCTTTTGGTCTACTGTAAAATTTAGTTTAAGTTTCCCGTCAATCACTTGGCCTTTAACCACATTAATTAAAAGTCCTGCATGTTCAAGAACATCCAAGATGGTTTTTCCAGAAGGCGAGAAGTCATGACTACCAGGGATTATATAGATAGGAACGCCTGAATCCTTCATCTGTTTTAGTTTCTTAACAACCTCCCTTAAGTTATCAAAAGCTGGGAGTGATGTATTAAATAGGTCACCCGAGATAAGGATGAAGTCAATGGATTTTTCTAAGCAAGTATCCATTGCCTTGAGGAATGCTTTAGTAGAGATGTCTTTTAAGCGTCTATCTCTCCAGCTGCCGATATGGCAATCAGCTAGATGTGCAAATCTCATACTAAATCAACTCCCTGAAAACTTAGCTTTGATTGCGTTGACTTTTGAAGATACTTTTTAACGTATTCTGTAAATAAAGGTATCTTGACAGGGGTTGCAAAACGTGCAAAGTTTGAGGTAATGATTGCTTCACCTTTGTCTAAGGAGGCTATGTTTCTTGAATCGGTGCTTAGGTCTTGGGCAGAACTTTCAATAATTGCCTGGCGCTCAGGTGCCATCTCTATACCTAAGATAATCTTTGTGTTCATGTTTGCAAGAATCTGTCTTGGGATAAGTGATGGAAGCTGGGTTATGGCTGTTAGACCAATCTTAAATTTCCTGCCCTCACGTGCGATTGTTGAGAATATGTTTGGTCCGTTCTCAAGGACTTCCTTTCCTAAGACACGCGGAGCTTCCTCAAGCACTATCGAAATAACTGGGTTATAATTAAGTTCTCCTGTTATCTTATAATTCTTGTACCTATTAAGCAGTTCATTTGCTATGATTGAGCCTATTAAAATTTCTGATGCTCCCGAGAAGTTTGAGGTATCGACAATTACTGTCTTGGAATCCTCTAAATCTTTAATGATATCTGAAATTGTAGTAAGGCCTGCATTAAGATCAAATACCCCATTAGAGAAAAGTTGGTTATTAGCAAATTCAAGACAAAGTAAATTGAGAAGTTTCCTTTTTACAACTGCAAGAGTGGATTCATGAAAGTTTATGTCAATTGGTTTCTCCAAGATTATTGATTCAATCCAGTCCCGGCCATAGTGACGATAGTACAATGAAAGTGCATCTTTCTGAGGAGGTGAAAGGTCAAGAGCACCATGGAAGTGTGAAGGTCTTAAAAGCTTCAGATTAATCTTCAAAGTCCTTTGACCAACTGGCGGGTTTTTATGTGTATAGTATACAACCTTATCTTTTTGGGGATGGTCCTTTAGGCCAAGCTTATTTCTTCCATAATACTCATCATGAGGGTCTAGTACGAGTACGCCACAGTAATCCTTATCAACAATATCCCAAAGCATAACTGAACAAAGGTTTGATTTGCCTCTTCCTGTTGATGCTGGGATAAGTATATGATGAGCAAATACCTTATCCCCTTCTAATGAGATAGGGATGTCAAGCAGTTTACTGCCAGACCTTAGATTTCCAATGTATAAAGGATTCTTCGGTACTGTGAGAAATGAAAGATCCTGGTTAGTAACATCGCGTACTTCTGAGAAAAATGGCGGAAGAACCTTACAAAGTGAAGCATTATTGTCTCTTAAATGGATAAGCGGTTTTAATAGTGCCAAGGTGTAATTTCTTAGTTCTGGATCAAGGAATTCAAGGTCAGTATCTTGCTCTAGTTTCATTCCAGATATAAGTTCAAGGTTTTGCTGAGAAATCTGTGAACCATAAATAAGGTCATAAACCTGAAGAAGGACATTATCGGCTATTAGGAGTTCTCCAAGTTCAAGGGACTGATTACTTTTCTGCCTAATAATAATCTTCCCATATTCCCCAGATATTACCTGACCTTTCATATCTAAAAATGGTTTAAAGCGTTTATATAAACTTTGTCATATGCTTATAAATAGGATTTAGCATATAAATCTTAGACTACAATAAAATATTTAAACTCTTAAAACTCGAGATTTAGTATGGCTAAAAAAGCGTTAACATTGCATATGGAAGGTAAGATTATTGATGATTTCCGTAATTTCTGTAAGTTAAATGCTCTTAAGATGAGTGGTAAGATTGAACTTCTTATGAAGAGAGAGATGGAGAATGCACCTTCTAATCCTACATTGGTAAGATTGTTTGAAGAATTAATAAGCAAACAGAACCTAAAAAAAGCTGCGGTAGTGCCTGAACAGAGTAAAGTTGAAGAATACAAGCCTAAGGTGATCATGCCTAAGGTGCCTACGGAAACAAAAGAAGCGCAGCCAAAAATAGAGGTTTATGAACAGGAGCCAAAGATTTTACAAAGAGAAGCGATACATATGCAAGGTTTTGGAGAGCAGGAGCAGCAGAAACAACAACAACAACAACAACAACAACAACAACAAGCACAGAATGAAGTTAAAGAAGATAGAGAGAAAGAAGACAAGATTAAAAACAAACCTGAAGAAAAGAAGAGGGTTCCAACCATAGATCATTTAAGAAGACTTAGAGGACTCTAACCTTAATATATCATCAATCTCTTTTCTAGTGACTGCACAGCCATTCAGTTTTACACCCCATAGAACTGCATCCAAGAGGATTCTTCTTGCATTTGGCATGTCTGGGAGGTATTCATCGAGAAGGCCTAGTTCAAATGCTATTGTTACAAGTTCTATTGAACGGATAATCTTAAGATATTTTACCTCTGAACTGAAACGTTTAAGTGCTACCCTGTCAACTCTTATCTTCCTGTGAAGTCTCATTGTAAGGAGTTTGGCTAAAAAGTCAGGTTCCTCCAAAAGTACGCGTGCAGTCCTTTCGTCTATAACAAGTGCATCTGCATCAAAGACGATTGCTGCTGCCAAGGATTCCATTTCACCACGCTGTACAATCTTAATGGGATGGTTTCCAGAATAAAAGATTGAATTGGCAAGTTCAAGAAGTTCGTTTGCTTTTTGTTCAATCCTTTTGTCCATAATAAGTTTAAGGTTCTTTTTTCTTAGTTGCCTTAAAATTTGAAGCGATTCAAACTCAAATTTTTTTATATGGAGTGGCCTTTCTATGAGTTCATATCTTACACCTTCAGTAATACAAAATTCACCTCTATACTTTTTCTTGAGTTTTCCAACTACCCAGAGAAGGTTATTAAGAGCAAGGCTAATCATTGGTCCTGCGTCAAAGAAGATACACTTCATTTGAAAAGACCTCTCGCAAAGTTAAGACGCTTTTTGACGTCAAGTTTGAAAGGTTCTTTTTCAAAGATTTGAGTTTTCCCGATATAATTCATAAGTTCCCATTGTGATACGTTCAGAAGTTCAGCAACTCTTCCTAATGAGATACCATGTGCAAATATCTTAGAACCTTTTGTGATCCTTGCCTTATCAATAACTTCCTGTATGTATAATTTTATTTTTTTATCTATAGTTGAGATTAATGAAAATAATCTTTTCATCTCCTTACGGTAATTTTGTATATTATCTGCTCTTAAGAAATCTCTAGACTTCTCAAGTTGGTCAATGATTTTGGTATAATATTTCTGTTCCAAATATGAGGGTCGTTCTATAACCTTAAAGATAGAGTAAATCAACACAGCAACTGAAACAGAATCTTCATCTTGGTAAATGGAAGCATTATGGACAATATGGTTGCTTAATTCTGAAAGTTCCAATATATCTTTTTCTTCTCTTATCTCAAGAATCTCCAAAGCCCTATCCAATACTTTAAGTATGTCCTCTTTTATTTTGGGTTGCATTGATAAAATCAAAGGGCTTTTTATTTATAAATCTTGTGTTGAGATGAAAGGAAATAAACCAATAAATATTTAATATACAGCATATTTAATTTGTGTGATTTAAGGATTATCTGTAAAGATTATGGGATTTAAGAAATCAAGAAAAAAAGAGGAAACATGGTAAAAAACAAGATTAAGAATTGGAACAGGATAATTGTAAGCGGCCTTTTCATTATCTCAATGGTATTAGCATGCATAGGATGTGCCAATCAAAGTATGAATGAAACAAAAAATTCTGTTGCTATCAAAAGATTAGAAGTCACCAGTTCTGCATTTAAGGCAAATTCAATTATCCCTATGAGGTATACATGTGATGGTGAAGATATTAGTCCGGAATTAAGAGTGACAGGCCTGCCTGAGGGTGTAAAAAGTCTTGCATTAATTGTAGATGATCCTGATGCTCCAAGAGGTATATGGGTCCATTGGGTTGTGTGGAATATTAATGCAGATGAGATCCTGGAAATAAAAGAGGGAAGTGTGCCAGGTATACAAGGGATTAATGATTTTGGGAAACATGAATATGGAGGTCCTTGCCCTCCATTTGGTGTACACAGATATTTCTTTAAGGTTTATGCACTTGACACTGAAGTTAATCTGGAAATGAATGCAGGAAAAACAGGATTAGAGGAAGCAATGGAAGGCCACATACTTGCGAAAGGAGAACTAATTGGATTGTTTGGGAGGGGTGAAGAATGACAAGAAGCCCAGTAGTTGCAGGGATGTTCTATCCAGAGGATTTTGGAGAGCTTGATAATAAGATAAGAGATAATTTTGAAGGTAAGTTTGGTCCTGGAAGCCTGCCACTTGAAAAAAGGGATAAGAACGTACTAGGAGTTATTGTTCCTCATGCAGGGTATCAGTTCTCTGGCGGATGTGCTGCATGGGCCTATAAAGAAGTTGCAGAAGCACCTATCCCTGATGTCTATATAATTTTAGGTGTTGATCATGCGGGTATTGGTAATAACTGTGTGTCAACTGAAGATTGGGAAACCCCATTTGGAATTGTAAAGACAGATGCGGAACTTGCAAAGAAGCTAGTTGATAATAAAGTGTTATTTGAAGATAACCGCGCACATTATAACGAGCATTCTATAGAAGTGCAACTCCCGTTTCTGCAGTTCATAAATAACAAAAGACTAAATGAATTTAAAATCATTGCAATCATGATATCAACTACTGATTATCCGGCTATTGCTGAGAGAATATTCAAAGTGCTTAGACAAGAGAATAAGAAGGCGCTATTCATATGCTCAAGTGACTTCACACACCATGGGGTTAATTATAGGTTCATGCGATTTAAGGATAATATCAAGGAAGAGATGTATGAATTTGATAAACAGGCGATTAACTTTATTGAGAAAATTGATATTTTGGGTTTTAACAGATTTGTAAGAGAGAACAAAGCAACAATATGTGGTTACAGAAACATTGCTGTATTAATGAAGATAATGCAATTAAATGGATTTCTGCACGGTAAACTCTTAAGATACTATACTTCAGCAGATGTTGCAGGTGATTATAATAATGCAGTGGGTTATGGTGCAATATTGTTTGGAAAAAATGCCTGATTTTCGTCACAAACTTGGGACAAAGGAACCTGCAAAACCTTTAAATATTACCCGTGCTATTCAAAAGTAGTAAAAGAAAGGTGGGGGTAATATATGGTTCGTTTAAGTGTTAAGAAGCTAGATAGAGATGTAAGAGAAGGGTTCAATGCTGTTAAAAAGGATATTGCAGATTTAAAAAGATTCAAAAATGAGATTGTCCTTGACAGGAATAAATTAATCAAACAGCTTGAAAAGAATTTATTAAGGTCGTTTTCTAATGTTAAAGATGATGTAACTGAACTACGAAATTTTAAAGATGAATATATCAATAAGAATGAGGCTGAGAAAAAGGAGTTTAAGAAGACTCTTAAAACACTTAATTATGGATTAGAAAAAGTTGAGAAGAAGTATGAACAAGTTGTAGAGCTTAAAGATGATTTAAAAAAACAGGATAAAGCAAGAAAGCAGCTTGAGAAGGATCTAAAAAAATTATCAAAAGAAGTTAAAGACGAGTTTAAAGGATATGTAAAATTAAAGGAATTTGATAAAGAACTTGATATCTTTGATAAAGAGTTTGGAGGATTTAAGAAGGAGATATCAAAGATTAAGAGTGTTCTTGAATATTTCAGGAATCAGGTTAAGGATATTGATGAATTCAAGTTAGGGCACCTTAAAAGGGTTGCACTTGACAGAGCTGTTAAGGATTCAAATAAAAGGATTAAGGGATTTAAGGATGAGATTGATACTTTTGACAAGGATCTTAATATGATTGATGAGCTGGATTATGATGTCAAGCTCTTGAAAAAGAAAATAGGGCAAAGATTCAAGACTTCTGAAAAGGATTTGGCAAATAAGATATCTGAGAGGGTTTCGTTCAGGGAATTTGACAATGAACTAAAGGTAATAGATAGTGATGTTGTGGATTTAAAAAATAGGCTAAAGGAACTGAACAAGTCACTGAAAAAGCTTGAAAAGTTTGATAAGATTGAAGGGTTGTTAAAAGGCGAGATTTCTAAGGTTGATAAAGCGAATGCATCTGAGATTGACGCTTTAAAGAGCGATTTTGAAAAGAAAATCAAAGAACTTAAACAAAATATTGGAAAAGATATGCAAAAAGATAGTTCAAATATTAAGACTGAATTTGATAAGCTTAAGAAAAAGGTTTCAGTGATAGAGAAAGATTTTGATATTTATGATGACTTAGATGATGACATTGAAGTTCTAAAAGATAAAGTGGTTACAAAGGATGAGTTTAACAGGACAATAAATGCACTGGAGAAGAATCTTAATGGGTTAAAAGCCTTAGAGAGTAATATAAAGGAACTTAAATCCAATGCAGCTGACAAAAAGTCAATTGAAAAGAATAACAAGAGATTCATCAACAATTTTATGACAAAGGATGAGTTCGAGAAAGAGCTTGATCAGGAACTTAAAGGATTTGATACTGATTGGGCTAAATTTGAAAAGGATTTCAAAGCAGAGCTTACAAGCCTGAAGAAGAAGATGGAACAGATGCAGGAACATAAGGCAAGTAAGATGTTGGTTAATACTTTTGAGATGCGGGAAGAGAAGAAAAGGACAAATTTTGTTGACCAGACTGAGAATAAGCTTAAAGAGATGAAAAATTCTATTGATGAACTGAATAAAGAAACAGTTAAACAGCAAAATCATGAAAAATTGAAAGATGAGATAAAAAGCCTTAAAGATGAATTGGTTGCAAATTCGAAACTAATTAAAGAGCTTGAAAAACTGAATAAGAAGATTGATGAATTAAACAAACAAAATATTAAACTTACTAAGATTAATAGTAAACTGGTTGAGAAAAAGAAGCAAAGCAAGAGAGGATTTTGGGATAAAGTTGGAGATGTCTTGTTAGAAGATGATGAAGATGAAGTTAAATCTTCCAAGAAGAAAGTCGATAAAAGATCCAAGAACGGAAAAAATGGCAAGGTGAATGGCAAAAACAGCCTAAAAGACACTAAATCAAAATCCAATGGCAAAGTTAAAGAAGAGAAAGTAAAGAAGGGGTTCTTATCAAAAGTAGCAGACTTTATCTTTGAAGATGATGAAGAAACTGAAAAGGAAAATGTAGAATTGAACAAGAGAGATGAAAAAAAGTTACAGGAAGAAAAAAAGATTGAAGAAAGGAATAGGAAACTTGAACAAAAAAGAAAAAAAGAAGAAGAGAAGAAAAGGAAAGAAGAGGAAAGGAAGACTAAAGAAAGGTTAAGATTAGAAAAGAAGAAAGAGAAGGAAAGATTAAGAAAGGAAAAAGAGAAGCAGAGAAAACTTGAGCTAAAAGAGAAAGAAAGAATTAAGAGAGAGAAAAAGAAAGAGATGGAGAGACTTAAAAGAGAAGAGAAGAAGCGCAAGATTGAGGAGAGAAAAGAAGAAGAGAGACTTAAGAAACTTGAACAAAAAAGAAAAAAAGAAGAAGAGAAGAAAAGGAAAGAAGAGGAAAAAAGGCTTAAGCAAGAAACTAAAGCTAAAAAAATGCAGGCAAAAGAGACTGTAAGAGAGGAAAAGCCAAAGAAAGGTCTGTTTAAAGCGATTGGTGATTTTTTTCTGGAAGACCTGCCTGAAACTCAAAAAGAAGAACCTAAGAAGAGAAGAACTTATCAAAAGAAAAAGCCTGAAGAGAAGTATTTCAAAAGGATTAATGGAGTTAAGGGTAAAAAAGAATAAAGTTTTTATTGTTGTACTAATTCTTGTTTAGAATATGTTAAGGATTAACGGAAATATTGTCTTTGGCGATAGAGATATGAAGATTTGTAAATCGCTATTTTCTCAAGCCATAGGCCTGATGTTTTCAAGAAAGATGGCAGCGGTTTTTGAGTTTAATAGAAAACAGCAGGTTTCCTTACATATGTTCTTTGTATTTTACAGCATAGATGTCGCATTCCTTGATCAGAACAAAAGAGTTATTGAAATAGGGAAGGATTTTAAACCATTTAGATTCTATAAGGCAAAGAACAAGGTAAAATACCTAGTTGAGATGCCTGCTGGGATTAGGTTCTCAATAGGAGATAGATTTAGCTGGGATTAGGGCAAATTATACTATTTATACTATTTATTTTCTAGAATCACTATATTCTTTGAAAGGTTCTTGTGTATGTATAAAGAGAATTTCCTGATAATCTTAAGTCCTGCTTTCCTTACAAGCGGTCCATAATCAACAAATGATGGGAAAACAAGGACTGCTTTCTTATTAAGTATCTTTTTCAAGCATAGTAGGAATTTTGAATAAGTCAGTTTTGGATTTTTTGTCTTTGTAGAAATCCCATAAGGTAAGTCTGAGACAACATAATTAAATTTTTTCTTAAGATTTGTTGAGTCCCTGAGTTTTAACTGATAATTTTTGATTTTGTAGAATTTTAGGTTTTTTTCTGACTTTTCAAGCATTGAGGGGTCGTTATCATAACCTATAACCTTAATTCTCATCAATCCTGCTTCAATCAGGATTCCAGCGACACCTGAAAATGGGTCAAGCAAGGTTTCATTTGCTTGGATGCCTGAAAGATTAACCAAGGCTTTAGCAAGCTTTGAATTTGTTGAAGAGGGATGTTTTGCAGGTCGAAGATGGGGTTTTCTTTGCAGATATGACTTGTCTGTATCAGTTAGATGCGTGCATGCTATTACCTTGTCATTGACAAAGAAAAATGTAAAATCTGTTTTAGGGGTTTTGAGGTTTACTTTTGGAGATTTTAGTTTTTTCCATATCAATGAAGAGATATTTTTTTCATTAAATATACTAGTTTTTGGAAAATTTTCTAATGTAATCCTGAAGTTCTTATTATAGTGATCCTGCCAAGGAAAAGATTGAATCTTAGATTTAAGTTTGGATATTTCAGTGACAAAGAGAAATATGTAAATTGAATGTGTGAAAGCCAAGCGTTTATGTAAGTTTTTTGGAAGCTTATCTTTTTTATCTAACGATATTATTAAGAGATTATCAAATTGTTGTATCTTTTTTGGATTTGTCAAGGCAAGTATCTCATACTTTGCTAAATCTATATTCTCTCCGCTTAAATAAAAGATGTATTTTGGCATTAACATTAGCTATAAGCAAAAAGTATTTAAACCATTAGTATTTTATTTATAGTTAATATGGCTAGGGGAAGACCAGTAAAATCACAGATTAGACAGAATATTATAGAGATTCTGTATTTCTTAGGAAAAGCGTATGGTTATAATATATTCAAAGTCTATAAGGAAGTATATCCAAAAGTAACAATGCGTTCAATTTATTATCATCTAAGGAAGGGAATAGAGACTGGAGAGATTAAAGTAACTAACATCAAGGCAGAGAAAGGTGAATACAGTTGGGGAGATGAAGCAGAGAAGATATATTATAGTTTAGGAGATGGCGCTGCCCCAAGGGTTGATCATAGAGTTAAAGAATTTCTTGATTCAAAGGGTTTGTTGGAGAAAAAATAATTAGAGATTTTGAGTCTGTTAGAGTAACTTCTTAAAAAATCCCATCACTGCATAAGCTTCTCTTTTGGTCAACATAGACTTCCCAAAAATGCGTTTCCAGACAATCCTTTGAGTCTGTTTCTTGTCTTTTGTAGTAAAATTAAGATTATCAAGGACTTGATTAAGCAGTTTTAACATTTGGTCTTTTTCTTTTTTTGTAGCAGTTATGAATCCTTTAGTAATCTTTCTCTCTCCTGATTGTTTGTAGAGTTCGTAAAGAATTATAGCGACTGAGTGGCTAAGATTCAATGCGGGATACTTTTTTGAAGAAGGGATTGAGATAGTATAATCGCATTGCAGTATCTCGTCATTAGTCAGGCCAATACCTTCCCTTCCAAATAAGAGAGCGACCTTTGCATTCTTTGACCTTAATTGGGTTGCGAGTTTTTCTGGAGTTATTGGAGATCTTGGGATATTGTAGTCAGTGCCGAGCTTTGAGGTTGTAGCAATTAGGTAATCAAACTTGTCAAGATAGGAGAAATCTTTTACCTTTGCTTTTTTTAAAAGATATTTTGCATGTTTTGCTCTCTTTACAGCTTCAATATCTTCAGGCGAGCATTTAGGATTAATAAGAACAAGGTTGGTAAAATCAAAGTTCTTCATTATACGGGCGATTGCACCTAAGTTTCCGGGGTGTTCTGGTTCGATTAGCACGACTGAGATGTTTTTCATCTTAAATCCCTAACTAAAGTCCCAATGTGCTGAATAATGGACGTATGTATGGAAAGAATAGGTCGAACAGTAGAACGAAAAGGAAAATCAAGGATGTGTACTTCCATACATTATAGCTCTTCTCTTTGTTCTTGAAGAGTCTGTCATAAAATATCTTTATCATTCTTCCCCCATCAACTGGGCCGAGAGGGAGCAGATTTGCAAGACCGATACCTATACTTAGGATGAATAACCACTGTGAAAACTGAAACAGATGAAAGAATGTCCAAATTACAGGCTTTGTGAATTTTTGCTCTGCTGAAGGGTGAATGCCTATATTTTGCTGTAAACCAATGCCAAGATAGCTTTTTGTTTCATTTTCTGGATCAGATACAGTTGTAATCTCATAAGAATCCTTATCTGTTACTAATGTTATGGCCTCTCCAGGATTTACAGTATTCAATGCTGAAGTTATATTTTCTGTTGAGATTATATTTATACCATTGATTGTCTGGATAATTTCATCTTTTCCTACACCTGCAAGTTTAGCAGGGAAATCTGGAGCTGCGTCAAGTATTGTAACATCAGTTGGTATTACTGCTCCTTCTAAAGGAATAGCTAGAAGTGGAGAGATTATGAAGATAACTGCTAATGCTGTTAGGATGTTTGAAAACGGGCCGGCTGCAAAGACAGAAAGTTGTTGTTTATTAGAAGAACGCCTAAGCTGTCTTTCGTCTGGTTCGACAAAAGCGCCTATGATAGGACCAAAAAACACAATCCCTGATGCCTTTACCTTGAGTTTATGGAGACGTGCAATCATCCCATGGCTAAACTCATGGATTGTCGCTACAATAAAAATAGCAGGTATACCATACCAGAATGGTACGAAGACGGGACTTTTCGGGATTCTTATGCCAGGAAGTACAGGGGCAATAGCTGATTGTGCTCCTGGAATCAATATAAGTTCAAACATGTTATAAATAAGGAAAACAGAGATTACAAGCATGCCTACAAAGCCGATATAGATGCCCAAAGTACCTAAAAACGTAAGTAGTCGTGGGTGCTTAGAAGCAATCTTGTCCATTGCCTTTAAACCTAGTTTTGTACGGTATAGTGCAATGAACTTTGCTTGTATGTCAAATTTATCTTTATATTTTATAATTAATAGGATTATAGCAGTGTAGAATATAACGACAGAGGGATTTCTAATAATAAAATCAATAATAGAACTAAATATGTTTTGTAGACTCATTTACCCCTCTTTTTTATGGTCTTGTTGTTTATTTCTTTCGCTTGGTCCTTAAAGTCTTACTGCCACACTTTCTACAACTAATCTTACCTTGAATCACTTTCATGCTTGTAGCACGAATCTTTGACTTACATCTCCTGCATACAAAGATGTTCTTAAACAATCTTGTGCTTGCTTCTTCAAACTTTGCCATTGTGGATCTCCTATATTAATATGAGCAATAATATGAGTATGTGTTCAAAGGATTACTCTCCTTTGACCTGTTTCATTACTTTGTCATCAAGTATAACCCAATAAAGTATATGAACACCTTCAACACAACTACCCTTTAATTCATCAGGAATCTTCAAATCAAATGTCTCGTATGTTTCGGTATCCATGACATTTGCTGTGTCGCCTGATATTGAAAGGACTTGTGCTGTCTTTTTTTCTATAATAGGAACATCAACATGATCATGACCAGGCATTACAATCACTCTTTTCTTGTCATCAAGCAGTCCGACTGCCTCAAGACGGACTTTTGCGTGACCATGCTTACCAGGCCTTGAAACTTGAGTATTTGTGACTTTACAAGCAGCACCATCAATAACAATATAGCTGCCTTTTGAAAGAGTTCCTACACTCACTGATTTAGTTTCTCCCATCTAAACATCACCCTTTTGTTAATTCTAAATTAATATCAATATAAACTTAATAACCTCAAAAAAGCCAGGTTTATTTATAAAGATTTCGTCTATCCAATAGCTCTTCTTACATCAATAACTTCAACAGACTGTACTCCTTCGATTGTCTGAATCTTCTCTTCAAGAGGGTCTGTTGCACCTTTTGATTCGTCCATTACAAAGATGATTTTAAGTGCTTTCAAGCCAAATGCTATTGGTTCAATCTCAATCTTTGTTTCTGTTTCTCCAGCAAATCCTGCTATCTCATTAAGAGCCTTAGTCTGAACTTCTTCAAGATTAACTTCAGGAGAAATTGGCATTATCTTAAGTGTTACAATTGCTTTGGCCATTTTTAGTTAGGACCTCTAAAACCGCATTCTGGACAGGTGTAAGGAGCTACTATCTGTCTGCAGTGCTTGCATCTTACAATATTGGATTTGCCGCACTTTGGACATTTGAAAGTAACTGAACCTGATTCGTTCGTTATCTTTTTTTTGCATGATGTACAGTATAGATCTACCATTTTAAATGCACCAATTAGCTGGATTTAGAGCTGATTTATAAACTTTAGCATTTTCAGTATTTAGCTAAATCCAATGTATTTATCCTTGAATCGTAACAAAAGTATTTAAAGGTTTGTTGTAGTTATTTAAGAGATATGAAGAAAAAAGGGCATGACAAGGAACTTGAGAAGGCTTTTAAGAAGCTTGAAAAGGATAAACCTAATCTTCTTAAGAGATTTGTTTCTAGGTTTAGTAAAAAGGAAGAAATACCTAAGTTGAAGCCTATAAAACCAAAGAAGAAAAAAATAAAAAAGATTAAAAAAGTGAAAAAGTCCAAGAAAAAGAAGGATAAAAGAACTAAAAAGATAGAAAAGAAAAAAGCTAGAAATATTAAAGCTAAAAAAAAGGCAAAGAAAATAAAAAAAACGATGTCAAAAAAACAAAAAAAGAGTAAAAAGAGTCCTAAAGCCTTAATTATGAAAGAAAGAGCATTATCAAAAAGGGAAAAAGAACTTATGCAAAAAGAAAAAAGGTTAGATGTTAGGGAAAAAGAATTGAAAGAACTTGAGATCATGCTTGATAAGAGAGAAAATAGGGTTACTAAGATTGATATACTACAGCAGGAAAAAGAAAAAAAGCTGAATAAGCTAGAAGCTAAGTTAAAGAAGAAGAAAGCAAGGGTAAAGCCTGATGTCATGGATTCTATGATAGATGATTGTAACGCGTTATTAAAGAGAAAGGATATTGAAGGAGCTAGAAAACTTTATTCTGAGATAAGAAACAGGTACTATAAGCTTAAGATGGAGAAAGATGAGAAAAATGAGTATTTTAGTAGAATTAAAGAGTTATATGATAAGATTTTGAAATCTTAATGTGAGTTTAAAGAAATTCTTGAGATGATTCTTTGTTTGTTGTCTACATCAAACATTCTACCAAAAAAGTTTTCCACGGTATAAATGTTTGTCAATGCATGGTTTGATATCTTAGCTGCCTTAAATTTTCCACCGAAGATAAGGAACGGGATTAAGTTGTCTGCAAGGTATTCGTCAACAGGTGCTTTATAGTTAATTTCATTAAGTAGACGTTCTGCTGCCTCTCTTCCGATTATTTCGGAACGCTTTCCACGTTCTCCTAATGAATCTGAACCAATCCTTATAGGGTTGTTAAAGTCTATTTCTGATTTATCTAATGAAAAGATTGCCCATAAAGTGATGCCTGAGCCAGGGCTTAGAGTATCTTGGTATTCTCTTCTTATGCTGACAGGGACATTCAGTTTTGATAGTGCCTGTTTTGCTGATTTTGCCTGACGCTCTGCAACTTGCGATTCCTGAAGCTGCTTAGCTGCATGCGAGATTCCTTTAACCTGAATAAGGTGGCCTTGTTGTGTAAGGGTAATAGGTTTTACTTTTTTGGAAACATCTTCAATAAACTCAGCATAGTTATTATAGTTGTAGATTGAGAATTTTGGTTTAATCTCAATTTCAACAGAGCCGCCACCCTTTGGGTAATATCCTCTCCTGAGAAGCTTTACATTAATGCTTTCACAGTATTTTTGAAGGTGTGGGATCAGAATATGCTGAAGATAATCGAAGGGCATGCTCCAGGTTACATCTGTGCCGCCTTTAATCTTCAAACGTATTTTTTTACCAGCAAATATACAAGGGAAAAGTAGTGATTGAAGAAGTAGAGTGATTGAACCTGCTGTTCCTATATCTATTGAAAGCGTCTTTGGTTTGATTGTGCCAGGTTCGTATTTTAAATAAGATGAGCCAAGTTCATCTCCTTCAACTTTTGCATTACAAAGCTTTTGCAAGGATGTGATGCAAGTAAGATGTTGTTGTTTGAGGCCTGGTTTACAGCGGCCCTTTCTTATATTATCAACTTCAAATGGAATTCCTGTTAATGTTGATATAGCAAGGGCTGTACGTACTATCTGGCCACCGCCTTCAAGATAATTTCCATCAATCTTTAACATATTGGTTTAGAAAAATTGTGAAGTTATAAGTTTTTCTGTGTCAAGATTAAAGAAAAGTTTATAAATTAAAAAGATAAACATTAGTTAAAAGAAGAGGTGAATCATATTACTTTAAAGTCTATTAGATGTTTTAGTTGCGGTAGAGAATATCCTTCTAACATGGTTATTTTTGAATGTGAGAAGTGTCACGGACCTCTTGACTTAGTATATGATTATAGGGAAATCAAGGAGCAGATTATAACAGATGTATTCTTAAGAGAAGAGATAAAGCATTGGAAGTATTGGCCTTTTTATCCAATCCAACAGCATGATAAGATTGTGAGTTTCAAAGAAGGAGGAACTCCGCTTATTAAGTCTAAATCTGAAAAAGGTTACATGTTCAAGTATGAGGGTGTTAATCCTACTGGTAGCTTTAAAGATAGGGGGAGTACTATTGAAATCACTAAAGTGAATGAGCTTAATATCAAAAAGGTTATATGCGCTTCAACAGGGAACATGGGAGCAAGTGTTGCTGCCTATTCTGCAAGAGCTGGAATAAAGGCTGACATATATGTCCCTACTATTGCAACAAAAGAGAAGGTTTTACAGATGAAGGCATATGGCGCTAATGTAATCCGGGTAAATGGTAATTATGAAGATGCATTGAACAGGACAAAAAAAGCGAGAATAAAGGAGCATGTTTATCTTACAGGAGATTATCCTTATAGAGGAGAAGGAGAGAAATCTGTAGGATTTGAGATTATTGATCAATTACATTGGGATTGCCCTGATTATATTGTAACCCCAATTGGAAATGCTACCTTGATTTATGCTATATTTAAAGCGTTGAATGAACTGAAAGAAGTTAAGATAATAAAGAAGCTTCCGAGGATTGTTGGTGTTCAGGCAGTAGGATGTAATCCGATTGTTAAAGCTTTTGAAAGTAAGAAAGAAATTAAAGCTATGAGGAAGACAAAAACAATTGCAAGTGCGATTGACTGTGGAAATCCTGTTGATGGTATAAAGGCATTATATGCATTAAGAAAAACGCGTGGGATTGCATTAGACGTTACTGATAAAGAAATTGTCAATGCAAGAAAGGACCTAGCACAAGAAGGGATTTATGTAGAACCAAGCGGAGCTGTATCATATGCTGGAGCTAAGAAACTTGGTTTAGGTGGCGAGGTTGTATGTGTACTTACAGGGCATGGTTTGAAGGATAATAAAGTATATTGAAAGTTTTTGGTTAATGAATAAAATTACCTAAGAATTCTTATATCAACTGCTTTTCCAAATTTAGAGTTTATTATGAAAGGATTTATGTCGAGTTCTTCTATGTTTTTAATTCTAGATATGCTGACTAAAGATTTTTTCAAAAGTTTCATGTTGACTGGTTTTTCACCGCGAATTCCTTGTAGGAGTTTTTTTCCCTTAAGTTCATTTATCATCTGTTCTGCATCATTAGGAGTGATAGGGCAGACCCTAAATGAGACATCCTTAAGAAGCTCAACATAGATACCGCCTAAACCGAACATGATAACCTGGCCGAATGTTGGGTCTTTCTTTAAGCCGATTATCACTTCCTTGCCTTTGACATGTTCCTGGACAAGGATTCCTTCTAGTCTAAGCTTTTTCTTTGCTGAAAGAAGCAAAAGGTCATTGAAGTGTTTTTGAAGTTCCAGGTGGTTATTTGCTATTCTTATGCCTTTAATATCAGTCTTATGAATTGCTTGTTTTGAGATTATTTTGAGAACTACTGGATATTTTGATTTTTTTGTGAATGATTCTGCTTCAGAAAGTTTTTTTGTAATTACGTGCTTTGCTATAGGGACATATCTCTTAATATAAGAATACGCATCTTTACCTATCATAACCCCTTTTTTCATGGTAAGACATATAATTTAGTATTATATATAGTTTTTCATTTTTTATACAAAAAAATTTATATACTAATAGCAATAGAATAATACTAAAAGAGGTGTTAAATGAATCTGGATAATTTCTTTTATGCAAAGAGCATTGCTGTCATAGGTGTTTCAAAGGAGCCTACAAAGATAGGGCATGTAATATTTAAGAATTTTATTGATGCTGATTATAATGGTGAATTGTATCCTGTCAATCCTGGTGCTGATTTTATACTTAATCACAGATGTTATAAGAGTGTTTTGGATATTAAAGATAATGTTGATTTAGGGATAGTGGCTGTTCCTGCTAAATTTGTTCTTAAAGTTGTGGAACAGTGTGGAAAAAGGAGGATTAAGGATTTGATAATAATAACAGCAGGATTTGAAGAGATTGGAAATCATAAACTGAAGAAAGACCTTGATAAGTTGTTGAAGAGGTACAAGATAAGGGTTATTGGTCCGAATTGTCTTGGCACCTATAATGGGGACAATAATTTTGACTCATTATTCTTACCTAGATCAAGGTTAAAAAGACCTGAGAAAGGTAGCATATCATTTGTAAGCCAGAGCGGTGCTCTTGGTTCTGCAATTCTTGACCTAGCTGCTAAAGAAGGGTATGGGATTGCGAAGTTTATTAGTTATGGGAATGCTATTAATATCAATGAAGCTGATATAATTGAATATCTTGGAGAGGATGAACAGACTAAAGTGATATGCCTTTATATTGAAGGAGCTAAAGATGGTAAAAGGTTTCTTGAAGTCTGTAGAAAGGTTTCAAAGAAAAAACCTATAGTTGCAGTTAAGGGCGGAATTACAAAGGCTGGTTCAAAAGCTGCAATGTCGCACACTGGAAGCTTAGCGGGATCTGCTGAAATCTATAATGGGGTATTTAAGCAGGCAGGTATAATAAGAGCTGATACCTTAGAAGATTTATTTAATTATGCGAGAGTACTTGATAATTGTATAAAGCCAAAAGGCAACAGAGTACAAATCATAACTAATGGAGGGGGATATGGAATAGTAAGTGCTGATGCGCTTAGCAGGTATAATCTTAGGGCTGCACAGTTATCTGGCAGCAGTGTTGTTGAGTTAAAGAAGCGGTTTCCTGAACTTGTAATCGTTAAAAATCCGATGGATCTTATTGGAGATGCAGATACAGAGAGGTATAAAGATGCAATTGAAGCGTGTATGAAGGATAAGAACATTGACATAATCTATCTTGTTATACTTTATCAGACTCCTTTGATAACTCCAGACATAATTGATATTGTTTCTGAGTATAAAGATTTAGGAAAAAAACCAATTATTGTTGTATCGACAGGGAGTGAGTTTACTGAAGTATTACGTAAAGGGTTGGAAGAAGCAGGAGTTCCTTGTTTTGAGTTCCCTGATAATGCTATGAAAGCTATTGGGAAGTTGGTTGAGTATTATTCTTGAGATATTAGTTAAAGAACAATTATTGTAATTAATATTCTTCTGATTCCCAGAATCTTCCAGAATTAATCATTTCCCATTCTTTATTAACTATTCCCTGAATAAGTTTAATGTGTTCTGCATTAAGATGCTTAAATCGACCTTGAAGCTTAAGAGCTTCCTCGATTGGGAGCATCTTAGGTTTGTGAGAAAGCGTGAATTTCTTATGTAAGATGTCATAAAGAGGCCAAATTCCTGTTTCTACCATTGCTCTTCCAACCTCAATTGTATCAGATTCCTTAATCAACCAGCCAGGTATGCAAGGGCATAATAAATCTATAAATGCTGGGCCATCAATTGATGCTGCTTTTTTTAACTTGTCCATATAATCCTTAGGGTATGCAACGCATGCAGTTGCTACATAATCACAATGACTCATTGCAAGCATCTTTGACATGTTTTTTCTTGGAAGTATATTTCCCAGAGGACAGCACTTTCCAGGTTCAGATGTTTTGGTCCTTGCTCCAATTGGAGTAGCTGCTGAACGCTGAAAGCCTGTGTTTGCAAATGAGCTATTATTGTAACAAACGTAAATTATTTTTTCCTTTCTGTAAGCCATGCCAGAAAGTGCCTGAAAACCTATATCATAAGTAGCTCCGTCACCTGCATAGCATAATACATGCGTATCTTTGTCCTTTTTCTGTGATATAAGGCCCATTAAGATTCCTGCTGCTGTTGAACCTGCGTTTTCAATTGCTGAGTGTATCCAAGGAACATTATATGGAGTAAAAGGCCAGGTAGTTGTTAAAGTCATGCAACCTGCAGGGTTAATAATAATAGTGTTTTTGCCAAGTGCTTTTAATGCTAGTTTTGTGCCTAATATTGGACCGCAACCAGAACACGCAAAAGTACCTCCAGTTAGGAATTTCTCTTCAGGAACATCAAATACGTTTCCCCTTATGTTTACTTTCACATTACCCATCTTCTCTGTTCCTCTTTTGATTTTAAGATATCATCAAATATTCCCATAAATGTTTCGTCTGTAACAACTGCGCCACCTAAACCAACAATATAATTAAATAGCAAGGTTTTTGTTCCATAAAGCGACATCTTGATTTCTGGATAGAGTATGCCTGACATTCCTGGGCAGATTGACTGGTCAATAACGCCAATCTTGTTGATCCCTTTAAGTGCTTGTTTGATTTCGTTTTCTGGGAATGGGCGATATACGCGGATTCTGAGAAGTCCTACTTTTTTACCTTTCTTCCTCATCTTATCTACAGCAGCTCTTGCGATTGTTGTATTAGGACCCATTATAATAATAGCTGCTTTTGCATCCTTGAGTTTATACGACTCAACAATGTCATACTTTCTTCCAGTAAGCTTTTTCCACTCTGATTGTGATTTTTTTATGACAGGGAATGAATCCAGTTGAGCCCTGTGAAGCTGTGCCCTAAATTTCATATATTCTGCCATCACTGGGATGCCTAAAGTTTTGGGATTTTTTACATCTAGCTTAATTTCTAGTTTTAGTTCTTTCGGGAGATATTTATCAATAAGTTTCTGGTCAGGGACTTCGACAATCTCTCTGGTATATGAGTGTATGAATCCGTCCATATTTACAAGCACTGGAAGGTAGATGTTCGGGTTTTCACCAACCTTATATCCAATAAAAATTGAATCGAGCACTTCCTGGTTTGTTTCACACATCAAAATTATCCAACCTGAATCGCGCATTGCAAGTATATCGTTATGATCTGGCCATAATGTGATGGGAGCGCTTAGGCCTCGAGACACATTAACCATAACCATAGGTGTCCTTGTTCCAGCTGCTATAGGAAGCATCTCGTGCATCAAAAGAAGACCCTGTGATGAGGTTGCAGTGAATGTCCTTGCTCCTGTCATTGCCGCGCCAATCGCAGCTGACATTACTGAGTGTTCAGATTCAACCTGTGTGAACTCACCTTCAAACTCGCCGTTAGCTTTCCATTTCTGGATAGTTTCGATGATTTCAGTCTGAGGAGTAATAGGAAAGCAGGGGACTGCTTTTACTCTTGCAAGTCTTGCTGCAACTGCAGCTGCCTTATTCCCATCAATCAAATCTTTCATCTTTTTTCTTTCTCCATTGAAATACACTTTACTGGACATTCCCTTGCACAGATGCCACAGCCCTTACATGTCTTAGGATCAGCATGAGTGTAACCTTGTTTATCTAATGTATAAGCAGCATCCGGGCAGAAAAGCCAGCATTGGTGACATTTAATGCATTTTTTGTATTCAATGACAGGTTTGAAAACACGCCATGATGAACGTTCAGGGGCGCCTAAACCAACATATGCATAGGGGATGCCTTTAATCTTCAGATTCTTGATTTCTTTCTCTGATTTCATTTTACCAATTCATGAGCTTGTTTTGCTCCTTTAATATTCTTTTCAAGTATCTCCTGCGGATATTTTGCAAGTTCAATTTTTACTGCCTGCTCAATCTGTTTAAGAGTAAAAAGTTTGGATACTTTAGTGAAAGCACCCAAGAGTATTACATTTGCAATAGGTTTGCCTAGAATTTTTAATGCGATATCCGTGGCATTGACCTTATTGAAGTTCTTATATTCCTTGAATTCCTTACTTGTATTAATGATAACCTTAGTATTTGCCTTTGAACCTGTAAGATCGCATCTTAAATCTACAGTATCATCAAGAATTATAATATAATCTGGATGAAGTATATGACCACGAGTCTGGATAGGTTTCTTAGAAAGACGTACAAAGCTTGTCAACGGAGCTCCTTTTCTCTCTGCACCATATAATGCAAAGTCTTGGACATAGTATCCAGCAAGAAATCCTGCTCTCCCTAATATCTGAGAAGCTTTTTTGACACCTTGTCCTCCTCTTCCATGAAGTCTTATTTCTATCATTTTACCTCTTTTAAAAAAAATGAGAATTATAAACTATATAAACTTTATGGAAAGTCAAGTTTCTGAAAATTAAGGCTCTGCCCATAGAACAGTCAGCCTGCTTAAAAAGCTGTAGCTGACAAGCCCGATTGAGTCCCAGGACAGAGCTGGAGATAAAAGGGATTTATCTACAATTTACAAAGGAATTGACAAGAGAATTTAATTAAATAATTAAAAAAAATAAAAAAGATAAAGGATTTATTTATTGTTGCTTTTGCCTTTTGATGAAGTTTCTAATTCTTCCTCATCTTCCAGTGAATCGTCTTCAAGGTCTTCGCATTCACCAGCATCGCTGCACAATTCGTCGTCATCGCAGTCGCTATCTTCTACGCAGGAGTCATCTTCGTCTTCTTCATCTTCTAATTCATCTTCGTCATCATCTAATTCATCGTCTTCGTCTTCAAGTTCTTCTTCCTCTTCTTCTTCACTTTCTTCTTCCACTTCGATCTCTGTTTCTCCGTTCTTTGTCTTTCCTTTTGTCTTGACTTTTGCTTCTGTCTTAACTTTGCCGGATCCTTGTTTAACGATTTTTACTTCAGCAAGGTCTTTTCCTTGTTTAAGTGCCCCTTCTAAAGCTTCAATCTCTTCATCAGTTGCGCCTTTTTCAGCCTTAATCTTAATTTTTGTCTTGTCTTTCTTAGCATCTATCTTAACTTTGAACTTACTGTTTGCTCCTTCCATGTTAGCAAGCATGTTCTGAAGCTGTGTTTTCTGTTCTTCATCAAGACCTTTTACCTTAAGGCGTAAGTTGTTAAGTTCTTGAACCATCTCCTGGTTTTGCTCTAGAGCTTGTTCAATCTCAACTTGATCTGCAAGGTCTGCTTCTGCATCACCATTACCGATATCTTCTACATTCTCAGCAACTTCTTCCATGGTCTCGTCGTATAGTCCCTGAGCCTTAGCTGCTTTGTCTAGCTTTTTCTCAGCAATCATTGCCTTAACTTCAGCTAATCTTTCTTGTGCATGTGCAAGACCTTTTTTTGCTTTAGCTGACTTTCCAAATGTCAAAGATAAACTAATCCTTTCCATAGCTCTTTCAAGTCCATAAAGAGGGCTGTCTGGTGTAATTCCAGCTTCTTCTTCCTCTTCTTCAGAAAGCTCTATTACTTCTTCAACTTCTTCAATAAGGTCTTCAGCATCTTCTTCAGCGGTATCATCTGCGTCTTCTTCAACAGCACCATCTTCAGCTGCATCTTCTTCTGCTGTTTCTTCTGCATCTTCCTCAACAGCACCATCTTCAGCTGCATCTTCTTCTGCTGTTTCTTCTGCGTCTTCCTCAACAGCACCATCTTCAGCTGCATCTTCTTCTGCTGTTTCTTCTGCGTCTTCTTCAACAGCGCCATCTTCGGCTACGTCTTCAAGCGAGTCTTCTGTAGGTTCTTCATCTGAAGTGTCATCAGTTACTTCGCCTGAATCTTCTGCAGCGGTGTCATCTCCAACTGAGTCTTCAGTTGTTTGGTCTACAGTTTCATTTGTAGACTCTTCTGCTAATGCAATTGATACTGTTGAGAGCATCAAAAGCATCAGCACAAACATTGCAAAGATTTTTTTCATTTTTCTTGCCTCCATTATTTTTTTTATTTTTTTTTGTTTTTTAATCCTTAATGGCTAGGTTTTTCTACCACAATTATCTATATGGTAAGCTTAATACATAGATATTGTTACTGGAACAATAGCATTTTAAAGGCATTAAGGGATTTTATGCTAACCGAATAGTTCCATATTGTTCCAGGCAGGGCTATTTTTGATTATAAGGCTAAAGCACTGCTTTTTAAGGAAACTGGAGCTAATTCGTCTCATTGAAACATAAATCACCTCTTTTTTTTGGGGGTTCATTCTATCAACCTCTCTATCCCAGGGTTATTTATGGCTACATAATATCGCATTCTTCTGAAGACAATCTCTTGGGTTTCGTAATCTCCAAACAAGGATCTTGCGATTGGTTTGATTATGTAGTCCTTAAGGCATTGCTCAAGTGAGTTATACATTTTAACTACCTCCAGCTTTCGCTAATACCTAGTAGGTGAAGCAAATAGATAGTTATTGTCAATGAAACAAACTTAGAATCATAGCTATAAATTAAAATAAGAAGGAGTTATTGTTCCAAATTGTTCAATTAATCTTTTCTAAGGAAAACAAGGTTTTTTTTGCCTCTTTTTTCTTTAAGTACTACCTTACGATCCTCTAATTCCTTTAAAATCCTTGATAATGTCGCTTTTGAAAATCCTGTTGCAATACGTAATGTTCCTTGTTCGCATTTGCCTTCTTTTAGCTTAAGGACATTGATCACTTGCTGTTCAGCTTCTTTTAGATGTAATTCAAAACTTGATTTAGATTCTTCCTTCGCTTCAGGCTTTTCATTTGTTTGAGGTTTTTGTTCAGCAGCTGCTTCATCAACTTGGATTACTCTATATTGGGGTTTGGATTTTTTTGATACTCTGAAATAATATAATAGTAATACTAAGAAAAGTATAAGGATGAGAATGTATAATACTTCATAGGTTTTAGGTTCTTTGTATCGTACGAAGAAGTTAATGTTATTACCTTTACTTATATCCTCAAATGACCATTTAAGCATAATACTCTTGCCGTCAGTTGCAATTAAATCTGCATTTGGGAAGATTGAGCTTGAGGTTCCATCTTGCACTTTTGTCTTTAAAACTGCATTTTCTGGGAGTATTAAGCTTATGTCCAAATTATCCATGTCATAACTTGCTCTAAAGTCTAACAGGAAATTTGATTCATCAAGGTATTCTTGAGTCACATAGTTTATTCTTATTGTGTTTATTTCGTCAAGCCTTAGAGTATTAGAGTAATCTGCTGGTTGATCGTCAAGGTAAACTGATATTCCTTCTGAATCTTCAGGAAGGTTAAGCGAATAATTACCAGATATAGGCTTGTCAAATAGGATCTGCTTTTCAACAACAACATTATTTTTTACAATACTAAAGTCATAAGTAGTAGATAAAGCTAAAGCTTGGCCTGATAAGACCAATGCTAATACCAAAACAAGCAGGCATAACAATAATTTTCTCATTATTTTGCTGTTAAGGGAGTAATATTTATAAAACTTAATATAGAAACTAATATAGATTGAACTTAGGGCTATTTCTTCTTCAAAAACTTATCTAAGTGGTCCATTGCCTTTTCAATAAGTTTATAGTCTGTTGCGTATGAGCATCTAATATATCCTTCACCGTTATAGCCAAAATCTGAGCCAGGGACAACAGCTACTTTCGCTTTCTTAAGGAGTTGGTTTGCAAAGAATAAAGAATTATTTGAGTATTCTTTGATATTCGGAAATGCATAGAATGCGCCTTTTGGTTTCTGGACATGGAGGTTAAGTTCATTCAGGCGCTTGATGATTAAATCGCGTCGCCTCTTGTACTCTTTAACCATCGCATCAGTATATTTTGATGGGATTGAAAGTGCTTTTTTGGCAACTAACTGCGAGATTGTAGGAGCTGATATAGTAGTATAAATATGCGTTTTTGTCATTGCCTGGATTATGTCTTCAGGTCCTACACAATAACCAACCCTAAAACCGCACATTGCTGAGGTCTTAGAGAAACTGTGGAATGTAAGAACATAGGGTTTCATTCCGTTAAGAGAGCCAATTGAAACATGTTTTGCATCATCATAGATTATTTTTTCATAGGCTTCATCTGAGAATATGTAGAAGTTATATTCAATTGCAAGGTCTGCGAGTTCTTCTAAGACTTTTTTTGAAATAACTCCGCCAGTAGGATTAGCTGGACTGTTAATCAAGAGAGCGTTTGTCTTTTTCCTATCGATCTGTTTCTTGATAAGGTCAGGGTTTATCTCCCAATTATCTTCTTCTCTCAGCTCAACAAATTTAGGGACTGCATTAAACAGTTCAAAGGTTGGTAGAAATCCCATAAAGCTAGGATTTGGAAGAATTATCTGTTCGGAGACATCGAGTGTACAGGCTGTTGCAAGTGCTAGAGCTTCCTGGCTACCTGCTGTGACAATAATATTTTCAGGCTTGGCCTTTATTTTATTATCTTTCTTTAGTTTCTTGATAATAGCTTCTTTGAAATCTGAACGTCCACCTGGCGGGGAGTAATGGTTTACCTTATTTGCAATTTTCTTTACTTCTGCGACTAAAGGTTTTGGCAGTGAGAAGTCAGGCTCGCCAGGGCCTAAGGAGATTATAGATTTATCTTCAACTGCAATCTTAAGCAGTTTTCCAATTACTGCATCTGGAAGTTCTGATTCCCGCTCAGAGATTTCTCTTGGCATTGTTACCTCTCTTTTTTGAGGATGAATAATGGGAATTAGTATATAAGGTTTTTGAAATAATCAGTAAAACTTATATATAGAATTACGATAATACTAGGGATATAAACAGTTGATGTCATAATTCACAAAAAGAGGTGTATAAGTTGAAATCCTATAAATTGTATATTAATGGTAAATGGTGTAATTCTAGTTCTGGTAAAATGTTTAAGAGTTTTAATCCTGCTAATGGAGAATTACTTGGAAGTTTTCAAGAGGGGAATGAGAGGGATGTTAGGGAATCTGTTGCTGCAGCTGAAAAGGCTTATGAAAAATGGAGCAGTTATCCTGCACCTATAAGAGCCAAGATTTTGTATAAGATAACTGAACTGCTTAAGAAAAATAAGGAAAAGCTTGCAAGGACATTGACGCAAGAGATGGGAAAGGTTATTATTGAAGCTAGAGGTGATGTGCAGGAGGCGATAGATGTTTTTGAGTATATGGCAGGTGAAGGAAGAAGGTTGTTTGGCCATACAACGCCATCAGAACTTCCGGATAAATTTTGTATGACTGTCAGAAGGCCGATAGGTGTTGTTGGTATAATCACTCCTTGGAATTTTCCGTTTGCGCTTCCTGCATGGAAGCTTGCTCCTGCGCTAATATGCGGGAATACTGTTGTGTTTAAGCCTGCAAGCGAGACTTCGTTATGCGCTGTTGAATTGATGAAGATTCTGATTGAAGCTGGAGTGCCTAAGGGTGTTGTCAATCTTGTGACAGGTCCTGGAGGAAGTGTGGGTAAGGAGATTGTAAAGAATACTAAGATAAGGGGTGTTTCATTTACTGGATCTAAAGATGTAGGTAAATGGGTTGTTAGCAATGCTGGTGTTAAAAGAGTGGGTCTTGAATTAGGAGGGAAAAATGCAATCATTGTAATGGATGACGCTAATTTAAAGTTGGCAGTTGATGGAATTATCTGGGGAGCATTTGGAACAACTGGGCAAAGGTGCACTGCGACTTCTAGGGTGATTGTTCATCAAAAAGTAAAGAAGCAGCTTGAGAAAGAATTAGTTGCTAGGGTTAAAAGGCTTAAGCTTGGTGATGGGCTTAAGAAAGAGACAGATGTTGGACCTTTAATTAATAAAGATGCTGTTGAAAAAAGTAAGGAATATGTTGAGATTGGTAAAAAAGAGGGTGCTAGATTGATTTGTGGGGGAAGTGCAAAATCTGGCAAAGGCAATTTTTTTGCTCCGACGGTGTTTACTGATGTAAAGAAAGAGATGAGGATTGCACAAGATGAAATATTCGGGCCAGTGTTATCTTTGATCACTTTCAAAAGTTTTGAAGAGGCAATTAAGGTAGCGAACTCTGTGCAGTATGGTCTGAGTTCTGCAATCTATACAGCGAGTATTCGGCAGGCGTTTAAGGCAGTTGAGAAGATTGAGGCAGGAATTACTTATATCAATTCGTCTACTATTGGAAGCGAGGTACATCTTCCTTTTGGAGGGGTTAAGGGAACAGGGAATGGTACAAGAGAGGCAGGTATTGAAGGGATAAATGAATTCAGTGAAACTAAAACTATATACATCGATTATTCTGATAAACTGCAGAGAGCTCAGATTGATATTGATTGAGATTAAGGAATAGTAAGAAGGCACGCATGGATAAAAATATTAAATTTGTATGTAAGAAGATTGGCGAAAAAAGTAAAGAAGTAATAAAGAGAGATAAAAAAGTAATATCTCCTTCGTTAACTAGAGAGTATGATTTTGTTTTCAAAAAAGGTAAAGGGACGTATATTTGGGACGAAGATGGAAGAAAGTATATGGATTTTGGTTCAGGGTTAGCTGTAATGAATATAGGACATAGTCATCCTACTGTTGCAAAGGCAATTGCAAAACAATTAAGATATGGGACACATATTGGGTTTGCAGATTTTTATGCCAAGCTTCCAGTAGAGTATGCTGAAAGAATTTTAAGGTTAATGCCTGGTATGGGAAAGTTGTTTTTTGCTAATTCAGGGACAGAAGCTACTGAGGCATCTTACAAACTTGCTAAATGGCATACAAAAAAGAAGTGGTTCATTGCTTTCAAACCAAGTTTTCATGGAAGAACAATGGGTTCATTATCACTTCAGGATGCAGGGATTCCTGCACACAAAGAACGGTTTGGACCGTTTTCTCCTGTGAAGCATGTGCCTTATGCTTATTGCTATAGATGTGCATATGGGCAGGAGTATGGGAAGTGTGGGTTTGAATGTTTAAAATGTGTTAAGAAAGCTGTTGAAGAGCTTGATAAGGAAGTGGCAGGGGTTATGTATGAACCTATAATGGGAGAGCCAGGTTATGTTATGCCGCCTAAGGAATTTGTAAGAGGCATTAGAGAGATATGTGACAAGAGTGGAATATTATTGTGTGCTGATGAGATACAGGCAGGTGGTTTTAGAACTGGCAAGTTTTTATCAAGTGAAAATTTTGGTATTAAGAATGATATTGTTTCATTAGGCAAAGGTATAGGAGGAGGGCTGCCAATTGGAATAAGTGTTGCTCGAAAGGAGATTATGGATTGGAAGCCGGGGTGCCATGCAAATACATTTGGAGGAAATTTCTTAGTAGTTGCTGCAGGCATGGCTGTACTTGATGTTGTAGAGAAAGAGCATTTAGCAGATAGAGCAAAGTATGCTGGCAAGTATTTGTTGAAGAGGGTTAAGAAACTTTATGAAAAGTATGAATTGATTGGTGATGTTCGCGGTTTGGGATTGATGGTAGGTATTGAGTTTGTAAAAGATAGAAAGACAAAGGCTTATGCAAAAGAGGAAAGGAATAAGATCTTGCGTAAGGCTGTGCAGAAGGGTCTTGTGTTGCTGCCTGCCGGGAAAAGTGCGATCAGGTTTAGTCCACCACTTACTGTAAGAAGAAAACAGATTGATTTAGCACTTGAGATATTTGAGGATGCAATTAAAGAGGTTTCTAAGTGAAGAATAGATTAGTGTATCAAGCAGTTGCAACATTAATGGGCACGGTTATAGGAGCTGGAGTGTTAGGGATCCCTTATGTAGTTGGACAAAGTGGATATCTTGTGGGGTTATTCTGGGCAATCCTACTTGGAGTAGGGGTGCTTGTACTTAATCTTTATCTTGGGGAAGTCATACTTCGGACTAAAGGGTTTCATCAATTGACAGGTTACTGTGAGAGATATCTCGGGAAAAAGGGCAAACTTGTAATGGCTATATCAATGTTGATAGGGATATATGGTGCATTGCTTGCATATATTATCGGAGTAGGAGAGACATTAAACAGTATTTTTCCATCTATAAGTTCGTTTATTTTTAGTATGTTATTTTTTGTAATTGTATCATACTTTGTATACATTGGCATAAGTTTAATCAAAAGAGCTGAGTCTGGTATAGGTACAGTGATGATATTAATTGTGGTCACAATAATAGTTATCGTTTTATTTTCAAAACATTTTAGTTTTGAAAATCTTAGTATGGTGAATCCCAACAAGATTTTTGTCCCATATGGAGTTATATTATTTGCATATCTTGGTGCAGTTGCAATCCCTGAAATGCATGAGATTCTTGTGATGAATAAGAAGTTGTTGAAGAGAGCTATTATCTTTGGAAGCCTTATTCCAATCTTGATTTACATATTATTTCCATTGGCTATGGTTGGGATATCTGGGGCTAGCATTGCAGAGATTTCTACAATTACATTAGGAGTAGTGTACGGAAAGTGGATGAATCTTTTTGCAAACTTATTTGCAGTATTTGCAATGACTACTTCATTCTTGACATTAGGGTTAGCTCTGAAAGAGATGTACGTCTTTGATTATAAAGTTCCACATCTAGCTTCCTGGGGGGTGACAGTATTTGTGCCTTTATGGATATTTCTTGCAGGGTTTAAGGATTTTATCAAGACATTATGGATTGCAGGAAGTTTTGCAGCTGGATTAGATGGGATATTAATTGTGCTTATGCATTGGAAGTGTAGAAAACAAGGTAATAGGAAGCCTGAGTATGTGATTAGGAAGAGTTATTTACTAGGAACAATCGTAATGGCGTTATTTTTGATGGGTATTGCATATCAATTATTCTTTAATTGAATTAGATAAGATTTATATACTATTGCTAAAATTTTTGTTTTGTAGCTAGGCTTGATTGCGGGGCTGTAGTATAACCAATGGGAACTGGTTACGCTCGGTTCACACGCATGTGCGACATTCCGCTTCGCGGAAGTCCCATTAAATAGGGGCTGTAGTATAACCTGGCTAGAACGGCTGGCTCCAGTAATGGAGCGATGAGGCAAATTGCCGATGAATAGAATGTTGGTATGTCAGACATTAGCTCTGAGGAAGATACCAGCAAATCAGGGTTCAAATCCCTGCAGCCCCATTTTTTTCTTAGGAAAAGTTTATAAAGATATTTACTACTCTTAGATAGTGATGGTTAACGGCGATGAGATGGAAAAACAGAGTTCTGAGATAAGAGAACTTAAGAGTGCCAGAAAGAAATCTAAGAAGGAGACACCAAAGGATCCGGTTTATTCTGATAAGCGTGAAACTTCTGATACAAAACAAGAAGGAAGCGACGGAAGGGATGTATTAGGAGACTTAAGAGCAGACATAAGAGTAAAAGATAAACTTGCGAGAGCTGCTCGCGATACAAGAGCTGACTGGAGGCCTGATAGGAATTGGCGTTCTGAATTTAGAGAGGTGGTTGTTTCAAAGTTTTATTCATTTCTTAAGTCACTTAAGGGAATATTTAGAACAAACACTGATGCAATTGCAGAGAGAAAAATGGAGCAGATGGAAAGAAATTATGCAGACTGTAAGAATGAATGGATGATGTGGTATAAAGTTAATTATTATGGTAAGCCTGTTGGAGGTCTACAGGAATTCTTGTTTGGTGATATATCTGAAGGCTCAAAGAATTATCCTCCTTTAGATAAGAAAAAACTGGATGATTTTATTAACAAAGCATTTAGTGAACTTAATGCTCTGGATGATGATTTTATTGTACCTGAAGGTTATAAAGGCAAGAAGAACAGAGATATCTTGTATGATATTCTGGAGAATTATTTTTCTATGAAGAATGTAGGGAACTCCACTACAACTTCAGGCAAAAATGATTTTAGTGGGAAGGAAATTGAGGTAATGGTGGAGTGCGTATCAAGGTTGATGCAAGATAAATCATTTACTGTCTTTGATCCTAAAACAAGAAAGCAGTTATATAGATATAAGGAAGATGATCAAGGAAGAAATATCTGGCAAGTATGGATAGAGGCATTTGGTCCTGGGATTGCACAGAGTGTTGATCCTGAAAAGTTTTCTGTTATTGAAAATACTTACAAGAAAGTTTGTAAGATACATAGAACAAAGGAAGGATTTAAGAAACTAGCTAAGTTTGGTATTAAAGCAACGGCTGGTACCCTTGTTCTTATAGGAGCTTATTATACAGGGATATTAGGTTATTGTAGTGAACAGGCTAAGAAGGTCTATGAGGGTGCCAAAGGTAAGTATAATAATTATTTTGGAGATTCGCAAGATACTTTAGTACTGCCTCCTCCGAGTACTCTGAAGGTTGTAAAGGTTAAAGATGATAAAGCAGACTTAGAGAAGATGATTGCTGGTTACAGGACAAAGTCTGCTCAACTTACTAAAGATGCAGCCTCAATATTTGAGAGATATGTTTCTGGAAAAAGTGTAGAATCGCAAATCAACAATGCGAGATCTGCATTAACTTATCAAACTAAAGAACTTGAAGGAAAAGAGGATGAGCTTAAGAAAAGCAAAATGAAATATACAGACATTCAAGTGAATCTTAAGATTGCAAAAGACAAAATAGATTTGATGCAGGACCTTATAAGATTAGAGAATAAAGTTGAGAGCTATATCAAGACTGTTAATGCAGAAAAATCTAAAACCTATTCTCCTGAAGAATGGCCAAAGATATTGAATGGTTATGCTAATGAAAAAAATAGTATTGTAGGAGCGTTAGGTAGAGGGATAGGTTTGAACAGTGATAACAGATTAAGAAGATTGCTTAAGGGAAGAATAAAAAAAGTAGAAGATGCTTATTCTGGTTTAGTAAATACATACATGAAGAATATCGGCGGATTGCCAGATGATTTAGGTGATGAACTGCCAAATGATTTATAGAGGAGCATTAATCTATTTAATTATTAATTTCTTTGATAAGTGTTCTATTTAGTTAATAAGAATTGAATAATTAATAACTGAACTATTTTGCATAATATTTAACAACATCGCAGATTGTTTGATAATTACTAGCTAACCAATAAATTGCACCAATGACTGCTGCAGTTCCAATAAATTTGAACAGTAACTCTCTCTCTTTTATTCTGACAGAATTTAATTTTTCTTCGTAACTTTGTATCTGATTAGTTTTATGTTCAAGTCTTGCATTAAAATCATTTGAATGAGATTCGTATGCATCAAAGAAGGTTTTTGAATCTAAATCTGGATAAGCTTCTTTTAACATGCTGTAAAAGTCTCTTGGAAGTAGGAAGCCTTCTGAAGGAGGTCTTATTTTCTTCTGTTTTATGTATTCTATTATCCAGGCTTCAAAAGGGATGAAATCAGGGCCGCGCTTAGTCACAATATTCTTCAAGATTTGAGTACCCTTGTTGTTGAGAAAAAAATCATTGAATGCAAATGTAGCAAGATAATTTTGATAGGCTCTGATTTTTTCCGAGCAATCTGCATGGTCTGTTTTTGAGCTATCTTCAGAGGATAATTTACCTTCTAAATTTTCTAAATTGCTGCTGGAAGATGATTCTTGTGACATAATCATTACAATATATAGAAGTTTTAAAAAGTTTATGTTTTTTTACTACTCCCAAATACTAAAATTAGAGAAAGGTTTATATAATGCTGATTACTACCAGATTAGAAAAAGAGAGGATTAGGTTGAAGAGTTGTTGAGGTTATTTGAAGTTATTCAAGATTATATTTTAGATAAATTTTATGAGGGATTGCATCATGGTAACTAATGGTTTGAACGGGCTTGTCGATGAAAAGACAAATAAACTTAAGGAATATTTTGAGAGTAAAGATGAGAGGATTGAATTAAGCGAGTATTTGGTTGGTGAATTCTTAACTGAAAAGAATTATAGTAACCCGGGGAGTGTACCTGAACAGATTATGGGGAGCGATTATGCACAATTTATTGAAGGCCATATGCTTAATCCAGAGATTAGGCAATCTATGGATTCTGGCATTACCCTTGAAGATGCGATAAAACTTTCAAAACTTTCGCCAAAGGCACGAAGGGAGTTCAAACAATTAGTGCCTTCATCTGCTGGAAGTTCACCTTCTGTTGTGCGGGTTGATTCTGAGAAGGAGAATCGAAAGTTTGAAAGTGATTATGGTAATGCACAATCTGACAGTGAAAGATTAAATGTAATATTTGAGACACTTATGCACGGAAAAAGAGAGAACCAGGAATCAACCAGATGGGTATATAAGGCATTAAGCAGGATTGCAGAATATGCAGCAAGACTCGGGTTTTCTCAGATGCAGGTATACTCTGAAATAAATACTGTCCAAGCAGAAGTCTACAAGATGCGACAGGAAGGAGGATTAACACCAGAACAACAAGCAAGGATTGCAGGATTATTGCCTGACTTGACTGATGTAAGGCCGTGGTACAAAAAACCAAAGTTTTTGGCTAAACTTGTAGGAGGAGTAGCACTTATTGGCCTATTAGGTTGGGGAGGAAAAAAAGGTTTAGAGAGTGTTAATCATAAGATAAAGTATACTCAAAGAGTTGTTACAATGAAGTCATGGGTTGATAATTATGTTGACAATTATGAAGGAGATCTTACAAAATTAGACAAGAAGAACTTATTTGCTCAGTTTGTGAAATACTCTGGTTCTGGGAGCGATACAGGGGTTATGAGAGAGAACTTTAACAACCATTATGGAAGCAAACTTGCGAATTGGGTAAAGCAGAAGCAGAGAGATAAACAAATAAAAGAACAGAGCAGAAGGACAGGGATTGAGGTTGCTGTAAGGAAGGGTAAAGAGGAATTAGCAAAGCCTGAGAATAGAGGAAGGTTTGAAGATATTGTCGACATTGTATTACAAGAAGCAAGTCTTGCAAAAGGTCCGATTCCAAAATTAAGGATTGATTCTAAAAGTAATTATTTGAAAAAGAGTTTAGATGGCTTATACTCAAGAATGAATTTTAACAGCAATGAGGTCAGGACAGGTATTGAGAATAAAGCTATTGAACTTGCTGAGGATTATGCTACAACAGAAGCTCTTGGAATTGTTGAGAAGATGTTTTCAGATGAAAACATAAGCAAAAGGAGTGTTCAGTGGGCTTATAATAGGTTGATTGCTTCAGAAGATCTGAGTGAAAGCAGTGAGATATCATTACTCAGCTATCTTCTTGCAGGAGCAAAAAAAGGCAATAGAAGAGACCTGCTTAAGAATTATATTGCTGATGTGAGATTAAGTGGGCGAGGATATGTTGTTCATGTTAGAAGGACAAAGCCTTTACTACAGTTTGCAAGAAAAAAGATATCTGAAATCAGGGCTGAGGAACAGAAGGAAAGGGACAGGCTTGTTAATGAATCACTTGCAAGACAGTAATGTTGTCACTTTAAAATGCTCACAAATTCGAAACATTTATATAGCTTTAGTAAATTTAATGCAAATGGTTTGGAGGGTGAATAATAATGAATATATCAAATTATGTTAAAACGGCATTACAAGGAGCAGCATTAGGTACTTTATTATACGCTGCAACTGCTGCTGATGCTCTTACAATAACTGGCAAGGATTTTGTAGAAAAATTTTTGCCAAAAGCTCCTGCTAAGATTCAACAGGAATATCAGAGAAAGGTAAATCTTGGCTTGGCTGCAAGGATATTCAATGCTGACAGGGCTTTGGGAAAATATAAAGGGGTTTTCCAGAGTGCGCTAAAAAAGAAGGGTTATAATGATAATAAATTTAGAACTGATTATGAAGATCCTATTGGAGAACTTCAAGTTAAGGGAAGAGATGGTAGACCTGGAAAGGACACTGTTGCACTTAGCAGTACAGATTCTGAGGTAGATTTTGATTTAGGTAATAAAAATGCAGCTGTAAGGCCTTACAATAGTATTTCTGGAAAACCTTCAAAGAGTTATGGTTTTAATCTTAATTTAGCTTACTTAAATAAAAATGAGATGAGCCAAGTAGAACAGCTATTGGCTGAGATTACTGGTTCAAAAGTTGGTTCTGGTAGTTCTAGTTCTAATAGTGCACCAAGTGCAGGTAGGTCTAGTGTTGTTAAACAGGGCGATGATGTTTATGCAAGATTAAAAACTAGGGCTGAAAGGTTAAGACAATCACGAGCGCAAAGACAACAGGTACAGCAAGATAAACCAGCAACTTACAATGCACCTGCTCCAGAGCCGCAAGCAGAGAAGCAAAGATTAGCAATGGTAGGTCTAAGCACTGAAGAAAATGGAAGAGCACAGAAAAATCTAGAGCAATTACTTGGTGAGAAAAGTACTAGTGAGAATAGAGAAGTTTCAAGAAGGCCTTTTAACTTAGTTACAGGTTTGAGATATATTTTATCAGTTGACGGAGATGCTAAGAAGAAAGCACTTCTTGGAAAGATGAAGAAGACTAAGTTCATAGATCCGACTGTTACATATAGGCATTTAATTAAAAGTTATTTTGGGAATGGAAAAGGAGAAGAAGTTGATATTGTGCTTTATCCTGTAATGAAGATAAGCCAAGAGGAATTAGGCAGTAGAGGGCTTAAAGGATATGAGATTGATGAAGCAGGACTTAAGCCAGGAGAGGTTTATGAAAAACATGCAGCAGTTAGGATTTCTACAAGAACAGGTAAACCTTCTGAATGGAAGGGATTAAAGAATCAATACTTCTGGAAGCTTATAAAATTAGATGGGACATTATTTCCTAAAGATTTGCTTGACTTGATTAAGGATAAAGTCAATAGTGCAAAGCAAATCCAGTGGGGAATTTTACCTGAGGATTTAATGGATGTTGCAAGAGCGTATGATAAGATTGATCAAAAAGTCAGAACTGTCAAGGCAAAGAAGAAGAGAGATGCTAAAGGAGATACATTCACTAAATTTGATGAAGCAAGGGCAAAGATAAGGTTAAACCTTGAAGATATGTTGAAGTTAAAAGATCCTGAAACAAACCCTGCAGCTTCAAAAAAGTTATACAATACTTTAAACGAGTTTGAAAAGAACAGAGGACTTAGGAAAGAAAAGAAGCTAAGAGATAACAATGGGAATGAACTTGTTGATGAGAGTAAGGAAGCAAAACAGTTCCTTGAGACTATTGCTGGAGAAGAGTTAAGAGAATTTGGTCCAAGGGTTCCAGGAGTTGAGCTTGCTGACAGGTCAATCCTGAATACTAAGTTTTACAAGGTAGGTCCTGATGGAAAGTTCCTTAAAGATAGGAAAGGAAGGAAGATATTGACTCCATATGGATTAGCTTTTCACAGGGTTCTTGCAAGGTCATTAAGGAGAGATACAAGGAATGATTACAGGATGACAGTTAATGGAAAAAAGAAGCATGTGATATCAACATTACATGATAAACTTAAGGTATTAGCTGGGAATATAAAAGTGACTGGAAAGAGAGGAAGAAGGAATGCTTCTGAGGTTGCAATGAATATCATGGATGATGGGATTGATAAAAAAGAATTCAAGACAATTGAGGATGCTGTGAAAGCAGCTGGTTACAAGAGACTTGATGAGAAAACGATATTTGAGATTCAAAAAGCTATGTATAATGCTTTCAGCGCTTATGGAAGGAAGTCATTTGGAAAGTTTATGAATAATGCTTTTAATCCAGTTAAAGTTGTTGGTGGATTTGTGCGTAGCGCTAAGAACATAAGAAATATCGGAGATGCTTTATTGGTTCTTGGAGATGGTTATACATTGTTATACAGGCCGCTTCATTTGAGGTCTTCTAAAGGTCATAGTAAGATCCTAAAGGCTTACAGAGCAGGAAGAGGAGCAACTGCAGTTAAGAAGATGGTAGAAGCAGCTGAAGATGGTAGGGCTGTAACTGCATCAGGACATGCAGCACATTTGCTGTTCATGCTGAATGATAAGAGAAGGCCTACACAACAAGATCAAGGAACAACAAGGTGGCTTGGTGGAAGCGAGCATGGGGAAGGTAGTCCAGTAGGTCCTGTGTTCAGGCCACTTGAATGAGGTGTAATGAAATGAAAAAACTAATAACAATTTTATTTGCATTGTTGATTTGTGTAAGTGCAGCTAGTGCTGTAGTTACACAAAGAGTTGATTTTATTGGAGGAAGCGAGGTTCCTACGACAATTGCTACTTATAATGTATATAATGATGGAAGGGTTGTATTGCAGTACAGCGGGACCACAACTGCTTCAGCAGGTGAAATCCAATATGCAACATATCTTCCTGCAGGTGTAAGAAGTTATCTTGTATATTTTATGAAAGAAGGATACTTACCTTATGTATTAGAAAACAGTTTGTATGGTGAAAGGAGTTACACTGACCCTAATCTTACTCCTGAAGAAACTGCTATACTTAACAAGGATATTGTGTTCAGTAAAGCAGAGTATTGCCATGCACCAATAAGAGAGTTCTATGCTCTTAATGTTGAAAACCTTGAACATCCTATTGTGATAAATGTATCAGCAGAGATTGGTGGAGAGGTTTATTCAGCTTTTGCGTATCAAGATGTTACTGAGACAAGCTATATTCCACAGGAAGAAGCTTTTATCGGACATTTCTCAGCAACAACACAAATCATACTAAGAATATATGATGAAAACAATAACCCTATTGGCGCTCCTTTGACAATGGAAAAGGATCTTCTTGCAGGAAGTACTGCGAACTTTGTATTTGAATGGCTGCCAGAGGATGAAGGAGAGTACACAATCGTTGCAGAGTCAAATGTAATTGACAATCAATGTAATACTGCTTCAAGGTTCACAGAGTATGGTGAGATTGAATTAACAGTCTTTACTGAAGAGGACCTAAATAATTCTTGTTTTACCAGCTTGCCTGGGTTGACAATTGAGAATGTTGAGGGAATCTTTGGAGAGACTATGAGGATTCATGGAACAAAGAAGAGTAATTATCTATTAGGAGGGGACGCAACACCTGTTTCAACTGAATTAACACTTAGGATTTATGATGAAGATGGTGATGAGGTTCACTCTGAGATTCAGAATATAGGGCCTAATCCTAATGCTCTAGAATTCCAAGAATACTCTTTTAACTGGGACCCAATTGCAATTGGAAGTTATGTTATTGAGGTCGAAGGAGTGGCAGATAGTCCATTATGCGATGGTCTTATGAATCCTGTAGAAATAACAAGGATAAGCACAGAGGTTACTGCACCAAGAGATCCTCAACCAACAATAGACGAGATTCCTGACCAGTATGCTGATGAGGGAGTTGTTCCAGCATGGCAGGTAGATCTTTGGGAATATACTCATGATAACACACCAGATGACCAATTAGTATACTCCTTACAACAGAGCAATCCTGGAATAATCAATTGCTATATCACAAGCAATAGATATGTCCAGTGTGCAGCTTCAAATGGATATGGCACTAACAGATTAACAGTCTTTGCAAGTGACGGAAACAGTTCTGGAAGTGCAACATTCAATGTAGAAGTAGCACAAGCAAATACAAACCAGGACCCTGTTGTCGGAGATATACCTAATGTTCAGATGGATATGAACACAATTGACAAAAGTATTGATTTAGACCAATATGGAAGTGACCCTGATGGAGATAATATAACATGGACATATTCTGGTAATAATAACATAGCAGTTTATATCAACAATGAGAATGTTGTTTCACTAGCTCCTGATTTAGGGTGGTATGGAACAGAGGTTATTCATTTTGTTGCAACTGATGAACATGGAAGGAGTGCTTCTGATTCTGTTACTGTCGAGGTAAGAGATACTAACGGAGATAATCATGCTCCTGTAGTTACTGATATCCCAAATAGGCAGATATTTGAGAATGGAAGTGACTCCACAATTGATTTGGATAATTATGTTTCAGATCCTGATGGGGAGAGTGTCACATGGACATTTTCAGGAAACACAAACATTAATGTCACAATAAGCAATGATAATGTTATTACATTCACTCCTAATCCTGGCTGGACTGGCCAAGAAACAATCACTTTTACAGCTACTGATCCTCATGGAGCAAATGCTTCAGATAATGTTGTTGTGTCTGTTATTAAAAAAGAGCAACCACAGCCACCTGCAGATTTAGATGAGGATGATGATTTTGGCTTGAAATTCACAAGATTAAGGGTTAGCCCTTATGCAGTTCCAAATGATGCACTAAGGCTTTCAATTGGTCTTGAGAACTATGGCAGCAAGGACCTAAAAGGAGTGAAGATTAAAACAACAATCGTTGAACTAGGAATAAGATCAGAAACAGGACCTTTTACACTTGAAGACGATGAAGAGATTACAAAGAACTTTGCATTAGAGATTCCAGAGTATACAGAAGCAGGAGAATATAACCTTAGAATCGACGTAAGAGACAGAGATGGAAATGTGCATAGAGTTAGGCACATACCTTTTGAAATCATATAATACGGCCAGGAAACGTTATCTTGGCCTAGTGACAATTAGTAACTACTCAAGGATACTAAAAAACGAAAGGTTTATATATGTTGTGTGATTTCCTAGTATAAAATCATACTCATGATTGTATAAAAATGGTTTGGAGGGAAAACAAAATGAAAAAAATTGGATTGCTAGCAATTTTTTTGGTTGCATTTTTAGCTGTATCAGGTTTAGCTTCTGCTCTACCAGCAATTGAGACAGTTAAAGTGAACGGTGAGTTCTATGCAGCTAACACAGTAGTTGAAAGAGGTGAAGAAATTGATATTAAACTTGGATTAAGAGCAACAGCTAATGAGAGCGATGTCCAGGTTGAGGCTGACATTTATGGTTATGAGTATAGTGACTTTGAGAAGGTGTCAGACACATCACATAACATGGATATTAATGCTGGAGATCTTAAATGGGTTACACTAAACCTTAAGGTTCCACAAGACATGGATAAGGATTATTTTGACGTAAGAGTAAGAGTTGGTACAAAAACTGGAGACAGTGCTGAATCAACATACAGAATCCATGTTGAAGGACAAAGACACTTACTAGAAATCAAAAGGTTCTACCTAAGCCCAGAAGAAGAAGTTAAGGCAGGAAGGCCACTTTACGCTAAGGTTAAAGTTAAGAACTTTGGTGAAAACACTGAAGATGACGTTAGTGTAAGAGTTGCAATCCCTGAACTAGGGGTTTCTGAAATAACACCAATTGATGAAAATATCGAAACTGATGAATCAGTTACAAGTGAAGAACTATTGCTAAGGGTTCCAAGCAATGCAAAGACAGGAGATTACAAAGTTAAAGTAACTGTCTATTATGACAATGATAAAGAATCAACAAGCAAAGAGTATACACTTCACGTAGTAGGTTCAGAAGATGGCGAGCCAGTTGTTGATGGTGAACCAGTCAAGAAAGACGAACCTTTGGAAGTAACAATTGGTGCTGAAGACCTACAATTAACAAAAGGTCAGAGTGGTGGATTCTATCCAATCACAATCAGCAATCCTGGTAGCGAAGCAAAGACTGTAACTGTTAGTGCAGATGCAGTTTGGGCTGATGTTAGGATTTCACCTTCAAATGTAGTTGTTGTAGAAGGGGGAGACTCAAAAGCACTTTATGTGTATGTTTCTCCAAAAGAAACAGCTGCTGAAGGAGAGCAATTGTTTGGCTTAGAAATCAAAGCTGGTGAAGAAATCAAATCAGTAACACTAAAAGCAAACGTTGCATCTGCTGCAACAAGCGGATGGGACTTAGTTAAGAAAGTATTAGTAGTTGCTTTGGTTGTACTGGTTGTATTGGTTGTTATCGTTGGATTAGTAATTGTTTTCAACAGGATGAAAACAGGCGAAGACGAAGAAGAACCAGATGATTTGTCAGACCAGACATATTATTAATTTTTTTTATCTTTTTTTCTATAATTCTTTATTTTCTTGAAAAGGGTATTTAGATGCCAGCTAGCAGTAATGGGTTTAAGATAAAATGAAGAGACTAATACAATGTTGTATTGCAGTAATGTTTGTTGTTATTCTTATGAGTTCTGCTTATGCAATAAAAGATGAGTTTGCAGTAAGTTCTTCAAATAGTGAAGTAATGGTATGTGCAGGAAGTGCTGAACCAGTAGATAATATAATCGTTACAAATACCGGCGATATCACAAGTACTTATTCTGTATATTTGGAAGGATCTGCTGCGAAGTATGTCTCAATAAATCCTTCAAGATTTAGTCTTAATCCTGGAGAGTATCAGATATTATACTTATTTGTGAAGACAAGTAGCAGCGCAATAGGAAGCTATGATTTGGATATTGGTATTGAGTCGGATTTTGGTGCAGTTAGTGAAGTGGAGAAGAAGATAACGACAAGAAACTGCCAAAACCTTAACATAATTGCTAAAAAGTGGTATGATAGGATTAAGCCGTGTGTACCTAGTGAATTTTCTTTCAATATCTATAATACAGGGAAGTATACTGAGATATATGAACTCAAGACAGAGAGTGAATGGTTAAGTTTTAGCCAAGATGCATTGATTGTTGAGCCGGGTGAAAGCCAAGAGTTTTTTGTGTATGCAAAGACACCTTGTGAAACTTATGGAAACCATACATTAATGTTTACTGTTAGCGCTAAGCAGAGTTATTATACTGCAACTGTTCCAGTACACCTTGAGATTGAACCTGATTATGCATATAAAGTTACAAGTCCTGAAGTCTTTACAGTGTGTGAGGCAGGAGATGAAGTTTTAGGAGTCGAGGTAGAGAACAAAGCAGATTTTGTGAATTTCTATGATGCTGAGTTACTTAATGCTCCTCGTTGGATAGAGTTAGAAAATGAGGAGTTTGGGCTGTACGAGAATTCAAAAGCTTTATTGAATATCTCAGTTAAACCTAAACTTGGCTTAGAAGGAGAGTTTCCATTCCAATTGTATATGAAGAGCAGGAGAGGGGAGCTTGAGCTTGTTAAAAATATTACAGTAAATGTAAAGAAATGCTATGAGTTAGATTTAGAGTTAAGTGAAGAACAGGGTGCTGTATGTATCGGAAGCCCAAGGACATTTGACCTTAAAGTTGTTAACCTTGGAGAAGAGACTGAGTTGATTGGTCTAGAAGTGAAGGGAGATTTTGTTAACATCTCTGATGAGGTTTTAGAGGTTGATGCAGGAGAGAAAGAAGCATTTAATGTATACATGAATCCAGAAAAAGAAGGGAGGTATGAGGTAGAGGTTTCAGCATTTTTAAAAGATGCGCCAACTATTAAGAAAACAAGACTATTGAATGTTGAAGTGTTGTCAGGGAAGGCATGCAGGAACCTGAAATATCTGACTGGTGAAAAGATTCAGATAAATAATTCTAGACAGGTAATTGAAATATATGTTCAAAATACAGGTGCCTTGCCTGAAACTTATAATCTTTTTGTAGAGGCGCCAGAGTTCATGGAACTTCAACAGGACTGGCTTGAATTAGCTCAAGGAGAACAAGGGGCGATTAGGTTGGAAGTTGATCCTGAAGAGGTTGGAAAAGGCACATATAAACTGGTTGTGCAGGCACAAGGTGAGCATGGAGAAGCTTATTCTGAGATATTTAAGGTTAAGATTGGTAGAAATATTGCATTAGAGTTCATTAAGCTATATCTTATTTATGTTATTGCAGGGATTGGAGCTATACTAATCATTACCGGGATACTTAAGTTAATTGAGCTCAAAAGAGGCAAGAAGCTAAAGGAAGTTAAAGATTCTAAGAACAGTAAGGATAAAAAGGTTAAAAAGTAAGAATAGAGAAGTAGAAAACATATAAATATTAACCTGTTTCTTGAGATAATATGGTAACAATAATTGGTGCTGGTCCTGCAGGATGTTATGTAGGAGCTTTACTAGCTAGTAAGGGGCATAAAGTTAGTATATATGAAGAACATAATAAAATAGGTGAGCCAGTGCAATGCACAGGACATGTTACTAATCAAATTAATTCTTTAGTTAAATTAAAGAAAGAGGCAATTACGAACAGGACTAAGGGGATTATTGTTAACAGCCCGAATAGAAGTTCTATAAAAGTTCCAATGGATGAGGTTATACTTGACAGAGCTAAGTTTGATCAGATGCTTGCTGAGAATGCTGTTGATGAAGGTTGCAAGATATTTTTGGGTTCAAGGTATATTGGTGGAACTGGTGGAAGAGAAGTAAGGGTAGATGGCAAAAGAAAAAGGATTGAGGATTCTGTGATTATAGGAGCTGATGGGCCATTGTCAATGGTTGCAAGGAATTTTGGGATTTATAGAAAGAGAAGATTCATGACTGGGATGCAGGTGCGTGCTAGATTCAGATGCGAGAGTGATTTCTATAAGGTGTACTTTGGCAGAAGATATGGATTATTTTCATGGGTAGTTCCAGAAGATTCAGATATCTGCAAGATAGGCACACTTGGCTATAAAGATGTTTCTCAAGATTTTTCTGGTTTCTTGAAGGAGCTCGGTGTTAAGCAAATTATTGACAAACAGAATGGTTTGATTCCAATTTATGACCCTCAAAATGTGAATCAAAATATCTTTGACAATACTAAAGTGTATCTTATAGGAGATGCAGCAGGTCAAGTAAAAGCAACAACAGGAGGAGGTATTGTGCAGGGGTTGACGGCTGCAAGAGAACTTGCTAAAGCTATTGATTCGAAAAAGGATTACGAAAAGCTTTGGAAAGGAGTTCTTGGTAAAGAGTTATGGCTGCATATTATGATAAGAAAAGTGTTAGATAGGTTTAAGGATAAGGATTACGATTATCTGATAAACTTAATGAATGGAAGAAGGGTCAAAAAGATACTGTCAGAGAATAATAGGGATTATCCCTCTAAAATGATGTTGAAATTGCTTGTGAATGAGCCTCGATTTTTCTACTTTTTAAAGCTTATGGTCTAGAATAATTTAAAAGCATAATATTTATATATAGCCCTAATTTTTGCTGACTTAATGAGGGAGAAAAAAAGCTTTCTTTGGAACAAGACTTTATGGACTTCTGTTGTGTTAGCATTATTTGTATTTAGCTCATTATGGTATGCTATTAGTGTAGGCGAAGGCCAGGAGTCTGAAACTGTAGATTACTATGGTTATAAATTCTATAAGCTGGATCAAGGGTGGAAGACAATACTGGGAACTCAGCAGTTAGTATTTAGGTATAACCCTACTCAGCTTGAGAATATAAGTTTGGCTAATGTCGAACTTCCACTGAGTGAACAAAAGGTTTATTTTGCTTATTCTCCTGGAGATATTGCATTTGATAATGAGATGGGTATGCTTGGGAGTATTTTTGTTAGTAAAGGAGTTAGACCAGTGAAAGCTTGCATTGGAGAAGAAGGATGTCCTAATGTACCTATTGTTGATTGTAATGATGAAGAATATAAAAAGATATATTTTAAAGAGGGTAATAATTCTAAGATTTATTTAGATGGAAGCTGCACTGTGCTTGAGGCTGAAGACAGGCTTAGCATGGAAATGCTTGTTGAAAGGTTGTATTATAGGATTTTAGGGATTATGGGTTAGAAAAATGGATAAAACGGATGAAAAAAGAGAAAAACTTGTAAAAACGATTAAGAATATATTTTCTAAAAGTGCTAGCGAGGATGAAAGGACTGAAGGTCAAGCACTTAATAAAGAATTTGAGAAAACTAAACTACAGGATTCTGTTACTGAAGATGAAAGGGTTGAAGCAGATTATGTTCAGGGATTTAAGAAACCTAAGATTGAGAAGTCATTGACTAAGGATGAGAAGGATTATACTGAAGATGAACTTGATTTAGCAAAACAAAGAGAACAATTGATTGGTTTCTTTAAGAACTCAAAAGCGCAGTTCTGGCTTAAATGGATTGCCTTAGCAATACTTGGATGGTTTGGGTATGCAATGCGGATAAGGAACCTTGGTCTTTTAACTGATGAGACAACAGGAAAGATTGTTCAGCTTGCTCTTGATCCGCACTTATTCTATAGATATGCAAAGGAGATTTTAGTGAAAGGAAGTTTAGCAGCATGGGATTATATGAGATATACTCCAATAGGTACTAGCACCAATTTTGAAGGTGTGTTATTGTCCAAGGTAATTGTTTACTTGCATAAGATATTAAGCATTTTCGATCCTAGCACCACTATTGAAAAATCAACAGCGCTTTATCCTCCTGTTTTTTTTGTACTGGGATTAGTGTTTTTCTTTTTGCTCGTGAGAAGGATCTTTAAGGATTACAGGATTGCTATTTTAGCATCGACATTTTTGACTATAATTCCAACCTATCTCTATAGGACGATGGCAGGGTTTGCTGATAAGGAAGCGCTTGCTATGTTCTTTATGTTCGGAGCGTTTTATTTCTTTACAGTATCATGGCAGTCAAAGGATTATAAGTATAGCATATTATTTGGTTTAATTGCAGGGTTATTTACAGGATGGATGGGTCTTGTTTGGGGAGGTGTAAAGTTCTTGTTCCTAATTGCAGGGACAGTAGCATTGATTGAGCTTCTAAGGAATAAGTTTACTCCTGCAGATTTCGCAAGTTATACATCATGGTTATTAGTGTCATATGGAATGCTTACTATTTTGACTGCGAAATATGGAGGGATTGCTGGCTTGGTACAGTCGATTACATCAGGAATTGCATCCTTTGTGTTTATTGCATTAGTTGTGCATTATATATTATTTGAGTGGGACTTACTAAATATTAAAAAAAGAGTTAAGACAAAAGTTCCATATGGGATTGTTTCTGTAGGGATTGTTGTTGTTTTAGGGATGATTGGACTTACTGTGATATTCGGGACAAGTTATCTTGGACATCTGCTTGAGGACGTAAGGATACAATTATTGCATGCTGCAACATTTTCAAGGCTTGCAAGGACTGTTGCTGAGAATAATCAACCATATTTCCTTGACTGGTGGGGGAACTTCAGATGGTTCTTTTATTTCTTCTTTCTAGGTTCAATCATATTATTTTATGAGACTATGAAGCCTCTTAAGAAGTACTCATTAAAATTAAGTTTGATCTATGGTTTATTTATTTCTGGATTGATATTCAGCAGATATTCTGCAGGCTCTACATTTAATGGAGAAAATTTTATCTCACAAGTTGTATATCTTGGGTCATTTGCACTATTTGCGATTGTATTAGTAGGCTATTATCTTTACTTCTTCTATAAAGATAAAGAAACATTTAAGGATACCTTTTTGCTGAATAAATCGCATATCTTAATCTTTGTGTGGTTTATCATCATGGCAATAAGCGCTAGAACTGCTGCAAGGCTTTTCTTTGGATTTACTCCAGTTATTGCTATACTTGGAGCTTATTTCTTTGTAAAGATCTTTGATTATTCGCTTAAAGTTAAGGACAAGGTGTTTAAGTATGGATTGGTGATTGTTGTTGCATTACTATTAGTTAATAATGTGTATAGTTTTGGGAAAAGTTCATGGGATCAGGCTCAATGGACTGGACCGAGTTATAACCAACAGTGGCAACTCGCAGGGAACTGGATAAGGGAGAATACTCCTGAAGATGCTAATTTTGCGCATTGGTGGGATTATGGTTATTGGGTACAGACAGGTGGAGAGAGAGCTACAATACTTGACGGAGGGAACTATATTGCATACTGGGACCATCTAATGGGGAGGCATGTTTTAACAGGACATACACAAGAAGAGGCATTAGAGTTCTTGGATGTGCACGATGCTACGCATTTATTGATAATTGCTGATGAAATCGGGAAGTATACTGCTTACTCTTCAATCGGTTCTGATGAGGAATATGATAGATATTCATGGATAAGCACATTCTTACAAGATGATAGCCTTACACAAGAAACAAGAAATGAGACAATCTATGTATATCAAGGAGGATATCCCCTTGATGAAGATTTTATATGGCAGGGAAAACTGTTTCCAAAAGGCGAATCTGGAGTTGGTGCTGTTATGCTTCCTACACAACAAGTATTGATTGAACAGGATAATGAAACTGTTAAAACTCAAATAATCAACCAGCCTTCAATTATAATGGTGCATAAAGGACAGCAAGCTAAGATTCCTCTAAAGAATCTTTACATCAATGGGAATATGTTATCCTTTGAAGGAGAGGGTTATGATGGGTGTCTAAGGATAATACCAAGTCTACAAGATAATGGTATGCTTCAGAACCCAAATGGAGCAGGATTATTTATTTCAGAAAGAAGCTTTAAGGCGTTATGGATCAACTTATTCTTGTTTGAACAGAATAATCCTAAATTTAATACGACGCAATTTAAATTAGTTTATGATGACAGTGACAGGATGCCTCTTGCGTATTATAGAGGGAGGAATATTGGCCCATTAAAGATTTGGGAAATTGAATATCCTGAGAACTTTACAGTTAGCGATGAATTAAGAGAAACTTATCTTAGAAAACAGTATCTTAATGATGCGATTGAATTTGGTTAAATGGCAAATGAAATACTAACTAAAGTAGCGAAAGGTTCTAGTTTAGTGTTTGCAAGCATCATATTCTCTAAACTTTTTACATACATTTTTAGGGTATTTGTAGGAAGGCATTATGGAACAGAAGTATATGGATTATGGGCACTTGGTTTTTCAATGTTTTTAGTGTTTAATATTATTGCAGGATTTGGATTGCAAGAGGGTGTGTTGCGGTATGTTTCATTCTTTAGAGGGAAAGAGGAATGGGAGAAAGTAAAAGGAGTGATTACAAGTTCACTAAAGATTGGATTGATTGCTGGTTCAGTAATTGCGGTTTTGTTGGTGCTGTTTAGGGAGTTTATATCAGTGTCAATCTATAGAGAAGCGGGTCTTGTGCCTGTTTTGGTAATTTTTGCTGTACTTGTTCCAGTAGGCGTGTTATTTAATATAATATTATATACATTTTTGGCATTCCAAAGACCAGGGTATAATGCATTTGCTAATAATATATTGAGAAGTGTGTTGCTTGTTTTAAGTGTTGTTTTATTATATTATGCAGGATTTGGAGGGTTAGGTCCTACATTATCTTATGCAATTGCATTAAGTGTCAGCTTCTTGGCTGGGTTCTGGTTGATGGAGACTAAAGTTTTTAAGTTAGTGAAGTCAAGAATAAAATCAATAAGGATTACAAAAGAGCTGTTGTACTTCTCTGTTCCGCTTATGCTTAGTTCTTTAATATGGATGATAATATCAAGTACTGACACATTGATGCTTGGGTACTTTAAGAATATAAATGATGTAGGAATCTATAATGGTGCAGTGCCTACAGTTCAATTGCTTATAATGGTACCAACTGCTTTGATGTCATTAATATGGCCTATGATAACTGAAAAGTATGCTAAAGGAGAGCTTGACAAGTATAAGCAGATGTATAAAGCGTTTGTTAATTGGACATTGTATGCTAATTACCTAATATTTTTGTTCTTGTTCATATTTGCAGGAGCAGTGTTAGGTGTGTTGTTTGGGAGTGAGTTTAATATTGGGAAGGATGCATTGATGATACTATTGATAGGATATTTTGTTTATTCAATATTTTATTACAGCAGTTATTCTGTCTTAACAATGATGAAGAAAAGCAAGCAGATACTTATTATGAATAGTTTTATTGTGTTATTGAATATTGGATTGAACTGGTTGCTAATTCCTAAGTATGGGATGGAGGGTGCTGCAATCGCAACTACGATTGCGTTGATTGTTAGTAGTGTCGGGTATATTACATTGACTTATCTTATGAGTAAGGTGAATGTATTTGGGATAAGGCAGTTGATGGTTTTAGCCCTGGGAGGGTTCTCTGGTTGGATTGTGCTGAAAGTGGTTGAGTATCTAGGGCTTGGCTATAAATATTATATGATTGCATTATATGGGTTATCGTTGTTCGTGGTTTATTCTATTTTCCTATTAATTAGTATGAGGAAAGAGGATATAGTGATTATAAAGGCTATTTTTAAGAAGTTGAAGAGATAAACCTGTAAACTAAGAAGTTCTTGTTGTTATGGATCAATTCTATATCTGGAAATTGATGATACTCTGTCAAAATATCATCTTCCACTCTGAAATAGTCTGAGAGGATATCTACTCTACCTAAGGAGTACTTATCGATAATCAAGTAGTTGGCACTATAATGATGTGCAACTTTTAAAATAGTTTCAATATCATTATTGGGGATGGCTAATAAAGGTTTGTTAAACATGTAAATCTGTTGGCCCATGTCACTTACTGACATGATTACTGCATCAGGTTCTAATTCGCTGTTAATGTAGGAGATGATATCTTCATAGGTTTGATACTTCTCAAGATTTAGTTCTTTTTCTGAGAATGGCTTATAGGTTGCGTATGCTGCGCCAAGAAGTTGAAATAGAATAATCAATATAAGCGAAATAAGGAAAAAAGATTTTAGTCTATTTGCCTTTAAACTGTGGTATAAAAGTGATATTCCTTTAACACCAAAAATAAAGAATAAAGGAATAAATGGCATAAAGTATCTTTTATTAGCGTATGGTGTCCAGGCAAAGAAGATTACATGAAAAAATAGGCTTAAATAAAGAAAACTATGTCTCTTTAAGTCTTTTACCTTAAACGCTGTGAGCAGGGATAGTGGAAGCATGAATAGAAGTTCTCCTGATTGCAATAGATAAATAATGTTACCAATAAAACCAGAAATAAATCTTCTTATTAATGGAAGAAAGTTATTCTGTGCTAAGAGTCTTGTCAATGAAGGTTGTATTTTTGGTACCATATAGACTTCAGACCAATCATTAATCCAGAAATAATGTTTTGAGGTCCAACTACTGGTCAAGGTGCCAAATGCATTTAGATTCCTGATTGCCCATGGGATATTTACAAAGAACAAAGTTAATAATGAGCAAGCAAGATTCTTCAATACATTTTTATTAATAAGTATATGAAAAACCAAAGCAAAAATAACCAAGAGGGCATTTGCTCTTGTTAGATATAATAATGCAGTAAAAAAACCAATAAATATCCAATCTAAACATAACTTTTCTTTCTTGTAGATAAAAAAGAGAATAATAAGGAATATTGTTTGATATAACATCTCTGCTATTGCCATTGAACTATAAAATATCTGTGAGGCACTGATAGCCATCAAAAAAGCAGAAAAAAGTCCGATTTTCTTATTGAAAATTGAACTGCCAACAAGAAATGTAAGATATATTGATACTAAACCTAAAACTAAACTGGGTAGTTTTGCTATGAGAAAGCTAATCCCAAAAAGATTAAATAAAAAGGCTAGAGTTAAAGGGAATAATGGTTGTCTGAGGTAATCTGGATGAGATATTTCCTTTGTTGTGAAATCCTCTTCAATATAATGTACTTTATTATCACTATTGAAACCTGTGCTGAAGATGTTACAGGCTACCTCTATGTAACTTCCTTGATCTCCTGAGGGGAATAAGTTGTTATTAAAAACAGGAATTCTTAGGATTAAGCCTAATAAGATAATAATGATTAAAACAATTTTATATTTCATTTTTAGAATATTCAATGTTGCTGAATCGGGCTTTATATTGATTTTTATATTCTAAAATATATAATTCTTTTTGCTTTCGAGGATAAAGAAATATTTATATAGGTTACAAGGATTGGATTCTTTTATGAAAGTTGTACTGATAAATCCTCCTTTAATAGGGCAGAAAGGTGATATATTTGGGAGTATTCCTTCAATCCCTACAGGTGTTGCTTTTTTAGCAGCATATTTAAGAGACAATAAGGTTGATGTATCTATTATTGATGCTTTTGGATTAAAGCCAAGGCAGGTCAATGATTTCTTGGAGAGGTTTGAGGCGAGAGGACTTACAGTTGAGGAGATAGTAAATCTTATTCCTACTGACACAGATATAGTAGGTATATCAGTACATTCTGGAGTAAGTCATACCATCTCCTTAAGGATTATTGAAGAGATAAGAAAGTGTGAACCTCTTAAACATATTAAAGTGGTTTTAGGAGGGATGCATGCAACAACATTATATAATGAATTTGTAGGGCACGCTGATTATGTTGTACTAGGTGAAGCTGAAGAAAGCTTGCTAGAGTTAGTTAGAGGTGTTGAGGGAAAGAAAAGGATTGAAGAGATTGATGGGATTGCATATAAAAAAGATGATAAGCTTTTTGTAAAGCCGAAAACAAGATTTATTAATGATTTAGACAGTCTTCCTTTTCCTGCAATTGATCTTTTGCCGCTTGAGAATTATTGGAAGATAGGAAGTGCGCATGGACCTACATCTGGAAAATACCTTTTTCTGATAACTTCAAGAGGATGCTGGTATAATTGTAATTTCTGCGGGAATACCAGCTTTTGGAAGAGTTCATGGAGATTCAGGTCTGCTAATAATGTAGTGGATGAGATGGAATATCATAGCAGGAAGTATGATGTTGACTTATTTCACATACAAGATCCTAATTTTAGTTTTAAGAAGGAGAGAGTCATTGAATTTTGTAAGGAGATTATCAAAAGAAATCTAAAAGTAAGATGGAGTTTGCCTTCAGGAATTAAGCTTGAGACTATTGATGAGGAAACACTTGAATGGATGAAGAAAGCTGGATGTGAATACTTTAATTTTTCACCTGAATCTGGCAGTAAAAGAATTCTTAAGATGATGAATAAACCTGTTGATTTAGATTTAATGTTAAAATTGATTAAAAAGGCAAGTGAACTAGGTATAAAAAAAGGTGCGTGTTTCATAATAGGATATTCAGGAGAGAATGAAGAAGATAGAAAATTGACAAGGCAATATTTAAAGAAACTAGTTAAAGCAGGTTTAGAAGAAGCATCAATCTATATAATGTGTCCAGTTCCAGGTTCTAGGGATTATGAAACTTTTGATTATAGTAAAGGGAAATTTAAGTATTATGAAGAGATTTGTTGGAGCCCAAAATGGAGGCATGATTATAATATGTTAGGTAAGGAAAGGAAAAAATTATATGTAACACTCTTTTTAGAGAAGATAAAGAATAGTCCTTTTAAAACTATGAAGCATGTCCCAAACATATTGACAGGGAATTATGAGTTGAAAGGTGAGATGGCTTTTGGAAGGATGCTTAATGATATGATCAAAGGATGGTTAAAAAAATGAAAACAGCGCTGATTACAGGCATAACAGGCCAAGATGGTTCTTATCTTGCAGAATTACTGCTTGAAAAGGGTTATAAAGTGTATGGGATGCATAGAAGGTCCAGTGTTGATGGATACTTCCATAGGGTAAAACATATCATGGACAATCCTAATTTTGAATTAGTATGCGCAGATTTAACAGATGGATACTCAATTGAGAAGGTGATTAAAGAAGTAGTTCCTGATGAGGTTTATAATCTTGCAGCCCAGTCACATGTAAGAATATCTTTTGATCAACCTTTTTTTACAAGAGAAGTGAATCATTTTGGATTGCTCAGAATTTCACAGAAATTGTTTGAAATTAATAAGAATGCTAAGTTGTATCAAGCTTCAACAAGTGAATTATTTGGAGCAGCTTCAGAAGTTCCACAGAATGAAAAAACACCTTTTAATCCAGTAAGTCCATATGCAAAAGCGAAGTTAGAAGCTCATGAACATATTGCAATGTTAAGAGAGAAAGGTTATTTTGCTTGTGCGGGAATACTCTTTAACCATGAATCTGAAAGAAGAGGATTAAATTTCGTAACGCGAAAGATAACTTCAAGCGCTGTAAGAATTAAACTTGGAAAGCAGGAGAAGTTAGGATTAGGGAATTTATATGCTAAACGGGATTGGGGGCATAGCAAAGATTACGTAAAGGCAATGCACCTTATGATGCAGCAGGATAAGCCTGAGGATTTTGTTATCGGCACCGGAGAGACTAGAACAATAAAGGATTTTGTTAATGAAGTTTTTAATTGTATAGGAATGCCAATAACTTGGGAGGGGGAAGGACTTGATGAAAAAGGATATAGTGATGGAAAAGAGATTATCTCTATTAATCCTAAGTTTTTCAGACCAAATGAAGTAAATATCTTATTAGCAGACCCATCGAAAGCTAAAGAGGAATTAGGTTGGATTCCAGAGATTAGTTTTAAAATGATGGTAGAAATGATGATTAAATCTGATATGAAGAGAGAAACATGAAGATATTAGTCACAGGTGGAGCAGGGTATATTGGGAGTCATACAGTTCGAGCTTTGGTTAAAGAGGGGCATTCTGTGGTTGTATTTGACAATCTGGTTTATGGGCATAAGGAAGCAGTTCCTTCAGAGGTTAAGTTTGTTGAAGGTGATTTAAAGGATAAGGAGCTAGTGTTGAAGGTCTTAATGGATGAAAAGATTGAGGCTGTGATGCATTTTGCTGCTTATGCTTATGTTGGAGAGAGTGTTGAGAATCCAAGGAAGTATTTTGAGAATAATGTTATATGCGGCTTGAATCTGTTGAATGCTATGGTTGATACTGGTGTGAAGTATATTGTGTTTAGTAGCACTTGCGCAACTTATGGTGAGCCTGAGAATATGCCTATCACTGAGAATGTTCCGCAGCAACCTTGTAATCCTTATGGAAGGAGCAAGTTAATGTTTGAGATGATGCTGAAGTCGTATGAAGTTTATGGGCTTAGGAATGTTTGTTTACGGTATTTCAATGCTGCTGGTGCTGATCCTGGTGGTAAGATTGGAGAGGATCATAATCCTGAGACGCACCTTATTCCTCTTGTGTTGCAGGTTGCATTAGGACAACGGGAAGCGATAAAGATATTTGGTGCTGATTATGATACTCCTGATGGAACTTGTATAAGAGATTATATTCATGTCAATGATTTGGCTAGAGCGCACATACTTGCATTAAATAAGATAGTTGAGACTGGTAAGAGTAATTTTTATAATTTAGGTACTGGTGATGGAACCTCTGTTAAAGAGATTATTGAGGTTTGTCGTCATGTTACAAAGCATCCTATACCTGCTGCTGAAGAGGGTAGAAGAGCAGGTGACCCTCCTAGGCTTGTTGCGTCTAGTGAGAAGATTAAAAAGGAATTAGGGTGGGAACCTGAGTTTGATGTCAGAGCGATTATTGAGAGTGCATGGAAATGGCACAAGAATCATCCAGAAGGATTTAATTAGTCATAAATCATTTTTCTGTGCAATAAGGAGATTATAACCCGCACAGGGAAAATATTCAAAGTGAGCTGCAATCTTTGCCATCCAAAGCGGGGTAGTATTCTGGAAAATCCATCCGAGGGTTCTTATTGTTCTTATCCTTAAACCTGATTTTCTTGCAAGTTTAGCGAGATATTTTTTATTAAATCTTAGGCCCTTTCTTTCTGTCTTGTCCAATAAAGAGAAAATAAATTGGCCTGGGTTATTCCTATTAGGCTCAAATAGGACAACATAATTTTTACTTACCCTTGCCATTTCCCTTACAACATTCATTGGATTTTCTACATGATGTAGTAATGCACCACAGAATACTATATCAAAGGAATCATCTTCGAAAGGGAGGTGATTTGCGTCTGCCTTAAACTTTTTTTTGCAAGGATTCTTTGAAAGTTTATATCCAGAATAATCTAAACTATAAGTGTCCATGAACTTTTCAAAGAAAAATGAGTATGTACCAAAACCTGATCCAACATCTAATATTTTTGTGTTCTTATCAAACTTGATGTATCTCTTCATAAGCTTAATCTTTGGTAGAACAAAATATTTTGTAACAGGATGTTGAGGTTTACGGTAATAACGCTTTTCTGCTATGTGTTCCCAGTAATCTTGTTGAAAAGTCATTTGCTTGCAATCATGTCAGCCAAGATACCAAAGAAGAATATCTGAAATCCAAACAAGATCCATGCGCCTGTGACAACTAAACCATTTGTTAGATTAATTGAAACACCAAAGAGAAGTCTTTGAACAATAAGGTTCAGAACCCAGATAGCTCCGGTGATTATGAAGAAAAGGCTAATAGGGATGAATATCCTCAGAGGATTATAATCTCTAGTTATATGAAGAATATTCTTAGCAAACATGTAACCATGTTTAGTGCTGCTTAATTTAGATTTTCCCTTTCTCTCTTCATACTTGATAGGGACTTCAAGGATTCTTTTCTTCTGCGCAGCATACTCGAGGGTTATCTTCACAGTAAAATCAAGTTCATCTGTCAGAGGAAATAATTTTGAGACATCTTCTTTGCTTATAACACGCATACCACTGCTCAGGTCAACGATCCTTGTCTTAAGCATTATGCTTGCAAAGGTAGCCAATAATTTGTTTCCAATCTTTCTTATCAGAGGCATACCTTTAGCACCACTAAGCATCCTTGAACCTACAACCATGTCGACATTTCTTTTTAGGTATATCTTATAGAGCTTTGGTATTTCTTCTGGAGGGTATGTAGAGTCTGCATCTAAAGAACATATAATTTTACCTTTTGCGGCCTGAAAACCATGCCGTAAAGCTGCACCATAACCTAAGTTCCTTTTATGAGAAATAACTTTTGCACCCTTGTTCTTTGCAATCTCAGCAGTTCTATCCTTTGAACCATCATTAACAACAATCACTTCTGCATCAATCTTAGAAAGTTCGAGCATACGATTGATTCGGTCTAGAGTTTTACCAATTGCTCTTTCTTCATTTAATGCTGGTAAAACAATGCTTAACATTTAGATAACCCTTATTGAACGATTTTTGTTATTATTTAAATAGATTTATAGGATTTATTGGTTATAAAGGATTGGATAATTTAGTCTTGATTAATATAAATACGAGGATAATTAAAGATAATATTGAAATCCTCTTCCCTATCTTATAGTCACTTGGTTCGAATCTAAACTCAAGAATATATTTTCCAGGATTGATTTCTGTTGCCCTAAATACCTTATTAAAGGTCTTTAATTCAGCAGGTTCTTCGTTAATATAAACATTCCATCCAGGGTATGAGACTTCGCTAAGTACTAAGAGGGACTTTTTTGAGGTGTTCACTTTTATAGTGATTTCGTTAGGTGAGAAGTATGTTATATCTTGCTCTATAGGGTCTAGGGGATAGAATATTGTTTGTTTGTTGATGGTTAGTTTTTTTGCTTTGGTAAAAGTGTATGCTCTTGGGAGTGCATCCTTGTTTAGATATAGATAACCTGAAGAGATTTTTCCAGTCAAACCGCTGTATTTATTGTATTCTGTTATGTAATTGTATTCTTGTAGTTTTTTAAATTTGCTTATGTTTTCTTCTGATATTATGTATTTTACATTCAACAGGTTAAGGATTTCAATGTTGTTAATTTCAGTTAGTTTATGATCAACTAAAGGAAGGGTTGTGTCTAAAGCTAGAGTATCTGTAGGGATTGCAAGGTTGGTAAAGTCTGCATAATGTTTAAGGATTATGGGGTCATAACCTGAGACACTGAAGATGTTATTTCTTACTGCAAGCTGTGCTGGGATTATGTTCGCAAGGTCAAAAACCCTAAAATAGCTGTCGTCTTGGTTTAAGAAGTTGATGACAGGGTTTGAATGGTATACCTTAGAAGGGTCTTCTACTGAAACCATTGGAAGGCCGAAGAACCAAAGGTCGACTAAAATAAGAATAAGGATTGATGCAAAGAACTGACGTTTTGAGAGTTTTGACTTATAAAGTAAGTAAAATGCTAATGTTGATAGGAGTAGGATGCATGTAAATGTAATTAATGAACTGTAGATTGTGTTAAAAACTGAATCTACTTTTGATAGAACTTCCTGAAGTGAGTTAGTGCGAGTATGACCTTCAGGTATGTCATAATATTTCTGTTCTGCAAGTGTTTTTCCATAAACTATTATGGTTGGTTTAAGGAAAGTTGTTGTAATTACTGAGATTATTGCAAGAATAGAGATAAGGATGAGAAATGTTGAGATGAACTTTTTAAGGTTAACACTTATTTTATCTTCTAAGGTAAATTCTAAGCCATAAGCGCTTAGTATTGCGCCTGAGAAGCAAAATAGGAATAAGTATGATGCAGGTATCCTGAAAAGATTAAATCCAGGGATAAAGAGATAGAAGAATTTAAAGAAAGGAGTGTATTTACCAAGGCTGAATAAGACTGAAAAAATTCCTAAAATAGTAAAGATTCTTATGAATCTTTGGTCTTTGTCTTTTATCTTTGTTAGAGAGATTAAGGAAAGTATAATCGGGATAATTCCTATGTATAAGCAGTGTTCCCAGAATGGACCATAACCAAAGTAATTATCTTTTGCAGGTGTTCCAAATAAGTTAGGAAGGATTACAGTAGCTAGATTTTGAGATGGAAGGGAGAATGATGAAGCAAACTCATACGATGTTCCGCCAGTTCTTGTTGAAAGAGTACTTAATTGGAATGAGGGTATGAGTTGTATTGAAGATAGACTTAATAGAAAAATAAATGAGATTGCGACTAGAAAGACTGGCTTGAATAAAGGTTTTATTGATCTTTTTTCAAAGTAGAGATTGATTAGTCTTAAGAAAAAGTAGATTAATAATGTGAAAGATGAATAAAAGAATAGGTGAGTCTGTCCTGCAAGGAGCTGGAACGACCAAACTAGTGCAGTGAGTAATGCATAATAATAAGATTCTTCTGTTATGGTTTTCTCAAATAGGTAAAAAATTAAAGGTGTTAGTGCAATGACTGAGACTATATAATAGTGGCCTGCTATAATTCTTGTGGTAAAGAATGCTGAGAACATAAAGATTACCGAAGCTGTAAGAGAGGAGTATTGTTTTAAGCCAATCTGTCTGCAATAAAGAAATGTGCCTAGACCTGCGATGAATAAAAGGATAATGAAGCCATATCCAAAGCTTGAATCTGGATTTAAAGGGAGGAATGCTAGACTAAGTGGAAAAAAGTACCCTACATGCGGATTTGCCAATAAAGGAGTGCCTGAGAAAAGGTAAGGGTTCCATTGTGTGAATGAAGAATGTTCAATGTACTTCCAGATGGAGAATTGTGCAGGGATGTCGCTGTGCTTTGAATAAAGTATTTTGTTTGGATTAAGAAGGATTTGATTAAAAAAAAGTAAGGTAAGAACAAGAAGCAATAGAAAGAATTTAAGAGATGATTTGTTTTTCATTTTATAATGTAAATACTAAGTCTTTTGCTTCTTTTATTACATTATGCATCCATAGATAATCCCATGAACCAAATCTGCCTATAGAAATTATATTATTTTGTTTAAGGTATTCCTTGATCTTCTTCACTGCTGGTGTCCTGTTCCTGTCAAATATCACATAACCATACTTAATGTCAAAAAAGTCTTTGAAAATTATGTTATCATCTTTAGTTAGAATACCTACCTTGATAAGGTCCTGGATTACTTGGCTTATTATTTCTGATTTATCTAAGGGTTTGAACTTCGAATAAGCAATTTCTGCGATTATAGAAGATTTTCCTTCTGGTACTGTATATTGAGCTAGATTATTTGGGAAACAAAGCCTGAAGAATGATATCTCAGGCTGGTCATAGTAAATCCAGGTCTTGTCTGTGATTTTTTCCTTGTCAATTCCTAGGAAGACTGTCAGGATTGAGGTGTTAATTAATGATTCTGCAGCTTCCCTTATTTCTAATGGTACCTGAGGTATGATTTTTATAATTTCTGGGAGCGGGAGGGTTGAGATTATGGTATTGAAGGGGATTTGTTTTGTTTTATTGAAGGTAATAGTTTTAGTGTCTAAGTTTATTTCAGTAACTTCATGGTTTAAGTTAAGGTTATTGGCTTTTGAAGCTAAAGAATCTATTAAACCCTGAACACCGTTCTTTGCAGGGTACAAGAAATCGTTAAAATAATAGAGATTTTCCTTATTTTCTTTAAGTGCGCCTTCAATCACCTTATCCAGCTCTGGAAGATGGATAACACGAGAAACCCATTCTGTTGTAAGAAGTTTGGGGTTGATTGTCCAGTATTTCTTAGCGTATGGAATCCTAAAGTGTTCAGTTATGCCCTTGCCAAAGTTATAGTAGCACCAATCCTCATAATTTTCTGGTACGTGTTCTTGGTTTTTGTTATATTTGGCTTCTATAATTCCCAGGATGCAATCTTTAATCACATCAACAGGCAAGCCTTTAAGATTTACAGTATAAGGATATTTGATTAAGACTCCATAGGAGAATTGTGCAGGGTTACTGTATCCTGTAAGCAGGTTATCTTCTAATTGTGTGTTAAGAAAGTCAATGAACTCCTGGGATTTGTCGTTAAATAAATGAGGACCTTTGTCAAATACAAAACCTTGCTTAATTATAGAACTGCAAAGGCCTCCGGGATGATCTTCCTTTTCAAATATTTCGTAATTATCCTTAAGGAAATATGCTAGGCTTAGACCTGAGAGACCTGCACCAAGGATTATGTATTTCAAGTTTGGTCACTACCTTTATCTTGAAATTCATCCCTCATTTTTTTCATGAACATAAGACCCTCTCTTGTATTACGCATCCTGTAAGAGAGTTCATTCTTAATTTTGGTTGTTATAAATCCTGATTTCAATGGACGTTTTGCTGCCTGAGCAAGGTTGTCTGTTACACTGCCTGAGATAAGTGATTGGTTGAATCCAAAAACATCAGCAAATGCACGTGTCCATTCAAGACGGTTCATCAGTTGCGGACCTGCTACATTAAATACACCAACCTTATCCTTATCAATAAGTTCTTTTATAGTTGAGCAAAGGTCTTCCACTAAAGTGGGGTTGCCATACTGGTCAACTGCAACTGACAATGGTTCATTGTTTGAGAACTTAGCTATAGCGAACATAAGAAAGTTTTTTGAGTTTGGGTCAAAACCATAGACATTTGTGGTACGGATTATTAGATATTTATCAAGGTTATTTTTGATGTAGTTCTCTGATTCAAGCTTTAAGCTTCCATAATGGTTTAGAGGGTTTGTAGGAGCGTCCTCTGCATATGGTCCATCTTCTCCGTCAAACACATAGTCTGATGAAAGGAATATAACCTTTGCATTATGAAGTTTAGAAGCGTCTGTTATGTTTTGGGTTGCTGTGAGGTTTTTTTGTATTGCCTCTTCCCTATCTGACTCGCATCTGTTTACATTTGGTAATGCAGCTGAATGAAAGACTATCTCTGGTTTATATCTATCAAAAAAAGAGAGAACTTTTTCTTTATCTGTAAGGTCTAGTTGCTCGAGTCCAGGTTTTTGGTTGCTGAAGTAGGTGCCAATTGTCTCAAAGTCTTTACCGAATATATCTAAGAATCTTCCCCCTATAAAACCTGATGCTCCAGTTATTAGTAGTTTCATCTGTGCTTCAACTCCCAATCGTATGGAATGTCATTCTTAAGAGGGTCGCACCTGTCAATTTCGTCAGGGTCGTGGGAGATTGTAGAGCAGTTTGCAACAATCGCCATCTCTGTTCCTACTCCTTTAAAACCGTTCCAGACAAATGGGGGAATCTTAACGAGAGCGTAGTTACCTTCACCTAAGAAGATTTCTTGAACTTCGCCTTTTGTTGGTGAATTCTCTCTTGGGTCGTATAATACCAACTTTATTTTACCGTGTGGAACTGCATAGTTAAGCGTCATCTTCTTATGTATGTGCCAGCCTTTGATAACTCCTGGATAAATGCATGAGAAATAGATTTCTCCGAATTGTTCAAAGTGTTCATCGGTGTTTCTTAACATGTGCATAATCTTTCCGCGTTCATCTGGGATCTGCCTTAAAGGTATAATCTTAACTCCATCTATCATTTAGTTCACCCCGAAAAATTGTTTGTACCAAGATATTGTATCTGACAAGCCTTGGTCAAGAGTATGCTTTGGCTGCCAGTTGAGAAGTTTGTTTGCTTTCTCTGAGGAGAGATATTGGTGCTTGATCTCACCTTTTGCTTCGTTTAAGATCACAGGTTGTATACCTGAACCGCACAGTGAAATCATCTTGTTAACTAAGTCAAGAACCGATATAGGATTGTTTGTTGAGAAGTTGAAAGCATGGCCATGCAGTGATTTATTGTCAAGCTGTTCAGCCAAAGTAACATAAGCATCTACTGCATCTAAAAGATAGAAATAATCACGAAGGAATGTACCATCGCTTCTTATTATTGGTGCTTCATTGAAAATGATTGAACGGATAGTACCAGGAACAATCCTGTTAAAGTTAAGGTCTCCTGCACCATATAGATTTCCGCAACGTGTTATTCCAACTGGAAGTCCATAAGTGTTGTGATAGGTCTGGCCTATCAAGTCTGCACAAGATTTTGAAACGTCGTATGGGTGCATTCCCTGAAGGGGTGCTTCTTCTGTATAAGGAAGTTTTTCTTGTGTTCCGTATGCTTTATCTGTAGAAGCCATCACTACTCTCTTTACTAGCTGTGCATTTCTGCATGCTTCAAGCACATTCCAAGTTCCTTTAATATTAGCTTCAAATGTCCCTATAGGTGAACGATTAGCTGTTCCGACTATTGTCTGTGCTCCAAGATGGAACACTGTCTCAATCTCATATTCGTTAAGTGCTCGTTCTATTATTTTATGGTCTTCAAGTTCTCCTCTTACACTTGAGATTTTGTTATATGTTCCATCAAGTATAAGGTTAGATTTAGGGACATTATCACGGATTAAAGCAACTACGTTTGCTTTCTGTTCAACTAAAAATCTACAAAGTGCTGAACCTAAAAGGCCTGTTGCTCCAGTGACAAAAACGTTCCTATTAAACCAAAAATTGTTTTCCATAAGTATCACCTATTCGTTCCAAATCTTCCAAGGTGCCTGACCTTGGTTCCATAAATTATCCAGCACTTTCATATCCTTAAAAGTGTCCATGCAATGCCAAAAGCCTTGATGTTTATAGATTGTGAACTGCTTGTCTCTTGCAAGGTCTTCGAAGGGTTTTCTTTCAAGACAGCAGTCTTCTCCTGGCCAAAGATAATCAAAGATTCCTTTATCAAATACAAAGAAACCTCCTGAGACCCAGTCCTTTAACAGAGGTTTTTCTCTAAAATAGTTAACAATGTCATTATCGTCAACCTCAACTGTCCCAAACTTTGAGCGCGGGTTTAATGCAGTGAGAGTTGCTAATTTTCCTTTAGATTTATGGTGGGCAATCAATTCAGGGATGTTCACATTTGAGACTCCATCACCATAGGTCATAAGGAAATTATCTCCGTCTATGTATTTTTCGATTCTTTTGATCCTACCGCCTGTCTCAGTCCTTGGACCTGTGTTTGCAAAAGTTATGTTCCAATCTTCTGTTGAGCGAGAGTGATGGAAAACTTGGTGTGAACGCAGATTAAGTGTAAAATCGTTGCTTGAATGTTCATAGTTAAGGAAGAAGTTCTTGATCACTTCACCTTTGTAACCTAAACATAAAACAAAATCATTAAAGCCATAATGAGAATATATCTTCATAATTTGCCAAAGTATTGGCATATGACCGATTCTTACCATTGGTTTTGGAATCAATTCAGTAACTTCCTTTAATCTCGTTCCTTCACCTCCACATAAAATCACAACTTTTGGTTTTTCCATTATGATACCTCCTTTAACAAGCCTTTCTTGTACATTCTTTTTAATTGGAATAACGACTTAAATACACGATAAACAGTGATTGTTAATTTCTTAGGTGAGAATATTGATGCTCCGCCTTTTCTTGGAAAATGCTTTATCTTAACTTCTGTAATCGGATAACCTAAAGCTTTTGCTCTTGCAACAACTTCTGGGCCTACTGGAACGTCTGTAAGCTCTACCTTAAGTTTTCTTGCAAGGTCTTTTTTGTATGCCTTGAAGCCGCAGTCAACATCGTGTAAGCTTAGTTTAAAGAACCTTCGAAAAAGGAAGTTGTAGCCTTTTGCTAGAATGATACGTGCAACAGGGTCATGGCGTGGCTTTTTCCAGCCAACAATAAGCCCATAACCTAGTTGTGCTTTTTCAACAAACTTTGGGATGTCTGAAGCTGTATGTTGTCCATCTGAATCTATTATGAATATAAGCTCTCCTTTAGCATTTTTCAAAGCAGTTCTTGTAGATGCTGCATAGCCCAGGTTTTGGGGATGGTGAATTACACTTACTTTTTCTTGTTCCTGAGCGAGCTGGTTGATTATTTCTGGGGTGGAGTCTGTTGAATGGTTGTCTACAATAAGAATATCGTAATCATAGTTAGTTCTAGAAAGTACTTCTAAAGCCTCTGATACAGTATTTTGAATGTTAGCTTCCTCATTATACGTAGGAAACACTATAGATAAACTCACCAAATTAAACCCCCTTTATATGGCAAAAAACTAACAATCATATAAAAATCTTGTGTATAATATTGAAAGATTTAATGTGGTTTTATAGTCTTTAAACAATATATCTGAGTTAGGCATAAGCTTTTTAAACTACCGCTCAATCAGGTTTTTAGTGAGATTTATGGATTTATCTGTGGTTATACCGACATATAATGAAGGTGGGAATGTAGGAAAGCTTATTTCTATGATCAAAGAGGTTTTGAAGCCGATTACTTCAGATTATGAGATATTGATAATTGATGGGAATTCTAAGGATAATACCCAGGAGGAAGCTCGCGGAGCTGGTGCTAATGTGCTGGTTCAGACTGGAAAGGGTTATGGTAATGCTCTTAAGTTAGGATTGAAGTCTGCCAAAGGGAAGTATATTGTAACAATGGATGCTGATCTCTCGCATAATCCTAAGGTGATAAATGAGCTTTGGATGAACAGGGATAAGGCTGAGCTTGTGATTGCTTCAAGGTTTACTAAAGGTGGAAGTGCCGAGATGTCATGGAGCAGGAGGTTCTTGAGCAGGAGTTTGAATTTGGTGTTTTCAAAGGTATTAGCTATCCCTGTAAAGGACATGTCATCAGGTTATAGATTATATCAAAGTAAGGTGTTTAAGGAGTTTGAAATCAAAGGAGATAATTATGATGTTCTGCAATATATACTAATCAAGATATATTCAAGTGGTTGGAAAGTTAAAGAGGTTCCATTCCATTATGAACCAAGAGGTTATGGTGAGACTAAGGCTAAGCTTGCAAGATTTGCAGTTTCATACATCAAGACATTGTTCAGGATGTGGAGGTTTAGGAATTCTTTAGAGAGCGCTGATTATGATGAAAGAGCTTATTACAGTATAATACCGTTACAAAGGTATTGGCAAAGGAAACGGCACAAGGTAATTATGAGGATGATTCCTGCAGAGTTTAAGGCTAAAGATAAAGCGATATTGGATGTTGGATGTGGAAGCAGTAAGATAATGCAACAGCTTAATCAAGGCATTGGTTTGGATATCTTGTTTAAGAAACTCAGATATCTTAAGAAGACTAATAAGTATCTTAGTCAAGGAAGTGTTTTTGCTTTACCATTCAAGGATGATAAGTTTGATATTGTAATTTGTTCACAGGTTATTGAGCATATACCGGCAGATGATATTATTTTCACTGAGTTAAAAAGAGTGCTTAGAAAAGGAGGGATACTTATTATTGGTACTCCGGATTATAAGAAACTGACATGGAGATTCATTGAATGGATTTATGGAAAAGTGATGCCTGGTGCTTATGCTGATGAGCATATAACACATTATACTAAGAAAAGTCTTAAAAGAAAGTTAAAGCAATTTGGGTTAAGGATTCAGAAAACGAAGTATGTGTTTAACTCTGAACTTATATTGGGATGTAAAAATGAAGAATAAAGAAGTATTAATTTTGTTAATAATTATTTTAGTAAGCATTGGCTTTAGATTTTTATATGTCAATGAAGTTTTTCTTGATCCTGATGAATCTTCATATGCTTATTTGGCAAATAATTGGTTAGAAGGAAATGTGCTCTATAAGACTGCATGGGAGCACCATACTCCAGGAGTTTATTTTATCTATGCTGCTGTGTTTAAGTTTATGGGAATGAGTATGTATAATGTCAGGCTGTTTACAATGTTTTATGTTATGTTAACTTCCTTGATGCTCTATAAGTTTGGGAAAGATCATTATTCAAAGAATGCAGGGTTGTTCTCTGCTTTGTTGTATGCTGTTTATTCTGCAGGGACTAATGTACAGGGGCATACAAGCAATACTGAAATATTTATTGTGTTACCTTTGATATTAAGTGTTTATTTTCTTATGAAAGCTGAAGAAGGGGGAAATTATTGGTTTTATCCATTATCAGGATTATTTGCTGGAATAGGATTTCTGATTAAGCAGCCTCCATTAGTGCACATGGTGGGGATTTTATTTTATCTTACAATTGCTTATTTTATTTTTAATAAGGATTTCAAAGTATTAGTTAAGAAAGGAGCTGCTGTTCTTCTTGGATTTATAGTTCCAGTGATTGCAGTGGCACTTTACTTTAACATGCATGATGCATTATGGGATATGGTTTCAATTACATTGCTCTATAATGTAGGATATGCATCATCTGCTTTTGGATTAAGGTTCTTAATCTATGCAGGATATACAATATTAAGGTTTATTGTTGGCAATTTTTTGATATCCTTGTTTGGAGTGGTAAGCTTTGTTTGGATTATCAATAATATAAGGAAAAGGGAGTTTGAGAAGAATGAGTTAATCTTAGGAATCTGGCTGATATTTTCATATTTAATGGTAGTGATGGGTGGAAGGTTCTTTAAGCATTATTTTATTCTTTTGATACCTCCGCTATGTATACTTTCTGCTTATTGGCTGCATAAAGTTGAATCTATCCGAATGAGAGATTTTGTTAAATTAAGTTTATTGTTATTAGTGATTATTGGACTTATTGTACCATTAAATGAAGTTGTTAGAAGTTATGTAGATAATGAGTATTTTGTTGAGCAGTTGAAATTGCCTGAAAATTACAACAAACTTGAAGAAGCTGGGGAGTACATTAAAGAGAATAGTGAAGTTGGAGATAAGATATATGTCTGGGGTTTTGCTCCACAGATTTATTATTATGCTGAGAGATTAGCTCCAACAAAGTATCATACGATATTTCCTTTGTATGCTGTGAATCTTGAGGACCAGCCAGAGGATTTTGTTGCTAAACTTGATGAGGAAGCTGTTAATGAATTTTTAGAGCAAATTAAATCAGACTTGCCTAGTTATATTGTTATTACAGAGGGTTATAGGCCTGTGAGTGATATTGAAGAATTTGGGCGCTTGATTGAAGAAGATTATGAGTTAGATAAAGAAATATATGAGATTGAGATATATAAGCTAAAATGAAAGTCTCAATAATCATACTAAACTATAACGGAAAAAGATTCCTAAAGGATTGTATTAATTCTGTGCTGAAGCAGACGTATAAGGATTATGAGGTTATTCTTGTTGATAATGGAAGCAGTGATGATAGTGCTGAGTATGTAAAGAAGCAGTTTCCTTCTGTTAAAGTGGTTAGGAATGAGGAGAATTTGGGGTTTGCTGAGGGAAATAATTTAGGTGTGAGACATGCGAAAGGTAAGTATATCTGTCTATTGAATAATGATACTGTTGTTAATAAGGAATGGCTTGAAGAGAAAATGAAGATTATTGAGGGTAATCCTCTAGTTAGGTTAGTTGGCGGGAATGTGATTGATTTCCATACAAAGACTGAGGACGATAAATGGAAAGGGACTTCTAACCTGCTGTTGCATAATATACGGAATTTAGATGTTGACGAGAGTTTTTATTATTCAGGATGCAGCCTGCTTTATGATAGAAGCATTGTAGATGAACCTTTTGATAAGGATTATTTCTTGTATGCTGAGGATATCTACCTTTGCTGGTTGTTTAGGTTGAAAGGTTATCATATGAGATTGAGTCCAAAGAGCAGGGTGGAGCATTTTGGTTCAGCTACATCTAAGAAGACACCAAAATTAAAGTTGTATTACAGTGAGAGAAACAGGATTATGAATCTATTAATATTTTATTCTAGGTGGAATATTATTAGGGTTATGCCATTGTTGCTGGTTCAGGTAATTATTAGGGATATTGTTGATATATTTACTGGAAGGTTTTTTTCAAGGTTAAAGGCGCAGTTATGGTGTCTGTTTAATCTTGGTAAGGTATTGAAGAAGAGGAAGTTTGTACAAGGGCAGAGGAGAGTAAATGACAAAGATATTGTTAGGTATATGAGTTCTAAGATTGTTAGCGGAAAGAGAATATTACATAAAATTATAAATAGTATTAGTTATCTTTACTGTTTTATATTGAGGATAAAGACTTTGGAGATGCAATGATGGATGCAAGTGTGATTGTTCCTGTAAGGAATGAGAGGTATGTTTATAATACTCTTAAAGGGCTTCTAGAGAGTGAGTTTGATGGAGAGTTTGAGGTATTAGTAATTGATGATTTTGGTTCTGATGAAATGTATTCTAAAGAGTTAAAAGAGTTCTGTGATAAGTTTGAAAAGATAAGATATATCAAGAGCGCTGTTGCTCCTGGGCTTAATGTCAACAGAAATCTTGGTGCTAAAGAAGCAAAGAGTGAAAATTGTTTAATTATTGATGGCGATACTGTTCCAAGCAAGCAGTGGATAAAAGAGATGGTCAAGTCTCTTAAGGAATATGACATTGTTGAAGGGAATACGCTTTATGAGAAAGAAAGGCCAGATCCTATGGAAAGGACTATATCTGGCAAAAGTGAAATCCAGGGTTTTTTAGGTGCTAACCTGGGAATAAAGAAAAAGGTTATTCTAGAGATTAAGTTTGAGGAAAGGATAATAATATTCAGGGGAGATACTGATTTTGGGTTAAGGGCATTGAAAGCAGGCCATAGGGCTATATATAACCCTGAAGCTAAAATCACCCATGTTGCAAGAAGGTTTACATTTAAGTCTTTTATGAGGGAGAGGTTAAGGTATATCTATGAGCCTTTACTTATGAAAAATAATTGGAAGAATCCATTGCTGAAAAAGCATGTTTCTTTTATCTGGAGGGTTGTTTATCCTGTTGAGTTAGGGTATTTAGTTCTGCTGATTGGGAGTTTGTTCTTTTCTTATTGGTATATTACATTTCCTGTGCTTTATTTGTTTGCAGGGTTTAGGTATATATTCAAGTTCAGGAAGAAGAGAAACTGGGCATTTAAGTTAGGGGATTATCTTCAGATTTTAATTCTAGTTCCATTAACAATATTAGTAAAGAGATATGCTATGTGGAAAGGTGCAATCAAGTTTAAGTTTTTTGTGATATGAATTTTTCTATGTAATCATCGAAATCTTTTCCAAAGTTTTTCCAGGAGAATGATTTTGCGTGTTCTGCAGCTTGTTTTGAGAGTTTTGAGTAGAGTTTAGTGTCTTTTGTTAGTTTAAGCATCTTGTCTGCAAATGAATCTGAAGTTGCAGGCACAAGGAAACCAGTTGTGTTGTTTAGGATTGTTTCTTTAGGACCTCCTTCGTTTACTGAAATAACTGGTTTGCCGCAGGCCATTGCTTCAATTGGAACAATACCGAAATCTTCATTTTTTGCAGTAAATAGGTAAGCAAAGCAGTTTTGGTAGAGTTCTATCATCTCTTTATCAGAGACTGAGGTCTTAAGTTCTACTCTTTCAGTCTTGTCTGCTAATGCTTTGATCTTTTTGAAGTAAGGGTCATGCTTCTCAGCTGCACCTGCGATTATTAGCTTGAAATCCTTGTTTTTTTGTTTGAATAACCTGAAAGCTTCAATTGCAAGTTCAAATCTCTTATATTCCCTGAATCTTCCGGATGCATAAAAGTAATTCTTGTGCTTAAAGTTTGGCTTGAATTTTGAGATGTCAACTCCAGGGTTTAATACCTTAATTGGATGTTCTGTTAATTCTGCTTTCTCAATACGTGATTTTGTGTTTTTTGAGTTAGCGAAAATTATAGAGAAATATTTCCAGGATTTTCTTTCTAATTTTCTATAAACAGGGATTGCTAGTTTATAGAGCAATCTCTTTATGAAGTTCTGTTTTTGGAGATAATATCCTTCGAATTCATGTGCAACACGCAGGATTGTGTGGCAGTAGGTAGCAACAGGGATTGAATGGTTCTTTAAAGCAAGGAACTCTGCTATTCCGCTTGAAGAGATAAGGAAGAAATCATAATCATCTAATGGAAGTTTTGTGTTTCTGCACTTTAATCCATAGAATAAACCACGTTCAAGAAAACCTCCAAGCTTTTTCCTTTTTCCAAGTTGTTTTATGTTTTGTTTCTCGAATTCTGGAAATGTATTATGCTTGTCATAGAAATGAGTTATGAAGTGAACATCATGCCTTGAATTCTTTGCTAGTTCTAGGATAAGACGTTCTGCTCCTCCTTTAGTGTATATCCAGGGATGATAGAGTAGGATTTTCATATAGAATGGTAATGAAGAGGGGTTTATAAAGTTTATTTTATGGAGCGCCTTAATCTTGCTATTGAGATGAAGAATTTTAGTGGCAGTAGGTATAATAATAAATGAAATAGTTTTGATTTTGATAATTTGATGATTCTATAGAATATTGAATACTTTAGTTTTTGTTTTAGGTTGAGTTTGTTCCTGAATCCATAGTTGATAGGAGGTTGATCCTTTCTAATCCTATAGAAAGCACCATACTTCTTGTTCATGAGATTGAATTTATGAGATTTGATTAAATTGTTTAAAGAGATAGGTTCGAAATGGATTGGTGCTTTTGGAAGCAATGATTCAGCTAGCTCTGATCTTATGATTATTGTGTTGTATTGTTTTTTACCTTTAACCCAGCAATCTCCTATGCTGATGTCAGCGAATTCTGAAGTTAGGTCAATGCAGTAAAGGCAACGGTTTGGGATAAAGACAAGGTTAAGAAGGTCGTAGATATATTTTGGATAGGATATGGATTTTTTGTTAGTTCTTAGATAGAAGCCTCCTGGCCAATTGCCATTGCGGTATGCGAGTTCCTTAACTTGTTCTTTTTTTAGATTGTGTTTCTTTAGCATGAAACTTATTGATGAAGGGTGCATGTTAAAACCACAGAACAATCCTATGACTAGCTTGATTTTTTTTGTATATTTATTGTTGATTTTTTGGAGTGCTCTTATACCTTGAACTTGGCATGGAAGACATACTACAGCGATAGTTCCTTTTGTTTTTTCAACAAGTTTTATGAACCTGTTAAGAGGGAATCTTCTGTATTTTGAGCCTTGAGATAGTAGGAGATCTTGAATTGAGTTAACAAGTTTAACCTTGTAATTGTATGGATTTGACTCGTCCATCTGGGTTATCAGGACATTGTCTACTATCTTATTCTCTAATAGATAAAGAAGAAATTGAGTTGTAACTCCACCGCTTGTTGCGTTATGTCTAATGTTTGGATCTTTGGCATAACCTATCCCTAATTTTCTATAGTTACCGATGAACTTATTTGCTTGTTCTGGAAAAGGGAAGTGCATGCCTGGGCAGATATTAACGCAAGTGCCACAGTTGATACAGTTTTTGATGAGAGTTGGTTTTTTATCAGTTACTTTAATGGAATTAACTGGGCATGCCAGTTCACAAGAACCGCAGAGTGTGCATGCTTTTAGGCTTAAATCATGAAAGTTTGCCATTTTTTAGGTTAATCTTATAGCTGTAGTTGTAGTATATGATGTTTTTATGAGAATTTGAAAAAGGTTTTTGATTGAGTTCATTTGTGATGAAGAATTTTGCTGAAGGCACATAACGCATTGAGAACTTAGAAGTATGGTAGAGGTCGAATTTGGATTTTGCCTTGACAATGTCATGGATTATTAGGAAATTATCTTTGAACGAGAAGGTTCTACTAAATCTTTGAGGAAGTGGTTTTTCGGAGAGTATGAATACTTTCTTTAATAAAGGGATTATTTTTCTCCCGAATAAAGTAGCTGCAACTCTTAAACCTGCGTGTTTGATAGGAGTAGGTGTAAGGTATTTTCCTTCGTAGAAGTTTCCTGAGACTGAAAGAGAGGATTCACTTACCTTAAAAAAGAGATCTCCTAGCCAGTTTGTTACACCATACTTGTTCTTGTCTTTAACTTTATACCCGCAATCGTTTATCAGGATTTTGTTTTTGTGGAAGAATTTCATAACTCCTCCTTTTGCTAAGTTCATTATAATGTAGTTTATCCTGTCGCTGTAGATAAAGATTCCAGCATCTGGAAAAAATTTTGTGAATTTCTGTGTATAGGGGAATTTTATTGATTTGTTTAAGGATTTTATTTTATTATATGTGTGAAGAGCTGCAACAAAGGAAGGGAAAACGTAATGAAGAGAGTAACGTTCATCTACCGAATAATTAAGATTTTTAAGTAACTTATTTATTATTGCTCTGGATTCTGGAATCTGTTTTGAAACGATTTCAAAACCATTTGGAAGGAAGTATTCCGTATTCCTGCTTCCGTATTCTCCGCCAAGTGTTCCGTCTGGATGGATAAAGTATTTTATGAAATCTATAAGTTTTTTAATTGAGTTTAAGGCGGGGTTGTCCTTGCTTAATCTGTAATATTCTGCAAGATAGTTAAGTGAGACTGTAAGATATCCAATGTCTGCTCCAAGGTATTCAGGAAAGAATCCATCATCTGACTGATGTTTTAATAAATAGTTAAGTTTTTTTTCTGCAAGAGTTTTTAGTTTAGGATCTTTGGTTATTGTATAGACGCTATAAATGGCTGCAAGTGAGGCAAGTTCCTGGTTAAGTGCTTTTGTCTCTGGAGCTTTTTCAAGGAATTTGCATGACTTTTTCATTGCCTTGATTAATGATGGGTTGTTTATGTTTAGAAGTTTATATGTTTCAGCAACTGCAAATAATGAGAATACAGTAGAAGGTATGCTATGTTCATTTGGCCAATATTCATTAAATGAACCATCGCTGAGTTGTGATTTTTTCCAATATTCTAAACAAGCAATTGCCCATTGTTTTACAAGAGGCTTATTGTAGTAGATGTTTCCTTTGAAGTCATTTGTATAAAGAAGTGCTAATGATAAGCAGTTCTGTTGCATTATGATTGATGAAAAATCTCGAATCTTGTAGTTCCAGTGCTGCCTGTCAAAACAGCCATAGGTTGGCGAGAGCGGGTCTCTATCTAATGAACTTAAGATTCTTGGCATGTTCTCGAGAACAATCTTTATGTAGGGATTCATTTTATTATTTTATTGGTTGATACATGTCAGCTAAAAATCCAAATAATAAGACCTGGAGACCTGTAAGGAAAAATACAATTGCAAGTATGATTGTTGGAATCCTTTGGTCAATTGCGCCTAATCCTGTGAATAGAATCGCTATTATGTATATTCCTATGATAAAACCAATGAACATCAAGAATAGGCCGATGGTTCCAAAGAATTTTATAGGGTTATAGTCACGTTGGATCCTGAAGATATTTATCCAGGCCTTTATTGCATAATCAAAAGGATTCTTGAAGAGTCTGCTATCACGTGTTGTTCTGTTCTTTATAGGGATCTCTGCAATCTTCATCTTTGCTCTTCCAGCACGGATTAGCTGCTCTTGTGTATAAGTAAATGAGTTAATCAAAGGAAGCCTTGCGACATCTTGGGTAAATGCCCTAAAGCCGGTTGTTGTGTCAGTCAGTCTTACCTTAAGCAGGCTAGAGAATACTTTTGCAAAAGCAATATTTCCTAGGTTCTTGAAGATTGAACCATGGTACCTGCCGCGACCAAATCTGCTAGCAGTCACTAAATCATAGCCTTGTTGCACTTTTTTAACCAAAAGTGGAATGTATTTTGCAGGATATTGACCGTCTGCATCAGTATGCACAATTATGTCTGCATTATGTTTTATGCAATTCTTCATCTCATTCTTGAAGGTCTCTGCTAGACCTAGATTCCTTGGATTAGAGTAGACAATAGTTCCTGCCTTTTTAGCGACTTCTGCAGTCCTGTCTTTACTTCCATCATTAAGGATGAGAATCTCATAGTTGTAATCTGTTTGATTCATTACTGATTTAATCTCTCTGATGACTCTTGGAAGTGTTTTTTCCTCATTATATGCTGGAATAGATACAATTACTTTCATATATGAAAGGTAGGATTAAGAATTTAAAAATGATTGTTTGATTAAATATATCTAATGTAATATAAAGATTGAATTTTCAGTTGCTATTATAATATATGAAAAGATATTTAAACATTTAGAAATACTCTGCAAAAGAGAGGGTTTAAGGTGGATAAAAAGATAAAAAACATATATACTATAATATTTATTTTGGTGTTTATTGTTGTTTTATTTGTTAAGCCAAAATACATCTATCAAGATAGTGTGTGGAATGATGAGACTGTCCATACATGGCAGGGTTATAATGTATTTAAGAATCCTGGATACTTATTTGGGGAGGAAGCTGCTTCTTCATTATCATATTTACCTCAGATTCTTATGGGTTTTCTTAATATATTCTTTGATGTATTTGCAGCTGGTAGAGTCATGGCATTTTTGTTCTCTATATTTGGCGTGGTTATGATTTATTTTTTTGGAAAAGAACTTAAGAATGAGTTTGTTGGGTTAGTTGCTGCGATGCTGCTTGGATTTAATCATCTTTATTGGTTTATTGGAAGCAGGGCTTTAGTGGATGCGCCTATTGCAGCTATGATGGCTTTTTTTGGGTATTGTCTTGTGAGATATGACAAGACAAGGAGCAAGTTTTGGCTTGGGATGTTGATAGCTTCAATATTCTTAGCGTTTATCACAAAGCCTCCTGGATTGATTGCTTTACCTATAACAATAATCTATTTTGTTGTAGTTGATTTTGTTGCGCCTCTTTTTGATAAGGAGAATCATGATAAGAAGAAAGAAACAAAAGAGAGGATCTTTAAGCTTTTGAAGAGCCCGTTCCTATATATAGTGATAGTTGCGATTTATTTTATCTTAGGAGAGTATAAGTATACTCTTTTTGATATCATTATTAAGATGATAACATTCCAAGGAATGAAGTTGGAGTATTTCCAAACTTTACCTATGATTTTTAATTGGTACGTCCTTATATTGTTTATGATTGGGGTTGTATTGACTTTCTTCTATAGGAAGAAAGATTATTTCTTATTGACAATGTGGTTTATTGCAGTGATGTGGTCGTTTTCAGTATTCAGGTTGACAATCCCAAGGTATCTTCTGCCGCTGGCGCCTGCAGTTTTTGTGATGGTTGGGCTTGTGCTTGAAGAGATATCATATTATGTAAAAGCTTTTACTGGATTCAAGCATATGGATTGGGTTTTGATTTTGTTTGTTGCATTTGTGTGCTTTAATTATTACAACCAGGGAGTTTTGATGATTGAAGATAAAGGATATACCTATACTGGCTTCCAAGAAGCTGGTGAATGGATTAGCAGGAATGTGCCCGAGGATTCCATAATATATGCAGGATCATTTAAACAGATAAGGACATTTTCAGGATATGAATATGAAATATATGGAGGCAATATTAGGGATCTTTATCATGATACTATAGATGAATTTGTTGAGAGCTATACTGAAGAAGATTTTTATGAAGAAAAGCATAGAGAGACTATTGGTGAGAAACAGAAACATTTTGGAGCTCCAATATTTCTGCAGATTGATGTTTGGGAGTATGCTGGACAGAAAGCATGGGTTTTTCCTTTAGACCAGAACAAACTTCAGGCTATTATGGATCTGGGTTTTGAGGTTAAATATGTTGTTGAGAGAGACTATCCAACATCTGAAGGTCTGAGGAGGATTCCTGTAGTATTTATACTTGAGAATGATGATTATTTGAATGATGTTGAAGAAGAAACAGAAGTGGCTGATTTTGTAGAACTTGGAGAGGAATTTATTTCTACTGATGAAAGTTCTGAGGTGTAAAAATGTTTAATGATAAAGTTATTTTGATTAGTGGAGGAACAGGTTCATGGGGTAATGAACTTACAAAGCAGCTTCTTGAGAAGTATAACCCAAGGGAAATCAGGATTTATAGCAGAGGAGAACTCAAGCAGGTTGAGATGAAGAGGAAGTTTGAGCATAATCCTAAACTAAGATTCATTATTGGAGATGTAAGAGATAAGCAGAGGTTGAACTTTGCATTAGCAGGTGTTGATTATGTTTTCCATCTTGCTGCACTTAAGCATGTTCCAGTTTGTGAGGAACATCCTTGGGAGACTGTGATGACTAATGTTATAGGAACACAGAACCTGATTGAGGCTGCGATTGCAAACAAGGTTGAGAAGTTTATTGATGTATCTACAGATAAGGCTGTTGATCCTCTGAATTTGTATGGTGTATCAAAGGCTTGTGGAGAGAAGCTAACAATTGCTGCTAACAATGCCTGTACATCGACTAGATTTGTGTGTGTGCGTGGTGGTAATGTAATAGGTACTAATGGGAGTGTGATTCCATTATTTGTGAAGCAGATAAAGACCAATAATAGGATTACACTTACTGATAAGAGGATGACAAGGTTCTTTATCTCTCTTGAAGAGGCTATTGGACTTTTGTTTAGAGCAGCAGAGAAATCAGTGGGTGGAGAAGTCTTTGTGATGAAGATGCCTGCGATGAAGATGACAGACTTAGCTGGTACTATGATAGAAGAGCTAGGGAATGAAGCAACAGAGACTGCAGAGATAGGTATAAGGCCAGGTGAGAAGATACATGAGGTTTTAGTGTCTAAGTATGAAGCAAGCAGGGTTGTTGAAGATGATAATTACTTCATAATCCTGCCGATGATTGATATACCTAGGACGCATGCGCATTACAAAGATAGAATCAAAGCAGAGATTAATGAGTATACTTCTGAGAATACAGGGTTTATGGACAGAGAGCTGATTAAACAAGTATTAAGGAATTTAGGCTGGTTAGAGAAAGAAGTTAAGCATGACATGGGAAGATTGAATAATGTTGACCCAGAAGGAATGAAGAAACTGTATGATAAGGACAAATGGGCATGAGAATTCTTGTGACAGGAGGATCTGGATTATTAGGAAATGCGATAGTTAAAGAAGCTATTGGTAAACATGAGGTTTTTGCAACCTATAATTCACATCCTGTTTCAATCGATGGTTGCGAGTTTGTGAAGGTTGATCTTATTGATAAGCAAGAGGCTTTACGGATAGTACAAGAGATTAAACCAGATGTTGTAATACATACAGTTGCATTGACTAACCTTGATTTTGCTGAAGAGAATCCAGGAGTTGCTTATGATGTGAATGTTAAGACAACTGAGAATATGTGTGAAGCTTGTAAAAGTATAGGGGCTAAGGTAGTTTATATTTCAACAGATTATGTTTTTGATGGTAATAGGGGGAATTATTCTGAAGAGGATAATCCGAATCCAGAAAGTGTGTATGCCAAGACTAAGCTTCAGGGAGAGGAAGTTGTGATTAATTCTGGTGTCAAATATCTTATTCCAAGGACCACAATCTATGGTTGGAACATACAGGAGAAGATATGTTTTCCTGAGCTTGTGATAAAAAAGCTTAGTGCTGGGGAGGAGATGACATTGTTTATAGACCAATATAACACACCTATTCTTACAAATAATCTTGCAAGAGTTTTGTTTGAGTTGATTGAAAAGAAGATTAATGGGATATTGCATGTTGCTGGGAGTGAGAGGATATCACGGTTTGACTTTGGAGTTAAGATTGCTGAGGTGTTTGGTCTTGATAAAGGAATGATAAAACCTATATCTATTAAGGATTTTAACTTTAAAGCTAAGAGGCCGCTTGATTGTTCTCTTAACACAATGAGATGTAGAAGTTTACTGGTGGAGAATGAATTATTGAATGCTGAAGATGGATTAAGGGTAATGAAGGATTTAAGATGAAGATAACTATATTTTTTGATTTTGAAGGATGGAGCGAGAATAATTTTAGGCAGGGTTATGATATTGAAAATGTGGTAAGAGGTTTGAATAAGGTATTAGGTGAGAATAATGCTAGAGCTGTTTTTAATACTACTGGATTAGTTATTGAAAAGTATCCTGAATTGGTCAAGGAGTTACATGATTCTGGGCATGAGATAGCTGTACATGGATATTCACATGAGAACTTTGTGCAGTGCAGTGATGATGAATTAAGTATAAGGCTTGGAAGGACTGAGCAGTTGATAAAGGAAGTGACTGGTTCTAAGCCAGAAGGGATAAGATGTCCATGGCTTTATCATGATGAGAGAATCTATAAGATTTTAAAGAATCGAGGATATAGGTGGGTGAGCAATAAAAGAAGGCCTTATACTGAATTATTTGATAAACCTAGTTTTTTTCTTAAAGGAGGGAGTAAGTTAATGGCTAAATGTTTTGTAAGAGTAAAGAATTTAAGATTTAAGGAAAGGCCGTATATGAATAAAGATGGATTGATTGAAATTCCTTTAGTTAGTCCTATGGATGGAGAGATTTTTGATAATATTGATCCAGGACAGGACAGTAATGAGGAGCATGTTAAGTTGGCATTTGAGATTTGGAGGAAGTTTTTGGATAGCGGTAAGGAGCATATGAACCTTAATTTCCATGATTGGATAATTGGAACAGCGAATAGGATTGAGATTTTCAAGAGGGTTGTTGAATATGCTGCAACAAAAGGTGAGTTTGTGCTTGCAAAAGATCTGAGGTGATTTAAATGCGAGGTATTGATGTTAAAGAACTTGATAAGAAAGTTGATGAGAGAGGATGGCTAGTTGAGGTTTTAAGAAATGAATGGTTGGACAAGAAAGAAATGGGTCAATTCTTTATCACGACTGCTAAACAAAAAGGTGTAATAAAAGGAAATCATTATCACACATTCAAGAATGAGTGGTTCTGTGTTATTAAAGGGATTGGGAATCTAGTGCTTGTTGATAATGAAAGTGGGGAGAGAGAAGAGATAATAATGTCTGAAGAAAAGCCTTTGCTTGTCAAGATTTCACCAGGCATTACGCATGCAATACAGAACATAGGAGAGGGAGAGATGTTTTTATTGGCGTATACTGACTATGTGTTTGATAAGGAGAATCCTGATACGTTCAGGAAGGTTGTCCTGGAATAAGTTCTTCGAGAATGTTTTTTACTATTTTTCCAATGTGTTTTCTTGTGTAATTGTCCATCATAAGATTATAGGAGTTCTCTGCGATAGTGTTTCTTAGGCTAGGGTTATTCTTTAGTAGGAGAATTGAATCCTTAAGTGATTTTGCACTTGAAAGGTCACATAATACAACATTTTCAAGGTTTGTGAATACCTCTTTTATACCGAGACAATCTGCTGTAATGAATGGTTTTTTCATTGCAACGATTTCATAGGCTTTGTTTGGGACTACTCTGCAGACTTTAGCAATTGAACCATCAAATAATCCAAGACAGATGTCAGAGTCTGCAATTAGTTCTGGAATCTGTTGATATGGTACTAGTCCGAGGAACTTTACGTTATTGTTTTGGATAGTTTTTGAGTAATTTATGACTTCATCATAAAGCTGGCCTTTGCCAGCTACTAAGAATTTTATGTCAGGGTGTTGTTCTAACATCTTTGCTGTGTCAAGGATTATTTTAAGGCCATGACCTGGTATGAAAGTTCCGTGGAATAAGATAACTAAATCATTGTCGTTTCTTGAGCTTGTCCTAGGGTAAAAAAGCTTGTCATTCACACCTACAAAAACGCGCCTGAACAAATTTCTATTGAGTTTAAATTCGTTAACAAAGTAATTAATATGTTGGATAGTGTCCAGAAGGACGCAGTCAGCTAGCTTACAGGAGTACTTGTCAGCGAGCCAGTACATAAGGGATTTCAATGTCTTTGGTTTCACAAGTTTTCTGCTTTCAACAACAGTGTTATAGCCTGAGATGAATACATCATAGATTAAGGGCTTTTTGTATAGCTTTGAGAGAAGCCAGGCTAAAGGCATCTCTGTTATCCCTGGATGTGCGACATAGATTGCGTTGATCTTGGATTTATCCAGTTTTAGGAATTGTTTGATGAGTCTGTACTGTCTGAGTAGGATATTTGAGCGATTGTTGCATTCGATTATGTTTATATCGTTGAGTTGAAGGCCTTCCAGTATGTTAATATTTCTTCCATATTCAGGGTCATATCCACCGAATGCACAGATTGTTAATTTATTTTGTTCCATTTTATGCTTTACCTAAGATTTGGAGTAGGATATTTAAGTCTTTTTTGTCAAAAGTCCTCAAAAGGAGTAACGATATGAAGTAGATTGATGCTGCTATCAAGACTAAAGGTATAAGATGAAGTTCAAAAGCGTAGTGGATGAAAAGTCCCATGATAAATGATGAAAGAGAGATTTTAAACAACATCTTAAAGAGTTTTATTCTGTAGAAGTATTTAGAGACAAAATAATAACTTAATGAAATCACCACGAATTCACTGATTACTGTTGCAATTGCTGCACCATGATGTGCATATTCTGGGATTAGTAGGAGATTAAGTAAAATGTTTATTATGACTGTGATTGAAGCGTTTATTACGAGAGTGTTTTGTTTGTTGATAGACATAAGCACATAGTTTGTCGGTCTTAAGATGAACATAAATATTATACTCCAGATAAGTATTTGGAGTGCAAGGACTGATTCAGCGAACTGCTGTTTATAGATAAAGAGGATAAATCTTTGTGCAAGCAAAGTAGTGCCAACCGCTATAGGTATTGAGAGCATGATTAGGTATTTGAAGGATTTTTTGTACAGAACTCTTAATGAAGCGATTGAAGATTGAGTGAACCTACTCATTGCTGGAAAAAGTACAGTTCCAAAGATTATTGGTATGAATAAAAGAGCGTCTATTAACTGATAGGATGCATTGTACCAACCTACGACTGAATCTCCAATCATATAAGAGAGCATTACAGTGTCAATCTTTGAGTAGATGTAAAATAATACAAAAGACAAGCCGAGCGGAAGAGAGAGTTTGAGTAGGTTTTTCCAGATTGAGAGGTCGAATTTGAATCTGAATTTTATTATTTTTGTCTTTAGGAAGATTGTGCTTATTAGGAGATTGATTATTGATTCTATTAAGTAAACTGAACATAATATTATTAGACCAAATCCGTTGAATAAGATGTAGAGAGCAATTATGAATAGTGTTGTTTTGCCTATTATGTTTGTAAGAGCATCATACTGCATCTCTTCAAAAGCTCTGAATGTTGAACGAAAAATCTCCGCAAATGAATTGATAATTACTGAGAGGCCTACTATGTATACTGCAAGTTTAATATCAGAAGGGTATTTCATTAAGTTGATTGTTATCAGGATTAGGGCATAGATTATGATTGAAGAGAATATCTTTATCCAGAGTACATTATTGAGGTATTTCTGGGCAATATCCTTATTCTTGGCAATCTCCCTCACAACAAGAACACTTAAGCCAAGGTCTGCAAGTATTGAAAAGATAAATGTGAATGCAAAGGCAAATGAGAATTTACCAAACTCAGACGGACCCAAGAAGCGGGCTATATAAATAGCTAATATAAAAAGCAGAACCTTTGTGATAATATCACCTGCTGTCAAAAATAATGTGTTTTTTGCAATCTTTCTGACTTCACTCATTTATAAACCAGATTAGATGTTCTTTTTTAAACGTTTTTGTGTTGTTATTTATCTATATTCGAGGAACACAAAACATTTATAAATAAAATGAGTGGTTGGTTTTAAAATGAAGGTTACGCTTATTTTTGCTGGAATCTCTAGCTGTGGGTTTGATAGTTTTGGTAGCGGTGATTATGAAGCAAGTGCTGTACATCTTGGGTTATGTTATCTTAGTGCATATGCTAAAGAGAATGGGTTTAAAGAGCTGGATCTAATTGATATGAGGAAGCTTAAGGGATGGGAAGATTTCAAGGAAGAGGTTAGAAGGAGAAATCCTGATGTCATCGGCGTATCCATGAATAGTCCTGAGTTTGATATAGTGAATAAAGTGCTTAAGCTTGTGAAAGAAGTAGATGCCAAGATTATTACTGTTCTAGGTGGTATGCATCCTAGCATGGAAGTGCAAGAGGTTATTGATAACAAAGATGTGGATTATATTATCAAAGGAGAGGGTGAGATAAGTTTTACAGAATTGTTGAAATCTTTAGAGAAAGGTGAGAGACCTGAACGAATAATAGAAGGAGTGAGGCCTGATTTAGATGCTTTGCCATTTCCTGACAGGGAGTTGTTTGATTTTAAGCATATAATGATGCATCCTTATTTTATTGATTTTAAGCCGCCCTTTGTCACGATTATAACTGGGAGAGGTTGCATGTATAACTGTAGTTTCTGTCAGCCTGCTGAAAGGATGGTTTTTGGTAAGGTGAGAAGAATAAGTGTTGAGAGGGTTATACAGGAATTGAAGTTTCTTAAGCAGAGGTATGATTTCAAGAGTTATATGATAACTGATGATTGTCTTATAGAGCATCCTGATTGGGTAAGTGATTATTGTAAAAGGATTAAGGAAGAGGGGTTAGTGATGCCATTCTATTGTCAGGGAAGAGCTGACCTGATTGTAAGGTATGAAGATAAGATAAAAGAACTTGCAGAGATTGGTCTTACTTATGTAAGTATAGGATTTGAGTCTGGGAACCAGAGAGTGTTGGATTTCTTAAGGAAGCAGTTGAAGGTTGAGGATAACTATAACTGTGTTAAGGTTTGTAAGAAGTATGGGATAAAGATTCTTGGGCATTTTATGGGTGGAATACCTACAGAGACAAATGAGGAGTTCATGGACACTGTAAGGTTGATGAAATGGATTAAAAAAGAGTATAGTGAAGGAGCAAGGATAGGTTGTGGGTTCTATACACCGCATCCTGGTTCAGATTTATATGAATATTGTAAAGAGCATGACTTAAGTTTAGTGACGCATCACGGACAGTTCAGACGCAGTGGAAAAGGCGGTCGTGAACCAAAGATAAAAGGAATTGATTATAAGTTTATTGAGAAAGCACTTGAGCAGACATTGACTCCATTCCAGAGAGTATTGTTAAAGCTTAGGAAGAATAATACTTTTGTTAAGTTTGAGAGAAGGATGCTGCAAAGTCATTTAGTGAAGAAAGTTGTTGTTAAGATGGAGGATTTTGGTCTAGTTTAATTTAATTTCTTAAAATGAAGAAGTGGGGGGTAAACAGTTTATGGTTAGTACTAATTTTGATAGTGTTAAGTTTATTCTTTAAAGAGTTAATAGTGTTCTTTGTTCCTGGTATCTTGTTGTTAGGTTTAAAGGAGAGAGATTTTTTTGTCAAGTTAGGTTTGGTAGTTGGAAGTTCTTTAGGTTTTTGGGTTATTGCTCCTTGGTTTATCAGGTTTTTAGGTATAGGATTAGAAGGGTTTGCATGGGGAGTTTTGGTGGTTACTTTAGTGTTGAGCGTGTTTTATAGAGATAGAGGGGTAATTGGTAAGAATGATCTTTGGATAGGTTTAGGGTTTATTGTTGTGTTATTGGTGAGGTTGATGCCTTATTTTACTCATGTAAGCGGAACTGGAGATATGGTGATGCATGGAGGGATTACTAAGGTTATTGTTGATAATAATGGGTTTCCTGAAAGTTATATGCCATATTCTGATACTAAGTTTGGGATTTATTCAATTGGGTTTCAAACAGTAAGTGCTGTTGTTTCATTGTTGAGCGGTATGGAGGTTTATAGGAGCACATTATTGGTTGCTTGTATGACTTATTTCTTGATTACATTAGCAGTTTATTGTTTATTGCGGAAATATTTTTCGCGGGAAGTTGCGTTTATTGCTGCTTTTTTTGCTGTGGGTTTGACAACGTATCCGCAATTGATATTCCATTGGGGAGGGAATCCTACTGCATTGTCTTTCTTTTTTATGGTAATGGCTGTAGGGATGATTGATTCTGAGAAAAGTTCGATGTTTAAGCTTTGGTTTCTTGGATTGATGTTCAGTGCCAGTGTATTAACCCATATTAATCCAAGTTTAGGTTTTTCTTATGTGCTGTTGTTGATGCTTGTGTATAGTTTGTTTAAAGGGAGATTTGTTAGTCATTTTAGGAGTTTGGTTGTTGTTGGTATTTTGGTTTTGGTATTGGTTGGTCCTTATCTTCTTAATTTTGATTTTGGTGTTATGGAGAATGTTACTGGAAGTTTTGAGGTAAAAGCTGTTGACCACCTTATTATGCCTGGGCTTGGGATTGAGTTGCCTAAGTTCCTTTGGGTGTTGATGATAATTCCAGTCCAGGTGTTTGCTATAATGGGGATTCCTTTTACTGTTCTTGCATTTATTGGTTTTGTGTTGATTTTGTTGAATAAGGAGTTGTTAAATGAGATGTATATGAAGTATGTTGTGTTTGTTATTGGGGTATTTTTACTGTTGTTAAATTCTCAGTATCAAGTACTTCCTTTTTCTTTTTCTTTATTGACTGACAGGGTTAGTATGCTTCTGATTGTTCCATTTTCTGTTTTCTTTGGGTATTTGGTAAATAGGATTAAGAAGAGAGGTTGTTTAATGATAGTTGGGTTGCTTGTTGTCTATCTTTTGGTCAGTGGTCTTTATTTAGGGAGTTTAGATTCTTTGACATATGAGGATTCTCCTTATAATACAGACAGGTATAGCATAGGTTTGAGAGAGGCTATGGGATTAGGTTTGTATCAGAGTTTTTTAGGTGGGGTTGCTGCTTATAATGGGATGAAGCCTGAGACATTTATTACTTCAGGGGATATGGAGGCTTATGAATGGATCAAGATGAATGTTGATGAGGATTCAATGTTTTTAGCGAATATCTGGGATGGAGGTGCGTGGATAACTGCAGCAACTGGAAGGCGGTTGTACTTTGGCCTGAATCCGCCTGGTAGTAAGGAAAAGGTTGATGAGAGGATTGTTGAGTTGATTGAGGATGAGGACATAACAACAACTTCAAGGCTTAAACTTGATGCTTTTACACCTGAATTTTTGAAGGATGAGGGCGTGGATTATATTTATATAGGGGAGAGGCATATTTATACAGAAGAAAGGTTTACAAAGGGGATGTTTAATCTTCCAATAGTTTATAATAAAAATGGAGTTGTAATCTTTAAGGTAAAATGAAGAAATGGCTGCTTAGGATTGTTGGAATTGTAATCTTTATACTAATACTAAGAAGTGTTGATTTAAGTAAGACATTTGGATTGTTCTTTGAAGGAAACTGGGTTGTGATCTTGTTGAGCCTGTTGCTGATATTTCCTAATATTGGGTTTAAGGTTCTAAGATGGAAGGCTTATATGAAAGAGCAGGGTATTAAGTATGGGTTTGTTGAGGCTTTTTTGGCTTATTTTTCTGGGTTTTTTGTAGGTTCTGTAACACCTGGAAGGGTTGGTGATTTGGTTAAAGTTCTGTATTTGAGAGATGAAGGTTATCCTACAGGTAAAGGTTTAGTGAGTGTGTTGCTTGACAGGTTTCTTGATATGGTGTTTTTAGTAGGAGCTGCTTATATTTTCATGTATTCATTCTTTGATCTGTTGTTTAACATTATCTTATGGTTGACAGTTGCAATTGTGATTGGACTTATTGTGTTATTGTTCTTTATCTATAAAGAGAAGTCGATGTTGAACATACTTAGGGTTGGTTATAGATGGTTGATCCCTAAGAAGTATAAAGCAAAAGCAAAGTATACATTTAAGGAGTTTTATTATGGTGTTAAAAGTGTTAGGTTAAGGGTGCATTTTACAGGGTTGTTCTATACCTTTCTTGCCTGGTTAATGTACTGGATACAGATATTTGTGATAAGCAAGGCTTTAGGGATGGATATTGAGTTTTTTTATCTTGTGATTACAATAACATTGAGTAGTTTCGTATCATTATTGCCAGTTACTGTGTCAGGGGTTGGTACACGTGATTTGGTGTTTATTTATTTGTTTGGCCTTGTTGGGGTTGGTAAAGAGGCTGCAATTGCGTTATCGTTTGGTGTTCTGTTGACATTTGTGTTTAATGCGATTGTCGGTTGGATTGCATGGATGATAAAACCTATAAGTTTTAAAGAAGTGAAGGCTTATGCGAAGAGGTAATGATGTTTGGGTTTTGGTCTCTATCTTATTGGTCTGTTTAGTGCTTTATGGGTCTGCGATTACTGATAAGATGAGTAGGGCTGGTGATGATAGTTTTTATTTGATATTGGCTGAGTCTATCGCTTCTGGGAATGCGTATAGGGAGATTAATCATCCTGATAATATCTTGCATGCTAAGTATCCGCCAGTTTTTCCTTTGATACTTTCATTTGGTTTGATGCTGTTTAATGAGATTTGGTTTCTTAAATTGATATCTTTAGTGTTTGGGCTTGGATGCTTGGTTATGGTCTATTTATTATATCGGAAGAGTAAGGTAAGAGATTGGGTGTTATTGTTGATGGCTTTTAGTCCATATATGGTAATCTATTCTTCTGGGTTGTTTAGTGATGTTGTTTATTTGTTTATCTCTTTAGTTGCATTGTACTTTGGAGTTAGAAGACGGAGTTTATTTATGATTGTATTTGGCTTGGTTGCTTATTATACTAGAAATATTGGAGTTGTGTTGATTGGAGGGGGGTTAGTTTGGTTGATGTTGAATAGGAAAGTTAAGGAAGTTTTTGTGAGTGGGTTTTTATTTGTTATTGGTGTTTTTCCTTGGTTAAAATATAGCAGCGTTGTGAAGAGCAGTCATGCAACAAACTATGCTACTGAGATTCTCTTGAAGAATCCTTATGCTCCTGAATTGGGTAGGATAGGGGTTTGGGATTTGATTGTCAGGGTGTTTGGTAATCTTTGGGTTTATGTTTCAAATTTAATTCCTAGTTTAGTTGTGTTTCCTGTGTTTTATTTAGGTCAGGTTATTGAAATCGGAAGGTTGGAGTGGCTTATTGCTTTGGTTGGTTTAGTGATTACACTTGTTATGATGCTTGGGTTCTTTAAGCAGAGACTTGGCATAATTGAGATTTATGTTATATTATATTTTGGCTTATTATTGGTCTGGCCTTGGACTGAAGCTGGAAGGTTTTTGGTAGGTGTGATGCCATTCTTGCTGTATTATTTTGTTGTAGGGTTGAGAAGTCTTGTTAGCAAGAGAATGTTTAAGTTAGTTTTAATGGTTTTTATAATGTTGAATTTGATTGGATCAGTGGGGTATGTGTATAGGGAACACACTTATGAACCTGAAGAGTTTAAAGAGTTCTATTCTGCAATTGTTAGTATTGAAAGTGGCGTGGTGATGAGCAGGAAGCCTGAGATTGTATATACATTTTCTGGGTTGAAGGGAATTGCATATCCTTATTCTAGTGATGAAATGCTGATGTTGGAAGAGATATCTAAAGTTGATTATGTGATTATTGACAGTTTTTCTGAGGAGACAGAGTTATATTTAAAACCAATAATATTTAAATATGGGGACAGGTTTGAATCTTTTTATAAGGTTGGGGAAACTGAGGTGTTTAGAGTAAGATGAAGCTTTCAATTGTGATTCCAGTATATAATGAAGAGAAAACATTGCTTGATGTTCTTAATAGAGTAGAGAATGTGGATATTGGTAATATTGAGAAAGAGATAATCATAGTTGATGATTATTCAACTGATTCTAGTAGAGATATTTTAAGGGGTTTGGTTGAGAAGTATAAAGTAATATTCCAGGACAGGAATTATGGTAAAGGGAAAGCTGTGAGGACTGGGTTTGAGCATGCTACTGGTGATTTTGTGGTTATACAGGATGCTGATCTTGAGTACAGGCCAGAGGAGTATGGGATGTTGTTACAGCCTATAATTGAAGGAAGGACTAAAGTAGTCTATGGTTCAAGGTTCTTAAGGAAGCATAAGGCTAAGTATAAGCTATATTATTTAGGTAATGTCTTCTTGTCTTATGTTACAAGGTTATTATATTTCAGAAAGATAACTGATATGGAGACTTGTTATAAAGTCTTTAAGAAAGAAGTGATTGATGATATGATTCCTAGGCTGAAGGCGCAGAGGTTTGATTTTGAGCCTGAGATAACTGCTAAACTTATTAAAAGGGGGTATAAGATAATTGAAGTGCCGATATGGTACCAGTGCCGTGACTTTAAAGAAGGGAAGAAGATAACGTGGAAGGATGGTGTGAAGGCGTTTTGGTATTTGGTTAAGTATAGGGTTAGTGATTGAAAATGCGTAAAATTTATGTTTTTCTATTGTTAGTTGTCATATTTGGGGGATTCTTAAGATTTTATAACTTAGAGGATAGAGGGATATTACTTACTGATGCTGCATATAATTTTCTAGAAGCAAGGTCTATAGATAAAGGATTTAATGAATTATCTTATAAAGTTAGTTCTATTAATAGAGATAATATAAAATCATCAAATTTATTAGAAAGTCCAAAGGTTTATAAGTTTAGTAAAAGAGATGATTTCTTACAAGGTCAACCAACTCAGGCAAAAGCTTTGCACATAATATTCATTTGGATTAGTGCTTTGTATTTTGGATTTAAACCTTATGCTAGCCTTTTTATTTCTGCATTATTTGGGATTCTTAGTATTCCCTTAATTTATTTAATAGGAAAGGAATTTTATAATCAAAAAGTTGGGATATTTAGCGCAGTACTACTAACTGTTTCAGGGTATCATATTTTATATTCTCGATCAGGTGAACCTGATATTGGTTCTTTATTCTTTTTTATGTTGGCGATATTATTTTATTACTGGAGCAGAACCAGAATAGATTGGCCAAGAGTATTTTTAATCTTAACAGGTTTATTTGCAGGATTTTCGTATACTTACGAAGAAAGATGGGTTGTGATTCCAATAATATTTCTAGCTTTTGAAATACAAAATATTATTGTGAATAAAAATTTTTCAAAAGGATTTGTAAGGGTATGTCTTTTATTGCTTTCTATGGCATGTCCTTTGATACTTATTGAATCTATATATTATATTATTTTTCTTATTGCCAGAAGATTAGGATATTTAATTCCTGTTGAAACCTATTTTGAACAGTTATTGAGAATTTTCTTTTTCCAAAATGTGGGAGCCCCAAAAAGTTTTGATTTATATGGGATTATAGCATACCCTTACTATTTATTTAGACTTGAGGGCATTTTTGTTACACTCCTAATTATAATTGGATTAATTGCTGTATTGAAGCGAAAAAAAAGATTAAATGATTATATCATCTTAAGTCAATTTTTGATAATAGTTTTATTTTATTCTTTACATGTAGGTGACTTTCCAAGATTATTCACGTTAGCCATACCTTCTGCATTAATCCTAGCTTCACAGATTTTTTATGATTATGATATAATCCATAAGCTTCAATCAAAATGCAATATAAAAAAAGTATTTATAATTTTAATATGCATTGTTTTATTACTTGGAACTATTAATTCCTTAAAAGTTTTAAGGATAAAGGCGGGATACAATGATGCTATTGAATATATACAATCGAAAGATGAAATTAATCATCTTAGTACCCAAAATTGGATATCTGCAATTTATGTAGGTGTTGATAATGTTAGAAATGTTCCAAAATATAAGGAGGACTTGTATGACTATATTAATATTGGTTATAATTATTTAATAGTTGACTATCAATTAAAGGAAAATCCTGACCAGGCAAGTGCTATATATGTCCAAGAATTTTGTGAACCAGAAGAAATTATACTTCAAGAGTTTAGCAATTTTCCATGGCCTTATTATGAGAATATCGGATTTGAAGAAGATAATTTTTTAAAAGTAATTAGAGATTATAATCCAGAATCAGAAAAGATTTATATCTATAATATAAAACAATGTTTACTAGAAGATGAAAGTTAGTCTAATAAATCCCCCTTTTAATATTTTTAAGGAGGGATATGGATCAAAAGTAAGTATAAATAAAGGGAATCTTCCTCCTTTGGGATTAACCTACATAGCAGCATATCTTGAAAAAGCGGGTATTGAAGTGCAAATAATTGATGCATCTGCATTAAATTATACTTTCCAACAGATTGAAAGTAAAATTAATGAATTTTCAACTGATGTGATTGGTCTAACTTCTTTAACTGCAACAGCCGATGTTTGCTTTAAACTTTCGGAATTTCTTAAGACCAGATTTAATCTACCAATTGTTCTTGGAGGTGCTCATGCGACTTGTTTTCCTAAAGAGGTTTTAGACTCTGTCAAAGAGATTAATGTTGTCACAGTTGGTGAATCTGAACTTATTGTTGTAGAACTTTTTAATAAACTCTATAAAAATGAAGATTTAAGCCAGGTTAAAGGCATATATTATAGAGATGATAGTGGCAATATTATAAATACTGGTCCTGCACCAACTTTAAAGAATCTTGATGATTTGCCTATGCCTGCAAGACATCTGCTTGATAATTCAATCTACTGCCCATTACCAAATCAATATAAAAAAACACCTGTGACAACAATAGTCACATCAAGAGGTTGTCCATATGGAAAATGTGCATTCTGTTATCAAGCAGGTATAAAAGCACAGACATATAGAAGACATTCTCCTGAGAGAATAATTAAAGAGATTAAATTACTTGTAGAGGATTATGGAATAAAAGAGATTGCTTTTTGGGATGATAATTTTTTAATTAATGAACTTTGGATCTCAAAATTTTGTAGGCTTTTGAAAGATTCAAATCTTAATATAGTTTGGTCCTGCATAGCTAGAGTGGACACAACAACTAGAAAAATGCTAGAAGAGATTTCGAAAGCTGGATGTTGGAGTATATTCTATGGACTTGAATCAGGAAATCAGGAGTTATTAGACAATATCCAAAAAGGAATTACATTGCAGCAGATTAGAGAAACAATTAAGGCCACTCATGAATTTGGAATTGAGACAAGATGTTCTTTTATGCTTGCACTCCCTGGAGAAACACCTGAAAAAGCTATGAATACAATTAACTTTGCTATTGAACTGGATTGCACATATGCACAGTTTATGCCAACACACCCAGAATTTGGGACAAGATTGTATGAACTTGCCCTTAAAACTGGACAGATAAATCAATATAAAGGACGTACAACCGCAACATTTGTTCCGAAGGGTTATAAAGATAGTAAGGAAGTAGAAGATATAGTCAAAAGAGCTCATAGGAAATTTTATTTTAGACCTAAATATGTTTTGAAACATTTAATGAAAATTAAGGGTATAGATGATATAAGGAGGATTTATGAAGGAGTTAAGTTTATCTCAGGTATTGGTTTCTGAGCGACTATGCAGAGATTTATCTCTGAACCCAAACTAAAATATTTTTCATCAATCTCTTGGATTAACTTTATTATTCTAAACAATAATTTATTCTTTTTATGGAACTTGTCTTTATGAACCTTTTTTTCCATTTGAGTGAATAAAGGGGATAATAAATGGCTAAAAATATAAGGGATATAATTTTCTAATGTTCCTATTAAAGAATGGCTGCTGGTTTTAACTTTAAGTATTTTAAAACCATTTGATTTCAAAAGCTTTAGAATTTCTTTTTTAGAGTATAATCTTCTATGTCCCCAAGCCCAAATACCAATCGGAATATGTATATTGAAAATGTTTAGGATCTTATTAATTGGGTCGAATAAAAAAGGATAGTTAATTGATGGCACAGATAGGACAAGTATGCCTTTGCGTTTTAAAATACGAAATATCTCTGATACACTCTTGATATCATTTGAAGTGTGTTCCACTACATCTATACAATTAATAATGTCAAAATAATTATTTTTAAAAGGGATATTCTCTGCTGATGCAACAACTGCATTTTTGACTCTAATGGATTTATGGTCTATATCCAGGCCATATACTTGTTGAAAACCAAACTCCCTATATAATTCCATAAATTCACCATAGCCACATCCAACATCAAGAACATTAGATTGGCGATTTAAGCCAGAAATTGCATTACTAACAAAATTAATCTTATTCTGATAGATTGGTTCATATATCTTAATACTCATATTATAAAACCCGGCATTCCACAAGATATCTTACTGGGACAATAGAAAAAGGTGATGCTTTTATCTGAACAATCTTAAGTTTATTCCTAATTATTTTCTTAAGTAAGCGTAGATCAAAAGAATGCAGATGCCATTCATCATCCATCTTCTTTGGTATTCCTTTAAAAAGTAGGTTAAATAGCCCTAGTTTAATAAAAAAGTTCTTAAAAGAGTTTATCAACTTTTCATTAGGAATTGTCAGAATTATGCTCGTTTTTCTATGAGATACCTTCAATATCTCAGAAATTACTTTAGAAGGATTCTCGACGTGCTCAAGTACTTCGGTACAAATAATCTTATCAAACTTTTCATTCAAAAAAGCTAAATCCTCAGCATTGGCTTTTAGTAATCTGACATTATTCATCCCTCTCAATCGATTTTTAGCAACCCTAAGAGCAGATTCTGACAAATCTATTCCTGTAATCTGACCGCGGCGAATATTCTTGATAATATGTCCTGCACCACAACCGATTTCCAGAATATTGTCTTTACTTTGAGCTTTAAGCATCTTCTTAATAATCTCAACACGTTTCACTTCAGGATATCTTACAAAGAAATTTGGATGAAAATACCTATCTTCATTTCCTAATTTTTTGAACATACCATCATTCCACTTTTCAAAATTATCATATCTTTTCATTTTCGATGAACATTTCATACCAATACTGGAATGTTAACAAGCACCAGAGTTGTCTGCTATAAAAAAGTTTCGAATTGTTAAAATTATTCAGTGCTTTTTTAACATATGAATAATTGAATATTCCTTGTTTTTTAAGTAGATTTTTGGATAATTTGTCTTCTAAGATTGATTTTAAGTCACCTTGCAACCAGGAATCTATAGGAACAAAAAACCTATCTTTTTTCCTTTTCAATGTGTGCTCAGGGAGGATGTTCTTCATAGACTTTCTTAAGATATACTTTTCAGTAAATCCTTTCAGTTTGAAGTTAACTGGAACTTTACTGGCAAATTCAGCAACATTATGATCTAAAAACGGAACCCTTCCTTCAATCCCATTTGCCATCGTATTCTTGTCAACTTTCATTAAATATCCATCTGTAAGGATAATTTTTGTCTCTAAATATAGGAGATTATTTAATAAATCATTATAATTTTTAAAAAATAAATTTTCTAGACGAGTATTAAGATTTAGTCTATTTGTTTCTTTTTTTATATTTTTGGAATATAATCCCCTTTTTTCCTCTTCGTCAAAAATTGAGATTAATTCTAAATATTGTTTAGCATGTATAGATGATGTAACATAATTGCCCATCCTTTTTATACCCTCAGAACCTAAAGCCTCAGAATACTTAAATAGTTTGTTTAGCAGATTAGGAGGGGTATTCTTTGCAATGTAGGGTGCAAGTTTCCTAAGCGATAGAGGCATATATTTAATATATTGATTGCGCATTCTCATTAATTTATATTGAGTGTAACCCCCAAACAATTCATCACTACCATCACCTGAAAGTATTACAGTTACGTGTTTTTTTGCATCTTTGGATAATAAGTAAGTGGGAATACTTGTAGGATCAGCTACAGGTTCATCATGGTTGTAAGTGACTATTGGTAAAAGTTTAGCTGCATCAGCTTCGACAAGAATCTCTTTATGCTTTGTATTAAAATGATTTGCAATTATCTGGGCATGGCTAAGCTCGTCTACATTTTCACCTGCATTAAAACCAACTGAGAAGGTATTAATTTCATCGTTATGAAATGATTTCATAAGTCCGACAATTGTTGCTGAATCTATACCTCCGCTTAAGTATACTCCCAAGGGTACATCAGACATTAAACGTTTTTTAACTGATTCAGTCATCAGATTAAGTAATTTAGAAGCAAAATATTTTTCAGTGCCTTGTAAAGGATTATATGTTAGGTCCCAATATTTATTGACCCTAATAGAATTATGACTAAGAGTTAGAGTATGGCCAGGCATTAACTTAAAAATTCCTTTGAACATTGTTTCTGGCAAAGCATTATTTCTAAATGATAAATAATCATGTAATGCAGTAAAATTAACTTCCCTAGGGATTCTATTGTCCTGTAAGATTGATTTAATCTCTGAAGCAAAATATAATGCGCCATTAAAGATGCAATAATATAATGGTTTGATACCTAATCTATCCCTAACTAATTGGAGAGTTTGCTTGTTAGAGTCCCAAAGAGCATAAGCAAAACAGCCGTTAAATTTTTTATAATAATTATTACCATACTCTTCATATGCATGAATTATTACTTCTGTATCTGTATTAGATTTGAATTTATGTCCTTTGGATTCTAAATCATCTTTAAGTTCTTTATAGTTATATATTTCACCATTGAAAACAATATGTATTGATTCATCTTCATTGCTCATCGGCTGCTTACCTTTATCACTTAGGTCTATAATGCTCAACCTTCTGTGTCCTAAGCTGATTTTCTTATCAAAGAATTCTCCATTAGAATCAGGACCCCTATGTTTAATTGATTTTGACATTTGCCTTAGCAAAGCTTTATCTTCAAAACCATAGAATCCGCAAATACCACACATTTTAACCAATTACTCTTTCAATGTTATAAATTTCTCTTTTATTTGAGGAGTAATAGAGTTTTGCTAAAAGCTCAGAGAGGAAGCCAAATCCAAAAAATTGGACACCTACTAATATGAATAATACAGATGCAAGTAATGTTGGACCAACATTTAGGTTAAAACCATACCTGGTAAAATTGTATAATAGTATAAAGAACCCAAAAGAGAATAATATAAAACTTAACTTTGCAAAGAAATGTAAAGGTTTTTTTGCGTAATTATGAAGAAAACGGGCTGTTAGCAGGTCTAGGAAACCTCTAAAAAGCCGAGTAAAATTATATTTTGTTTTTCCATACTTTCTATGATGATGATGAACCTTTATCTCTCCAATTCTGTAACCTTTCCAACGGATTAAAGTAGGTATAAACCTATGCATCTCGCCATATAGATTAAGATTTTTGAGAGTTTCATTTTTGTAAGCCTTCAAAGAACATCCAGAATCATGTATCTTTTCTCCCGTCAATCCTTTCCTTAAGAAGTTTGCAAATAGGGAAGGTATCTTTTTTGATAGAGGGTCTTTCCTATTGTAACGCCAGCCTGAGACTACGTCATAACCGCGATGAAGCTTTGAGATTAACTTGGGGATATCGCTTGGGTCATTTTGCAAATCAGCGTCCATTGATATCACAATGTCTCCTTTTGCGTGTTCAAAGCCTGCTGACATTGCTGCTGTCTGGCCGAAGTTCTTTCTAAACTTGATGATTTTTACTCTTAAATCTTTTTTGTTGAGTTCAATTAGGTTTCTGAAGGTTTTATCTCGAGAGCCATCGTCAATGTAAATTATTTCGAAGTCTGCGTTCAAAGCCTCAAGTACTTTCTTTAATCTATTGTATAGAATAAATACATTCTTTTCTTCATTATAGGTAGGAAGTACAACTGAGATGTCCATATTTAACTCCAACTCTGACACTTATATAAATATTTATAGATGAAGAAATATGGTTTTATTTATATAGCATTGATTCGTATAACTTTTGGTGTTTATTTATAAATAAAGTTTCAGTAAACAATTCCTTGTAGCGTTTATATCCATTTTCTGCAAGTTCTTGTCTTAGTTTCAGGTTTTCGAGTAGGAGGTTAATAGCATCTGCCAACTGCTGTGGATTTCCTCGCTCAATTAATATTCCTGCTTTGTCGACTACCTCTGGGACAGCTCCTATATTTGTTGCTATCAAAGGTTTTTTTGCTGCGAATGCTTCTATTGAGATTCTTCCCATACCCTCTGGGACCATTGTTGTGAATGCTATAATGTCTGAGTTTAGGTAATAGTCCTTGATCTTTTCAAAAGGGACTCTAGCATGGAATTCTATATCCAAGTTAAATTTTTTTGCAAGGTTTTTTAGTTTTGATTCATAAGGGCCTTGTCCGAGGATTATGGTTTTTGTCTTTTTGTTTACCAAAGGAAGTGCTTTGATCAATGTTTGGATGCCTTTTTGTTCATCTAATCTGCCTGGAGCAAAAATTACAGGGGTTTTGTTTGAAGTTGTTTTGAGTGGCCATTCTGGAACAGGGTTGTAGATAACTTCGATGTCTGGGTGGTTTATGTGCTGTTTTAGGAAGTTGCTGATTGTGATAAGTTTTGTTGCTTTAGAAAGATAATGACGATATGTGCTTGATTTGTTTATCAGGAATGGGAATAATAAGAAGGCTAGGAAGCTGGGTTTTCCTTCTGATTTGAGGCGTTTTTGTAAACAGAAGGGGAAGTTAGAACAAGTTGATTTTGATTTTCCACAATCTCCTAAAGTGCAAAGGAAGCGGATGTCTCTTACAGTAATAATTGACTTAATCTTAAGTTTATTTGCTGCTTTTATTGCGGGAAGAAGCGCTAAGTCGTTTAGATGTACTAAATCTGGTTTTAGTTTTTTTAGGATTGATCTTGATTTCTTGTAGATTATATAATCTATGATTCTTGAGTTTAACCTTAGAAGGTTTGTTGGGAAGTTATTGAACAGGTAGTTGTAGGGTGATTTGTTTAGGGTTATGATTGAGACTTTGTGGCCTTGTTTTTCTAGTGCTTTTACCAATAATGAGGTAGATATCTCTGCTCCTCCTAAGTTCTTTCCATAGAATGATGAGATGATTGCTATGTGCATTTTAGAGTAAGTGCTGGTATTTTGGATTTTGTTTTATCAATTCTAAGATTTTCTTAACATTCTGTGCTTTGTCTTTGGAGCAGACCAGAAGGCAGTCAGGTTCATTTACAATTACAAGATTATCTATTCCGATTGTTGCAACTGGTTTGTCAGAGAAGATGATTGAGTTAGTTGTTTCAATATTAAGGAGTGGTGCTTTTATTGTGTTATTGTTTTTGTCTTGTTCAAAGAAACGTTCAGTTGCGCGCCAGTCACCTATGTCATCCCAGGGCATGTCTGCTTTTACCATTACATTATTTGATACTTTCTCTGATATGCCTATGTCTATTGAAATGGATTCGAGTTTTTCGAACTCCTCTTTTATTATTTCTTCTGAGAAGCATGATTCCTTGATTCTCATCAAGGATTGGTATAATGCTGGCATGAATTCCTTGATTGCATTGAATAGAGTTGAGATCTTAAAAGCGTACATGCCTGAGTTCCAGAGATAGTTACCAGTCTCTAGGTATGCTTTTGCTGTCTCTAGGTTAGGTTTTTCTCTGAATGATTTTATCTTATATACAGTATCTGTAATGTTTTCTCCAAGTTCAATGTAACCAAAGCCAGTCTCTGGATATAGAGGTTTAATTCCTAGTTGAACATAATAACCTTTATCTGCCATCTCAACTGCTTTCTTTACTTTCTCAAGGTAGAGGTTTACATCTTTGTAGACATGGTCAGTTGTTTCTATGAATAAAGTAGCGTCTGGATATTTTTCTGCAATGTATAAGGCTGATAATGCGATGCATGCCGCAGTGTTTTTTGCCAGAGGTTCAATTACATAGTTAAGGTTTGGGAGGATTTGTTTGAAGAATGATGAAAGTTCATTGTTTGTTGAAATATAGAAATCTGAACATATTGGTTTTAATCTATCTATTGTTTCTTCTATTAAAGTTTTCTCTGAGAATAGTTTTAAGCATTGCTTTGGAAGCGAGGCTCTTGATTTTGGCCAAAAGCGTTCTCCGCGTCCACCTGCAAGAATGATTGCATATATTTCGACCACCCTATATATTCAACTCCCAATAAGTTTATAAATATTGTGATATTTGCTTTATATATGAAAATATTGGAGGTTGTGGCTTATTTTCTGCCTAAGAAAGGAGGGATTGAGTATGTTGTGTATTACCTTTCAAAGCAGTGGGTCAAGAAAGGGAATGAAGTTAAAGTTGTTACTTCAAGTATTGGGAGTGATATCAAAGAAGAGGATATGAAAGGGGTTAGTGTGAGAAGGCTGAAAGCTTACAGTTTTCTTAAGGATGCATTTGCTCCTGGTCTGAAAAGAGTGATGAAAAAAGAGAAACCAGATATTGTGCACATACATCATCCGCATCCGTATTTTTTGTATAAAGGTGCGATGGTTGCAAAGAAGATGAAAGTGCCTTATGTGATACATATGCATGGTCGCGAGATTATTTTTCCTGGAGTGATGGGAATTGCAGCTAAAGTATATAACAAGTTTTTCTTGGATAAGGTCTTAAAGAATGCTTCTAGGATAATGACGCATACTATGAAGGTATTGCCGCAGTCATATTACCTTACAAAGTACAAGGATAAAATTGCCTATATCCCGCATGGGATAAACATAAATGAGTTTGATAGTGAGATTGATACTAATGTAAGAGAAAGGTATGATATTGAGGATAAAAAGGTAATATTGTTTGTAGGCGTCTTAAGAGAGTATAAAGGGATAGACATAATGTTAAAGGGAATGCCTAAGATAATCGAGAAGGTTCCTGATGTGATGTTTGTGATTGCTGGGAAAGGTCCTGAAGAAGAGAAGCTGAAAGGGATTGTCAATGACTTAGGGATTGAGAGGCATGTAAAGTTTGTCGGGTTTGTGTCTGATGAAGAGAAGGTTGAATTATATAAAGCAGCTGATCTTTTTGTGATGCCTTCACCAACAATAATGGAGAGCTTTGGAATTGTTGCATTTGAGGCTATGGCAATGAAGACACCTGTTATTGTAAGCAAAGGTGCTGGGATTAGCGAGGTTTTTGAGAAAGAAGGGATTGGGTTTTTAGTTGAGCCTTTTGATGTTAATTCATTGGCAAGCACTAGTGTAAAGGTGTTGAAGGACAGTGATATGGCTTTTGAGAATGTTAAGAAGTCGTATGAAGTTGTTTCTTCTAAGTATAAGTGGTCTGATATTGCTGAGCGATACATAGAGGTGTTTAATGAGGTATTAGGATGGACGAGAAAGAACTGATAAAGCAGCATTATGAAAGAGATAATCCTTGGGGGATGTTTAATCCAAGCAAGATATGGGGTAAATTAAAGAGGAAGCAGTTAAAGTATGTTATGAAGTTTATGGGTTCTGGGAAAAAGGTGTTGGATATTGCATGCGGGCCTGGTGTTTATTCAGTTGCTGCTGCTAAAAAAGGTAATTCTGTTTTTGCGATTGACTGTGCTTCTAATATGGTTGAGGCTGCGAGAAAGTATAGTAAGAGTCAGGGTGTAGATGTTAAGATAGATGTTGGTGATGCTTCAAGTTTGGATTTTGAGGATTCGAGTTTTGATACTGTGTTGTTTATTGATGTTTCGCATCATCTGAGTGATTTAACTTTGGAGAAGATTTATAGTGAAATCTACAGGGTGCTGAAGCCAGGAGGGGTTCTGATAACTGATTATAAGAATAAGAGTAATATTGCTTTAAGGTTATCTTATTACATGCATAGTAAGAAGGAGTTTCAGTTGATTGCAAGGGATTATAGAGGGTTTAGAAGACTGTTGAAAGGGTATAAGATCATTGATGTTAAAGGTATAGGGTTTATGAAGCCTTATGTTAATGTTGTTGCGAAAAAATGTTGATTTCACATCATAGAATAAATGCAAGGTTTAGTGATCTAGTTTCTTTTAAGTTAGATTATTCTGTATTGGATAAGTATATGACTCATCCTTACAGAATATGGTGTAGTTCTGGAAGGAATGCATTGAAGTGGATATTGAAGCAGAATCCTGGAAAAGTTGGGGTAAGTGCTTTTACGTGTTCAGTTGTTGACAGAGCTATTAAAGAAGCTGGCTGTGATGTTAAGTATTATGATTCTGGGGTTATAACTGATTATGATAAGATTGATTTTGATGTTGATGTCTTGGTAGTACCTTATAATTTTGGTTTAGTGCCTGATATTGCTAAGATTAAGAAGAGATGTGAGAAAGAGGGAGTTGTGTTTGTTGAGGATTGTGCTGCTGCAATGGGGGCTAGTTTTGGTGGGAAGATGGCAGGAGGTTTTGGAGATTATAGTTTCTTTAGTTTTGGAATCGGCAAGGATGGTTTTATGGGTGGAATGATAAACAGTAAAGAAAGGTTTGAGTTTAAAGAAGAAGGAAGGTGTTGTGTCCTAGGTAATGCAATGAAAGCCTGTGGTAGTTTTGTGTTAAGGCCGAGATTGTATCCTCTTGTGTATTCCAGGTTGAAAAAGGATCTTCATAATGAACAGCCATTACTTGATTGTAAAATCTCAAATTATGCTAAAAAGATAACATTAAGTGCCTTGAAAAGGTTTGATAAGGTTTTAGAGGTTAGAAGAGGGAATGCTGCTTATCTTTTGGAAGAACTTGATGGAGTGGTTGATGTTGTCAAGCCGTTTAAGAAGACTAATCCATCTTGGTTATGGTTTAGCTGGATGGTCAAGGACAGAGATGATTTTAAGGGGGCAATGTTTAGGGAAGGAGTAGATGTCATGGAGTTGCTTGATTACAAAGATTTAAGTAATGGGTTGACTGAAGCTTCTAAAGCTGCTAAAGAACATTTAACTTTTTCATTGAACAGACCAAGATGGGAGATTGAAAGGTTTGTGAAAGCAGTGAAGAAGGTGGTTAGATGAGAATAATTGAGCTTACTACAGACTGTGAAGCCTGGAGAGAGTTCTTGAATAGAGAAGAGCATAGGCATTATCATACACCTAAGTATAAAGAGTTTATTGAGAAGACGTTTAAGGTTAAATCAAAGTACTTTGCATATTTTGCTGATAATAAGATCAAGACATTGCTGCCTTGCTTTTTTGTTAAGTCTCCTTTGTTTGGGAAGAGGGTGATAAGTGCTGCATTCCAGGAGTATGGAGGGTTTGCTGGAGAAAAGGAGTTTGTTAATGATATTGTTCAATATATTGAGGAGAAGTATTCTAAGGATAATGATTATCTTGAGATAAGACATGGACTTTATAATCTAGAAGGGTTTAGTGTTAAGAAGGTGCATAGGTTTGAATTGGCTTTAGAGGATGAAGCGACATTATGGAGACGGATACAGAAAGAGAAGAGAAAGGCTGTTAAGAAGGCTTCTAAGTTCTTAGATGCTAGGGAGTTAGGTTTAGGTGATATGAAGCAGCTGTATAAACTGTATCTTTGGAATATGCGTGCTTTTGGAACACCACCATATCCTAAGAGTTTTTTTGTGAACTTCTTTAACATGAAGCTTGGAAGATGTTTTGGTGCGTTTTATCAAGGTAAGTTGACTGCTTTTCTCCTAGGATATGAGTACAAAGACAGGATACATGTTGTGATAGCCAACTCTTATCCTAAATACAGGGACTTTAGGAGTAATGATGCAGTGCACTGGGCTTTTATCAAGCATGGACTTGATAAAGGGTTTAAGGTGTTTGATTTTGGGGTAGCGTATCCTGAATCAGGGCAGTTCTCGTATAAGAAGAAGTGGGGAGCTGTTGTTAGCGACCTTAATGTTTATTATAAGCTCTGGAAAGGCGAGATACCTGAAGTAGATGCAAGGAGTGATAAGTATAAGTTTTATGTTGGTATATGGAAGAAGATGCCCTTGGGTGTGACTAAGGTTATTGGGCCTTGGTTGAGGAGGGGTGTGGGGATTTAGAAAGATACTCCCCACAACTAACCCATTCACCATCAACCCTCTCAAGCATCTCTCTGAAGATTCTCCAGCCTTTTGTTCCGAGGTTTCTTGTTGAAAAAACCTTTTTCCAGGTTGGAAACTTGATAGGGACTTTTTTCTCTAATAATTCATAAGGGTGAAGGTAGAACATGTAGGGGATATTGAAGGTCCTTGATACTGGGTAGAATGTGCGGTAATAGAATAATCCAGCTGGAACTGCTTTTGAGATGAACTGTGGGCATGGTAATTCAAAAATATGTTTTCTATAGGGTTTTGTTTTTACAAAAGGATTCATGAAGAATGGTGGGTGTGATGATGAGACTGAGCTGCTATACTTATAGCCATGCTTGAATAGTGTTGAGTGAAGGAATTCATGAGGCTTGAACATTGGAGCTCTGAAGCCTTTGCATTCAATGCCTAAACGGTCTAGTGCTCTTTTGCTTTCTGAAACTTCGTAATCAAGTTCCTGCAGTGATAATTTAGACAAGTCGCGGTGTGTGTGAGAATGAGAAGCGATTTCGTGCTTCTTGGAAACTTCCTTTAACAGGTCTTCAAACCTTTCAGCAATGTTTCCTACAACAAAGAACGTGCTTTTGATATTGAAATCATCAAACATGTCAAGGATTTTAGGGACAGTATCGATTAAAGAGAAATAAGAATCTGACTCAAAGTCAGATTCAAGGTCAATAGTCATGATTCTAGACATTTTTGAAATGTTCAATTGTTGGTTTAAGACCCTCGACTAGAGGGACTAAAGGTTCCCAACCAAGGAGTTTTCTTGCTTCAGAGATGTCAGGGCGTCTTCTTGTGGGATCGTCAGCTGGAAGTTCCTTGAAAACAAGTTCAGACTGTGAGCCTGTAAGTTCAATAATCTTCTGTGCAAGCTCTAGTATGGTGTATTCCCCAGGATTACCAAGGTTCTTAGGGCCAGTTGAATCAGATGCCATCATCTTTATCAGGCCATCAACAAGGTCAGATACATAGCAGAAGCTTCTTGTCTGTGAACCATCGCCATAGATTGTAATAGGTTCGTTATGAAGAGCCTGCATTATGAAGTTTGGTATTACACGGCCGTCGTTCTTACGCATCCTTGGACCATAGGTGTTGAAGATACGTACAATCTTTATCTTTGTGCTGTATTTCCTATGGTAAGCCATTAACAGAGCTTCGCCGAAACGTTTTGATTCATCATAGCATGAACGTATGCCAACAGGATTAACATTACCCCAATAACTTTCCTTCTGCGGATGTTCTTTTGGTTCACCGTAAGCTTCTGATGTTGATGAAAATAAGATGGTTGCATTGTTCTTTTTTGCTAACCTTATCATGTTGTTCAAGCCTATTGAGTTTGTCAAAGCTGTCTCAACTGGATATTCCTGGTAATCAACAGGTGATGCTCTTGATGCTAAATGGTAGATTTCATCAATCTTTGCTGCAAGCAGCAAAGGAGATGTGACATCATATTCAATAAACAGGAAGTTTGGGTTTGTCAGAAGATGTCTTATATTATCAAATGATCCTGAGCCTAGGTTGTCAACACATATAACCCTATTTTCTTTGATCAATGCATCGCATAGATGTGAACCGATAAATCCTGCTCCGCCTGTAACAACAATTGTTTTCATTTTTCACCTCTTAAAGCAATCTCTTGCGTTATCTTTTCCATTTTTCTTTGGGTCTTTCTTACACTCTTATGTAAGGCAAATGTAAGGCATGTAAGGAATATGATAGATGCTATCGTGATAAACCAAAGAGCTCCTCTGATACCGAATGTCTCAAATACGATGTTTAATGAATTTGGGAATACAACCGCTATTATAAAAAGTAGCCAAACAAATGACCAAAGTGCAAAATCCTTAGCCTTAAGGTCCTTACGTTTATAGGACGAATAAGTAAAGAAAACCATAATCAGTGCAAATATGACCCCAAAAAGTTGTAATCCTATTGCCATTGTTTAAATCTCCAGATTAACATATTTATAAAAATTTTTATTCCGTCGAATACTGTTGTTCCTTTATAACTATCCAAGTATTTAGTTTCAATAGGAATCTCGCCAATCTTAAGGTTATGTTTTGCAGCGTTTGCAAGCATCTCTGTCTCAACACCATAGCCAGGTGATTGCCATCTTATCTTTTGTGCAGCTTCATAGGTCATTGCTCTATAACCGTTTGAGAGGTCTGATACATTACTTTTGAACAGGAAATTGAATATTCTTACAAGGGATGTGTTTCCGAACCTGAAGATGAAAGGCATGTTTTGATTGAACTCACGAATTCCAGTGACTAAATCTAATTTTTCATTCTCAAGCTTTGATACTAGCTTGTTGATGTCTTTGGGATCATGCTGGCCATCTGCGTCCATAAAGATAATAATCTTAGCGCCTCTTTCTAAAGCTGCATGCATACCAGTGCTCATTGCAAGGCCTTTACCCATATTAACAGGGTGCCTTAAAACAAGGTCTGCATCCTCTGCTCTTTCATAAGTTAAATCGCTGCTACCATCATCAACAACTATAATATAATCAGTATGTTTCTTTGTCTCTCTAACCAAATCCTGGATAAAGCGTTCTTCATTATATGCTGGGATTATTACAAAGGTTTTCATAGTGACCTATAGATAAAGCCTTTTTCAATAGCTTCATTTTCGTTGAAGAATGATTTTAAATCAATTATCAAAGGGTTTGAGGTCATCTTTGATTTGAGCAAGTCTAAAGTGATGTCGCTGAATTCTTTATGCTTGTTTATGAGAATGATGCAGTCAATGTCTTGGATCGAGTCAAGGTTTGTGTTTGTGATTCCGCATTTATACATAATTTCTTCATCAGTAAGGTTAGGTTCATATGCATAGACATGTATGTTAAACTCTCTTAATTCCTTTACAACATCAAATGCTTTGGAGCTTCTTGAATCACGGATATCCTCCTTGTATGTAAGGCCTAATACAAGGACTTTTGAATCCTTTAGGACCTTGCCTGCCTGGTTCAGGCCTTTTATCGCGAGGTCTGCAATGAATTTTGGGAGTGCATCATTTGTTGAACGTCCTGCATGGATTACTTTTGGATGATAGCCAAGCTGTTCTGCCTTAAAGGTTAGATAGTGGGGGTCTACAGATATGCAGTGACCGCCTACTAACCCAGGATAGTAACGATGAAAGTTCCATTTAGTTCCAGCTGCTTCAAGTACATCTTTTGTCTTGATATTCATCCTTGAAAATATTAGAGCAAGTTCGTTCATCAGAGAGATGTTCAGGTCACGTTGTACATTCTCAATGATCTTTGATGCTTCTGCTACTTTAATTGAAGGTGCTTTATGAACTCCTGCTTTGCATATTATGGAGTACACTGCTGCTACTTTTTCAAGAGTTTCTTTATTTATACCTGATACAACTTTTATGACTTTATCTATAGTATGTTTTGTGTCACCTGGATTTATTCGTTCAGGAGAATATCCAATCAGGAAATCTTGTGGGCATTTTAAGCCAGAAAACTTTTCAAGTATAGGAAGGCATATGTCTTCAGTAACTCCAGGGTAGACAGTCGATTCATATACGACAATAGAACCTGGCTGAAGGTTTTTACCTACAAGCTCTGAAGCAGACTCTAAAGGATATAGGTCAGGGATTTTTGCTTGCTTTAGAGGGGTTGGTACGCAGATTATTATGAAATTAGATTGCTTTATGTCTTCAGGGTTTGATGTATACAGGATATTTGTTGAGATTTCTTCTGCAGTAAACTCTGCTCTTGAGTCTATTCTTGACTTTAGTTCGTCTATTCTTCTTTTGTTTATATCAAAGCCAATAACATCAAGGTCTTGCTTTGCAAACTCTAAAGCAAGAGGCAGTCCTACATATCCTAAACCTATTACACAGATTTTCATTTTATATCATAATATTCCTTAAACCATTCAATTGTTTTTCTGACACCTTCTTGTATGCTTACTTTTGGTTTATAATTAAGGAGTTTTTCTGCTTTTGATGTGTCAGCAAAGGTTTCTTTAACATCACCTGGCTGCATTGGCATCATGTTTTTCTCTGCTTTTATGCCAAGATTATCTTCAATGCAGCTTATGAAATCCAGAAGGTTTTGAGGTTCTCCTCTTCCTAAGTTGAAGATTTCATAAGGTTGAGGGTTGTCAATAGATGCAAGGACTCCTGCAACAATATCAGAGATATAAGTAAAGTCGCGTTTCATATCTCCATTGTTGTAGACATCAATTGGCTTTGATTCTAAAATGTTCTTTACGAATTTGAAAAGTGCCATGTCTGGCCTGCCGTAAGGTCCATAGACTGTGAAGAAGCGCAGACCTATGCAGTTTATTCCAAAAAGGTGATGGTAATTGTATGCCATCAATTCATTTGATTTTTTTGTTGCTGCATATAATGAGATTGGCTTGTCAAGTTGAAAAATTTCATTAAGCGGATAATCTGTGCATTCTCCATATACTGATGAAGAGCTTGCATATACTAAGTTCTTTACATTAAATTTTCTGCATAGTTCTAATATATTTAGGAATCCATCAATGTTTGATTTAAGATACACAAAAGGATTCTCTAGAGAATAACGGACGCCTGCTTGTGCTGCAAGGTTACAGACAACATCAAAGGAGTTATTTTTGAATACTTCTAGAAGCGCATCATATTCTGAGATGTCTAGTTCAATAATTTTTACATTATCGAATTTAGAGAGTTCATCAGCTCTTGCTCTCTTTAAACTGACTTCATAATAATCGTTGAAATTATCAACTATTACTACTGAATCTCCTCTTTCTAAAAGTGCCTTAGAAACATGATAACCTATGAATCCAGCACCGCCTGTAATTAAACACCTCATATAACACCCCCAATTAATGTATAAAATCACTTACTTTATAAATCTTTTTTGGTGTTTATTGTCACTATTTAAGTACTAGAATCTTAGTATTTAAACAAACCAGATAAGTGCTGCAAAGAAGACTTCAATCAATATAGTGTATATTACTATCTCTCTTTCTGTAAATCTTGGCTTGATCGTGAAAAAGTGGATTATTGAATAGATTTTATCATGCCTTGATCTTATCTTGCCATTGCCTAGAGCTATGCCATACGTCTGTGCCTTAAACCTAGAGCGAAGTTTAAGGAGGAACTCAAGTATGAATGGGATTGATATAATAACAGCTGCTTTCTCTATATTGCCAATTATTGCTATACTTGCAATTACAGCTCCTAAAAGGTATGTCAATGAGTCTCCTGGAAGTACCTTTGCTGGTACAAAGTTGAAGATAAAGAAAGCAATTAAAGTTCCTAAAACAGCAAAAGCAAGAATAGCTGCTTCTGGTCTTTGGTTTACATAAGCATACAAGCCAAGGCTTAATGTGTAGATGATTCCCATTCCTGCACCAATACCGTTCATGCCTTCAAGCAGGTTTACCATATTTGCTGCTCCAACAACTCCGATTGGTACAAGTAGAAGAGGGTAAAGTATGCCGAAATTGACAGTTCCGATGAATGGAAGATACATTGAGGTTGTTCCAGCTTTAATTACCATTAATGGGATAGCTGCCGGAAGTACTAAAAGTGGTTTTTGCCAGCGTTTCAAGCCAACATAGATGTCTGGTTTTACTCTTCTGACAAGGAGGTCATCTAAAAAGCCTATTATTGCGATCATTGTAATTGATGAGAGCGAGGCAAGAATATAGATTATTGAAGATGATTCATTATAATAAAATGTCTTTAGGAAGATGTATGAAAGAAGTGAAATGAAGAGGCCTATCATGACAAGAACTCCGCCAGAGATTGGAACAAGAGGTTCATGTTGCTTGTTCATATCACGGACATCTAAGCCAATCTTCCTAAGGTATCTAATGCCAGTAGGTATTATTAAGTAAGTAGCGAAAAATCCAACAAGTAAAACAAACAGCATATCATAAATCATGTATTAGAATAGATATTTTTAAGGTTTATAAATTTAATCCTTTAGAATTTTTTTTAGGTAGTCTGAATATTCACTTTTTGGAAGATCTGAGACTAATTTTTCAAGGTCTGAGGCAGTTATAAAGTTCATTCTATAAGCAATCTCCTCAGGACAAGAGATCTTTTGGCCAGTACGTTCTTCCTGGATTCCTACGTATAAAGATGCATCTAATAAGCTTCTTGGAGTTCCAGTATCAAGCCACGCAAAACCTCGACCAAGTTTCTCCACATGAAGGTTATCCTGTTTAAGGTAAGCTTTCATGACGTCTGTAATTTCATATTCTCCTCTTTGCGATTTTTTTAGATTAGAGGCAATCTCAGCTACTTGATTGTCAAAGAAATATAGACCAGTCAGAGCCCAATTTGATTTTGGGTCTTGGGGCTTTTCTTCGATATTAGTTACCTTTTGGTCCTTGTCAAATGTTACAACCCCATATTGTTTTGGATTTTTTACTTGATATGCAAACACTGTTCCGCCTGTTTCTCTGCTTGAAGCAGCTTTTAGATGTTCAGGAAGGCCATGGCCATAGAATACATTATCTCCTAAGATAAGACAAGAATTATCATTTCCAATGAATTCTTTTCCTAATGTAAAAGCTTGAGGCAGGCCTTCAGGTTTTTCTTGGATTTTATATTGTAGATTAAGTCCCCATTGTTCGCCTGACTTAAGGATTTCTTTATAGATTGGGATGTGATGAGGTGTTGAGATTATCTGAATATCCTTGATGTTCGCCATCATCAACACTGTAAGAGGATAGTATATCATCGGCTTATCATAGATTGGAATCAATTGTTTGCTAATCACTGAATTTGTCATTGGCTGGAGTCTTGTTCCATGTCCACCTGCTAGGATTATTCCTTTGTATTTCATTTTAGAGGTTCCCACCAGAATCTATTATCAACATACCATTTTATTGTCTCATAAAGACCTTTCTTAAAGTCTTTATATTTATGTTTAAAACCTAATTCCTTTAATTTTGTGGAGTCAATTGAATACCTAAAATCATGGGATTGCCTGTGAGGTATTTTTTCTAACTTTTCCATCCCATAGCCAAAGTAATCAAGGATTAGATTTGCAACATCAATGTTCTTATGTTCATTCTTACCAGCTATGTTATAGATTTCACCTATTTCACCTTTGTGCAGAATCAGGTCAATTGCTCTGCAATTGTCTTTCACATGCAACCAATCCCTTACATTCAGACCAGGGTTTTCATCACTCCACATAAGTTTGATTTTTTTACCTGATTGAAGTTCTGTTACTGAAAAAGGAAGAAACTTCTCAGGAAATTGAAAAGGACCATAGTTATTTGATGCTCTTGTTATAAGTGTAGGTACATTACGTTCTTTAAAAAAATATTGTGCAAGTTTATCACCAGCAGCTTTTGAGATAGCGTAAGGGCTTGTAGGTGATAAGGGGTCAGTCTCTTTTGAAGATTCGGAGTCACTTGAAAGACTACCATAAACTTCATCTGTAGATATATGTATAAATCTTTCAAGGCCATAAGTTTCAGCTGCTGAGAGTAGTGAGAAGCTACCTCCAATATTTGTCTTTAGAAATATTCCAGGATCTTCATTAGAACGATCAACATGTGTCTCTGCTGCAAAATGTACTACAGCATCAAACTCGTTCTCTTCGAATAGGTATCTGACCAGGTCATAGTTGCAGATATCTCCTTGGAAAAAGGTGTAGTTTGGGCTTGTTATTCCCTTAAGATTGTTTAAATTACCTGCGTATGTTAACTTATCAAGATTAAATATTTTATAATTTGGATGTTCTTCTAAGATATGTCTTATAAAATTACTACCAATAAATCCTGCTCCTCCTGTAACAAGTAGTTTCATATTATCACCTTGGTATCTTAAATTTAGAGTTTGGATCTTCCTCATGGCGGATTTCATCAATCTCTCCTGTTTTGCCTTCTCCCTTGAATAATCTATCTGGAAGGTTTATTGAGAAACTTCCACTCTCAGAGATTGATTTATACCCATGAACAACTCCTGGGGGAACTGATACTGAAACCTGGTTACTCTCGCCTACGACAATTTCCATATAATTTCCATAAGTGGATGAATCCTTCCTATTATCCCAAAGATAAAGCTTATAGTCTCCTGGACCAATGAAAACAAAGAAGTCTGTTTGGTCTACATGCTCATGCGGGCCACGTATAACATTATACTTAGTATACGATAAGTATGACATCACTGGCTGATATTTATCTTCATCAAGACGGTAAATTTCTTGAAGCCAACCCCTATCATCGTGATATTTTTTAAGTTCTTTAATAATTACCCCTTCAATTTTTTCCATAAAATAATTACATTGGAAGAACTATTTAAAGATTATTGTATCGTGAGCTATTTGTTAGAATAAATCTTATCAGCTTGTTCTAAACCATCAAAATTGCCTATATCAAACCAGTTTTCAGTAAAACTAAATCCATAAACATCAACTTTATTGCTTAAGTATTTAATGAAATCTCCGCCATTGTTTAAGTTATTTCCTTCTTCAACATAGCTATGAAGATGTTTTATATCTTGCTTCCTTAAGAGGTAGCAGAAAGTGGCTGCCAGTGAAGTTTTCGGTTTGACGGGTTTTTCCTCAAATCCGATTATCTTCCTATTTTGGTCAATCTCTACTGTTCCGAATTTACGAGAGAGCTTGATTGGGTCCTGGAGATCGTATAAAGCTAAGCTTGAGTTATTTAGGTATGATCTAATAAATTTCTTAAGACTGAACTCAAATAAGTTATCTCCAGCAATTATCAATAAGTCATCATTAATTTCATGTTTTAGCACAGTATAGTGGATGTCCCCAACAGCTCCGATTGCATCTTCAGCAGAGAGCGTGCCATCATTTATCAGTTTGATAGGTATATCTGAAGTATATTGCTTTTTCCAATCCAGAAAGCGAGGGGTGTACTTATTGTTTGTAATTATATAAACCTCATCAATCTCAGGTACTTCTTTAATCTTATCAAGGATATATTCAATTATGGGCTTTTCTCCAACAACAAGCAAGGGTTTTGGATAATTTTCAGTCAATGGAAAAAGTCTTGTTGCATAACCTGCAGCTAATATCAGTGCTTTAATTATTTTCACCCTTTCTTATAGATTCCCTTCCAATTGAGATATAATTAAACCCGTGTTCACTCATCTCATCAGGATCGTAGATATTTCTACCATCAATTATGTTTGGTTGGACCATAAGTTCTTTGATCTTTTTCTTGTCAAGTTCCCTAAATTCGTTCCATTCAGTTGCAATTATCAATGCATCAGCACCTTCAACTGCTTCATATGGGTTCTTTGAATAAAATATTTCTGGAAAGATATTGCGTGCACGGCTTGAAGCAACAGGGTCAAAAGCTCTTATCTTAGCACCTAAATGGATAAGGTCTTGAATTATGGAAATAGAGGGCGCTTCTCTCAAATCATCAGTCTTTGGTTTAAATGAAAGCCCCCATACAGCAATTGTCTTATCCTTAACATTTGGGAGGAATGTTTCAAGTTTAGGGAATACTGTAAATCGTTGCTTCTGGTTAACATTATGCACAGATTGAAGGATTTCCATGTTATAGTTATTATGCCTTCCAAGAGCGACAAGAGCAAGAACATCTTTTGGAAAACAGCTACCACCATAGCCTAATCCAGCTTGCAGGAAACGAGGTCCGATTCTATCATCTAGGCCCATGCCTTTTGCTACAGTCTTTACATTGCCTCCAACTTTTTCACAGAGGTTAGCGATTTCATTAATGAAAGAGATTTTTGTTGCGAGAAAGGCATTTGAAGCGTACTTTATCATTTCTGCGCTTTTTATGTCTGTATAAAGGATTGGTTTGTCAGTGCGCTCAACTGCCTTGTAAATCTTGTGCATGATTTTTTTAGATTTTTCAGATTCATACCCTATAATAGTCCTGTCAGGATTAAAAAAGTCTTTGATTGCTGCTCCTTCCCTTAGGAATTCTGGATTTGAGATTATGTCAAAGGCTTGTTCTGTGTTATTTTGGATTATTTCCTTTATCTTGTTGCATGTACCAACAGGCACAGTGCTCTTGACAACTATTACCTTATAGCCATTCAAGTTTTTTCCGATTGTCTCTGCGCAGGAGAACACATACTGCAGATTAGCACTCCCGTCACCTGAGACAGGGGTGCCAACTGCTATGTATATGATTTCGGAGGTTTTGATTGCGAGTTGTAAATCTGTAGTAAATGAAAGACGGCCTTCATCGATGTTTCTTTTGACAAGTTCAGCAAGACCTGGTTCATAGATTGGTATTATCTGCTTTTTTAGGTTAGTAATCTTCTCTTCATCAATATCTGCGCAAATAACCTCATTTCCTAAATCAGAAAGGCATGTACCGAATGTAAGACCTACATAACCAGTACCGAGCATTGTAATTTTCATGGAATTTCGGAAGATTTTATCTTTTAAATATCTTACCATTATCCTACTTTATCCGATAGAAAGGATTAAATAGTAGTTAAGTATACTTAACTTTCCCTTGAAACAAAAGATAAGTATAACAATTGACGGGAATACCTTACATGATATAGATTCTATGATAGATAATGTTTTTATAAGAAACAGAAGCCAGGCCATTGAGTATCTTGTGAAGAATCAGTTAGGGGAGAGCAAGACTGCTGTTATCCTAGCAGGAGGGCCTGAAAATACACAAAAGATAGGAGAGGTTTATAGGTCAACAATTGAGGTAGAGGGAGTGCCTGTTGTAGAAAGAGCTGTCAAAAAGTTGAAGAAGAATGGTTTTAAAGAACTTTTTATTGTAGCAAGAGGCAAGACTTTAACAAATATATTTGAAATATTAAAAGAAGGATCACTGTTTGGAATGAAGATACATTATTGCGAAGAAAAAGAAGCAAAAGGCAGTGCTGATTCTTTAAGGCTTTTGAAGGGGAAGATAAAAAGTAATTTTTTGGTTGTTTTTGGAGACATCTTATTTGAGAAGGTCAATCTAGAAGAGATTTGGAAACAACATATCAAGCAGAGTCCAGTAGCAACACTTATGCTTACTACTTCTGGCAAGCCTTCTGAAAAGGGAGTTGTAAAAGTAGAAGGAAGTAAAATACTTGAGTTTATACAGAAACCTAAAAAGACTGATATTTATCTTAGTTTTAGCCCAGTGTTTGTAGCTGGCCCTGAGATATTTGAGTATGCAGGCAAGAGTTTGGAAGAGGATGTATTTCCTGGTTTAGCTAGCAAAGGTTTGTTATTAGGGCACCTAAGTTCTGAGAAAGAATTCCACATACATAGCAGGAAGGATGCTTTGAACGCTTCAAAGACATATTCTTAAGAACCATATTCTTAGACATAATAATTTTTATATATTAGTCTATTGGCAAGGCTAATATCAAAATATGGAGGTAGTTTAGATGATAATTAAATTTAAAGGTGCTAGACCTTATGCGAAACATTTTCCAAACCATGATGAGTGCTATAAAGTAGCTCCGCTTGATTTTAGGAATATATTGCATGGAAATGGGATTGGATGCCCGATTTTAGTTAACAAGAATGATTTCTATGGAAGTGCTCTTGAGCATGTTTACCAAGAGGCATGCCATAAGTTTGGATGGCCTAAAGAGATAATAAGGAAATGGGGAAAAGAGAAGGTACAGGCTTTTGGGAGAAGTGAAGATGAGAGAGAGCATTGGTATAACACATTAAGGGCAGAGGAGAAAATCTTTTCCAGTGCATTGGTTGATAAGGCGCAGGAGATTGCTTATGATGTGAATCATCCAGATATTGTTGCAAAGCTGACATTTGGAAGTCACTCACCTAACTGGGGAATGAAAGCAGGAGATTACATGTCGTGGTTTGATGGGGATGTTAATGTAGCTTTTATACTTGATACAACAACTGGTGGTATGGTAGATATATCCAGTTACCTTATGGGAGGCAAGCATCCTGATACATGGGGATTTGGGTTGTTCTATCATACTGAGCAGGACATATTTCCTCAAGCTGAGCTTCCGATAACAAAAGATGTCAAGCACTGGAGGACTGGTTATGGGATTATGTTCTTTACATTGCATGATTTCTATAGGGATTTTGGTAAGGAGCCAATCTGGAACTTTATGACAAGCAATGGTTTTCCATTAGCAGGGACTGAAGGTATGTATTATCATCTTAAGGATGTTGCAAGCAAGTTTCCTGCAAAGGATGTTTATAGCGAGAAGTCTTTTGAGAACTTGGAGAACTGGGAGTTAGAAAGGATAGTTAACCATCTTGCACCGAAAGCACATCATTTCCAATTTGATGCACAGGGAACACCTGAATTTTTCACATACAATTCAAGGGATTTTTTAGAGCACTTTGCATATATCATTGAAGATATAAAATGGGCTCCGAATCATACTCCTTGGCCTAATGTAGAATTGCTAGTGAAGAACAAGAAGTTTAGGATTGTGGCTAGTACTTATCATTAATTTTTTTATTTTTCCTTTTTATATAATTGGACGTATATTCTATAGAATAAATATAGCAAAAAAAAAAGCACAGAAAGCTTTATAAATAAGCCGTGAATTTTAGATATTAGGACGGCCATAGGGGCTTGGTTCCACCTGTTCCCATAAGAACACAGAAGTTAAGCAGGCCTCCGTTCTGGTCGGTACTGCGTTTCAGCGCGGGAAAGCCGGAAAGCTGTCCACTTTTACTTAAATTCTCGCAATTTTTATAAATAGATAATGATAATTAAAGAGTATGAAATCTAAATATGGGATTTTGTTATTGATGATTGTGATTCTTGCATCAGCTGTATCTGCGCAGGTTAAGATAAAAGGTTTTGTAAATGATTATGCTGGTATAATTGATCCAGCTCAGGAAGCTCAGTTGAATTCTATATTGAAAGGGTTATATGATTCTGGTGCTGCTGAGTATGCAATTGTCACAGTCAATAGCTTAGAAGGAAGTGATATTGAATCCTATTCATGGAACATAGCTGAAGGGAATCTTGGTGATAAGGAAAAGAATAATGGATTATTACTTTTGGTTGCACTTGAGGAAAGAAAGTACAGGTTTGAGGTTGGTCGTGGGATTGAGCCTATATTAAATGATGCTAAGGTGGGAAGGATTGGGAGAATGTATTTAGTGCCTTATTTCCAGCAAGGAGATTATGGAACAGGGATAGTTGAGGCAAGCAAGGCTATACAGAGTATAATGATAGGTGATGTTGAGTCTGAGTATTATGTTGATGAAGGGGTAGATGATTATATAGTTTTTGAATTTATATTATCCTTAATAATTTTTGTATTTATCTTTTTATTACCTATAATCATAGCTATACTAAAAAGGCGGAAGTTTAAGAATAAGTATTTTGATGCTGCTGCTGGAGCGATTATTCTCTTTGGAGGAAGAGGTCGCTCAGGAGGAATAGGCGGCGGGTTTGGAGGTTTTGGAGGAGGTTCGTTTGGAGGAGGAGGAGCCTCTGGCGGATGGTAAAAGGTGATATAATGAAAAAGAAGATTCACAAGGAAACAGGAGAGGAGTACTTATTATGCCCACGTTGTAAGATTGACATGAAAAAACTGAAAAAAAAGGATGTTGTGATTGATATCTGTAAGAAATGCGGAGGGATGTGGGTTGATGCAGGTGAACTTGAAAAACTTGCCGAGATAAAAGAACAGGAGGATGAAAAATGAAGAAAGGAACAATAATTGGGATTGTGATTGCAGCTGTTTTGTTGTTGTTTGTTTTTTGGATAGTAGGTTCTTATAATGGACTAGTAAGATCTGATGAGACAGTTAACGAAAAATGGGCTAATGTGCAGTCAGCTTACCAAAGAAGAGCAGACTTAATACCTAACCTTGTTGAGACAGTTAAACAGTATTCAGATTATGAAGGTGAAGTATTAACAGAGATAACAAATGCAAGAGCTTCTATAGGAAAAGCTGGAAATCCTGCAGAGTTACAGGCAGCTGGTGAAGAGCTGAACTCAGCACTTGCAAGGCTGCTTGTTGTTGTTGAGAATTATCCTAACCTAAAAGCAAATGAGAATTACCTTTCACTTCAGGATGAGCTAGCAGGGACAGAGAATAGGATTAAAGTTGAAAGAGATAACTTCAACAAGGAAGTAAGAAACTTGAACATAAAAGTTAGAAGATTCCCTACAAATATCGTTGCAGCAATGTTTGGTTTTGAGAAACGAGAGATGTTTGAGGCTGATGAAGGTACAGAGAATGCGCCTGATGTAGGAGAACTGTTTAACTAAAGAAGCGTTGTTTTTTCTTTTTTTACTTATTCTAATTTTTTTATCTTTGCAACAAAGAAGCCTTGAGTGCCATCAATGTGCGGCCAGAATTTTCTTTGTTCCATTACTTTTACATTAAAATTCTCTTTTAGCCAAGATATATTATCTTCATCTTCTTCTTTCTCAAGAGTGCAGGTTGAGTAAACAAGAATACCGGCTGTTTTTAGGACTGTCATAGCTGATGAGAGAAGCTGCTTTTGAGTCTTTGACATAAGTTTGAAATCTTCAAGTGAGCGTTTATTAAACCAGGTTTTATCTGTCATGAAATTTCCAGAGCATGGCGCATCAAGCAGTACCTTGTCAAACTTTATACCTAGGTCTGAGGCATATCTTGCGTCTTTATTATAGATTAGTACATTAGAGACACCTAATCTTGCACAATTGTTCCTTAAAGATTCTAATCTTGAACGTTTTATGTCTAGGGCAATAATTTTACCTTTATTCTGCATTAATTGAGCCATTTGTGTTGTCTTTCCGCCTGGTGAAGCTGCCATGTCTAGTACAAGCTCTCCAGGGTTTGGGTCTAGAAGCTGTACAGGGTATTGGGAAGCCGCTTCCTGGATATAATAAAAACCTTGTAAATATTCTGGAGTTGAACCTAATGAGAATTCTGATTCGAATATTTCATAACCATAGTTAAGGAAATTAATTCTATTAAGTTTTACACCTTTTGATTTTAATCTCTTAATCAATTGTTTTACAGCTATCTTTAGAGTGTTTACTCTTAAACAAGGTTTAAGTTCTTTAGAGGTATATGATTCTAAATCCTTAAACAAAGGTCCAAGAGATTCTTTATATCTTCTGAAAAATAGGTTCATTTTAATTCAATCGTTATTTTTTTATCTTTAATGTTAATTGATTTTATCTGTTTAACCTTTTGCAGATTTTCCTTTATAAAATTCCAATCGTACTGTTTTTTTGCTTTAGCTATCTGATTTAACAAGTCTTTTAATAAAGTGTAATTGTTATAGATTAGTTCAGCTTTTTGCTTTGAAAGCTTTTCAGACTCTTTTAATTTATCTATTGTTGATTTTTGGTTGTTAAGGATTTTGTTGATTTTATCAAGTTTCTTTTGGTATTTTGATTTTTTTTCATCATTGACCTTAGAACTTAAATTTTTTGTGAAGATAGAATCGAGGGCTTCATTGAATGACTGAAATTCACTTTTTCTTAAGCTTTTAAACGTGTTTAGTTCATAGGGAACAATTTCATTACGAGGATAGATATATCCTTTTGGTTTAAGTTTCTTTAAAGAGATTATTGCATTCAAGAGTTTGTCTAATGACTTTATCTGGTTTGGTTTCTTATTTTTGTCAATGCCCGCTAGTAGGCATATTTCTTCAGCGTAAGTCCCTCCAAATCCGAAATCAATGGCCAAAGCCTTTACAATTGATTCCTTATCGGTTTTTTTAAGAAATTCCTTAAGGCTGGTCTTTGATATGTTTAGTGGATTGTATGATTTTTTTGGATAATCATAAAGTTCTTTTGGCCTAATTGTTCTATCTTTCCATTTATGATAAAATAAAGCTGACAGTATTGTATTATCTTTTAATAGGAGAAGGTTTCCTGTGCCGAAAAGTTCAACAATTATTGAATAATGTTCTATTTTGTCTTTTTGTTTCTTTTCAAAGATAAATTCAACTATTCTTTCAAATCCTTTTTGATTTATTTCGCGAAGTCTAGTATTAGAAAGATTCTTCCTAAGGTACATACAAAAAGGTGAAGGTTTCTGTGAACCTGGTTTATATCCTGTAATGTACATAAAGTTAGGGATGGAAATCCTCAGGATTTTTCTTCCAATATTAGGTACATGGAACTGGAAAAAGAATTCTGTTTTTTCAGGCTGGTAAATCTTGTCAAGCTTTGCATTTATCAATACTTGCAATTCTTCAACTAATGCCCTTAATTCGATTGAAGCTATTACTGTTTTCATAAAATTTCGTTTGTTTATAAATTATTTAAAGGTTGCGGAATTTCAGATATGATAAGATTTTTAAATCTAGGGAGGATTCTAGATTTTATGGAAGCGTACATAGGAACCAGGCTTGGGGATAAAGACAAAGAAGAAATTTCAATAGAATTAGATGTTCTTAAGAAGCATTTTATTGCATTAGGTGGCTCTGGTTCTGGTAAGACAGTGCTTTGTAAGGTATTGATTGAGGAAGCTATTACGAATAAGATTCCTTCAATATTAGTTGATCCACAGGGTGACTTAGGCTCTTTAGGATTGTTTGATGCAGAAAGCTTGTCAAGGGGTTCTGGAAGGATTAAAGAATCAAAGGTTATCATATATACCCCTACCTCAAACAAAGGGATTCCTATATGCCTAAGCCCATTTAAGCTTCCAAAAAAAGGTCTAAATGAGGAGGATGTTATTTCCATTATAAACACAATTGCAGTAAGCATATGCAGATTATTAGGTTATAATCTTGAGAATGATAAAGGGAAAAGTGCATCAGCTTATCTTTATAAGTTATTGTTTGAGTGTTATGGGGAAGGGAGTGAGATTTCTGATTTCAATAATCTGTCTCAGGTTATCGAAGCAAGAGGCGAGGATGAGTTATTATCGAAGACAGAGATAGGTACATTAGTAAAAAGGCTTAAGCTATTAACAATAGGAGAAAAGGATCTTTTGTTTAATTTTGGGGTAAAGCTTAACATAAAGCAGTTGTTGAAGAATGATGTATCAGTCATATATCTTAATACTTTGAATTCTGGGGATAAAGATTTTTTCTTATCTATGCTTTGTAAAGAGTTATATGAATACATGCTGCTTAAACCTTCTAAGAATCTACAAGCATTGTTCTATGTTGATGAAATCTCTACATATATCCCTGCTGGCAATAAAAAAACATTATCAAGAGATATTTTGAGGATAATATTCAAGCAAGCCAGAAAGTATGGTATTGGGTGTATAATAAGCACACAGAATCCCGGAGATATAGATTATAAAGCGTTCAGCCAGTTCAGTACATGGGCTATTGGAAGGTTGACTGCAAAACAGGACAGGGCCAAAGTCAAGGAATCACTAAAAGCTATTGCAGGTGATGAAGTTGATGAGATTACTTCTAGCATGGCAGGTCTTAAACCTGGTGAATTTGTGATTTTTTCTCCGGATATATTTGAAAAGATTGAGAAGATTAAGGTAAGATGGTTGTATAGTGAACATAAGACACTAAACTTAGAAGATATTAAAACATTTATGGATAGGTATAGGAGTGAATTTAAGGTTTTAGACTCGAAATTTGAAAAGATTAGAGATAATACTGGAACTGAAGATTATAAAAAGAGGATGTCTGGGAAAGAGAGGAAGCATTTTAGGATAAGGATAAAAGGTGAATCATTAAATAAGTTGATAAATAAGAATAAGAAAAAGATGTTTAAGTTTTTTGGTCCAGACAAGGAGAAATTAGAGGGCTATACATTAAACTTTATACCATTCTATAAGACTAAGGTAAGGGTTATAAAAAAGAATTTGTTAGGGATTAAGAAAAACATTAAGGATTATGAGGTTTATTTCAATGCTTTAGATGGAAGTACGTTTGTCTTTAAGCAGGAAGATTTTAAGAGATTAGAAGGATTTGAGAGATTAATAGGATTGACAGAAAATGAGTTACAGGTAATAAAAGTATTGAATAAGAAGGATAATCTGAGCAGTGCAGAGATAGGATATGAAATTGGTGTATCTAAACAGATGGTTGGAAATACTCTAAAAGGTCTTCTTAACAAGAAGATTGCCACATATGATAAGGTAAGTAAGCAATTCCTGTGGTCATTATTAATAAAGATAGATAAGAACAATATACCAAGGATTGAAAGTAAAGCAAATTTAGAATATAGTGAGATTGAGTCTAAGTTAAAAATCCCGAAAGTAAAGAGTGAGCAGATTAATGAGTTAGTAAGAGGTTGGTTTGGCACAGCTGAGGTTATTGAAGAAGAGCTTGTATATTATCCGATTTATGAACTAAGGTATATTGACAAGAAAGGGAATAGAGATATTAGAATATCTGCAGTTAATGGAGAAGTTTTTTAACTTTTGAGGCTAATTCTTTGTAATCTATTTTAGTTGTTGTGTCAATAACTAAGATATTATGACCTGCCTCTTTGGCCTCATTTAAGCAAATATCAAAGATTTCTGATTCTAGGTTTTCCTTGACTTTTGACTTTGAGTATTTCTTTTTTTCAAGTCGCTTTTTTAGAACCTTAAGATTGCACTTGGTTATTATACATAAATTAACATATTTTTTGGGGATAAAATATGACATGTGTGAATCAATCAATAAGTTTCTTTTTGAAGATTTAATTATAGAAACTAAAGATTTTGAAAGCCTTTTTTCGTCAACTACAATGCAGTCTCTTTCCTTATCAAAAGATTCACATAATGAACTCTTTTTTATTATATCATTCACATTAATATATTTATAATTGAGCAGATTTGAAAGTTTCTTTGATGATGTAGTCTTGCCGGTTCCAGGAGTGCCAGATACTATAATACATTTCATGAGAATTACTTTTTGGATTTACTTGATTTTTTTGATTTAGTTGGCTTCTTTTTTGAGGATTTTGGCTTTGGTTTGACTTTTGACTTGGGTTTTATTTTTGCAGGTTTTGTTTTTGCTTGATTTTTCTTTGACTTCCTTTTCTCTGAAATGAATTTTGATGTCTTATAAGCCATCCTATGGAAGTATTGTTTTTGCCTGAAAAACTGGAAGATTAATATAATTAAGAAGAATGCCAAGAACCATCCTAAGATAAAATATATATCAAATGCAAGCGACTTTATGCCAATATTAAACATCACTGAACGTTTTATAAGGCTTTCAGATATCACAAAAGGGTTATAACGTGCTATTGTAAGAAGGTAGTTAGGCATGCTTTCCATTGGAATTATAACATCAGAAAGAAGCAGGAATATACTGCTTATTGAGATTGATGCAAGTGTTGAGGTCTCTTCAGACTTGAAAATATAACCAATTGCCATACCAATAAAGATAAATGCTGAGGATATAAGGAAAAGGATAAGCAGACTTGTCCAGAGATTAGGAAAGATGGAAGCGTTGAAGAAATAAACTGAGATGCCTAAGATTACTGCAAGCTGTAATATGACAACTATCAATGTTGTGATGTATGTTCCAATAATAAAAGTAATGTTTCTTACAGGGGTTATCAGGTTTCTGAAATAAGCAGGAGAGTTTTTCTCCATCATCACCAGAGTTGCAGATAAAATTATACTTATGAACATGATCACAATCACAAGCAGTGAAGGGAATAAGTAGCTTAAGTGAGTCTTCTGTGGAGTTACAGGTTTTATCTTTGTTGAGATTGGGCTTACAATACTGCTAGCCTTAGTTACGGATATGCCTGAGATACTTGCATCAATCTTCTGAAGTGCAAGATGTACCTCTTCCAATTGCGTCTTTGACTGACCGAGCGCATCTGACATTGTAACCACATTTGAATCAACTTCTGATTTTGCAGAAACTGCTGTATCTAACCTTGACTTGACATCATTAAGCTGGGACTCTACTGTGGTAACCATATTATTAATATTGCTCCATGTAGCGTTTCCTGTAGCGTTCTCAATATCTATAAGACTTTCTTTTACTTCATTCAAATCATCAACTGCTTCTCTGGTATCTGAAGTATTTATATCTTCTAAATCGTTTATTATTGAATTTATTTTGCTATTCATGTAGGTAAGTTCAGAATCAATTGTAGTTGAAGCTGATTGTTGCTGCTGAACTGAGGACTTAAGTTGAGCTATCTGGAAATTATCTAGGTTAAAAGAAAGGTCCATTGAAGCAACTTTTTCCTTTACTGAAGAAGCGATACTTATCAAGTCGTTATTCTCAGCCTTAAGTGCTTCTACTGTAGGGTTTTTGTTATAAATCTCGACTCTTGTTTCGTCAAGTTTCTGAAGAAGTACTGCTGTAAGATTTTCGCTTATCTCGGATGAACGAGATTTAACCTTTGCAGAGATTGTATCAATTACCATCCATACTAAATTTATTCTAGAATAATCAACATGGAACACAATTTCATTCACTGCCTCATTTGAAATTTCCATATTTGGGGGAAATACCACGCAAGTATGCAAATCTCCTGATTTAATTCGAGAAACACAGCTTTCTTCTGAATCGACCTTTTGAACTTGAAACTCTTGTTCCTTAAGAGCACCTATAAATGATTCAGTAAGATCATTGTAGCTTTCTGAGTAAACACCTAATTGAAGTGCATAAGTATTAGCATTATCAAATGCAACTCCCACTAAGAAGATGACTAGAAGAGGGCCAAGAACTACAATTAGTGAAGAACTTTTAGCTCTAATTAAAAGCTTGAAATTCTTTTTTATTATGTGCGGTAGTTTCATTTTTTAAAAATTTATTATTAGCATTCTGATTGATTTAATTCTTTTTCTTATTTGTATTATTTTCTGAATTTGGTTTTCTTATAGCAGAGAGATCATTAAGAGCAAGCTTTTCCATCTTAGACTGAGCAAGATATTCAAATACTTCCCTTAAAGTTGGTCTGTTGATGTCTGCTGAAATTATCTTCTCTTTTTTTCCTAATGAATGAAATATGAAGTGAAGAGTTTCCTGAGCTTTTGGAGTGTATAATACTAGTTTTTTATTATCAGATTTAATCTTATCAATCTTAAGTGACTTTTTTGATCTTAGCTTCTTGATTATTGAAGAATAATTGCCTGAAACAACTTCAAGGTGAATCTCGTCGTTCTTTGTATAGATGTCCCTTAACTTCAAGGGTGATCCAATGCTAAGCATTGTGCCTCCATGAAGGACACCAATCCTATCACACAGGGACTCAATCTCCTCAATAAAATGAGATGCTATTATCACAGTTGTACCTTGGTCATTTATCTTCCTAATAAGCTTCCATATCTGTTCGCCTAGGATAGGGTCTAAGTCGGCTGTTGGCTCGTCAAGGATCAATACTTCAGGTTTGTGGACAAGTGCGCACGCAATCCCAAGCCTTTTCTTCATACCACCTGAAAGAGCTCCTGCGAGAGTATCTCTTGCTTTCTCAAGTCCTGTTAATTTTAGTAGATGCTCAACATTTGTCTTTCTTATGTCTCGAGGTATTCCGTACAAAGAAGCAAAGTAGTATAAGTTCTCTTCGGATGTAAGTTCGAGATAAAATGAAGGAAGCTGCGGAGCAAATCCAAAGGATTTCCTTAATCTTAATATGTTCTTTGTGATTGGTTTATGATTAGTTTTAGAATCACGGTCAATTATATTGCTTGCTTGGAATAGAACTTCACCTTCTTCAGGAAGCGTATATCCTACCATACAATTAAGAAGTGTGGTCTTTCCTGAACCAGACATACCAATGATACCGAATATTTCGCCTCTAGAGATATCTATGTTAATATTATTCAACACCACGTTTTTTTTGAATTGTTTTCTGAGGTTTTTAATCTCTAGAACAATAGGTCTAGCCATTAGAGAAGATTTATATATCCTAATTTATAAACCTTTCGAATTATTTAAAAAGAATAGAGGATAAATTTTCAATATGATGAATGAATTTTATGTTGAGAGCGCTTCAAGAGAGGATGTAATTGATATTACTGATAAAGTTAAGTCTTTTGTTAAGAATATAGATGAAGGGATTTGTGTTGTGTTTATCCCCCATGCTACTGCAGGATTGGTGTTAAATGAAAATGCTGATCCTAATGTAAGTCTAGATTTGCAAAAATGCCTAAATATCCTTATACCTCCAGGAAGGTGGGCGCATGATGAAGTCGATAATAATGGAGACAGTCACATAAAGAGTTCTATTGTTGGGAGTAGTCAAACCTTAATCATAAGGGATGGAAGTTTAATGTTAGGGACATGGCAGAACATAATGTTGATTGATTTTGATGGTCCAAGGAGAAGAAAGGTTATTGTAAAGATTTTAGAAGGTTGATTAATTCTCTGAAAGGGATTTCTGATTTGATTGCGTGAACATTAAAGTGTGTTTCAGAATAAGTATAGCCTTTTTCCTTAAGCAGATTTAAAATGCAGTCTTTTTTTGGGATCCTCAGTTTATGTTTTTTGCAGAGCTGATGTATATCATAAAAGAATGCACTCTTTATTCTGGATTCTTGCTTAATGAGCTGCACTAAATTATTGCCTGATTTAATTTCAGAAATAAGTTCAGAATCAAATAAATCTCCAGACCAAAGAGGTCCAATGCCACTTTTCTCTGAAAAACTAAATTCTCCAGATTTTTCATTACATTCCAAGTGAGCGTGTTGTTTTATTATTTCATCTACTTTCTTCTTACCTTTATTGCATTGAAAGAATATTCTAAAATAATGCAGGTTCCAAAATGATAGTATAGGGATTAATGCTTTATCATACTGCGCTCCAATTAACTGAATCTTGCGGATAAGGATTCTTAAACCAATTTCATGTTTAAGTTCATTCCTTAATGGCAAAGCCCAATACTTTCTTAAGCATGTCTTGGGGTATGTTCCGGATAATGGCGCAGTATCTGTTGCAGTTACAGCTAATATGCCATTCCTGGAGATTCTTTTTATTGCAGTATCTAAGAAGGGATTGGGGCTTCCAAATGGATCTATATCAATGTAATCAAAACCATCCGATTCCAATAAGAACTTATTAGCTTCCTTATTTGAAAGATAGAGATGTTTGGATTGATTATTATTAAGGTTGTTTAATTCAAGATTGAATTTGATGTCTTCCAGTGCTTCAGGGTTTGCATCATTGAAGTGGATTTCTTGGATTTTGTTTTTGTTAAGTTCTAGCAAGAACCTGATACCTCTAATACCTGAGCCTGCTAAAGGCAATGCAATCCTTAGATTAGTTAAGTTGATTGAATTAAGGAGTAATATAGAAATGGTTCGATTTAATTCCATATCAGGATTGTAGAACACTGTGAGTTTTTTCGAAATCTTTCCTTTATTGGCTTTGATTAAAGCTTTTCCTTCTTTAGTCTGCATATGTTTAGTATTGACAAGTGATTTATAAAGAATATGCAAAATTATAAAAATAGAAGGTAGAGAAACCTTTTTAAACTGTTGATTTTTCTTGTGGATTATGGAAAAAATAAGACAAGTAATAGTCACTATGGTTGGACATGTAGATCATGGTAAGACAAGTATCCTAGATAATATTAGAGGTAGCGCTATTGTATCAGGTGAGGCAGGGGCAATCACTCAAGCTATAGGTGCATCGATTGTTCCTCTGGAGGTTATCAAAAAGATAACAGGAAAACTGTTAGAAAACCTGAAGATGGATTTTACAATCCCAGGATTGCTGTTTATAGATACTCCTGGGCACGCAGCGTTCACTAACCTAAGAAAGCGGGGAGGTAACCTTGCAGATATTGCTGTCCTTGTAGTTGACATAAATGAGGGATTCAAGCCCCAGACACTTGAAGCAATTGAGATACTTAAGAATTATAAAACGCCGTTTGTGGTAGCTGCAAATAAGATTGATTTAATTTCTGGCTGGGAGTTGAAAGAGGGTAATGTTCTGCAAAGTATACAAAAACAAAGTGAAAAGACTATCACTGCTATCGAAACAAAGTTGTATGAACTAGTTGGGCAGATCCATAAACATGGTTTTGAAAGTGAGAGGTTTGATAGAGTAAAAGATTATACTAAACAGATTGCAATAATTCCTTGCTCTGCAAAGACTGGCGCAGGAATACCTGAACTTTTAATGGTCATGGCAGGTCTTGCGCAGAAGTATCTTGAGCAATGTTTAAAATGCAACATAAATGGACCTGCAAAAGGCACCATCCTTGAAGTTAAAGAAGAGAAAGGAATTGGAAAGTGTATGGATGTGATACTTTATGATGGAACCCTCAAAGCTAATGATATTATTGTAGTTGGAGGGATGGAAGGAGCGATTGTTGCAAAGGTAAGATGTTTGTTTGAGCCTGCACCTTTACAAGAGATGAGGACAAAAAAAGCTAAATTTAAGCCTATGAAAGAAGTACGAGCTGCAACGGGCGTAAAAATATCGGCACCTAACACTGAAGAGGTTGTAGCCGGAATGCCTTTAGTTTCCTGCCACGAGGATAATATTGAAAAATGCAAAGAAGAGGTTCAGAAAGAGATAGAAGAGGTTTTTATTGAGACTGATAAAGAAGGGATTATAATCAAAGCTGATACATTAGGTTCACTAGAAGCTTTGATAACTCTTTTGCAAGAGAGGGATATCCCAATACGAAAGGCAACAATTGGTAGTATCACTAAGAAAGATATAAATGATGCAGAAACTAACTTTGAAGAAGAACCACTTTATTCTGTAATACTTGCATTTAATGTAGCTGTGGGCCAGGATATTGCTGTACCTGAAAAGGTCAAGATTTTAACCAATGAAGTAATCTATAAATTGATTGAAAGTTATGAGGAATGGGTTAAAGAGCAGGAAAAATTAGAGGAAGCAAAAAAGTTGGATATTTTGATAAAACCTTGCAGGTTTGAAATATTAAGGGGATATGTTTTTAGGCAGAGTAATCCTGCAATAGTTGGTGTGCATATTCTTGAGGGCAGTATAAATACAGGCACCGACATAATGAATAAAGATGGCAAGATTATAGGCAGCGTTAAGAGCCTTCAGCATGAAAAGGAAAGTATAACAAAGGCTGAGCGAGGTAAACAAGTAGCAATGGGAATCACTGGAGCTACTGTTGGAAGACAGATTAATGAGGGGGACATATTATTTTCTGTGATTCCAGAAGAGGATTTCAAGAAATTAAAAACGTTGAAGAAATTCCTTAGTAAAGGGGATATAGAAGTACTTAAACAAATTGCTGAAATAAAAAGAAGAGATAACCCTGTCTGGGGCATTTGAGTTTTTTCTAAAAAAATTAAAACCAATTAAACAATTTTGCTATGAATGTTATATAAAACAAAACATAGATAAAACCTTCATAGATTGAAATCTCTTTTGTCAATGTAGAAACAAAGTAAAGGATTGTTGCAGCAATCATTATAGGGATACCAATTGATAGAACAGATGAAGAAATCGTCAAAGTGGTGAAAAGTCCAGGTATTCCTAGGACTATAAATGAATTAAAGATATTAGAGCCAAGGACATTACCTAAGGATAATTCGTAGTTTTTCTTTAAAGCTGCTACAATGCTTACTGAAAGTTCTGGTAATGATGTGCCTAAAGCAACGATTGAAAGTGCTAAGACAGAGGTATCTGCAAAGCCAGAGAGCTCTGACAATCTCTTAACTGATAATACTGTGAACTCAGCTCCAAAGTAAATTCCAATTGCTGATACTATTAGGATGAAGTAGGTAAGAAATTTTAATTTTCCTTGGGAAAGGCCTGAGTTGTCTGATGATTTTGACGCTTTAACAGTATAAATCAGATAAATTATGTAACCGATAATACAGATAATTGCTTCAAAAGCATTGAATGAACTATCCATAAGCAGGACATAGATTAGGAATGCAGATGCCATAAGTAATGGTAAATCAATCTTTGTTAAATCAAAACTTAATTTTAATTTCTTGGCAAAAATTGCTGAAGCGCCTACTACAAGAAGGATGTTAGTTATGTTTGAACCAATCACGTTGCCAGCTACAAATTCAGTTGAATTCTTAAAAATGGCAACCATGGAGGTTGCAAGTTCTGGAAGCGAAGTTCCTATGCTTACAATAGTAACTCCAACAATAAATTGTGGGATTCGAAAAAAATTCCCTATCTTTTCAGAACTTTCAGTAAAATAGTCTGCTGATTTAATAAGGAGAATCATAGCAATTATGAATGTTACAATTGTTGAAGGCACATTCTGAAGCAAAAAATCTATCATAAGTTCTTGGAGGTTATTTAGGTTTATATACTTTACTAGGATCTAACTGTTAAAAAGGAAAATAGAAATGTTTTTAATATCTAGATTGATTTTTATTCCTAAGAGGATATTATGGGAAAATATAAGATATTGAACACTAAGGAGATTAAGGAGATATTATCTAAAATTGAAATTCAATGGGGTGCAAAAATAGATTTAGCAGATTATGCGATATTAAGGAGTGATAAGGATAAAATTTATATTGTGAAAAAAGAGGTATTTGATATCAACTTTAAAAAGATTAGACTTAATTCATTAGGCATATATTTCTGTGAAATCGAGAATGAGATAAGGTTAAGTATAGAAGGAAGTCAAATTATTGGGGAAATGGCAACAAAAAATGTTATTGATATTGATAAAAAGCAATTAAGGACATGGTTTAAAGGGGATGATTTATATGTTGAGGGAAATTATTCGGGTTTTGTTATCATTAGACATAACAAAGATTATGCTGGTTGCGGAAAGTTTAAAGAGGGAAGGATTTTAAATTATGTCCCTAAAGCCAGAAGGATACACTCTACTGATTGATTTATATGTTCCAAATGTTATCTCCTACATGGTGCAGATTCTTGATAACGTTGCCAGAAGTCATTGTCTCAAGTTCTTTTGAAGAATATCTTGAGATACCTACTGCCAAAGGTTTGTGGTGAATTTCATCCACAACAGAGATTATCTCAGCTTTCTTAATACCTTGTTCTATCACTGTTATGCCTGGCCGCATAACATCAGCCCCTCCTACAATAAACTTGACAGCTGGTAGGTCTATTGTGATTTTCTTAAGGAAATTATTTTTCATTAACAGTTTCAATGTTGGGACAGGTTTTTTATTATAGAAGAAAAATAAGGGTTCGTGATTTACAAATAAGACATTATACTCTGTTTTCATGATAAAGATATTGGATTTTTTATCAAGAAAATCTTTCAAGGAATAATCTTCTTCAATTAATTGGTTTATATTTTTAATGTCTTTTTTACTTAACTGGGTTTTGTTCATTTTCAATCTTCTTTACGATTCTTGGGAAATATGTAAAGTCCTTTATTTCATGATCAACGTATCTGAAATGCTTATCTTTCAATTGAGATGACCATGCACCAAATCTTATCCACACAGTAAACATGCCAATTGATTTGGCAAGTTTAAGGTCAACCTCTGGCTTGTCACCTACCATGATGCATTCAGATGGTTTGAGATTATACCTTTTGAATATTTTTTTATAAAACTTAATATCTGGCTTGTTTGCCTTAACATCATCACCCAATAGGATATAAGAAATATACTTGTATATTCCACAATTCTTTATCCGGTCAATCTTAATCTTGCGTGAACCATCAGAATCAGACATGATTATTAACTTAAATTTTTTATTAAGTTTAACTAGTGCTGGTTTTACGCCTTTTATAGATTTAGCGTTCTTGTTTATATAACGCCAGTACATGGAACTTAGCAGATTAATCTCGTTTTTTGAAAGTTTTTGTGTGAACTTCAATCTTTTGAAGGTTTCTTTGAACCAGAAAGCCCTATCATACACCCTAATATCATTAATCTTTGCACCTTTATGGGAAAAGTATAAATCTACTTCCTCAAATGTACTGACGAATAAACTGAGGTTAAGATTAAATTTCTTCGAAAGATACTTTCCAACTTTAAGTTCTGCTCTTCTCTTTACAGATTTGAAATCTTCAAGAGTGTTGTCAAAATCAAAGATTATTGCTTTAATCATAACAACTCTTCTATCTTCTTGCCAGACTTTGCTTTGCCCTTAGCTTGCTTTGCTGCTTTTGCAAGGTCAACGCCTAAGTCTTTAAGTGCTTTGACATGCATCTGCATAAGTTGTTCAACAATAGTAAGAATCTTAAGCATTTCTTCCCGTTCTTTAGCAAGTGTTGACAAAGCTCCTTTATGAAAACCTATCTGTTCATCATTTGATGCATTTTTTGCCATTGATTATCACCAAGTCTTTTCTAGAGAGAGTAATTTAAAAAGGTTTCTGTTTAGGCAATAAAAATATTTAAACTAGCAAGGCAATTTGGGGTAATGTGTGTTATTATGATACTTGGTAAGATTATTGGCAGGTTTACAACATTGAGTTTTGATTTCTTAGTAGAAGGTAATGCAAAAAAGTTTCAGTATTGTCAGGTAAACCATAAGGACTATGGATATGTGCTTTGTCAGATTGTTGAATTGGTAAGGGACAATGAGAAAACAATCGCTAAATGTAATGTGATTGGGTACAGGGATAAAATAGATAAAAGAATTAAGCAGATTAGGAATCCCTTTGAGCCAGGTACAGAGGTGTTAGCTGCAGATGATGAATTTATAAAGGGGATCATAAAGCTTGAATATGGAACTAGAAATGCCTATATTGGAAAGCTTGAGACAAGAGAAATAAAGGTATATCTTGATTTACAGAGAGTGTTAACTAAACATATTGCTGTGCTTGCTAAGAGTGGCTTTGGAAAATCGTATACAGTGGGGGTACTTATTGAAGAGATACTAAGAAATAAAGTTCCATTGTTAATTATTGATCCACATGGAGAGTATTCAACACTTAAGTATCCAGATGAAGGTTCTGAAAGACATGAATTATACGGAATATCTGTAAAAGGATTTATGAATGAAGTACAGGAATATGGAGATATAAGCATAAATCAAAGTTTAAGGCCTTTAAAACTGAATGAGAATCTTTCTGCAGATGAAATTATGCATATTCTTCCAGCGAAGTTGTCAAATGTGCAACAATCTTTGTTATATTCTACATTGAGGGATATTGAGGAACCTAATCTTGATGAGCTAACTATTGAACTCCAGACCATTGATAATGGAATGAAATGGGGTTTGATAAGTGCTATTGATTATCTTAGGAAGCTAAACCTTTTCTCAAGCAGATATACTGATTATAATGAACTCATAGTACCAGGAAGATGTTCAATAATAAATGTTAAAGGAATTGAACCAGAGGTTCAGCAGATTATTGTTTATAAGTTGATGAAAGATTTGTTTGAGGCAAGGAAGAAGGGCAAAATCCCTCCTTTTTTTGCAGTTATTGAAGAAGCACATAATTTTCTTCCAGAAAGAAGCTTTGGAGAGGCAAAGAGTAGCAGGATCATGAGGACTATTGCCTCTGAAGGAAGAAAGTTTGGGATGGGATTATGCGTAGTTAGTCAAAGGCCTGCAAGATGTGACAAAAGCGTGCTAAGCCAGTGTTCAACACAAGTAATACTTAAAGTCACAAATCCACAAGATCTTAGAGCTATATCTTCATCAGTTGAGAATATTACATCAGAAACTGAAAAAGAGATACAGAATCTTGCAATAGGAACTGCTATGATAACAGGGATAGTAGACTTGCCATTGTTTGTAAATATCAGACCTAGGATGAGTAAGCATGGTGGTGAAGCTGTAGATGTATTTGGAGATAATGATGAAACAGAAGATTATGAAGAAGATGATAATGATGAAGGAACAATTATTACTACTGCTACTACAAAAGAAGATAATATAAGAGAGAGAGATAGTAAAGTTGAAACCTATGCTACAGAACATATAAAGGCAGATATAGAGCATAGTGAGATTAGAAAATATTCTAAAGATGAAAAAGAAGAAATAACCAATTATGAAAATCTTTTATGTGTAATTAAGCCTAAACTTAGTATTAAAGATTTAGAATTGATGTCTGAAAAAAAGATTAAGGGAATTAAAACATATCTAATACCTGCGGTAATATTCTTTTGCTATAGGGGAGATGAGGAATTTAACATGCTTGTTGAATTGTTTAAGGGTACGATAGTTCGAGATACAAGTGAGAAATCTACGATAAATATCCCTAAGACACATAATCTATCAATTGCTGAGGGTGTAATTATTACGGAATTTATGCAGAACGAAAGGTTAAGTGCTGCTGATATTGTTGGAAAGACTAACATTGGCCTTATCAAACTTCAACAAATAATGGATAATATGTCAAAGAAAGGTGTGCTGGTCAAAAAAGACCGATGCTTTGAGTTAGATAAAGATTATAAAGTCCTTGGAAGGATTAATGAATATAATTTTTTAGGAAGAACTGAATATTCTAATGTGAAATTTGATATCAAGTTACGTAAGAACCTTGATATTAATGAAATAAGAAAGGAATTAGAAAGATTTATATCTATTAAAGATGAGAAAGAATGTTATATCATACATCATCAGGTTATATTTGAAGATGCTGATTTAGGTTGATTTGAATGGATGATTCATTTTTGAAATTTATTGCGTTGATAGGAATTGTACTTGCAATAGTGCACCTTACTACTTGGGCTTATTTTAAATATGATATAATTTACTTTTTTTTGGGTCTTGGGGTAATTTACCTTTTTGTCCCAATAACTAAGAAGCTTAAAAGATTTGAAGAAGAGCAAGAGTCTTAGGTTACTCAAATGTGTATTTCTACTATATCTTTGTCTTTTAGAACATGATTCAGTGAAAGTTTCTGGCCAGGGAATTTAGCAGAATTGCCCCATACTCTTGCAAAACGAAACTTAACCTCAAAATCTTTATGCAGTTTACGGCAGACGTCTCGGATTGTAGACGATTTTGCAATGATAAGGGGGTCAGTTAAATCAGCTTTTTTTCCTACTTCTTTTGTATATACTCTCATAAAGTTCAACTTGTTAAAGATTAAGTCTTTAAGTTGTTCAATACCTATCTTTTGTTGTGATGAAATAGCAAGATCTGGTCTAATATCTTTCTTGAGTTTGGCTAACTGTAATGATGGGATGAGGTCAATCTTTGTAAGTATAGTAATTCCAGGAATGTAAATCTTATTCTTCTCAATAACATCAATTAATTGATCTGGGGTTATGTCTTCCCTTATAACAACCCTTGCATTATTAATCCTAAATTCCTGTAAAATAGCTTTTATAGTCTCTTTTGTTAATTTAGTAAGTTTGCACGTTGTCCCTAAGTCGATTCCACCTTTCTCAGTCTTTGTAATTGTAACATCAGGCCTTTTTTGGTTCAATCTCAGATGCGAATCATAGACTTCTTTCTTAATTACTCGATAATGTTCTGGGTGCAGTGCATCAACCAGCATCAAAACAAGGTCAGCGTTTCTCATAACAGAAAGTACTTCCTTGCCACGACCTTTTCCGGATGCTGCACCTTTGACAATTCCAGGAACATCAAGTATTTGGATCTTAGCTTCATTATATTCAAGAATTCCTGGTACGACATCAAGAGTAGTAAAATCGTACGCTCCAACCTGAGAGTTAGCTCCTGTCAAAGCATTAAGAAGTGTTGACTTACCAACTGAAGGAAATCCTATTAAGATAACTGATGCGTCTCCTGATTTTTTGACAGTATAACCTTCAAACTTAGGCCCTGAACGTGAACGGGATTCTTGTTTTTCCTTTAACATGCGTATCTTTGCTTTGACAAGACCTATATGATGCTGAGTCCTTTTATTATACTTAGTTGTAGAAAGTTCTTTCTCAAGCTCTCGGATTTTATCACTGGTTGAAATCTTTCTTGTTTCTTTTTCAGGTTTATCCTTTTTCTTAGACCTAGTCATAAAGAGATTTGAAAAGCTAAATATTTATAAATCTATCCTCTATATAATAAGAATATGGCAATAATAGAATATTTAAGTGAACTTGTATCAAGTTTTTTTGAAAGTATTGTGGTTGCTGTTGTGATATTATTCATAGGTTTTATTATTGCAAAAATAGTAAGCAAGATAATCCAATCAGGATTAAAAGAGATTGAGCTTAACAAGATATTAAAGAATGCAGGTGTTAAAAAAGTTAATCTTGAAAAGGGGATATCTAAGATTATTTTTTATTTCATAATTTTCTTTAGTGTGATAATGGCTTTGAATCAGTTAGGAATTGCTACAACTATATTAAATATCATAGCTGCGGGAGCAGTGATATTAATAGTATTGACTTTGGTACTGGCTATAAAGGACTTTATACCTAATGCTTTTGCAGGACTGATTATGCAAAAGAGGGGATTCTTCAGAGAGGGAGATTACATTAAAGTTGATGAATTGGAGGGGAGAGTCGTTAAGATAAATATGACTGAGACTGAGATACAGACAGATAAGGGTGATTTGATCTTTGTACCTAATTCAACATTATATAAAAAGAATTTTTCTGTAAAGAGTTCTAAACATAAATATTAAGAAAAAAAAAGTTTTTTTATTCAGGTTTTGTCATACCAGGCCTATAAACAATTGCTTGATTTCTTCCTGATTCTTTTGCACTGTACAAAGCACAATCTGCCTTATGAATTAAATCTTCTTTTGAAGATTCTCCAGAATAAGACTTTATGCCAAAACTTGATGTTATTTGGATATTGTAGTTTCTTAATTCAGTTAATGAGGTTGTTCCTGCTTGCTTAGAAATCTTCTCAAGGATTTCTCTCCTGTTTTCTTTACTTAGTTTTGAAAGAAATTCTCTAAATTTAGGGTCTTTAAGAGATATTGGATTGCTTTCTAACTCTTTCCTTATCCTATCTGCAAGCTTATAAGCACCAGACTCATCTGTATCTAGTGCAATTATAGCGAACTCCTCGCCACCATATCTTGCCACTATGTCAGTATTCCTTTTCTGTTTCTTGTAGATATCAGCAACTTTTTTCAGTACAAAGTCCCCGACTAAGTGTCCATAAGTATCGTTAAATGATTTGAAATGGTCAATATCTCCGATAATTAATGCAAGACCATATTTTGAGTCATTCCTTCTCTTCGCCCTTTCCATTTCCCTATCAATAGCATTCCTGAAGTAACCTACCCTATATAATCCTGTATTCTCATCGAAATTTGCTGTTCTTTCAAGTGCTTTGTTACGTTGATATAGGGTAACTAAAAGAGCTTTTACGAGGGGATTGTTAAGAGATGAATCCTGGACATCCCTAAAGGCTTTCCTATCTAAAGCAGTATTTAGCTTATCCTGTAGTGAGCTAAGAGCTTTTTTATCTTCAGGGTCTTTTGTTGCAATCAGTTTGTTTACAGCCTCAATGACTAATTGATCAAGATTTTCAAGATTACTTAATCCAAGATTCTCCTGGCAATCTAGCCATTCATTATCCTTAGATTCTTTATATTCAGGACTAACATAATCAGATACTCTTTTCAGAACTTCTATCATAAAATCTTCCATCTTTATGCTATAATTTATATGTTCTAGTATATAAAACTTTCGTTTTTTTAACTACTTATTGGTGGTTACATAGATGAAGGAAGGTTTTAGCAAATCTTATAAATTGAAAAGCACTTCTAGATGTCATCTTGTGGGGGTAAATTATGTATATGGTTAATGATGATGAAATAAGTGAATTAGGAGAGTTTTTTAAGAAGATAGGGCCGGATTTGGATGATTTTTTAGAGAAGAATCCTGATGTGGCTTATGAGGTTTTGAAGGATGGTTCTATTCCAAAATTAGAGGTAAAAGTTAAGAAATTATATGGTTCTGAGGCTGACGCTATGATTAAGGAAGCTTATCAAAAAGCACAATTAAAGGCTAAGAGACATTATGATTGTGCACAAAAGTTGGCTGATGCAGGATATCATGATAATGCTGAGAAATCTGAGGTGATCGGAAAAAAAAGGATGCTTGAATGCCTATATACTAATTTAGAACGCCTAGTCAGCGAAGCAGAATATGAAGGAAAAAAAGAAGAAAAAATTAGACCTGATTAATCTAGGTTCTGTCAGCTCTTGATTCAGCGACATATTTCTTAAGGCCATCGTAGAACCCTTTTACAAGTTCTTTATCGCCTTCTGAAAGGCTTCCACTCTGCATCACCTTTTGATACACGCTTTCAAGCCTAGAATCAAGTTCTCTTGCATCAGACATTAAATCCAGAGCAAGAGGGTCATTAGCATCAGGAACTAGTGAAAGCTGGTCCTCTAAAGCTTTTCTGTCTCTTACCTTATCAGCAAAGCCGTGAAGAACTGCAACTCCCTTTTTGTAAGTTTCAATCCTTTTGTCTAATGCGTCAAGCCTTTCATACACATTCTCAGCTTGACCCCAAAAAGAATCTGCTTCAGAGTCTTTACCTTGTTTTCTACACTCAATTGCAAGATTTTGAAATTTACTTGCCTTTTGCCTTAATTCATCTTGGCACCTACGAGCATGTCTTAGAGTTTGATAAAAGTTTGCCATTTTGATTATTAACCTCCATTTGGAATAATTTTCATATAGTGTTTACTAACTAGAATAGTATATCTAATATATAAAGCTTTCGCTTTTTTGTCACTTGGCAGTGATTACAGGCGGGCTGGAAACCTTGTTTTTAGGGGTTTCAAGTGCCTTAATATTGCCAATATAGGCCTTTAAACACTAGAATTCAATTTTAGAGATATAGGGAGTATTTAAATAGATTCCATTTAAATATCATTAATGCAACTTCTCAAGCATACTTACAATATTCCATAACTGAGTTCTTGTGAATGCCTGCAGATTAGAATCATCAGAAATCTCATCAAGTTCGCTTAGGACTTTGTTGATTTTAATTGAGAGTTCAACATCTTCCTTTAATGTTTCAATTAGTTCCAAAATCTTGTTCTTAATGTTCCTAGGAACTGTTGGATCTTCAGAGAGGTCTTGCATAAGGTCGATAATAGCATCTAGGTCTTCAGACATTTTTAATCACTTTTTAGGTTTGAGTTTTTGCATTACTTCTTCTTGTAAAGAACTTGCCTTATCCCTTAATTTTTGTTCTTGTTTTTCGAGGGTCTTTATACGAAGTTCAACCATTTCTTTTTTTTGTTTTAAGTCTTTTTCAAGATCCTCTTTTTTAGAAGCTACCATGATGTTGCCTACTATTTTATAGGCTTTTTCAGTAGACTTAAGCTCGGTTAATGCAGAGTCGATTTCTATTAATTGTGCCTGGAACTGTTGTTTTTGAAGTAAAAAATTGTTTAGGGATTGTTCAAGCATCTGCAACTGGTTAATTTTATTCTCAGTTTCTTTTTCTATTTTATCAGTCATTTTTATCTATTCTTTATTTGATATTAGCGGATTTTTCGTGAACAGTCAAAAGCTTTGTTATTGCGTTTAAGGTTGCCCTAAGAGCTGTTGAATCTTCAGCAGTTATATGAAACTCAAGTTTTCCATTGGTATTCTTAATTTCAAATGATGAACGAGTAAACCTTTTTTCTTCAGGTTCAAATGCCCTGGAGATTTCTTCTAAATCTGTTGAATCTGTAACTGTAATTACTGCACTTAATTTCATCTTGCTTTTACTTTTGTTATTGTTGAACGTGGTTTGAACAGTATCTTACTTCCGCAATATGGACACCTTATCTTCTTCCTTAAATAGTCTTTTGAGACTTTCTTATTACAATGAAAACATTTGTATGAAACCATTTTATGCACCTTCAGGAACATAAGCCTTTCCTGTAAATTTGAGATTACATTTTTTACACTGCCAAATCCCTTTTGATACGCGTTTTACAGCATCTTTTCTGCAACTAGGACATTTATGCTTAGAACGCTGAAGATTTTCAATTGTAGCAAACTTTCTCTTTGTTGTCCTACCATACCGTGTTCCAAAACGTTTTGCAGAAGCAAATTTTTTTTCTTTTGCTATTTTGATCACTCCTTACGATTAAAATATTAAAATGGGGCTGCCCGGATTCTCGTGTATAACCCCTGTTTATAAAGGTTACTTTTTCGAACCGGGGTCTTAAGGTCTTTTGCACAACAAAGCGTTTTTAACGTTGTAGCTTTGTTGGAGTCCCAAACCTCAAATGATAGACCAAGCTACACCACAGCCCCTTTTAAAGCTCTAAAATTTTATTGAGTTATTTAAAGGTTTCTAATTTATTGAAAATAAAGATTAGCAAACTTTTATAAATCTATAATATTCCAAATAAATCAAATGGCTCCAACTGCAAAACAAAAATTTGAATTAAAGAAGCTTTTGAAAGAATTAAGTACTTATAAAGGGAGGCATACTGAATTGGTAAGTGTTTTCATCCCTCAAGGCTATGAGATGACTAAGATTATAAATCATCTTTCGCAGGAGCAGGGGACTGCCACAAATATCAAAAGCACTGCGACAAGAAAGAATGTAATTGATGCTTTAGAGCGGATGATACAGCATCTTAGACTGTTTAAGCAAACTCCTGATAATGGACTGGCGGTTTTTTCTGGAAATGTTGCAGAAAGAGAAGGGCAAAGTGATGTAAAAGTATGGAGCATTGAACCTCCCAGCCCACTTAAGATTAGAATATACAGATGTGACAAGACGTTTGTACTTGAGCCATTATTCGATATGCTAGAGGTAAAAGAGGTATATGGTTTAGTGGTCATGGACAGGCGAGATGCTATGATTGCTTTGTTGAAAGGAAAAACAATAATCCCTCTACAAAAAACTCATTCTGAGGTCCCTGGAAAGATGAAAGCTGGAGGTCAATCTGCGCCAAGGTTCCAGAGATTAAGGGAGGGTGCAACAAAGGATCATTATAAGAAAGTAGCTGAATATATGAAAGATCAGTTTTTGAATAGAGAAGGTCTGAAAGGTATAATTATAGGCGGACCTGGAACTACTGTCAATGATTTTATGAATAAGGATTACTTAACAGGGGATATCAAGAAGAAAATAATTGGGACTAAAGATCTTAGTTACACAGGCGAATTTGGTTTGCAGGAATTACTTGATAAAAGCCAGGACTTACTTGCTGCAGAAGAAGTTGCTGAGGAGAAAAAGGTTATGCAAAGATTCTTTGACCTCTTGGCTAAGAGGGAGAACATGGTAAGTTACGGGGAGCAAGAGGTGATGGAAAAGATAAAGATGGGTGCTGTTGAAGTTGTTTTACTGTCTGAGACTTTAGACGATGAAATGATTGAAGAATTTGAGGCAGAGGCTGAGAAAATGGGGTCTACAGTTGAAATCATCTCTACAGAGACAAGGGAAGGAGTACAGTTAAAGGATATGGGTAAAGTTGCAGCAATATTACGTTACGAAATTGAGTAAAATGAATTTGATACGAGAGGCTTTTTCTAGAATTTATCCAAATAAAGAGTTCAATTATAATGTTGAAATAAAGTATTCTGGGAGGTTTTCTGATTATAATGCAAATGTAAAGTATTATGGGAAAAGTATGGTATTCAATCTGAGCAAAAAATGGAAGGGGGTTAATAGAGAGATTGTGATTGGGCTTATTCAATCCTTAATGCTAAAAGTGTTTAAAGAGAAAAGAACCAAAACAATGAACATTGACTTATATAATAACTTCATTAAAAGCCTTCATTATACTATAAGGAATGATAAAAACAATCCGATACTTGAAGCTTCGTTTAATAGAGTTAATGACAAATATTTTGATGATCTGATTCAGAGACCTAACCTAATTTGGGGGGGGATGACCTATAGAAAACTTGGGTCATATGATTTTCAGACCGACACGATAAGCATAAGCAAGGTTTTCTGTGATAAGGAAAGAGAACTTTTGGATTATGTGATGTACCATGAGATGTTGCATAAGAAACATAAATTTAAAGATACAGGAAGTAGGAACATATTTCATTCAAAGGAATTCAAAAAGGATGAAAAGGGATTTGAAAATGCTAATGAAATTGAAAATAAGCTCAAATACCTTAATAGAAAACGAAAAAAGAAAAGATTTTCCTTCTTTAAGCTTTATAAGAAATTTTAGACTTTTTTAGTAAATTTTAAATAGTTGAATTTATAAATAACCTACAAACGGAGGTAAAAAAAGTATGGTAACACAAAAGATACTTCCATTAGCAGCAATGGAAAAACTGCTTAAAAAGGCAGGTGCAGAAAGAGTTAGTGATAAAGCAAAAGCAACGCTTAAAAATGTATTAGAAGATATAGCAGAAGATATCGCAAGTCAAGCAGTTAAGTTAGCTATGCATGCTGGAAGAAAAACGATAAAAGAAGGAGATATTAAGTTAGCAGCGAAATAAAAAAGTATTTATAGCACGTACAGACTTTGCTAATTCTATGTTTAAAAAGGTTAAAAATATTATGAACTCTAGTGAGTTAATTAAAGACATTGATGATAGACTTGAGAATACAAGAAAAGAATCAATTGAATTGAGAAAAGAGGTTACCAACCTTAGTAGTGAAGTGTTGAAAACAAAGGCGACATTAAATAAACATCTTGAAGAGATTAAAAAACAACATGAACTGTTCATGGGATACCTAAGGACCAATGCACAAAAAATTGAAGAATTCCAAGGAACTATTCAAGGGCAAATAACTGATTTTAAATTACAAAAGAAGAAAATTCAAGAGCTTGTTTATGAAAAAGCTTCTAAGGAGATTAATCAAGAATTAGAGAGGTTAAGATTGGATGTCGGAAGGTACAATGAATTAAAAGAGGATATTAATAATACAAGCGTTGTATTAAATGAATTGAAGGATGAAGTTTCTAGATTTAAAGAAATCGCGAAGAAGGTTAGTAATCAAGATTTTGAATTAGTAAAGTTTACAAACAAAGTAGCCTCAATTGAGAATGAAAAAATGCAACTTATCAGAAAGATTGATACACTGCAAAAACTAATAAGTAGAGAGAGGAGAACTAGGAGATGATTAAAGATTTCACTCCAAGACTTTATCAACAAACCATTCTTGCGACATGTGCAAATTATAATACTTTGGTTGTACTTCCTACTGGCCTTGGCAAGACCAATATCTTCTTAATGCTTGCAAGTCAAAGGTTAATGCAGTATCCTGATTCTAAAGTGTTATTCGTAGGTCCTACAAGACCATTGATAGAACAATATTACTCTGTGTTCAAGAAGCATTTTAACATAGATGAAGATAAGATAGCAGTCTTTACAGGGATGATATCACCTGATAAAAGGGCTGAGTTATGGAAAAAAAGCCAAGTGATTTTTTCTACTCCACAAGGCCTTGAAAATGATATAATCAGCGATAAGATTGATATTAGTTCTGTTTCTCTATTAGGTATAGACGAAGCACACAGATCAGTCGGGGATTATTCAACTGTATTTATAGCAAAACAATATAACAAAAAATCGCAGTGGCCAAGAATTCTTGCATTGACAGCTTCTCCTGGAAGTGATTTTGAAAAGATCAATGAGGTCTGTAAAAACTTGTTTATTGAAAAAATCGAAGTTAGAACAGATAAGGATCCTGATGTGAAACCGTATATCCAAGATGTTTCTGTTGAGTGGGTTGAAGTTGAA
>JAHWHG010000005.1 GCA_019323515.1 Candidatus Woesearchaeota archaeon
ATTCATCTAAGGCCTAAGAAAAAGAAAGGAAAGAAAAGGAGAAATATTGCAAAAGATGGTAGTAGTGTTCCTGGTGAAGTAGACGATAGCGATGTCATAGAGATCTGCGCCGATATGGAAGCATGTATCTATAGGGATAGGAGTACATACGGCCATGTAGAATTGGTTGTTGCTGATGCAGGTGATCACCCTGGCCTTGTCGAGCGCGTTAAAAATGCATGGGATGCAAGCAAAGAAGCTCCAACAGATGCACAGTACGCAGCATTACGCGCAAAATGGGGCTCTGGCCAGAGATGCTATGGTCATTGCAAAAGGTGATACTATGACAGATGAATGGTTTTGTCCTAAAGGACACGGAATTCCTTTGGTAAGAGATGCATACTGCAAGATAGACACTAACTGCCTTGATGCAGATGGCAGAGCTATGTATGAGGAAGGTCTATTCTGCCATTATTGTGATAACGGTTACTCGCTGAAGGATATAAGACAAGAGAAAGTCTCTGAAGATAATTAAAATTATTTTTTTAATTTCTTTTATTACAATTCAAACTCAAACCCGTTCCTGCTCCAGAACCATAACGGCGGATGCATGTCTATGGGCTTTATCCCTGACCCTTCTAATACAACCCTCCACTTCTCTGATAATTTTTCTTTAGACATTGTTTCAGCTTCTTTTTCGCTAATCACGCCCAACTTTACAGAACATTTTGTAACATGGGTGTCTGGAGCAATCTCTATGAACCCAGAATTCTTTAGCTTAACCTTTCCATATTTTTGTATAATGAATGACCAGTAATTGAATATCTTCGGACCTGACAGATAGGGAAACCCTTTCTTGAACTCTCCTTGAACTATCTTTTTCAACTCCAAGAAATCATAACCAGTTGCTTCTAACATCTTACTTATAGAACCCCAGTTCTCATAAATCGTTTTAGATATCTTCTGCCATGTTGTGACATGTTTATTAGGCTGTAAAGCAACTTTATGTTTTATCAATAAATTTCTCACTTCTTCCTCAGCCATCAAAGCAGAATTCTTGATATCAAAAACTCTTCTACAACCACCATCATTATACGTCTCTAACGCAGCCTCCCATAACTTGTAGCTGTCCCTCTGATAGTTAAGGCTCATGGGAAGTGTAAAATAAACCAGCCTTGTCTCACTATCGCTAAACCCTGGATTAGAATCCTCAGGCATTTTCATGTAACCAAGCTTGCCTTCCTTATATGCTTGTAAGAGAAGTTTGCATTTGTTTATGATATCTTGGTTCATAATAATTCCTCCTCACTAATAACCTTTATCCCATTCCGTTTCAATAACGCAGTTGTCACTCCATCCCCTTCAATAAACTTTTGAGAGAAACTTCCGTCAAATGTTAACCCGCAGCCGCATGAAGGGCTTCTTTGTTTCAATATTGCCTCTTTAATATCAAACAGTTTGGCAAGCCTAAGAACCTCCTCAGCTCCTTTAACAAAATGCTCAGTTACATCTTTACCTTCTTTATTAATAACCTTACACTCCCCGTCAAGAACCTTTTCCCCAGACATTCCTTGGATCTCTTGCGCAACTCTTGGAGTCGGCAGCCCTCCTAACTGTTCAGGGCATACCGGTATCAATACCTCTTTCTTAGAAAGCTCGATAACCTTCTCATTAGGCTTGCTGGCACCGTCATACCTGCACTTTACCCCTAACAGACACGCACTGCAGAGTTTCATCCCTTCCTCCCAAAGAACTTGTTAGTGCACGTGTCCTTGCTCAGGTCCACAGGATACTTTAACCTGTTCTTTTCAATCTTTTCATCTATTATCTTTACAATGTCAATGTTACTCTCCCTGCACAGATGTATTAGATAGATAAATATGTCAGCGATCTCTTCCTCAACCTTCTTCCTTTTTTCAGGGTCAATGTGCAGCTTTTCAACATCCTCATGGCTAAGCCATCTATAACAGTCAGCTAACTCGCCTACCTCGCTCATCAGCGCAATAAGAAGCTCTTTAGGCTTTAACCCTATCCAGTTCCGTTCCTCATTAAACTCCCTTAACTTTTCCTGGATAATGTTGAAATCTGTCATGGAATATAGATGAAAAACGATGCTATATATAATTTATGATTGAAATATACAAATATTTATATCTCCATAATGATTTGAACTTATTTGTATGAAAAAAAAAATCATCAGACCAGAAGGTATTGCCATCCCCCCAAGCCCGTTTAACCATATAGTCAAGGCCGGAAACTTCATATTCCTGTCCAGCCAGCTATCTGCAGACCTAAAGCAGCACAAGATCCTTTTGGGAAATATCCAGGAACAGACAAGGCAAGCCCTGGAAAACATAAGATTCTTACTGGAATCTGCTGGCTCGTCTATGGACAGTATAGTTAAGGTTGTAATCTACATGAAAGACGTTAAAAAAGATTTCAACGCAATGAACCAGGTATACAGAGAATATTTTAAGGATGGTGAAGAACCTGCCAGGGTCACTGTCCAGGCACTGTCGCCTATCGAGAATATCGATATTGAGATCGAAGTTACTGCGATAACGCCTGATTGATGCTATTCTTTCATCTTTGTAATCCTTGCATGATGAAATAGATATTGTTGAACATAATTTGAATCATTCTTGAACTTTTTCTGTGCCAAAATGCTCAATTTCTCTTTATTCTTTTCATTAGGGAAATAATATTTATTGAGAATTTTTGCTAACCAAACATCTACAGGAAATGCTTCTGTAAAATTGTATGAATAGATCATTATGCAATCAGCAACTTTTTTTCCAATTCCGGGAAAACTTGATAATTTTTTTTCTGCTTCGCTAAAGGATAGATTCTTAATCTTGTTCAGTTCGGTTTCTGTCACTGATTTACTTAATTCAAATATGTATTTTGAACGAAAACCGCATGAACAAGCTTTTATTTTATCTAAATCATTTATTGCACCAGGTCTTGGAAAAACATAATATCCTCCAAATTTGTTTTTTCGTTTTTCTCCAAACTTTAAAGCTAACTGGTTCATGTTCTTTTTGATTTTTTGTATGCTTGAAGCAGCTGAGCACACAAAACCGATCATAGATTCCCAAGGATCAATATTCATAATTCTTAATCCATGATATTGAGTTATTAATCTACTAAGAAGTAAATCTTTTTGAAATCTAATATATACTTCATTAAGGTCATGATTCAAGTTAAAGAATTTAATTAATTCCTCTCTTGGAATCTCATCAAAAAATAATTCATCTTTTCTTTGTTCACAATAGAACATATATTCCTTAGTTGTAATTAAGAAACCGTTCTTATATGGCTTGTATCTAAAAAAATGTCCACTGTCTAATGTTAACTTTAAATCAAAACACTTAACTTTTATGGATTGCATAAAAATGTACATTTCACACATAGTTATTAAATCTTTATATTCCATTGCGAAAAATTCCCCTAAAGATTCTTGCAATTAAAGCATCCGAAGAAACTCTTCCCCTATATCATCACAAGGCAACCCGCACACAACGCACGTATACTCAGGCGCTTTCTTGTCTTTATACCATTGCAATGGAAACCCGAACACGTCCTTGACTAACTTATTACAATCCACACCTAAAGATTCCAGGCTATACCTCATCTTGTCAGGATGCTTACACGGTTTCTTTAATTTCCTCCGGCATGGCTTGCACAATCTACATGCACCATTACTTAAGAACTTACTATCACCTTCTAACTCTCGCATCATCCTCTCAGCTTTTGACTTGATCACGACATTACCCACTCTCAACCTGTGATAATCTTTATACCCCTTCAACTGCCCTAAATCTATTTTCAACAATAACAGCATCAGGTAAGGCTTGTCAACATACTTATTAAACTCAGGCGATAAAGGCGGACAGCAGTACTTCTTATCAAAGTTAACACAACCCTCCTTACACATCTTAGTGAATAGTTCCTTATCAAGTTTAACAGCAGAAGTCTTAACAAACTCAACATATGCATCTACTTTGAGATCATGTTTTGGTGTTTTTATTGATAATTGTTTATGGAGCATATGGACAATAAAACAATATGTCTATTTATAAATTATGATAAGTTTTATATTAGGTAATCACATTCTTACTCTCATGGACAACAACATCCAACAACTATCTGAACAATTGTACCAAGAAGTAAGAAAGAGGGTTAACAACATGTCCTTAACGCAAGGCGTGGTTAAGGCAATGGAAGAGCTAGGTGAGATAGCTGACCTTGCAACACGAGCTGAATGTGTACAGAGAAAGGACAAGGTTACAGATGAAAACACGTTAAAAGATAAACTTGCCAAGGAAATCTGCGATTGCATTATTGTTTTGATTATGATAGCAAAATCTCAAGGTATAGATATAATTCCAAATCTTAAAGAAGTGATGAAAGCTGAGATTGAAAGATGGAAGGCTGAAGATGATTAAACAACTGCTAATCATAACAGAATTTGATTTTTTTAGAATGTTCTTATCTACGCTTATTACATCTAAACCATTTAACTAAAGTGATCCCTGTTGCGATAAAGAATGCAACAGCCCAGATATAAACCCCTAAAAATAGCAGTATAACCCCAATAATGAGCTGTACTATTGTAACAACTAAAACCCTTTTCCTTAGTTTCTTTGTATCATATTTAACAGTGACGAACTTTCCCTTGCATTTACTTAGGACTCTATTGCGGATCTTGATTGCTGACAATAAAAATAGCAGGCCAATCGCAAGACTGATAACAATGTTATAGTAACCTAAAGACGTCTCCACACCATAAACTAGCTGTAAAAGCGCTATGACGATAAACGCAGCACCAAAGAAGAGTCTTAGATGATACGATCTTTTTACCTTTTCAACTTTAAGTTTCTTTGTAGCCATTTGAAAATAAACGCCAGCGCCCGGACACTCAAATCGCTAGCCTTGACTAACGGTTCTTTGAACCGGGATACCCTTGCGGGAACAGGCTTGCTTGCATGTTGCAAACAGCTGATTATCCGTCAGGACTGGTTTAC
>JAHWHG010000006.1 GCA_019323515.1 Candidatus Woesearchaeota archaeon
TACTGCTTAAAAACAATAATGGCAAAGAGTGGGTAAGGGCAATAAGAAGATTGGCAGACGATAAGGATTTAAGGATCAGGTTAGGCAGGGAAGCAAAGAAAGACGCAGTTAAGCGTGATATAGAAAACAATATAGGTAAATGGATAAAAGCATATAGATTGGATTGATTATGGACAGACAGTACCAGCCCAACAAGATAAATTACACATTGCCCATTATAGGTTTGGACTTGGGTTGTGGCTATCTAAGGTACAGGGAAGATGACGGTTTCATAGGAGTAGATATTATTGATTACGGGCAGGAGATAGTATGGGATGTCAGGCATGGAATACCACTGCCCGACAACAGCGTGCCGGAAGTATTTACCTGTCATTTTATGGAACATCTTGAATGGAAGGAATTATTTGAAATATTCAGGGAAGTTTGGCGGGTGTGCAAGAACGAAGCACCTGTATTTATAAGGATGCCATATCCTGCACCTGAAAAACTGTGGGCGTTGTTCGCTTCACATAAGGGGATATGGGATGAACTTGTTTTAGAACATTTTTTCAGGGCGTTAAATGCTGAAAACAATGACATTAAATTTAAAGTAGATTTTATTAAAAGAGTAGGCGATGAATTACAAAGCCAAGCGTTTGTGATTAAGGAGGAAAAATGATTATAAGCGAAATAGAAAAAAGAAATGCGATGTTGGTAGATGAGAACCAGAGGATTGTAACAAGGATAAATGAATTGGTTGCTATGTCAAACCAGATCAATGCTGAATACACACAGTTAAATAAAAGGTTAAATGACAATATAAGCAAAGTAACCGAAAACGCTAACTGGATAGATTCACTGAAGAAGAAAGAAGATGGTCTGGTAGCTAAATCCAAAGAGGAAAAACCAAAGGAAGATAAGAAGAAAAAATAGAAAAGGAGTTGCGTATAAATGGCAGGAAAAGGTCGTTTAGAAATCGGAGATGAATTACCAGTATGGAACGAGAAAGACAAGATACAGGAATGGAATGACAGGACTACAAAAGCAGAAGAAGAACTTGCAGATAAAAAGCGTATTACATTCTATATCAGTAAAGAATATAGATACCACTATAAGTTAGCACCAGCTTTTTTATACAAGCAGACTGTTACTGCTTTTAGACCGTTGGAACTTGGGGGTGCTCCAAGATATAAAGACCATTATTGTTATTTTAAGGCTATAAATATGCCTGATGGCAGGAAACTTTCCAGGTGCGTTACATCAGATCCCGAAGTAGTCGCTTTCCTTGATATGACAAACGGCATAGTCAGGGAAGAAAACAGGGAACTTACACCGCTTGAACAGCTTGCTATTGACAAGAAGAAACTCGAAGAAGAAAAGAGAGAACTTGAAAAAGAGAAAGCAAGGATGGAAAGGGCAAAGGAATATGAACGCACAAAAAACATGACTGTCTTAGAGGAAATGGAATTAAACAAGAAGAAAAGGGAAAAAGATGGAGATAAGTCCGCAAAAGGGAAAAAAGGCGATAATTAATGCCTTGACAAAAAACCCAAACCTACTGCGAAGGATGAAGGAATCAAACAACTGCCTGATTGTCGGTATGGGTTGTACTGCTTGTCGGATACCCACATTTGCAAAATGCTGGGAAAAAGTAAGAAAAGAAATACAAAGAGAAGCATGGATTCAGTTAAAAGATACTGAACAATTTAAAAAAGATAGAGAAATAATGGATAACGAATTAAAAGAATTAAATAAAAATAGGATGTGAAATAAACATCTATGAGCAGTGGAACTAATATAATAAAAATATTCCATAAAGACCCGATCAAGGTCATAGACGCTAAATCATCTGATTACAATACCGTAGCCAGCCTTACACAGATTGACTGTAATGGATTCAATAAATTAATGGTTCATTACAAGATAAGTTCGACAAGCTGGGATAGGGTAGGCAATATTATCGTTTATGGTTCTTTCTGGTCTGACAGTGCAGATGCTAATACAAATTACGTTGCACTAGATAATACTGTGGA
>JAHWHG010000007.1 GCA_019323515.1 Candidatus Woesearchaeota archaeon
CTTTTGTTTACAAACTTCCTTACTATATCATACCCTTTCTTTGATGCCATCCACATAAAATCAAAGTTATGGAACAGCTTAAGCTCAGGCTCAACCTTTTTCCATGAATGCCAGTCATCATGCTTCTTCACTAACATCTGAACTCTAAGCACTTTCTCCTTCTTCCATCCAAGTTCCTTTAATACCTTTCCTGCAATCTTAGCACCCTCATCCTGATGCTTCCTCCTTACTTTAAGATTAAAAGGATTTCCCTTTACCTTAGAATAACCAATATCATGCAATATAACAAGACCCATCAACACATCTTTATTAACTTTAGAATCAGCATACCTTAGCACAATATTTGCCAACCACTTCACATGCTGAATATCCCCCTTTCTACCTTGCTCATAATAAGGCAAAGCCTTCTCAAGAATCTTCCGATACTTCTTATCCATCATAACCCTGCTCTAAGCCTGGGACGCAACCCAACATAAAACCTTTTCAACAAATCCCTGACAGAAACAAACCCAACAACATTATCACCACTATCAACAACAGGCACAGCTAACACATTATTAGCTAGCATTTTATCAATCATCTCAATAACTGGCGTATTCTTATTCACTGAAAATACTAAATCAGTCATATAGTTCTTTACAGGAAAAGCATCCATGTCAACTTCATCAGGACCCCATGCCTTGCTTTTATTATCAGAGTTCCCATGTCTATCTCTCTGGTTAACATTAAGGTAATACTTATGCATTAAATCAGTCAAGCTAACTATACCTAGCAACTTACCTTGCGGAGTAACAACAGGCAACCTCTCTATTTTATCTTCAAACATTATTTCAACAGCCTTGCCTACTCTATCATTCTGTTTCACAACAATAGCTTCCATTGTCATGACATCAGATACCTTGACCCCCTTGAACTCATCTCTTATCAACTTTAACAAATCCTCAACACATACAACACCTACAACACCGCCTTTAACAACAGGCAGTAAAGGAGAATCCGAGACATATACAAACCTTACAATCTCACCAACATCCTCCATTCCATTCAATACTTTAGGCCTTAAACAAACCTTCTTAACCTTCATCCTTGCAGCATGAAGCTTGCTCCGTATCAACAACCTTGGATACACTACACCAATATACTTATCATCATCAAAAACAACTGCAGCCCTTTCACCTCTTGTCAAAAGCTGCCCTATTAACCTAGAAACTGTTTCATTACCATCTATTGCTAGAAAATCATCCCGCATTATATCTTCAGCTATCATGTATTAACCTCTTTTTCCATCATATGTATTATATTCATATTTATAAATCTTGCTAATATATTTTAGAGTTAATAAAATTATATAAACCAATCCAAAGCTCAATTTTTAGGTGATAAAATGTTTCAACCTAAGATAAGGATTATAAAAGGGCCTATGCTTGATGGAAAGACTGAACAGATGATTTGCTTTCTTAGCGAACTCGAACGACTACTTCTGGAGATACATAAAGAAAAGAACGGAGAACACGAACTACCTGAAAAAACCATCATGGCTTTTAAACAAAGCTTTGACATGCGCTATGAAGGTGATAAAGACAACATTGTTGCTGCATCTGGGATTAGGTTTCCTTGTTACTTTGCAAATTCTGCTGATGAGATATATAAACAAATAGAAAATCATACTAAAGTTGTTGGGATAAACGAAGTTCAGTTCCTTGACTCTAAAGTAATCAAATTATGCAGACACCTAAAACAAGAAGGCAAAATAATTGTAACTTCGCTTCTTGACCTTGACTTCAGGGGCGAACCATTTAGATTCAGCGACTTAAAGAGAGACATAAGGCACCTTCTTCCATACGGGATAATAACGCCAGGAGGAAGAGCTTTTTGTGACCATGTACTTCCTAATGGAAGGACTTGCAATAGGCGCGGTAGGTACTCACAAAGATTAATCTGTGAAGACGAACACGGCGAATACCTGCCAGCACCTTATGATGACAAACTTGTAAGGATAGGTGCAAAGAATCCAATGCAGGATCCTGATGATGGTCTGTGGTGCATCTACAGGGTAAGATGTGAGGAGCATTTCATTGTACCAAAAAAACCAAGGATTTACTATAGATTATCTAAATAGAAACCCATATAAACCATTTATTTTTTTCTTTTAACAATGATAATTGCAGACCTTCATATCCACGGAAAATACTCTCAAGCTACTTCTAAGGATTTAACAATCCCAAACCTGGAGAAATGGGCAAAGGTAAAAGGAATAGACTTGCTAGGCACTGGCGATTTCACTCACCCAAAATGGATTGAACATATAAAAGAAGAACTCACAGATGACGGTTCAGGAGTCTTAAAGACAAAGTCAGGCTTTCCTTTCATACTACAGACAGAGATTTCATTAATATACTCACAAGACGGAAAAGGAAGAAGGATTCATAACGTAGTGCTTGCACCAAACCTAGAAGTAGTCCAGCAGATAACAGACTACCTTCTTACAAAAGGAAGGATTGACTATGACGGAAGACCAATCTTCGGCATACCAGCTTATGAATTTGTTGAATCACTAAAAAATATCTCCAATGATATAGAGATCATCCCAGCACATATCTGGACACCCTGGTTTTCATTGTTCGGTTCAAAGTCAGGCTTTGACAGGATTGAAGACTGCTACAAGGACCAGACAAAACATATTTACGCTTTAGAGACCGGCTTAAGCAGTGACCCCCCTATGAACTGGCGTCTTTCACAGCTTGACAAGTACGCTCTAGTATCATTCTCAGACCTGCATTCATTCTGGCCCTGGAGAATCGGAAGAGAAGCTACCTTATTTGACCTAAAACAACTCACCTACAAAAACCTTATCAACGCAATAAGAACAAAGCAAGGACTTCATGGAACTATTGAAGTTGACCCAAACTACGGCAAATACCATGTTGATGGACACAGGAAATGCAATGTTCGTCTTACGCCAGAACAGACAAAAAAACTTGGAGGAATATGTCCTGTCTGCAAGAGACCTCTTACAATCGGTGTACTTTACAGGGTAGAAGAACTTGCTGACAGACCTGAGGGCTACAAACCAGAAAATCCAAAACTATTTCACACTTTAATCCCATTATCAGACATAATATCAAAAGTCCTTGGCAAAGCTGTCACAACAAAGACAGTATGGGCTGAATATACCAAGCTACAAAAAGAATTCAAGGATGAGATGAACATACTCCTTAATGTGCCTAAGCAAGACCTTCTAAAGATAACAGATGAAAAAATCGCTGATTCAATCCTAAAGAACAGGCAGGGAGAGATAAAAGTAGAACCCGGCTTTGACGGAGAGTACGGAGTTCCAATCTTAGACAAGTCAGACAAACAAGAATTCCAAGATATAAAAGAAGAATACACAAACCCACAGAAAAGTATCTCAGATTTCTAGCAATTACTTATAATAAAGATCAAACTCATCTTTTGTAAGAACTTTAACCCTTCTTTTCTCAACTGGGATTATTTTAACTGATCTCTTTCTTCTGCGCCTAGACCTCCTCCGCTTCTTCACAACCTTAGGCTTTCTAGAACTCATATACCTCTTATGCATCTTACCATCCTTAGACGCACTAACAGAATCATCCTTAATCACAGCAACAGGTTTAGGATTAAATGAAAGCGCTTTCCTATAACTTATGTTACCACAAGTAAGACATTCAAAATAAACACCATACTTTCCTGACTTAACATCAAGAGTCTCTCCGCAGATACACTTCAGATTAAGATACTGCGCCTTATGTTCACCACAAACAGGAATCCCCTGGGAATTAACAACAACTGCCTTTTTATCACAAAAAGGACACTCCTCAACCCTTGACTCACCATAGATCTTTCTCATAATAACATATGCTCCCTAAAGAAGTTCATATTTTTTGGATACTTATTAATTCTCACTATTGTACTTTTATACTTTTGCCTTAAACCCACTGCATCCTCATAGCTTAAACCTTTCTCAACTTTATACTCAATCTTTGGAGCAAGCAAAGTCCTTCTCTTCTCAATCACTTCAGAAATCCCAAACTCACCAAGATTATCATAGATATAAGTACCTTTCTGCAACCCAAACACTGAAGTTGAAACTAAGTCAATAGCATTTTTATTATCCTCTAAAAACTTAATTGTCTTTAGAAACTCAGACTTTGTCTCAGTTGGAAAACCAAACATTATATAGACAACATTCTTTATACCAGCTTTCTTAGAATCATTCAACACTTTACTAATCTCACCAACAACTGTACCTTTCCTCATCATGTTAAGCACTCTCTGCGACCCTGACTCAACACCCCAAATAACCATCTCAAGCCCTGCCTCTTTCAACTTCCTCAATGTCTCGATGTCAAAACCAGCAGGCTTTAACTGACACATCCATTTCACACCCAAACCCTTAAACGATTCAGCAATCTCCAACAAACGCTTCTTGCTTATCATGTCATCAATCAAAAAAACATACCTCTCCGCAGAAAGTTCAATAGACTTCACAATATTCTTCAAAGGAAACTCAAGGTAATGAGCATGCTGATGATGAGTGCAGAAAGTACATTTTCCATAATAACAGCTGCTTGTTGTTCTGATTGGAAGTACTAGCTTAGGAATAAAATACTCCTCCTGCCAAATCCTAAAGTCAAGCAGAGTGTCACAATCTAAATTCTCAACATCAGTTTCAGGCGAGATATACTGCAACAGCTCAACCTCATTATTCAAAAACTCAGCTATCTCCTTCAACTTCTCACTCACACCAGGACCACCAACAATAACTTTAACACCTTTCTTCTTTAACACCTTAGCAAGTGCATAGGTATAAAACACCTGGCTTGAATACACAACACTAAAAGCAACCACATATGCACCAGAATCAATAACAAGCTTCAACATATCATCAAACAGTTCAGGCTTTCCATCATTAACCACAAGAGCATTACTTATAGCATAAACCTCCTTTGTCTGCTCTCGATATCTTTTAGTGGTCTCATCATAATCCTTAAACTCACCTTTACGATAATAATCTCCATACTCCTTAAACCTAAGATTATGAAATTTAATATTCAAATCCAAAACCTCAATCTCACAATCACAATTGTTCTTCAGAAATCCATAGATATTAGTAATTGAATAAGGAGGACTAGCCGGAGTACAGAATGGTGGATACACTAATAATAGTTTCATAAGCATAGAACAATTGACTAATTTAAAAAGCTTTACAAGAAACAAACATCAAACAATAAAGATAAAAAAAACCAAAAATAATAAACTTACTCCTCAACAACAATCTTTCCAGCACTTCCAGGAGCAATCACATATGAGTAAGTTCCTGGCTTGGTATATGTATGTGAATAGTAATCTCCTACTTTAACAAGCTCGCTCTCAAAAGGATCATTCTTATCCCCTATGATCTGCCAGCTTCTGTCTCTCTTACCTTCCACATGCTTGTTCATCCAGATAACTTCCTGCCCAACCTTAACCTTTAACTCAAAAGGTTGTATCAATACAGCAGAGATTATATCAACTATTGCAGGTTCCAGGTCAGCAGCAGGTTCCTCAGCAACTGTATCATCTGCAACATCTTCACCCATATCAGGAGCAGGAGCTCCGGGCTCAGGCACACCAGGAGGAGTCAAATCTTCATCAGGTACAACCACCTCATCCTTTGCACACCCTAGAATAAACAAGCCAATTACCAATAAAATCAATAACTTTTTCATCTGTATCACCTCATTCTTTTACAACAATCTTCCCTTCTTTACCAGGGACCAATATATAAGTATAAGTGCCAGGCTTTGCATAAACCCAAGCAAACGCATTGCCTGACTTTATAAGATCAGTCTCAAAAGACTCAACATCATCACCTAACAAATAAAACTGTCCAGCTCCAGCATTTGCCCAAATAACCTTAGTGTAAGGCTTTATAGTGATCGGATCTGGAACCATCATAGAACTTCTGATTTCAATAACATATTCATATTTTGCTTCTATAACCTGATCATCAACAGTAATATCCTCAGGACCATCATCAACTACGCTATCTTCAGTAATTTCAATATCCACAAAATCATCCACACTATCTCCTGTATCCTCTGCAACAGAAGTACATCCAACTATTAAAACAACCAACATCAAAAGAATTATTAGCTTTTTCATTTTAAAAAAAAATAAAATAAAAAAATTTACTCAACTGTTACTACACCTTTTACAAGTCCTGGGAAACCAGCACTTGCCCAAGGAAATTCTCCAGCTGTTTCAAATGTATAACTGAACTCGTCGCCATTACCCAATGTAGTTGACTTTGCAATCGGAGCCTTATTAGCATCGTTAATTAGAACAATATGATCAACATCTCCTTCATTAACCCATGTTATCGTTGCTCCAGCTTCTACACTAACATCTCCATCTTCTAAAGTCAAACCATCTAATGTAATTGTAGCTCCTTCAGGAACCATTGGTTCAGGTTCTACTGGTTCAGGTTCTACTGGCTCTACAGGTTCAACTGGTCCAGTTGGTTCTGGCTCTACATCTGCCTTCTTACAACCATATAAAGCTACCAGCAAAACAACAGCCAATATCCCTATTAATTTCCATGCCTTCATATGTATTCACCTCTGACTATGAATTTAAATTCAAACTAGTGTTTAGTATTTATAAAAGTTTCTATTATTTCCTTTTCTTGACACGTCTTTTTGGCTTCGCCTTAACTCTTCTTTTAGCCTTCTTAGGTTTCTTTTTCACTGTTTTTTTCTTAGCAACTTTTCTCTTTTTAACGCCCTTCTTTACTTTAGTTTTTTTCTTTAGCTTCTTTTTAGCTTTCTTACTTACTTTCTTTCTAGTAGGCTTTTTCTTAGATTTCCTTTTTACAGCAGTTTTCTTTCCTTTCTTAGACTTTCGCTGCAAACTTTTCGCAATCTCACTCACTGACTCATACTTCTGCTCAACCTTAGGAGCTAGCGGTGCAAACATCACACCACAATCCCTGCAAACTACTGAATCATAAGCTCTACTGTATATTACATTAGCACTCCCACAATCAGGACACTCTTTTAATTCTTCAGGCTCAATTATATTAATCACCTCTCTCAAGCTTAGCAAGTATACTTTCTTTAGATTTCCAGTTCAATGCTGATTTCAAGACCTCTGAAATCTTGTCAACTGGTATAATCTTAACCTTTTTTAATTTTTCTGCAGAAATTACTATATCCTTAACATTCGACCTTGGCACAATTATCCTTTCAACCCCAGCATTGATAGCTGCTTCAACTTTAGCTGACACACCTCCTACTGGCAATACCTCACCCCTAACTGATAAGCTTCCAGTCATTGCAGTATCCTGCCTAACAGGAACCTTCTTAAGCGCAGATATAATTGAAGTTGCGACTGCAATACTTGCAGAGTCTCCCTCAACACCTTCATAAGTCTGTAGAAACTGTACATAGATGTCATACTTCTCTCTGATATCCTCGCCAAAGAATTTCTTAATTATAGCTGAAACATTTCTTACAGCCTCCTTTGCAATTTCACCAAGCTTACCAGTCGCAATTATCTCTTTCTCTTTCCCGCCATAAGCAACCTGACTTTCGATTGGCAGGATTATTCCAGAATAAGAACCCTCTGCACCAATCACAGCAAGACCATTAACCCTTCCAACTCTCTCTCCTTCAACTCTTATGACTTCATACTCCTTCTTCCTTTCAATATACTTATCAGCTATCTGCTTTTCAAGAGGTCTTGCAACCTTCTTTGCTTCAATGATATGCTTAGGTTCAACGTACTTGGCTTTCTGTTTACTTGCAATATCTCCAGCTGCCCTCACAAGACCACCAAGTTCTCTTAATCTTAAAGTAAGATGCCCTTTCCTGTTAGCCATCATCCTCGCTTCCCTAATAATAGAATCAACTGCTTTCTTTGTAAAATGCGGAATCTTCTTATCCTTCCTTACCTCCTGGCTCACAAATACAGCAACTTTATCTCTATTCTCAGCAGTGTCAGGCATTGTATCATCCATATAAATCTCATATCCGTAACCTCTTATCCTGGAACGCAGTGCAGGATGCATATGCTTCAATGTTTCCATGTTACCCGCAGCTACCAAGATAAAATTACAAGGTACTGGCTCTGTCCTTACCATTGCACCAGCACTTCTCTCGCTCTGGCCTGTTATTGGATACTTTCCTTCCTGCAGAGCTGTCAACAGTTCTTGCTGAGTATGCGGTTGCAATGTCGCAATCTCATCAATAAACAAGACACCCATGTTAGCCTTATGTATCAACCCGCCAACAACCCTTTCATGCGCAGGTGTTCCAAGTCCTCCTGATTGTAAAGGATCATGAAGCACATCACCAAGTAAAGCACCAGCATGGCTTCCAGTAGCATCCATAAAAGGCGCCTGCTTTTTATTGAAATTATCAACAACAACTTTTGGAGGGAGTGTAACCTTAGCCCCAAAAAGGCTTCTTTTCACACCAAGGTTCATAAATATCACAAAAGCTGCCAGGAACAACATACCTCCAAGAAAAAAAGCAGCAAACATCACATCAGAGTTATACTGTTTCCTAACCCACCATGGAGTTATCATAGCGATTATCACAAGTATAAGTAAAATCAGGTTATTATGCTTAAACAACTGAGTGCTCTGGATTTTAGCATTTGTAACAAACTCTCTTCCTTTCCCAGCTGCAACTGTCCTTATCAAAGGCTGGTTTTCATCATTAGGGTTTTGGAAAGCAAGAATATCAACTAACTTCTCCTTTGGAAGAAGTTCAGCAAGACCCATCCCAAGCATACTCTTCCCAGTACCAGGTTCTCCTATCAAAAGAACATGCCTTCTCTGCTCAGCTGCCTTCTTTACAACCTCAACAGCAGCATCCTGGCCTATCACCTGGCCAATTATCTTATTATCAACCTTGATATCTGCAGTTGTCTTAAAATTCAAAACCATATTAACTCTGTTTAACCTAATGCATTTAAATATGTTTTTGTTTTATGCAATTTGTAAAGTATATATTCCCTATACCACAAAAACTTAAATCATTATATTAAAATTTAAAAAAAAAGAGAATGAAAGAAAAGACACTTATCAAAATCTCTATAATAATCACAATACTCGGACTAGGAATCCTTTTCTTAATCGCTGATAACATCGAAGTAACAGAAGACTCTATCACTCCAAACAATATCGACCGTGATATAAAGGTCTCTGGTGTAGTTAATAAAGTTACAGACCTTGGCAAAGTAATGTTCATCGACATAACTGAAGCAAAACCCTGTACAATTTTAATATTCAAAAAAGAATACCAAGCATACCAAATAAAAAAGGGCGACAGTATTATAGCAACAGGCGAACTTGAGGAATACAACGGAACACTTGAGTTAATCGCTAATGATATTGTTAAGAGATAATAAGAGGCATATCCTAACTCACTTTCTGTTTCTCCATCTCTCATACTTAAAGATGTCAACACCTATCTTTCTTAGATTTTTATAGATGTTATAAATTGGAAAGCCAACAACATTGAAGTAACATCCTTCTATTCTTTCCATAAAGATTGACGAAAGGTCCTGTATCCCATAAGCACCTGCCTTGTCCAATGGCTCTCCTGTTGCAATGTATTTCTTGATTTCATAATCTGTCAGTTTTCGAAACTTGACTTTTGTAACCTCATAATCACTTATTGTTGTTCCTTTCTTGCAATCAATCAAGCAAACCCCTGAATAAACCTCCTGTGATTTGCCGGAAAAACTTTTCAGCATCTTAAAAGCATGTTTCTTGTTCTTTGGCTTGCCCAGGATCTTGTTCTTAAAAACAACAATAGTGTCTACACCTATAACAATGCCAGTTCTATGATTCTTCGCTACATCCGCTGCTTTTCCATGGGCAAGCATCATCACCAGTTCTTTTGGTGGCAGCTTTAGTGTCATGTCCTCTTCATAACCGCTTGGCTCTATCTTAAAATCCAAACCCATTGTACGGGCAAGCTCATGCCTTCTCGGTGACGTTGATGCCAGTATTATTTGTTTCATTGTAATAACACTTTATGAGATTAGTATTTATAAATATTGTGTAGAAAGTACTACAACAATCAACCTATGTAAAGACAATATATTTATATATTAGAAAAGTTAAAAATAGCGTAAATGAAAAAAAGAGGCCAAATAACTGTTTGGATTATCATAGGGATGGTTTTATTGCTTACTGTAGTTCTATTATTTTATTTAAGTTCCAAAGGTCAAACTAAACCTAGTATAGAGACAGTATCTACATTCCAAGGAGAAACTAACTCCCTAAACATGTTCATCACATCATGCCTTGAAAAGACTCTGCTTAACGCAATTGATGATGTTGGGCTAAAGGAACCTGCAATCAAGGATTACATAGAATCAAACATAGATAAATGCATTGACTTTACAATATTTGAAGAAAAAGGATTAAAGGTAACTCCTGAAGCACTAAGTGCTAACATTTCAAAGACCGACAATACTATAATAGCTGATTTAAATTACCCTATTGATATTGAAAAAGAAGGACAACATTCAAGATTAACAAACTTTAATTCTAAAGTATCATTGATCAAAAGTTTTGAGATAGCAAGAGACGCAGGAGGCTTTGTCAGAGAACAAGTAGGCATCTCACTGCAAGATACTACATTAGTTATCCCAAAAGGAACAAAAGCATTAGATAAGAACGGGAATCCGCTTAATACTGGCACTATTAGGATAATAGAGAGTTCATCCCCAGTAATTGGATTCTTCAAATATGATTTCAAACCAGATGGAGCAAGTTTCGAACCAGCCATTACTTTAACAACAAGATACAAAGACTCTGATCTTCCTCCAGGGTTTCACGAACATGAATTAGAAGTAAAACAATTTACAGAACAAGGTTGGGAATCTTTGCCAACCAACATTGATGTAGTGAATAATATCTTAATAACAGAGATAGAACATTTCAGTGAATTCGCACCTGCAATAGCAAGCGAAGATAACCAGCAAAAACAAGCATTCCTAATATCTGATAAAGACTGGAAAAACGTCTTCCAGCTAGTACCGCTTGCGATATACACAAAAGATGGTGAGTTGCACAAAACTCCAATGTTAATCTTTCATGAAGAAGCAAATAGCTTTGATGCAGATTCAATAATACATTTTCTACAGCAGTATAAAACTGAAAAGGTTACTTTAGTCGGTCCAACACCTGCTGAGTTTGATAATCTTCTAGTCGCTGATAAAGATTTAGGAGCAGGGTTAAGCCAGAATCAGATACAGAGGATCGACCCAAGTATAATAATCAAATACTGGTCATCATATGATAAGGTTGTTTATGTAGAGAATGATTATAAGATGGCGATGATAGCTTCAGTGTATGCATCAGCAATAAATGCGCCTTTGATAATCCAAGATGGGATCTTGGACAGGATTGAACATTTCAGGGATAAGGAGGTTATTCAAGTTGGAAACGTAAACTGTCCATTGGATTCTATATGTAATGAGAAGTATGAAACTCTTGAATCGCTTCAGAAGAAGTATATTGAAGTGACTGGTACAGATAAGATAATTATTGTGAATCCGAATGATGTGAATGTTTATATTCAAGAAGTAGGTAAAAATGCACAAGAAAACATTATAGCTAGCCCTTTCAACACAGATTTAGGAGGAAGCATATCAGAAGTATTCAATTCAATGTCTTTGAGCGCGCCTTTGTTAGCGGCAGGAAAGAGAGAGGTGATTATATTTCAGGATGAGATAACCAAAGGGATATTTACCGATGCCTCTATACCAAATCTGAACCTATTCATGACATCGAAAGCTTTAGAAATTAGAGACAGTCTGCTAAGGAAGATTTATTTTTTATTCCCTTCAAATAACGCTGAATATCTGACTATTGTTGCAGACCCTAACAACATTCCTGCTTCTGTATGGTACTCTACAATGCCTAACGGAGGTGAGAACAGATATGCAGTTGATAGGTTCTATGCTAATGATTGCACTTTTCCTCATGGCAGGGCATTATTAGATGGTAGTAAAATGGTAGGATGTGCAGATCGTTCTCCACGTCTGGAACTCAAGACAGGAAGGATATATGGTATCAGTGATGCTGATACATCTGCATACATCATGAGGTCTTTGTTCTATGATGAAATATGGTCAAACACATATTCAGAGAACGAACTAACTGCAATAATCTGGAATGATTATGTAGTTTCAAACCGAGGTTCTGATCATGATATATTTGTTTCAACCCTAACGAAGTCCACTTTCGAGAACGCAAAAAATGCAGGGTATACTCTGGAATGTCTGACCTCAAAAACCAAACCTGAACTCGCACCACTTTGGACAAGCGCAGGATGTAAATTCTCGGATTTGGACAGAAACTCTCTTAAAAGAAAACAATATATCACCTATTTTGGACATGGTAGCTCTTTTTCTTGGGGTCCTCCCATGGATCTCTTCGCGGGCAATAATTTCCCTAAATTAGATCTTCCATTTGCTATAACCTGGGCATGTTTTACTAATTCGTTTGGCGATGCTTATGGTGGACAGTTTGCTAATATTCCCCATCTTCCACAAACAAGCAAGACTTTAGCAATGAATTTTTTAAGAAAAGGGGGCATGGCATATGTTGGCTTTGTTGTTGGTGGACATGATTATTTGGATAGATGTCCAGAATGTGAATTTACCTCGAATGATAGGGCATTATTCTATTTATCTCAATCACTATCTTTAGGCCAAGTTGTTATGAACTTGCATCACGACTATGATTATTTTGTCCAAGATGTTCAGCAATATCAAAAGCAAGGAACAAGACTCGGATTCAACAAAGCATTATTTTTAGGAGATCCAACTCTGACACTTAAAGGAGGAAAAAAACCAGCAGAAGGAGATACATGGGTATGGTCTGCACTGCCGAAATTTCGACCTTTAAACCAAAAGAAAGATAAAAAATGGTGGGAATTTTGGAAATAGATAATATCATCATAGCATTAATCTGCACCTTACTAATCTTACCAATAGTTAGCGCAGAAATATCCGTTAATATTGACGTGAAAGACGAGTTTAAAGTGGGAGACACGATGATGTTCAATTACTCGATAATCTCTGACGAAGATTTAACAGTCTCATTCTCACCATCAATCATGTGCCCATCATTACTGCTACCTGAATACATTTCAGGACCTGTAGATATCCTTGCTGATGAACCGTTTTATGCAGAGTACGTATACATGGAGGTGACCGGAGATTTACAGTCTCAAACATGCACTGCATCAATAGAAATATTTGAACCGTTAAATCTAACCAAGGTAGAAAAGTTCGACATAAAGACTCCACCAAACATTGATTTCAATATTAATTTCTGTAAAGATCAATTATGTTCAGATGAATCAAAGGTGTTTGTACTAGGCAAACGAATTTATCTTGATTATGAATCTAGTATTTCAGGTTTAGACTTGGAATCATCTATTATTTATCCAGATAATAGCGAACAAGAGATAAGTCTGCCATTTTCTATTGAAGCAGATCAACTCGGAATCTACAGGTTAGAAATCACTGCTGAAAAAGAGGGGTATAGGAATTATAATAATGCTATAGAATTCTCTGTTATTGAAGAAGAACCAGAGATTACTATAATACAAGCTTGCAACTCTAATCTAATATGCGATGGAAGTGAAAATTACTTAACATGTCCTTCTGAATGTAAATCAGGCTCAAAGGATAGCTATTGTGATGGAGTAAGTGATGACAGATGCGACCCAGACTGTGATGCAGTAACAGACCCTGACTGTAAGGAAGTTGAAGAAAAGGTTTTAGAAGAAGAAGAGATTTCTGAAGTTATAGAAGATATAGAAGAACAAACACAACAACAGACCGAACCAGAACAAATTGAACAGGAAAGGGCTTATCTCTGGGTTTGGATACTTTTAATACTAATCATATTAACAATTTTTCTAGAAATAAAACACAAGAAAAATAAACCAAAAAACATCTTAACTCAAGATTAATGTTAATCCAAATCCTTATAGCACTTTTCTCTGGAATCCTGGCAGGAATAATCACAGGCTTAATCCCAGGCGTCCACATAAACTTAATATCAATAATCCTCCTCTCTGCCTCAGGCTACTTGCTAGGCTTCACATCCCCAACAACTTTAGCAGTGTTCATAATCTCAATGTCAATCACTCACACATTCCTTGACTCAATACCATCAATCTTCTTAGGAGCACCTGACGCAGACCAGGCACTGAATGTCTTGCCAGGCCACAAACTTCTTCTCCAGGGCAAAGGCTATGAAGCTGTCAAACTAACAATAATCGGATCTCTCTTATGCCTAATCTCAACAATAGCAATAATCCCTCTCTTAATCCCAATAGCTCCATTGATTTACACATTTATCCAGCCATACATGGCCTGGATACTCATAGCTGTTGTTGTCTTCATGATACTAAAGGAACAAGAACATAAAAAGAAATTCCTAAGTTTAATCATCTTCCTTGTTTCAGGAATACTCGGACTTATTGTAATAAACATACCTAACCTTGAACAACCGCTATTCCCTCTACTATCAGGACTATTCGGAATCTCAACACTTCTCACTTCATTAAACAACAAAGTCTCTCTACCTGAGCAAAGGATTGAGGAAACAATCAAAATCCCTAAAACACATTTAATCAAATCAATCTCAGCAGGAACATTCGCAGGCACACTTACAGGATTATTCCCAGGCCTGGGCGCAGCACAAGCAGCAATCATCGGCTCACAGCTTACTGGCCACATAGGAACTTACTCATTCATGGTTCTTGTCGGAGGTGTAAACACAGTAAATTTCACATTCTCACTAGTAACACTTTACACTCTACAAAAAGCAAGAAACGGAGCAGTCATCGCTGTCCTAGAACTCTTAAAACAAATAACCTCAACACAGCTCGCTGTATTCATTGCAGCTGCACTTATAACAGGTGGCATCGCTACATTATTAGCACTAAACATAACAAAGATTTTCTCAAGATTAATCACAAGAATAAACTACCAAAAACTCTGCATCTCTGTAATCATCCTAGTGACTGCGCTAGTATTATACTTCTCAGGCCCACTTGGCTTGCTGGTCCTTGTTGTAAGTACTGCACTTGGCATCATACCAGCGCTTCTAGGAGTTGGAAGGAACATGTCAATGGGCTGCTTGCTTCTTCCAGTGATCCTGTTCTTTCTTCTCTGATTACCTTGCAGTCCTGATTACCCTCTTCACATCAGTAAACACTAGATCAGGGACCTTATAACTCTCAAGCCTTTTCTCAATTTCCATTATATTTGCACTATTATCAATCAACCCACTCTTACCTTCTCTCTTGTTCGCGTCAATGAGTCTAAGTTTCTTGAACATCAAATACTTATAGACATGTTCAGTATACCTATGATCCTTAACGATTTCATCTATCCTGGTATGATAATCATTTATCTGTGAAACATTCCCAATCTTATCAAGATACTCAGCACACATCAAACCCATAAGTCCCTCTAACTGTTCATCAGAGATCTTTGTGGTCCAGTAATCACTCCCGCTTTTATAAGGGTCAACATGATAAACACTAACCACAAAAAGATTTCGCTCTCCATAAGGCCTGAAGACTAAAGGAGACTGCTCACTTGGAAGATGTAGCTCTCTTGTTGTCAAACCACCATTAACCATCATAACCTTATCCTCAACTGAATAAGGCAGCAGCATCCCATCCTCAGGATAAGTGTGTGCATCAGAGATGCTACCTAATCCCAGTTCTTTCCCAATACTAAAATCCTTTCTGACCTTTCTGAAGAGATCAGCTTTTTCCTGTAAAAATTTATCGTATTTCATTGTAAATCTTAGTAATCATTCTAAGGATAAAATAGTATTTCCAGGAAATTACGCATCTACCGAAAAAAATTGCACAAGAACCAGATAAAACCGTTTATAAAGCCAAAGTCAAAATTTATAAAGATAATTCCCCTACTAAGCAGAGTGGGGATTATGGGCATAGAAGAACAATTAGACAAAGCTATTAGAGAGTCAAGGGAAGTTACTGAAAAAGATTGCATCGTTTCTAGAGAGTCCGCTGTGCGTAGATATATTGAAGAAGACCAAACTATAAGAAAAAAGATATCCAATTCATTGAAAAGTGAAAACCCCATTAAAGAATTCTACAAGAACATCCTAAGGGACCTTGCTGCAAGATTCGAAAATAAGGTTATAGACGGAGAAATCTATATTACAGCACTGCTTAACCTAAAGATGATCAGCGAGGAACAAGCAAAGTCCTTAGTAAGGATGGACATTGAGTACAGATTAAAAAACGAAAAAGAATACATGAGTGATGTCTCTAATGCCTATAATATCCAGTTCCAAGATTCTTAAGCATTACTGGAGCTTTTATTAACTTAGAAACATAAGCTTTCTCTAATCTCTCGCTGGGAGATAACTTTTCCTTTGATTCAAGTTCTTTAGCCCTTCTATTCATAGCTCCTCGAATCTTACCTAGGATTAAACTATAATCAAAGTCTTTATGATAAACTGTGACTGGTTTATCTACAGCTGCTTTAAGTGCCATAACCAACACCTCTGAATCCATTACAGGCCTGTCAACTTTACCATCATATCTTTTCTTCCTATCCGGCAAAGCCACAATCTCATCAATTGCCTCCCTAGCAAAGCTCCTAATATACCTTAATCCAGAAACTGCAAAAGCAGCCATATCTCTCTTTGCCAAAGCCACTGCCATTGATTGGGACTGCAATTTCCTAAACTCATTAGGTGTAATCCTTTCATATTCAGCCTCAACCAAGTTCATAAGCCTAGACGGCTCGCTCCTTGAAAAACCAATAATTGCATCTTCAACTTTATCAGCTAAAGCAAGATGTGTTGGCAGGGCAAAATTCTTACTCAATTCTGCATATATTACATCAGGCACAAACGCTCTCTGTAATTCATCAGAAACATGCTCCTGCTTATGCAATACACTAGAATCTGCTAAAGTGACCCTCTTGGTCATTAAAATATCTGAAATATCTTCAACAATTTTTTGATCTCTTGAGATTACCATTTTTAATTATATAGTACAGTATATAGTTTCTTATATATAAACCTTTCTATTTTAATTACTTAATAGTAGTAACTAAACCTTCCAAAACATATATAAACAACTTCAGAATTCAAGTGCAATATGGAAGGAGTTATAGCAAGTTTCAGGCGTGGTAGAAGAACACAAAATGACAGACAGATGATTATAGTAGTAAAGGGTATTGATAATAAGGAAAAAGCGACTTCTTTAGTAGGAAAAAAGGTAATTTTTACCACAGAATCAGGAAAAGAGCTCATTGGAAAGGTTTCAGCCCCACATGGAGCTAAAGGCGCTGTTAGAGCTATTTTTGAAACTGGAATGCCAGGCCAAAGCCTAAGTAAAAAAGTCAAAATAGAATAAAAATTTATTTAGTATTCTAAGGGCAAACAGGACATATCTGAATTGGTATTATTCCTTGAATCATTAAGAAAAACACTATAGCACCAATAATAAAACCTATTAAAATACCTTTGAAAAGATCAGCTCCACTTGTTATCATGAATTATCACCTTTTTTTATATTTATAGGCCATTTTAAAGCTCTATAATATTTAAATATTCCTTTGTTACTCCATAGTGACAAAATAAACGAAAGGTTTATATACTAGTTATCTATTATTTTCTGTATGGAAAGAAAAAGAGTTATAGTAGCAGGAGAAGATTTAGAGATTCCAGAAGAATCTAAATTAACTGATACACATCCTCTAAACACAGAAAAACAATTCAGGCTTGGAAGCATGGATATTTCTTATCCAAAACCTGACAAAAAGACCCCTTCTATTGAAGATTCAGTTAACCTTACTATTGAGCATACTTATGAAGAATTATTCGAAGAAAAAGAAGGAATTGAAGCAATCTCTCCAGAAGAAGCAGTTGATGTACTTGATGAACTGATAAAAAATATGAGCGAGCCAGCAGAGGAAACCCCAAAAGAAAAAACCTGGCTTGACAAGTTCCTTGATTATTCTATTGTTCCATTAGCAGAAGCCACAGTAAAAGTAGGAAAAATAGGTTACTGGGGATTAAAGCCAGTAGCTAAAGGTTCATTGTTCTTAGGAAAGTTAGGTTACAAAGGTATCAAACCTCTAATCAACCTATCAAAACCATTCTTCAGATGGTTCTGCTCACCTTATTCAATGCTAGGATGGAAAGATGGCAATAAGATGCTGAACGAAAGCCTGGAAAAAGATAATGCTGCTCATGACGAAACACTAGAAGAACAACCAACAATTGAAGAAGAAATCAATGCAGAACTATCTTCAATAGAAGAAGCAGTGTTAAATGAAATGATCAAGATAAAGCACCCCGATAATAAAGCAAAATTCAAGGATATAATCAGTTCATACCTGAAGCGCAATCATGAAGAATATGAGATAGACCTTTACGAATTATACCAGGCACTTGAGCTTACAGAAGACCCAAATCTAAAACCCCTTATTATGAACGAACTTGAGGAAACTGCTGCATCTTATGCACACGAAGATCTCTGCAAGAGACGTTGGGCACTTGAAGAAAACTTCAAAAAGGTGAATCAAGAGTACAGATCGATAGACGACACTCTTGAAGAAGATGATGAAGACGAAGAACATGACCCCGAATTTACTGAAGAACTTATTCAAACAATCAAACAACATGTTGAAGAAAGAGACTATGGAGAAGCAGTACAAGAGATTGAAGATAATCTTGATTATATCAAAAAATATGCAAAAGATGAGATTAAAGAAGCAATAGAAGAATCAGAAGGAAAACCAATCTTCAGGTTCAGGCACATCTATGACGATCTGACTAAAACAGCTACTGAAACAAAAACACCAAAACAAGTCTCTTCTGATGAAAGAGAACCACATGAAGAATCACCTCAATCATTCTCATTCGATGAAGTGTTTGGTGAAGATTCAATCGAAGAAGTAGTAGAAGAACCAGAACAAGATCTAACAGAGCTTATAGAAAAACATAAACAATACATCAGGCAAGGACTGCTGTTCAATCCGACCATCAACACAGATGGAAATATAGAGATGGAATACTTTGATCCGGAAACTGAAGAAGTCAAGCAAAAAGAAACAGCAAGATTCCAAGAAGATTTAGTGAACACATTAAACAGAACAGCTTTCCAAACATACGCAAACAAAGGACTTGACTTAATGGGTTCTGACTTTGATTATGCACTAAAGTATTTTAATCTATGCTCAGAATTAGGCGAGACTTTCAAACCAAAAATTGCTCACAAGATAATAGAAACTTATCAATCAAACATAATTCAAAATCAATACATGATAGCTCAGCTTGAACAATCACAACAGCCACAAAAAGTCAGAATGATGAATCATCTGTACAATGAAGCAGTTAAGTTAATAGACAAAGCAAGGCCTACTATAAGGAAGAATCTTAAACATCTTCCAGCATTAGGCAAAGCTGGAACAATAAATCTAGAGAAGCAGATGTACTTTGGAGCAATATTTGGAGGTTTAGAAGAAGGTAAAATGCTCCAAGAATCAGTCATTAATGGAGACCTTGAGGAAGATGATGTTATCAAGCATTTTGAACAGGTCCAAGAGAAGATAGAAGGACTAAAACAATACAAACTAGGACCTGAACAAAAAGAAGCATTAGATAAGATGGAAGAAGAATGCAAGATTTCACTTTTACCTAAATACCAAAAAGACCTTCAAGACCCTGCAAAAAACCATAAAGCCCAAAAATATATCAACAGCATCTACGAACTTGTTATAATGGACAATGAACGTGACATTCAACAAAGAGTAGAGGCTCTTGAAAAGGGCCTTGAAATTGGCTACAATCCTAACCAAGAAAACAAAGACCTTCTAGTCCTAAGACTTCTTACTGAAGCAAACAAGCACCAAAGACACGAACATTACGATACTGCAGAACGTCTTAACAAACTAGTTCTAGCTCTTGATTCAAAAAATCAAGCAGCAAAAAAAGGACTTGACGCTGTAAGGATGAAAAGGTACCTTATGGAGTAGAACGAGCAGCTGCTTCCATAGCAGATGTAACTTTATCTTGTTTATGAAGTAAAGCATCAGAAAGCATTGTAAGCCTTTCTGCACTTTGAGTCAATTGCATCATCTTACTAACAATCTTAATCGCTTCATCTGTTGCATTAAGACCATCACTACCGTTTCTGTGCAGAATCGCCTCTTTGATATCAACTATATATTTAGAAAGCTCTCTTCTCATCTCAAGTAATTTCTTTATCTCTTTCATCTCATCTCTGACAGCCTCAAACTCACGCTTAGAAAGCTTTAACTCTTCAATAGCATCCTTAACTTCTGTATTATTCTTAACATCATCAGCTGCAGCTGCTATTTTCCTCTCAGTCTCAATCAACAAGCTTTCCTGTGCTTCAAGATCAGCAACAGCCTTAAGTGTCTTCTGCAGGTTAGGAGCAAGATAAGAATTCGCTTCAGTCCTTACCTGATAAACAAGCTGCTGAAGCTGCGGAGTGTATTTACCCCAATCAGGAGCACCCCAACCAGTGAACTGTTTAAATGCATTCCTTAATCGTTCCAAAGTTGCTAAAATTTCCCTTTCCTCTTGAAGTTCTTTTGTTTCAAGACCTCTCAACTCAGTCTCAAGCAACTCCTCCTTTTTTTCTATACTCTCAGTTCCAGTAACCCAATCACTTATACTTTTACCATGACCAAACAAACTTTTTCCTCCAGTAATAAACTTAAAGAGACTATATAACAACAAAATAAACGTAATCACTATCCAAAATGATATTACACCACTTACAAGACTAGCTATTGTCGCCATATAATTTCCTCAAATATTTTTCTGTGAATAATAAGTATACAGGCATATTTAATGTTGCTAAGTAACCCTGAAGCATGTACAATGCTACTAATACTACTACCTGTATAACAAAAACTACAGCCCATCGCGCTCTTCCACCACCACCCAACATACTATAAAATAAGAATAGCTGACCTGCAATTATTGCAATCAGAAAACCTAGTACAAAAAATGCAGCATATAACCTAGCTAAGAATAGATATGCTTCTCTTGGAATCCCAAAAATCGCCAGCAGTGCTAAGGCGCCAGCCAGGAAGTACGGAATATAACCTTGTGCCCAAGGATGCGTTGTTCCTGCATAGTGTATTACTCCAAACACAAAGAGAAATATTATCCAGAACACTACAAACCTCAATGCTCCAACCTTTGCATCCTCAGACCTAAAGAGTTCTCCGCCGATTTTCCTCAACCCATTCTGAATAAAATCAAAAGGACTTCGTATAGCAGCACTAACCACCCCAATATTAACTAATATAAGTGAAAGAATCAATATAGCGATTAGTGCCTTACTCTTCATATATATTCCTCTTTTTAAATAAATTGTATGACTCCTAATATTTAAATGTATCGCAATTCCAAGTATAAAATAAACAGGATACACACTTAAACAAAAAAAGAAACATTTAATAACTATATTTATTTCAATTTCACAAAATGGATTTAAGAGCTACAATAAGGAAATTCGCATTACAAAACGCTATTAAATATAATGGAAAAGCCAATCCTGGAAACATAATTGGCAAGATACTAGGCACAAACCCTGAACTAAGAACTAAATCAAAGGAAGTCATGAAAGAGATCCAGGCAATTGTAAAGATAGTTAACGCAATGCCATTAGAAGAACAGGTAGCAGAACTAAACAATATTGCGCCAGAGCTTCTAACAAAAAAAGAAGAAAAAAAGCAAGGCCTTCCTGACCTTCCAGGAGCAGTTGACAATAAGGTTGTCACCAGGATTCCACCTGAACCTTCAAAATATAACCATATAGGTCACGCACTTTCATTCTTGATTAATTACATGTACGCAAAGAAGTATCATGGCAAATCCATCCTAAGATTCGAAGACACAAATCCAGAAAAAGCAACGCAGGAATTTGTTGATGCAATGAAAGAGGATTGTATAGAATACCTTGACATCCAACCAGACGAAACAAAATACGTATCAGATGACATGCAAATCTTCTATGACCTTGCTGAAGAACTCATCAATAAAGAAAAAGCATATGTTTGCTTTTGTTCAAGGGACGAAATGCAGAAACTGCGTCATAAAGGTAAACCTTGCAAACACCGCGACACAAAACCGGCTGAAAATCTAAAACACTGGAAAGACATGCTTGATAAGAAATACAAAGAAGGCGAAGCAGTGTTAAGATTAAAAGGTGACATGGAATCAGGCAACCATGTTATGCGCGACCCTGTTATTTTCAGGATAGTCTACACTCCGCATTATAGACAAAAAAAGAAATATCATGTATGGCCAATGTACGATTTTGAGAACGCTGTTGAGGAGAACATCTGCGGTGTCACACATATAATGCGTTCAAACGAATTCGGTAAGATGCGAGTTGACCTTCAGGATTACATAAAAGATCTTTTCGGCTTTCCTAAACAGATTGCAATACAATACGGACGCTTTAATGTCACAGGAGCATGTACACAAGGAAGAGAAATCCGAAAATTGATTGAGGAAAAGAAGGTAATAGGATGGGACGACCCTTCTCTCGTAACACTTAAAGCACTAAAGAGAAGAGGCATTAAAAAAGAGATGTTTTATGAACTCATCAATGAAGTCGGCCTTTCACCATCACAGACAAACATTGACTGGTCAATAATATCATCAATAAACAGAAAGATACTTGACCCTATTGCACACCGCTACTTCTTTGTAGAGGATCCTCAAAAGATAAAGATAGAAGGTGCACCTGAACAGAAAATCACTCTAGACCTTCACCCTGACAACAAGAAAGGCGGTAGAAAATTAACTACAAAAGACACATTCTTAATCAACAAAACCGATTTAAAAGACCTTAAACAAAATAAACTCCATAGACTTATGGACTGCTTGAACTTTGAAAAAAAGAAAGACAAGTATATCTTCCACTCTAAGTCATATGAAGGTTTCAAAGACGCAAAGAACAAAGGGAAGATAATACACTGGCTTCCAGAATCCAAAGACCTTATCAATGCAGAGATTTTTATGCCTGACCATTCAACAAGAAAAGGATTAACTGAACCTGCAGCATCTAAACTTAAGCCCGACACAGTCATACAATTTGAAAGGACCGGCTTCGTAAGATTAGACGAAAAGCAAAAAACAAAATTAAAGTTCTGGTTTACTCATAAATAATACTCCAAGCATTGATTAAGCATAACTTAAATTGCAATAACACTCTCTACAAGCTTCAAGTAATCCTTTGCACCAGTGCTTGTCCTTGCATACTTGAATATGCTTTTACCTTTTCTGGGAGCTTCTTTTAACTTACTATTATTATGTATTGGGTCACTAACCAACCCATCAAACTTCTCCTTCATCTCCGCCAACATATCCTTGCAGATTCTATTCCTCCTATCAAAAAGCGTGGGTATTATCTTACTTATCCTGATATTATGCCCATAATGTCTGTTAATCTCTTCAACTACCTTAGGCATCTTCATCAAAGCATCAAAACCAAGATAATCAGTGCTCACTGGAACAAACAGTTCATCACAGAAAGCAAGAACATTCTGGTTAAGCACACCTAGTGAAGGCGGGCAGTCTATTATCATAAAATCATAACCTTCAATCTCTCCCAGAACATTCCTAAAAGTCTCAGCAAGACCTTCCTGTGTAGCTAAGTAATATTCAACCTTAGCTAAACTCTCAGTGCTTCCAATAACATCTAAGTTTTTCCCAACATTTATAATAGCTTCATTAACCGCAACATTACCTTTCATCACATCATAAAAATTACTCTTTGCACCAGCTTTTAGCGCAACATCAATATTACCTTGTGGATCTAAATCTACTAAAAGTACCCTTTTATCATATCTAGACAAGCCAGCTGCCAGATTTATTGCTGTGGTGGTCTTTCCGACTCCACCCTTATGATTATATATGCAGATTTTTCTCATTAAACATCACCAAGTTTTCCAGAAAACAACCTCTTTATATATCTTACCAAAATTATTCTGCTAAAGAGCAAGCCAAGAAATAACCAAAGGTTTTATATATCATTAATTAGTTTTCATAGTTAACTTAACCAAATGGGGTGAATAATATGATAGTAGTTAAAGCTAAGATTAAAGAAGTTGTAGGAAGTTATAATGTTGCTGGTGATCTTGCAGAAGCTCTTGACAAAAAAGTAGTTGAGCTTTTGAAAAATGCAGTTGCAAGAGCTGAAGCAAATAACAGGAAAACTGTTATGGCGAAAGATTTGTAAAATCTTTTGGCGACCAAAAATCGATTTGATTTTTGAGTATGGCTAAAGATTTATAATTACTTTAATTAATTTACAAGAAATCATTAAACTTTTTCTTTCTTTTTTATTCCTAACCATTCCTTGAAACGTGACCAAGCACCTTTCTTCTTAGGCTGTTCAAACTCTGGAGGCATCCCTTTAGAAATCCTTAAATCAGGTTCATACTTCTCCTGGATTTGTTCTGGTTTAAAATCCTCAACCAAAGGCCTCTCTTCTTCAAGTTCCTGCTCACCTTCAGCAACTGGCATCAATCCCTCAATAGCCTGCTGTGGAGTCTGTTGAACCTGCTTAGGTTTTTCCTCAACCTTCTCTTCCTCTGTAAACTTCGGCATTGGCGCAATTTTAATCTCACTAATACCTGAAGACGCCTCCCTTTCCCCAGCTCTTTCACTAACCTGTATTTTACTCTTAACCTTAGGTAGCTTAAGTTCAGGCATTTCTTTCTTTTCAGCCTTCTTCAGAGGTTCAGTAGATGAAGGGAATTTATGTTTCATTACACTTGCCTTCTCCTTCAAATCACCAATCTTTTTCTCAACCTTTTCAATCACTTTCTTGTCAACGTCACCAGTTTCCTTTAACTTCTTAGACTTCCTCTCAAGCTGCCTTATCTCCTGTTCAATTATCAAAAGTTCTTTCCTGTTCTTCTGGACATCCTCACGAATACGTCTCTCGAGCTCGTCAAGACGCTTCCTGTCCATAGGCTTAAAAGAAACAGTATCAACCCTTTCCCTTAACTCAGATATATCTCTATGAACTCTCTTGATTTCGTCAGTCGCTCTTGTTAACTGCTCAATCTCCTGCTTCTCAAGCTCGGCAAACTTATACTCCAAATCTTCCAGTTTATTTCTATATTCAACTGCATGCAGGTTTTCAAACTGAGAAGCCTCATACAACTTTTTCTTTATATCTTCAATTGTTCTTACAACATCAGTCCCTGGCTTTATACCGTCAAGCGCTTTCTTCAGAACTTCATTATACTTCTTTTGCTGTTGAACCAACTCACGCTCCATATTAAGAACTTCTCTAAGCATCATCTCAAGCTCTTCAAGTTCATCAGTAAGGCTTTCAGGAGAGTCTCTTGCAGCTTTTTTGATTCTTTCAAACTTTTCAGTCAACTGTGTCTTTGCATGTCTCCTCTTAACTACATCATCAGTTGCCTTATTAAGATGAAACATTACATGTTTAAAGTCTTTCATTTCTTAAAGAGTCCTCCAAAACCACCTTTCTTTTTCTCAGCAGGTCCTCCCGATAACTCAGCCAATCCTGGTGGCGGTGTTTTCTCCATTGCAGGAACAGGCATCTTAGGACCAAGTGAAGGAGCTGGACCCGGAGCATGCATTGGACCAGGCATAGGACTATGTGACATTGGCTTTGAAGATGGCTTAGGAGCAAAGCTCGACCTTGGCATTGGTCTCATAAAGGAAAGCCTTCTTACCTCATCCCTCAACTTAGGAATCTCCTCAGTTACCATATCAGCAACTGCCACTATACCCTTTGCAATCTTCTGGTTTTGATCAATGACCATATCAATCTTTTTCATTATCGGTTGAATAGTCTTTTCTACAACATCCTCTTCCTTATCCTCAAGAGCCATTGTTTGTGTTGCACTTGAAAATATCTCAACAAGCCCTTTAATCGATTCCTCTAAAGCCTGCATGTTCTCCAACAACTCTTCAGAATGAGCTTTTTCTTCAGGTGTCAACTTCCTTGTTTTTAACTTTTCAACCTGCATTTCAAGTTCTTTTAGCCTTTTATGCGGCGTTAATTCATAATCATCCATAAGCTATCACCATTCTTTTTTTTCTATAATATGTAAATATAACTATAATAATCCAAAAATAAGAATATTTTATTTATAAACCTTTTGTTTTATTATATTCAATTCAAAGAAAAATCAAAAAAAGAGTAATATGATGAATCACATCATAGGCGGCATTCCACCCATCCCACCAGGCGGCATCTCTGGACCTTTTGAACTGCTACCTGCAATCACATCATCAATCCTTAGTATCATGATTGCAACCTCAGCAGCCGATTGCACTGCCTGTGTCTTTATCTTAAGCGGCTCAACAACACCAGCTGTCCAAGCATCCATAACTTTTCCTGTGTAAACATTAATCCCTGCCCACTTACTACCTTTATCATGTTCAGCCTTAAGTTCAGTTAAGACATCAATTGGGTCAAGCCCAGCATTCTCAGCAAGTGTCCTTGGGATTATTTCCATTGCAGCAGCAAAAGCATTCACAGCAAGCTGCTCCCTTCCACTCAATGTATTTGCATAACTTTTCAAAGCTTTCGAGAGTTCAAGTTCAGGAGCACCTGCTCCAGCAACTATCTTACCAACCTTCAAAGCAGCTGCCAAGTCACCAATTGCATCCTCAACAGCCCTCTTAGCTTCATCAACAACATGCGATGTTCCTCCTCTCACAAGTATTGTAACAGACTTAGGATTTTGACAATCACGAACATAGGTCATGTCTTCATCTCCTACTCTTTTCTCCTCAACAACACCAGCCAAACCTAAGTCTCCTGCACCAAGGTCATCAAGATTCGTGACAATCCTTGCTCCTGTTGCTCTTGCAAGCTTCTCTATATCGCTTTTCTTGACTCTCCTACACGTATACACATTATTCTTTGCAAGAAAATGCTGCGCAAGATCATCAACACCCTTCTGACAAAACACAACAGTTGCACCCGACTTCAAAATTTTATCAACCATGTCCCTTAACATCTTTTCTTCTTGCTCAACAAAAGCCTGTAGCTGGCTTGGATCAGTAATCTGGATCTTTGCATCAGTTTCAGTGTCCTTTATTTCAATGGCAGAATCAATCAATGCAATCCTTGCATCTTTCACAACCCTTGGCATTCCAGAATGAACTCTCTCTTTATCAAGTATTATTCCCTCAACAAGCTCACTCTCGTCAACACCAGCACCAACCTTTTTCTCAATCTTAACATCACCAGTATTCACTCTGACAACACCTTCCTCGACCTCTGCAACTCTCTTGATTGCCTGGACTGTGATCTTTGAAAGTACATCACCTGCATATTCTGCACCTTTGCCAGTCATTGCTGTCAACGCTATCTTGTTAAGCAAATCATCATTCTCTTTGTCAATGTTCTCAGCTATATCCTTAAGCACTGCTTGTGCTTTGTCAGCTGCCAACCTAAAACCTCTTGCAAGAACTGTCGGATGCACCTCTTGGTCAAGTAATATCTCAGCCTGTTTCAGAAGCTCACCAGCAATCACAACAGAAGTAGTAGTGCCATCGCCCACTTCATCTTCCTGTGTCTTCGCTACCTCAACAACCATCTTAGCGCTAGGATGTTCAATCTGCATCTCCTCAAGTATTGTAACTCCATCATTAGTCACAATCACATCACCAAGACTGTCAACAATCATCTTGTCCATCCCCTTAGGACCCAGAGTTGTCCTTACAGTCTCAGCTACTAACTTAGCAGCCATTATGTTTGTTCTTTGAGCAGTCCTGCCTGTAGCCCTTTGAGTGCCTTCAGGCATTATGAATATTGGTTGTACTTTATCACTCATTTATATCCCCCCTAATTTAAATTGATCAGAATAATAACCAAAGATTTATCAACAATATATAAATGTTACTTTATACTGTTAAAACAGCTTAAAAACCCTTTTTAAACTTTTATATTCTATAGTAAACTAATAAATCCCAAGTTTTATAAATCATAAACCAGTTCAAAAAAAACATTATAAATCAGACAATATAAAACATATACGCGGGTGGTTTTTTTATGACTGATATGAATCAAGAATTAACAGATGTTATTGAAACACTTAAAGAGGAGGGATTCTACTCAAGATACTTCCTTGACAAATTTAGGATTGGAGAACTGCAAGACGATGAAAAATTTAGAGCATGCGGTAAAGAAGCAAGGCTTTATCATCCAAAACTTGAGGCAGCAATTGAAAAATATGGTAAAACTGCTGTCTTTGAAGCATTAAGGAGAAGCAAAGCACTTGAAACAATCCTAAAAAAGACAGCCTCCAATTACAGCCCTGACAAACCATCTCTTCTTGAGTCTGATCCTATCTATTCTATATTTAAAGAGGATCTTTCGAATAGGAACAACATAGTCGCAAAAGAACTCCGGACAATTGGAAGACAGCTACGCAAACTTAGAGAAGGCAAAGGTTACATAAATATAGGCAGCATGACAATAAAGCTTGACGCTTCCAAACCAACCAAATTAAGGATATGTGATGGTTCTCCTCTTGAAGAGGGTTATAAACATAGTGACGTATTTGACTACGAGAACAGCACAGACGGAAAACCAAGAAGCTACTTTGGCTATGTCTCTGTAGTTGAAAAAGACGGAAGTATGGTTACAACTGTCTACAACGAATCTGGGAATATCATATCAAAGAAAGAAACAAGATTAAACTAAAATTTCCAATCTAAACAGAAAGACATAAAAATATCTTAATTCTTTTTTTTATTATAATGAAAATCACAATATCCGGAACTTTAGGCTCTGGGAAATCTACTGTAGCAAGGATTCTCTGCAAAAAACTTAAGCTGAAATACTATTATACAGGCCAAAAGTTCAGGGAACTTGCAGAAGAATCTGGCATGGACATACACGAATTTGGTAAACTTGCCGAAAAATCTCGTGAAATAGATAATAAGCTTGATGAATGGCAGGAAGAACTAGGCAAGAAAGAAGACAACTTCCTTCTTGATGGCCATATAGCATTTCATTTTGTGCCTGACTCAATCAAGATTTTCCTTGATGGAAGCATAGATGAAAGAGCAAGAAGGATTTTCACTGACAAGAGCAGGAAAGAAAAGAACCTCTCTCTTGAAGACACAAAACAGAAGATCCTTAAGAGAGAGTCATCAGAAAGAAAACGCTTCCAGGAATACTATGGCATTAACCACCATGATAAGTCAAACTACGACATCTATGTTGATACTACTGAATTAACAGTAGAAGAGGTTATTGCGACTATACTCACTCAAATTAAAGACTTAACAAAACAGTAACCTTTATAAAGGAACCCCATTCCTCAGTATTACATTCTTCTATCAATTAAGGAGGAAACTAAATTGACAACCATAAAAAAATCAGACTTCATTGAAGTTGAGTACACTGGGATGTTAAAAGACGGAGCAGTTGTCTTTGACACTACAGACGAGAAGCTTGCAAAAGAAAAGGGCGTGCACAATCCTAGTATGGAATATGGCCCTATTGTAATCTGCCTAGGCCAGAACAACATCCTTAAGGCAATCGACGACTTCCTCGAAGGTAAGGAGCTTAAAAAAGAATACACTTTAGAACTTGAAGCTGAAAAAGCATTCGGAAAAAAGGACCCAAAGCTGCTTAAGATTGTACCAACATCAGAGTTCAGGAAACAAAACATAAACCCTGTTCCAGGACTACAACTTAACCTTGATGGAATCTTTGGGATTATAAGAACAGTCACAGGCGGTAGGACAATTGTAGACTTCAACCACCCGCTTGCAGGTCGTGATGTAATCTATAAATTAAAGGTTAATAAGATAGTGACTGATATCAAAGAGAAGGTAAAAACATTCCTGCGCTTTGAAATGGGCACACAGAAGATTGATTTTGATGTTAAAGATAACATTGTAGAAATCAAGGTCAAGAAAGAGGTCCCAAAAGAAGTTAAGGAAGCATTAAGCAAGAAAATTTCAGAAGTCGTAACAGAGATTAAGAAAGTAGAATTTACACCAATTAAGTAGCATAATATTTATATATAAGTAAGATTTAAGGAAGAAGTATTAAAAGTTGTGTTGAGGTGTGAGGATATGGATGATTTCATAAAAGATGCTACTGAGGTTTCTCAAGAGCAAGGCATAGTAGCAGGAACTGCTACTCCGGAACCAAAAAGAGAGGAATACAATAGTGTTGACAAAGAGCTAGAGGCAATGCTAGCAAGGCAAAAGACCGCTATAAAAGTTGTAGGTACTGGTGGCGGTGGAAACAACACAATCAACAGGATAACCGAAGTAGGTATCAAAGGCGCTGAAACAATCGCAATGAACACTGATGCACAAGACCTGCTGTACACGACAGCAGACAAAAAAATCCTACTTGGAAGGGAAATCACTCAAGGTCTTGGAGCAGGCTCAGTGCCAAAAATAGGTGAAGAATCAGCACGCGAGTCTGAACAGCAAATCAAAAAGTTCCTTCAAGGAGCTGACATGGTTTTCATAACCTGCGGCCTAGGCGGCGGGACAGGAACAGGAAGCGCTCCTGTAATCGCAGATGTTGCCAAAAAGATGGGTGCACTGACTGTAGGCATAGTCACAATACCATTTTCAATGGAAGGTCAAAGGAGATATGAAAATGCAATGTACGGCCTTGAAAAGCTTGAACAGATTGTTGACACTTTAATAGTCATTCCAAACGACAAACTTATGGATCTTGCACCCGACCTGCCTCTTCAGACAGCCTTCAAGGTCGCTGATGAGATTTTAACGAATGCTGTCAAAGGCATTGCAGAGCTGATTACAAAAGCTGGCTTGGTTAACCTTGACTTTGCAGACATAAGGGCTGTGATGGGCAACGGCGGAGTTGCTTTGATAGGTGTTGGAGAATCTGACACTGAAAACCGCGCAGCTGAAGCTGTTGAGAAAGCAATTCAAAACCCATTGCTTGATGTTGATGTCGCGGGTGCTAACGGAGCACTTATCAATGTTTCAGGCGGTCCTGACATGACCCTTGACGAAGCAAAAAAGGTTGTTGAAACTGTATCAGAGATGCTTGACCCTGAAGCAAGAATCATATGGGGAGCTCAGATTTATGACGACCTCCAAGGGATCATAAGAGCAATGCTTATCATAACAGGAGTTAAATCAAACCAGATATTTGGTTCAACAAAGAAAGAGATTTCAGGCAAAAAGAAAAAAGAGATCGAGAATACACTCGGCATAGAGTTTGTAGATTAACTAAACAAAAACGACACACAAGATGGAAGAAGAAAAACCAAGCAAATGGTCAAGGATTAAGCATTTCTTAGTAGAATGCAAAAGAGTACTTAAGGTTACAAGAAAACCTACTAACGAAGAATTTAAAGTTATAGTAAAGGTCTCAGGGTTAGGCATGCTTATAATCGGAGCTGTTGGCTTTCTTGTATCAATAATTGGAGCACTAATAAAAGGGGTATGAAATGACACATATATTCGCACTTAGAACAACTGCAAACCGTGAGGATCAAGTTTTAGATTTTATAACAAGCAATGTAGTTAAAAAAAAGCTAGGAGTCTATGCAATAATGCGCGGCCACGGAATGCGTTCATATATATTTATTGAAGCTGAAACAAGACAGGACGCAGAACAGTCAGCTTTCAATGTACCATATGCCCGAGGGATTCTTCCAAAAGAGATTGAATACAAAGAGATAGAACATATGTTAGAAGAAGGCAAGAAAGAGATGAATATCAAGAAAAACGATATTGTTGAGCTTATCTCTGGGCCTTTCAAGAGAGAACAAGCAAAGGTCACAAGAATCGACCGTCAAAAAGAAGAAGTTGTTGTTGAACTTCTTGAATCAGCTGTACCAATCCCTATAACAGTTAAAATGGATGCAGTAAAGGTTATCAGAAGGGATAATGACGAGGAAAAGGAAGAATAAATTTTAATTTACTTTTATATTTATTTACTTATACCTTATTTAAAAACATTCTTATAATACAAGATTTAATATAAAAACACTACCCTAATAATCTAAAAACAGATACCACAAACTTTATAAAGAAATCCTAAATCTTTGTAAAACAATAGCACAAAATGGCAAAAGAAACAATTGAAGCATTGATTGAAGGAGGCAAGGCAACTGCAGCACCTCCACTAGGTCCAGCTCTAGGTCCTATGGGCGTTAATATTGGCCAGGTGGTTGCAGCTATCAATGAAAAGACTGCTTCTTTCAAGGGTATGCAAGTTCCTGTAAAAGTAATAATCGATAAAGATACTAAAGAGTTTGATATTGAGGTAGGCACACCGCCAGCTTCTGCACTTATTAAGAAAGAGGCAGGTGTACAGAAAGGCGCTGGGAACCCACTGACTGATAAAGTAGCTGACCTTAAGATTGAACAAATCATTAAAATTGCAAAGATGAAAGAGGATGCTCTTCTCGGAAGGACATTAAAAGAAAAGATAAAAGAAATCATAGGGACTTGCAATTCTATGGGAATTCTTGTTGAAGGTGTTGATGCAAAACAAGCAGTGCAACTTGTTAATGAGGGCAAGTTTGATAAGGAAATCAAGGAAGAGAAGACAGAGCTAAGCGCTGAAGAATTGAAAGAGCTTGAAGAGGAGAAAAAGAGACTTGCAAAGGAGATGGAAGAAAGAAGAGCTGAGTTTGAAGCTGCCGCTAAAGCAATAATGAAAGAGATGGAAGGCAAGGAAAAAGGCGCAATCAAAGCTAAGATGGTAGAAGCAAAGATCCCTCAAGCAATCATAGATGAACTTATACCTCCAGAGAAGAAAGAAGAAGGCGGAGCAGCTAAAAAATAATTAAGTTTTAACCCTCAATTTCTTTTATTAATATACTAAAATCTTTTGAAGGTAATGCATACTGATCAATAGGGATTATAATTGAAGAGTTAGTTCCGCTAAGCTTATCCTTTAACATCCCTATAGCATGTATAACTTTATTGAAAGGGTTTGTTGACGCAAGATATTCAATGCCATCAAGAAGCACCACACTTTTATTCTTGCCGACTTTCTCAAGATATTGTGTGATTGTAAAAGTCAACTGCTCAAGTTCAATCGGGTTGAGCGACATCACATCAGGTTCAATCCTTGTCAGCCAGACTACAGGTGTTGACTGTATTCCATACTCCAGTTTGACTTTATTAGGGTTCTTCCTCGATATGCACAAACCATAAACCTTATGCATGACATTATCAATAAACATATCATAGCTTTTGTGTGCTTTAGGTTCTTTTACAAGATGTACCTTCCCTGGTTCAATTTTATACTTTAAGGGTGCATCCTTTGAATAAGCCTCTAACTTAGGCGTAATCTCAAGTATATGCTCCTCAAGCGGCCTCTTATAATAATCGACAAAGCCTACCAACATCACAAGCATAGGCAACAGCGAGATTGTATAGAAAAATATCGAAAACTTAACTCCAAAACCTATTGAGACAATAACAACATAACCAAACCATGCAAGACATTGAAGTAGCGAAAATCTCCTTCTGCTCATAAGCCAGTATCGCATGAACAGCACACATATCAAGACATTGAATGGTATGTCAAACAAGAAAATATGTAGATTCTCTGCATATAATATTGCATACCTGAAAAAATCAAAATAAGCAATCACTAGTTCCTGTACCAAAAGAAACACTAAAGGAAACAAGACTCTCCATATTCTTTTCTTGGTTATTAACACAACAATCCCTAAATAAACAAACACAAACAAGAGAGAAACAAAACTCTGTCTAAGGAAGTGCAAGAACACAAACATAAAACCTGATACTGGCAACACATTAGCCACAAATAACGCATTCAAGATATAACTTAAAGCATATGATAAAAATCCAAGATACCAAAAAAACAGGCTCTCATCTTTATTCTTTGTCCACCTGAAGAATAACAAGAAGAATATGAGTAATGAGAAACCTGCAATTATCCCTGGATAAATCCATAAAGCTACATGACTCATATCTCTTCAAACTCCCTATCTACTAGATGCAATTGTATATCCTCAAGCGCAGTTGTTTTGAGTGGAACTAAAAGGTTAGAGTTCCTCATGGAGATTCTATCTTTCAAATCCTGTGCTAGGTGTAAAGTCTTTCCAAAAGTGTTATAAGTTGTCAGATATTCAAACCCATCAAAGAAAACTACACTTTCTTTTGCAGTGCCAACAAATCTTTCGACAACATAAGCAATTTCCTCCATGTTAGTTGGTTCAATTGAATTCTCAACCTCCATCTCAGTCAACCAATAAATTGGAGTATTCTTTAGCTGATACTGATTAAGCACCTGCTGTGGATTCATCCTTGTAATACAAATCCCCTGCTTACCATGAAGGATCTGATCAAGAAAGACTGAAAAAGCTTCATGAAAATCTCTATCCTTGACAATAAATGACACATTAGGAGCTAAAGGATACTTCTGATCTGACCTAGAACCATAAGCCTCAGCCAATGGCGCTCTAACAAAAAGATAATGCCTCCGTATCGAATAGCTGATAAACCCAGCCATTACTATACACAATATGTCAGCAATTCTGAATACATTAAAACCAAACGCTGGAAATACAACATCAGTCAGTCCTCCAATAAACAAGAATGTGCTTATACCAATGACAGCATAACTGCTCTGGAACCTCTTAATATCAGTGTCCGGCTCATTAAGAGACTTCACCATATTAATTATCCCAATAATTACAAATAGACTGAAATATCCAGCAAATAAAGTCTGAGAAAGACCAAAACTAGGAACAAAACCATTCTGGTAAGAAACTGCCTCAATAAAATTTCCTAAAAAAAACAAAAATATCACAGAAGGCACATAAATCACCAGCCTGAGCCAACCATCAATCATCTGAAGTCGCTTCTTTGGGAACTCAGATGAAAAATGCAAAAAAACTGCTGGAACAAACATCAAGAACAACGCATAAATCTTTGCCCATGTGAAAGCTGTTAGACTACTCTCAACCCCTTCAACAATTGACTGGGCAAAGAACATCAAAGCTAGAACAAAACAGAACAAAAAGAAAAGCTTATTGATTTTACCCTTGAAATCCTTAATAAGTACAACTAATCCTAAAAGAAGTAATACAATAAAAGCAATAATTGAAAAAATAATCATTCTAATCAAGCCATTAGCTTAGTCAACGCTCTAAACTTACCTTTGTCAAAGTCAAGTACAAAGACATCCATGTTAGCTTTTGTAGCCCTTAATTTGACAACATTAAGCTCCCTCTTAACTTTTCTGCCCTCTCTCCTCATTGCTACTCTTAAGATAGCATCAGCAAGAAAATCTTCAACCTCATACTCACCATACCTGCTCTCATCAAGCGGCATCTCTGATATCAAAAAAGAAGAAATGCCAGAATCCCTCAAAAACTCATACATATAAAACAACTTTGTCCTTGCCTGCTTGAACTCAGAAAGCGAGTAAAGTGCACTTAACGAATCTAAAGCAAATAAGTCACAAACCTTTGCATCAGTCAGCTTGGATATTATATTCTTAAGTACATTCAACCAGTCAGCATCAGGATTTACATTCTTAAGATCCTTCAATTCCTTTCTAACAGCCCCGACATCAGTGAATATTATTGTACCACCATTACCCTGGCCAGAGATTTTATCAATGTTCTCGTCAATCTTCGCAATGTCAGAAATAGTTATCACCCTAACTCTGCTGAGGTCATAACCCATTGAAATCACATGATTAAGTAAAGATATCGAAGACTGCTCTAATGTCATGTATAAGCAAGTCCTGCCATTTGCGACAGCCTCATTATAAAGAATATTAAATGTCAGTGAAGACTTCATAGTACCAGATGTTCCTGCCACCAAAGTAACAAAACCTGAAGGTATTCCTCCCTCAATCTGGCTGTCAAAGTTCTCAATATTTGTTGCAATCCTTGCAATATCTGCTTTTTTTGTGATCAAATCCATAACATTCACCTCTTTTTACAAGTTTTTTAAAAAAATTATTTTTTGACATAAATAATATCATCAAGTAATCCTTTCTTGGTTGTAATAATCACTTGGTTATCAAGTATAGCACTACCTGTTATTATACCTTCTGTTTTATACTCCCAAATCTTCTTTCCAACCAACTGCCCTGGCTCACTTGTTATCAAGGTTGTATAAGCTCCAGTCTGCTGAACAATACCTGACAGTCCAGGCATATAATCAAGCATATAAGTTCCTTCAGCATCTAGGACATAAACATTATTATCATAACTACCAGCAATAACTTCATACTTGCCATCAGCATCAACATCGCATACAAGCACCGGAGCAACTACCCAAAAATCAGTTGCATAGCTCCAGTATAAAAGTCCGTTATGTTTAAGTGCATAAACATTATTATCACAACTCCCGAAAAATATTTCGTTCCTCCCATCTTTATTAACATCAGCAATAACAGCCTTGCTCAAAATCCTACCTTCAGTTTGAAACTTCCAGTAAGGTTTACCATTAAGGTCGATTGCATACATGAAATTATCAGTTGAACCGACAATAATATATTCCACTCTATGCTCAAGTTCTCCAACAACTGGCTGAGCAACAATCGAACCCCCTGTCTTATAAGTCCATAGGACTTTACCTGCCAAATCAAGACAGTATAGCATCCCATCATTGACGCCAAAAATAATCTTTCCATTATGACAGATAGGAGTACTTTCAATCTCAGATTTTGTATTATACTTCCACTTAAGACTTCCATTTGCGTCAAGGCAATAAAAAAATCCATCCTTGGAACCGAAAAAGACATGCTCATTGCAAAACATAATACTTCCCCGCACAGCAGCCCCAACCTTAAGCTTCCATAGCAGCTTACCCTCTAAATCAAGAGCATAGACATTCCCATTATCAGATCCAACCAAGATTTCCTTAGCACCATCTTGATTTATATCAAAAAAGCTTGGTGTAGAGTATATACTCTTAACTGCCTCAACATCTAGAAACATAGCTTCAGTCTTTGAAACTCCAGTCTGAGTATCAAACACCCATTTGACATTGCTTTCAGAATCTAGCATCACAATCTTACCATCCTTAGTCCCAAACACTATATGATTCTTAAGAACAGCTGGAGATGTAAGAATAGGTGATTTAGCATCATAACTCCATTTTTCAGTGATTCTACCCCTTTTCTTTCCAAAACCTAAAAATCCCATAAAGCCCCTCTTTTAAGTATAAAAAATAAGATTATTTATATATAAATGTGTCGGTATAAACAGAGTAAAAGAATGGACTGGCCGGGACTTTCAGAGCCAGTCTAAAAAACCAGCTGTTTTGAACCCGGGATCACCCGATTTCTGGATTGAAAAGACAGGATTGAAAAAGTCCTGACTTTTTCATATGCCAACCAGGTATTTTGCCAGACTAAACTACCAGCCCGTGAATAATGAGATATTGACCACCATTTAAAAACCTTATCACAATAATATTTATAAATCAACCCGTTGCATTAGAAAAAAATGACTATACACCTAGAAACAGCTTTTGAGGAAGAAGGGATCTACCTTATTGATGAGAAATACTTTGCAATTAGCTCAAGTGCTGAAAGAGTGCATGAATTATTCAAGGAAAGGGACATTAATTTCATAAAATACGACCACATGTCCTTCACCCTAAGCCAGTTCAAGTCCTTAGAGAGTTATACAAGCTTCATCCTTTCAGACACATTTGAAAATAGGATAATGTCAGCAACTAATGAATATCTTTCAGATAAGTTTACACCACAATCATTCCTGATATGCAATCTGAATATTAAAATGATCAATACGCAAATCTGCAAAGAATTCAACGACCTTGCAATGGCACTGTATGACATAATCAAAAGAAATGGTATTAAGATTGAGCAACTTCCATTTCGCGTTTATAATCCAGACCTAGAAACACTTATTCTTAATAAATACAAGATTGACAAGGGAGAAGAAGACACAGATAAGATAATGTCAAGGACAGGATTAAATAATTAATAAAGCGCAAGCTTTAAATAATATATTCGGCTTTTTTTGGGATATGGAAAAGAGGTTGATAGAGTTAATAAGAAAAGGCTTTACAGAGAAAAGAACAATAGAAGAGATCAAACATTCTCTGATAAGCCAAGGTTTTCTAGAAGACGATGTAATAAAAGCTCTTAATCAGGTCTCAAAAGACCTAAAGCTTGAAAAAACCGCTGAAAAAGATAAAACAACAAGATACTTCCTTACAAAAGAAATCCTTGACAGGATAGGATATGGATTTGGAAGCCAGCAATTCATTAATATTTTGCTTCTCCATACTGGTGCAGGATTCTTTCTTATAGGACTTATTAATGGGATAAGGAGTCTGATCTCTGTACTTATTTCTTCATTCCTAACAAAGGTTACAGAAACCTCTGAGATTAGCTCTAAACTGATAAGTAGGTCAGGGATAGTATTTGGCTTTAGTTTCCTGCTTATGGCAATAGCACGATTTCTAAAGTCCATTCCACTTTTCATATTCGCACTTCTGCTAAGTGCAATCTCAATTGTATCACACGGAGAGCTTTATGAAAGACTATTCTCTAGCACATTAAAAAAAGAGAAAAGAGGAACATTCCTTAGCAAGATTGCATCAATAGGTCTTCTTATCATAGCTGTATCAATCCTATTGTCAGGCTACTTAATGACCAAGTTTCCAGAGACAGGAACATCAATCATGCTACTCGGCAAACAGATAAGAATCTACGGCTACCTTATATCATTCGAGATAACAGCTCTTGCATTTATAATCTCAGGATATGTTCTTTCATTTATTAAACAAAAGACAATACAACCTCTTGAACTAAGGGAAGAATTCTCAAACTTCTATTATACATTAAAGCACCAGACAAAACAATATCTTAAGAACAAAATCATTCTTATATTAATAATCAGTGCTACAATTACAGGTTTCACAGAAGTGCTTGGTTATTCATACTATGGGATATACATCTATGACACATTCAAGGATGTTGCACTAAAAGGATTCATAAACGTAGCAGTAATCTTTCTTATAGCAATTCTTGTATCATTGTTCTCTCCAAGCATTGCAAGGAGAATCTCAAAGAAGTACGGTAAAGTACCAATGCTTGTTTTTGGTACAGTTCTCCTCTCAATACTCCCATTCACATTCTATTTCAACCCTGCGCTTATAACAATTGGCATTGCAACTTCATTAAGTGTGATTGGTTCGTCCTTAGTCGGTCTTGCATCAGGCCTTCTCATCTCTGACTTAATTGTAAAAAGAGATAGGAAAGTTTACTTCGCAACATTCTCTTTAATAGTTACCATACCATACATAATTACCATACCACTAGGAGCATTATTTGCCCAGTTATATGGTATAAGAACCCTTTTCCTCTATCTTGGAATCATACTTCTGGCAATTGTAGCTCCATTATACTTCCTTATCTTAGTGACGCATAGAAAACAGATTGTGTGAATCAAAAATCACTTGTCCTTTTAACTTCAAGACCAGTTTTTTCACAGATTTCTTTAACTCTATCCTTATTACCTGCTCCAAGACCTTTCCAGTCAAGGATAATCAAGTCTGCTTTTGGAACCGATTTCTCAATAGCCTGTCGGAGCATCTTATCATCCAATGCATCAATCATATACTTCGGACAAACATGACCTATAGCAATATCAGAATCTAAAATAATTTTCTTAAAATTAGGTGTAGTATGTAATCCACCCACTCCAACAGCTATCGTATACTCTTTCTTATCCTTTAAGCTCTCGATTATGGTCTTTGCAATTACTTCAGCTGCATTGATATCACTCCACTGTTCTTCAGAACTGCCAATTTCAATAAACATGCAAGGCTTCTCAAGATAAGGACCATGATGTGTAACCTCCTGTATTATATCATAATCCAAGTCCTCAGGCTTGAACTTCACAAGATTCAACATGCACTTCTTCAATAATACAGCAGGACACACTGCAAGCTCTCTTTTCTTTCCACCATAACTATTATCATCACTCCAATTACCCTGTGTATGCACACTTAAGCTCGGGATTCCTGAAGCAGCAGCATGTGTTGTGGCAAAAACAAAAAGACTAGCATCTATCCTATTATCCAAATCTTCATGATATATACACTCACCTTTAACAGTATAAATCTTGAGCTCTTCACCGATCTCCTTATCATTAAGAACATAAACATTCTCTTCATCAAAAACTTCTTCGCTTTCCTTAAAACCAAACAACTCTATCAGCTTCTTCTTTATCCCAGCACCAGCTAAGTCAGGCATACCATCAATCTTACTCTTAAGTGTAGAGATTATTATTGCAATTGTCATAGATGCAAAGAAAAGTGAGGCTTTTAAAAAAGTTTCTATAGATAAGAATATTCTTTAATTACCACAAAGATTAAAAACATATGATTATTCCTCAAAACAAAAAAGAGGTAAAATGAACCATAAAGATAAAACTCTAATCTTAAAGTTAGTACCTATTTTATTATTCACATTAATCTACTTCCTTATTCCTACACCAGAAGGCCTAACACAACAAGGTTGGAAAGCTTTGATAATCTTCCTGATTACCATATACCTTTGGGCAACTGAAATCCTAAATATCTCAACAACTGCCATATTAGTTATTTTCTTGCTTATGCTCACAAAAACAGTTACGCCAGTTGAAGCACTTTCTGGATTTAGTTCATCCGCACTTTTCTTAGTAATTATTGGATTCTTAATCGCACTGGGGTTAACAGCCTCAGGCTTAGATAAAAGGATTGCCTATCAATTTCTTAAACACTGCAACAGGGAAAGTACAATACTTCTAGGGGTCATACTAATTACAGCATTTCTTTCGATGATAATGACAAATACAACAACAACGTTATTAATGCTGCCTATTGTGTCAAGGATTGCAAAAAAGACAAAGATAAACAAAGTAGCATTATTCCTTATTACTGCATTTTCTGCAAACATCGGAGGTGTCGGCTTTCTTATTGGAACACCTCCAAACATTATTGCTGCAGAAGTGCTTAATCTTGACTTCAACAGTTGGTTTATAATAGGCTTTCCTTTCATGCTGATAATGCTTGCTCTGATTTATCTATCATTCTACATTCACTTCAAGCCAGGATCAAAATGTGTTAAGATTAAAACAGATAAACTAAACAACATAACAAAAAAAGAAAAGATAACCGCTCTGATACTACTATTAACATTAATCTTATGGTTCACTTCTTCATTCCACAATATCTCAACAATCACTATTGGTCTTTTAGGAGGCCTCTTATTATTGCTCACAACATACTCCTGGAAATACTTCTCAAAGCACACAGACTGGAGCGTCGTCTTCCTTGTAGGCGGAGCTATCTCACTAGGCTATGCTCTTCAAAACAGTGGAGCTGCACTATGGTTAGCTGAAAACTTTCTTAAAGCAACTGGCCTCTCTAATCCATTATGGATTGCATTCAGCTTCGTTCTGTTCAGTTTGTTTATGACACAATTCATTCAAAACACAGCCACTGCTGCGATAATGGCACCAGTATTAGTTGGAATCGCAAACTCACTTAACATAAACCCAATTGCATTCGTTCTTCCAATGGGGATAGGTGTATCAATGGCATTCCTTCTTCCAAGCGCCACAGCCCCTAATGCAATTGTCTTTAATGCAACAAAGATCAAAGTAAAGGAGATGCTAAAGCTAGGCTCACTTCCTACAATTCTTGCATTAATCTGTTTATTTATATTATGCCGGATTCTGATATAAAATAATCTTTAAATAAATCTCAATCATAACACCTTTATGTACTGGATATATTTCTCAAAACCAGAGCTGTATTATAGCCAAGGCAGTTTCAAGACAAAAGAGGAAGCACTTTCTAAACTGATAAGTCTAGTATCCTTAAATTCTTGCACAAAAGCAGGCATTCGTTCAAAACTTGAAGAGATCTGCTACACAGTAACATACGACGACAAAAGACCAATTCTCAAATATAAAGAGTGAAGAATATAAGTATTTTTCTAAGTATTAAAGATAATAAAAAGATAAATAGAAAAGTATATAAATAAGTTAATATTTATAAAAGGATAAAAATAAGTATAGGAGAAACCAAATGACTGAATTAAGACGGAAACTTTACAAACGCGGTTCATCATTTGAGACCACCATCCCTATGCCACTTCTATTTGCTATAGATAAGACAAAGAAACAAGATGTTGTGTTCAAATTTGACAAAAAATCCAATAGATGGTATGTTGAATTTGAGGAGAGGAAAAAAAGATGAAACTTACTTTTAGAGGAGCAGCTAAACAAGTTGGAAGGTCATGCATTGACCTTGAATCAAAACAGAGACGATTTCTTCTTGATTGCGGAATTGCACTGGAACCAGAAGGTGTTGTATACCCCCAAGGCCTTACAGCATTAAACCAGATTGACGCTGTCTTCCTAAGCCATGCACACCTTGACCATTCTGGGGCTCTTGCTCTTGAACAGCATCGCGGCCTTAAAGCACCAATATTCTGCACAGCTGAAACTAAACAACTAACTGAAATGTTACTAACGGATTCGCATAAGATTGAGATGCATTCGCACCATATTGCATCATTCAATGAAGCAGACATAAAGAGAGTTATCAATAGGTGCAGGGTTGTTAATTATCAACAAGAATACAACTACAAGGGCATACCTTTCACATACTATGACGCATGTCACATACCTGGAAGTTCATCTATATTTTTAGAGTTAGAGGGTAAGAAATTACTCTACACTGGCGACTTTAATAATACAGAGACTAGATTAGTCAAAAGTAAGTTAGCTCTCCCAGCAGGAGTAGACATAATGATAACTGAGGCAACGTACGGCGATCGCAACCACCCCCCAAGGAAAACTACAGAAAAACGTTTTCTAGACGCTGTACAAAGAACATTAGATACAGGTGCCTCAGTTCTTGTGCCTGCTTTTGCTGTAGGACGAGCACAAGAGATTATCTTACTATTACAAGAACTAAAGACAAAAGTACCAATCTATCTAGATGGCATGGCAATCCGCGTAACAAGAAACTTTCTAAACTTCAAGAAGTTTATCAAAGATCCAGAACTTCTGCGAAAAGCATTCAGCAAGGTGAAGATAGTTCATGGAAACAGGGAAAGAAGAAAAGTAATACATCAACAAGCAATCATTGTAACAACTTCAGGCATGCTTACAGGCGGACCTGCAATGGAATACCTTAAACACTTTTCAAACAGGCGGGAAAACTCAATACTTCTCACAGGTTATCAAGCAGAGGCAACAAACGGAAGAATGCTTCTTGAATCTGGAAAGGTAATTGTTGATGGTTTTGAGTACAGAATGAAGTGCAATTATGAACAATTTGATTTTTCAGCCCATATAGGACTAAAAGAACTTCAGAAGACAATCAAGAAAGTAAACCCACAAACCCTAATCCTTAACCATGGTGATCCTCCAAGCATCGAGAACATGAAACAATGGGGAGTTCAGCAAGGATTCAAAACAATCGCACCAAACCTGCTACAGACAATAAGGTGCTGATTCATTAAATCATATTTTTTGCGTGTTTTTTTTCTAAAAAACGCGCTTTTTGGCGGAAAAAATGAGGTGTTTAACCAGTGAGGGGTGAGGCCTGGCAACAGGTTCCTCACTGGCCTTATATTAAAAAAGATAATAGGGAGGTGTAAGAACATGAACTTTCTAAGAAAGATATTCGGACCAAAATACATTGAATGGGATGAATACATGAAAAGGTTAGAGAATATAGAAGCAACAAGTGCAAAAGAGATAGGGTACTAAGTAATGCAAATGGAATTCTTTGATGCAGAAAAAAAAGAGGTGATATCTGCACTTAACTCAAGTGCACAAGGTTTAACTAGTTCTGAAGCCAAAAAAAGATTAAGAAAGTATGGTCTTAATGCAATAAAGGAAGAAAGAAAAATCTCTCCTATTAAGATATTCATAAACCAATTTAAAAGCTTTATTATACTTATCCTTGTAATCGCTACCATAATCTCAATAGGCTTAGGCTACCATGATTACACCTTAAAAGGAGGCTCGATTCTTACACACATGACAGAAGCGATTGCAATAGGAGCTATCCTAATCGTAAATGCAATCATGGGATTTATCCAAGAATACAAAGCAGAGAAGTCAATAGAAGCACTGAAAAAACTCACAAGCCTGAAAGCCAAGATTATAAGAAATGGAAAAGAACAAGAGATTGATGCGTCAGGGATAGTACCTGGAGACATAATAATACTTGACACAGGGTCAAAGATACCAGCAGATGCCAGATTAGTAGAAATTGCAAGCCTTGAAACCTTAGAAGCTGCATTGACCGGAGAATCAACACCAGTAGTTAAGGACTTAAAGAAATTAAAAACTGACACTGCAGTGGCTGACAGAACAAATATGGTCTTCTCCAGTACAATCGTTACTAAAGGCCGCGGGAAAGCAATTGTAACAGCAACTGCAATGAAAACACAGATAGGAAAAATCGCTAAACTAATACAACAAGAAGAACGTCCGGAAACACCTCTTCAGAAAGACCTAAAGCACTTTGGAAAGTGGCTTGGATGGGTTACAATAATAATAACTGTCGTCGTGTTCATTGCGGGAATCATAACTGGAAAAGGTTATTATGAGATGTTTATGACAGCGATTGCACTTGCAGTTGCTGCAGTACCTGAAGGACTTCCAGCAGTGGTCACAATCACACTTGCTATAGGTATCCAAAGACTTATCAAGAAGAAATCCTTAATAAGGAAACTTCCTAGCGTCGAGACTCTTGGTTCTACAACTGTAATCTGCACTGACAAGACTGGAACAATAACACACAACCAGATGACTGTCCAGAGATTATTTGTTAATAATAAGATTGTTGAAGTCACAGGACAAGGCTATGACATAAAAGGAAAGTTCTCAGACTCCCCAAAAGAATTCAAACTTCTCCTTGAAATTGGAGCTCTCTGCAATGATGCAGACCTCAACAAGAACAAGGTAATTGGAGATCCTACTGAAGGAGCGCTCATTGTAAGTGCAAAAAAAGCAAAGATTGACAAGGAAAAACTCGAAAGAATATACCCGAGATTAAACGAACTGCCGTTTGATTCTAAAAGGAAATTAATGTCAACAGCACATAGGATAAACAAAAGGTATTATTTATACACAAAGGGCGCACCTGAAGAACTTCTTAAGAGATGCAATAAGATTAAGATAAACGGAAAGACAAGGAAAATAACAAAAAAAGATAAGAAGGAAATACTGAAAGCAAACGATCGCTTTGCCAGATCTGCATTAAGGATTCTTGGATTTGCTTATAAAGAAATAAGTAATACAAAAAACCTAACAGAGACTAGCTTGACATTTGTAGGATTACAGGCAATGATAGATCCTCCAAGAGCAGAAGCAAAGCAAGCTATTGAAAAATGCCATAAAGCAGGCATAAAAGTTCTTCTGGTGACTGGAGATCACGCAGTAACTGCGGAAGCCATCGCTCACCAGGTCGGTCTGACTGGCAGAGTAATAACAGGCCAGGAGCTTGAAAAAATAACTAACCTTGAGAAGATTGTAGATGAAGTGTCAATATTTGCAAGGGTCTCTCCAGAACATAAACTTAAAATTGTAAAGGCACTGAAAAAGAGAAAGCACGTTGTTGCAATGACTGGAGACGGAGTTAACGATGCTCCTGCTTTAAAGAGAGCTGATATTGGAATTGCAATGGGAAGGACTGGAACAGATGTAGCAAAAGAAGCATCTGAGATGATACTTACAGATGACAACTTCTCTTCGATTGTAAATGCAATAGAAGAAGGAAGAAACATCTATGATAATATAAAGAAATTTGTATTCTATCTTCTTTCAAGCAATATGGGAGAGATACTAACAATACTTGTTGCTATACTAATAAAACTACCATTACCATTGTTAGCACTACAGATACTATGGATAAACCTTGTTACTGACGGACTTCCAGCTCTCGCTTTATCAGTCGAACCAGCCGAACCGGGCATTATGGAACGTCTACCTAGAAAAAAAGGTGAAAAGATCATAAACAAGCACCGCACAATAATGATGCTAGTTACTGGCATTATTATGATGATCGGCACATTGATTATTTTCACTAACTATCTGAACAAGGATTTAGCTCTTGCACAAACAGTTTCATTCACAACACTAGTGATGTTTCAAATGTTTAATGTTCTTAACTCAAGGTCAGAGGAGAGGTCACTTTTTAGTCTAAAGACAAACTATTACCTAATCGCTGCGGTGTTAAGTTCAATAATCTTACAAGTGCTTGTGGTGTACACTCCTCTTGGAGTATACTTTAATACAATGCCATTAGGATTAAGCGACTGGCTCTGGATAATCCTAATTTCATCCTCAATCCTTATTTATGGAGAACTACACAAACTCTTCACAAAAGGCCATAAAAAGTTAACAGGTGCTGCATAGATGGTAACGCGATTATTGTTTGAGGTAGGTATAGGAATTGCAAGCCTAGTTATTCTAATGTTCGCAGCAGATTATACAGTAAGTGGAATCGCAGGCTGGGCAAGAAAGTTAGGTATCTCAGACTTCTTGATAGGTTTCATTGTAGTTGGTATTGGAACATCTCTTCCAGAGCTAACATCATCAGTAAGAGGAGCTTCAATAGGTGAAGGCGGAATCGTCCTTGGCACATTATTTGGGTCATTAATAGGAAGCTACTGCCTTGTCTTAGGCATACCAGCAATCATACAAAAGAAGATTAAGATTTCAAAACATGTAAAGAAAAGAAAAAACTGGCCACTTCTGGCAATAATTGGAGTTCCTGCCTTACTTGTAATAGATGGAACATTCAGCAGGATAGATGGTGGAATTGTAATATTATTATATTTGATTTATATCTACATCCTCTGGAAAAAAGAAGGCACACTCGGAAAAATTAAAAAAGATGTTAAGCTAAAAAGCATCTGGAAAGAGGGATTCATCTTTCTTGGAGCACTTATGGCACTTTTATTAAGTGCAATCTTCTTAGTAAACTCATTAATAACTATCTCAAGAGACCTTCTGGGAATTGAACCATTCATATTGGCTATAACAGTGATGGGAATCGCTTCGATAATCCCGGATTTGCTTGTAGAGATTCGTTCGATCAATAAAGGCGTCAGTCATATCGGAATGGGAAATGTACTTGGCTCTGGGATGATGAACTTGACAATCATACTTGGCATTGCAGCTATAATACACCCTTTTACAATTAAGTTAATTACAATACTTCCCGCACTGATTGCAAGTCTGTTTATTGTAGGGTTTGTACTATACATTATTCATAAAGGCACATTCTTAAGAAAACACGGAATCCTTCTTGCATTGGTATATGTTGCGTTTATGGTGTTACAGGTTATCCTCTAGGAAATCTTCTTAGCAATCACGTGCATAGGACTATGCTCCTTTCCTTTAGAATTACCAATTATCTTAACTTCACAATTCAATTGTTTTAGGAGTTTCAAAACTAGCTTCTCTGAGATGATTCTATGATCATGATTTTCTTCAACAACAACCTTTTTATTTTCATAAATTCTTACTGTAGTTAACAACAAGTTTTTTTGTCGTTTCATAATGTACTCTTTTTTGTAAGTTCTGCCCCTTAATTTAGCTCTTTTAAAAAAATGATCTGTAAACCCTGGAGGAATTTGCCTTTCTGTAAACCCAGTAAGAAAATATAATATTGAACCTTTTTTCATATGCCCAACAATATTCTTGATCGCTTTTTCGAATTCCCCTTTTTTTGTAAGATATGTCAAAACACTATCAAGAGCAATAATCGCATCAAACTTCTTATTCAACTTGAAAGTCTGTGCGCTCATTAGTTTAAAAGTTATTTTTGGATATTGCTTTTTTGCATACTTAATCATTTCCTTGCTGTTATCTATACCAACTACAGAATACCCCTTCTTCTTTAACAAGTAATCAATCTTGCCAGTTCCACAACCAATATCAAGAACTGTTTTTACATTATGCTTCTTAAAAATCCTAACTAACTTATTAACAATATTAAGATAAGTTCTCTCATCCTTGAAGATATCATAAAAATACACAAAATCTTTTGTATAGGCCATTAGAGGGATATTATCTTTTTGGGTTTATATATTTTATGCTGTTAAACATTCACTCATACCTAACCCAAAAATACAACCTCAAAAACAAGAACTTCAATACAACTAAAGCTGGAACAATAGCCAAAATTAGCCAATACTTAGTCACCCACACATATAAGAATAAATTAATAGCAAGCAACACAACAAATAACCCTACCCAAAACATATAATGGTTCAACATATCCCAAGGATAATACGAAAACAACCAACCATACGTCCCACCACTCAAAACAGGATGCTTAGCCTTGTAATGTATAAAACAACCTTTATGTCCAATCTTAAAGTTATAACCAAACCTAGGGATATGAAATATTACATAATCCTTCTTATCAGTAATCTGCTTTTTACAGAAATAACACTTAGCCTCTTTTTTCATATATAATTATAAAACAATCTTATTTATAATTCTTTTTATATTTAAAATATAAACATTAGAAGAACCTTTATAAAGCAAACTAGATATTAAACAATTATGTCAAAAGAATCTTTCATGAAAGAGATACTAGAAATCTTAAAGGAAAAACAATTATCAAAAGAAGATATTGCAAGACTAAAGATAAGACTATGCAAGGAGCATAAAGTAAAGAACATCCCAACAGATATCGAAATCCTTCTACATGCAAAGCAGGAAGATCTTCCTAGACTAAAGCATCTGCAGACTAAACCTACGCGTTCAATCTCAGGAGTCACACCGATTGCAGTAATGTCAAAACCACAGCGCTGCCCTCACGGAGCATGTATCATGTGCCCTTCAATGACAAAGAAAGGTGTTCCTCAGTCATACACTGGCAAAGAACCTGCAACAATGCGAGGTGCAAGAAACAAATTTGATCCTTATCTACAAATCTTCAATAGACTTGAACAATATATGGTAACATCGCATGTACCTGAAAAGGTTGAACTGATAATAATGGGGGGTACTTTCCCTGCATTCCCTATAAGATACCAGGACAATTTTGTTATGTACTGTTTCAAGGCAATGAACGACTTCTCAAGACTCTTCTTTAGGAAGAATAAATTTAATCTAAAGAAATTTAAACAATTCTTTGAACTTCCTGGAGAAGTAGGAGATCCAAAACGTACAAAAAACATACAAAATAAACTTAGAAAACTTAAGACAAAGAACAAAACCTCTCTTAAAAAAGAACAGAGAAAGAACGAAACCTCAAAAATCCGCTGCATAGGAATGACAATTGAGACGCGTCCTGATTATGCAAAACTTGAACACTGTGACCAGATGCTTAAACTTGGATGTACAAGGGTTGAATTGGGTGTGCAGAGCGTATATGATTCTGTACTCACAGCATCAAATCGCGGCCATGACGTGCACGACACAATCGCAGCTTTCAAGACACTAAAAGACCTATGCTTCAAGATAAATGCACATTATATGTTAGGTCTTCCTGGTTCAACACCAAGGATGGATCTTGAAGGTTTCAAAAAACTCTTCAAAAACCCTGCATTCAGACCAGACATGCTAAAACTCTATCCTTGCATGGTTGTCAGGGACTCAAAACTATATAAGATTTGGAAAAAAGGCAAATTCAAACCTCTTAATACACAAAAAGCAGCATCATTAATTGCAAAGATGAAAAAACATGTCCCAGAATACGCAAGAATAATGCGTGTACAGAGAGACATCCCTACATACGCAACAGAGGCAGGAGTTGACAGGACTAATCTAAGACAATATGTAGAACAAGAAGCAAAAAAAATTAACATTAAATGCCGCTGCATCCGTTGCAGGGAAGCAGGCCATGTCTACAAAAAAACAAAAAAACTTCCAAAGAATATCAGGATAAAAGTAAAAGAATACAACGCATCCGCTGGAAAAGAGTTCTTTATCTCAGCTGAAGACACTAAACAGGACATCCTGTTAGGATTCTGCCGTCTACGCTTTCCATCAGAATCACTCAGAGAAGAAATCACAAAAGACTCTGCCTTAATCAGAGAACTCCATGTATACGGAACAGCAACTGCTATAGGCAAGAAAGGCTCTGTACAACATAAGGGCTATGGAAAAAAACTTATGGCAAAAGCTGAGCAGATTGCAAAAAGATATAAAAAGAAAAAGATGCTAGTAATATCTGGTATAGGAGTAAGGGAATACTACATTAAACTAGGATACCATCACGACGGACCATACGTATCAAAAGCATTATGAATTAACATTAAAAAATAATAAATAACAAAAATAAACAAAAACAACAGATAAAAAAAATGATAACAATAAAAGGGATTGAGATCAAAGAAAAGTTCAAGGAACATTATGAAAAACTCACAGATTGGGACGAGTTCATCAAATACTCTCTAACATACCTAAGAAGATCTATAAGAGTAAACACATTAAAGATTTCTGTAGGAGAACTTAAGAAAAGGCTCGAAAAAGACTGGGAGCTTACACCCATACCATGGTGTAAAGAAGGTTTCTGGATTGAACATAAAGGCTCTGACAAGAGAAGAGACATCGGAAACCTGATAGAACATCAACTTGGCTACTTTTATGTACAGGAAGCAGCTTCGATGATACCGCCGCTTGTTCTAAACCCTAAACCAGGCGAACTTGTACTTGACATGGCAGCTGCACCTGGTTCAAAAGCATCACAGATTGCACAGTACATGGAAAATAAAGGTGTTCTTATTGCAAACGACTACAAAGGAATAAGGATAGCACCTCTTGGCATAAACTTACAAAGGATGGGAATCACAAACACCATAATTACATTACAGGAAGGAAGACATTTCAAAGGCTTCCAGTTTGACAAAATTCTTTTAGACGCTCCATGCTCAGGCACTGGAACTATAAGAAAATCACTCAAGACCTTAAAGATCTGGAACCTTAACAGTATAAAACGTTTAGCAGGAACACAACGTCAACTGATAAAGACAGCTTTCAACAATCTTAAACCATGTGGAACCTTAGTCTACTCAACATGCTCATGTGAAGTTGAAGAAAATGAAGCAATAATCGACTGGCTTCTCAATGAATATCCAAATGCAAAACTGAAAGAAATAAAACTAGACATAAAAAGAAGCCAACCTTTCTTAGAATATGAGGACAAAATCTTCAATCCATCAATAAAGAAATGTCTAAGGATTTGGCCACAGGATAATGACACAGAAGGGTTCTTTGTTGCAAAAATTGAAAATTCAGAATAAGAAACTTGGAAGAGTATTAATTGCAGAATTCTTTGCTTTTTCTCTTTCCTCTTCAATAACTCTAAAAATATCATCAGATATATCAGTAGGGTAATTATTAGTAAAACAAGCATCACAACAATTCAGCTTTGGAAGTGGTTTATGCAGGTTTGCATAAGGTTGATAAAATAATATATCCACACCAACATAATCTGCAACCTTCTCCAAAGGAAGGTTTCCAGCAATAAATTCCTTCAAGACCTGCATGTCTATTCCATAGACACAAGGGTATTTTACTGGGGGAGAATAGATACAAAGGTAGATTTCTTTTGCACCTGCTTTCCTCAAATCTTGAACTATTGCTTTTGAAGTAATACCCCTTATCAGACTATCATCAATGATAACAATCCTTTTATCCCTAACACGATTCTTCATTACATTTATCTTAGTATCAACTGTTTGTTTCCTTAACTGATACGTTGGCTGGATAAAACTCCTGCCTGCATCCTGATTTACCTCAAAGATTTTCTTGTATTTATCTCCGCCATATACACTTGAAAACCCCAATGCCGCCTCTTCAGAAGTGCTAGGGATATCAGACACCAGATCAAATTCAAGATTAGGATATCTTCTTTTAAATTCCTTTGCTAACAACATCCCCCAATCTCTTCTGACCTCACATACATCGATTCCATCGGTACGAGAATCTCCTTTTGCAAAATAGACATATTCAAAGATACAAGGCCTATGCTCATTTGGCAAGACATTCCATACATGCTCCTTTCTTTTGACATCAATAAACACAGCCTCACCGGGTTTTAGATCACCCCATCTCTCATAATCATACTTATCAAAAGTCCTATCCTCTGATGCAAATATATACGTAACACCTTCAGAACTATACCTCCTGCCAGCAACAATTGGCTTAATCCCTTTAGGATCCCTGAACGCAACAAAACCCTTATCTTTTATGTACGAGATTACAGAGTAACTTCCCTTTGCCTTATTCATAACACTCTTGATTGCAGCACGGATCTGTTTTGACTTCAAATCACACAATTTTCCACGTTTATATAACTCATCAGCAAAAAGATGAAGAATTGTCTCACTGTCACAGTTAGAGTTAGGATACCTACCGCACTGATTTCTCAGATAATCCTTTAACTCAAAATTATTAGTCAGATTACCATTATGTGCAAGCATTATACTATCTGTATGGAAAGGTTGAGCATCTGAAGCTCCACCAGCACCTACAGTTGCATAACGGACATGCCCAAGCCCAACATTACCTCTAAGCCTCCCAAAGTGTTTATCTTTAAAAACTTCCTTTACCAAACCAAGCCCTTTCTTCTCGATAAAGGTATTGTTAAAACAGGTTGTAATTCCGCAGGAATCTCTGCCTCGATGCTGAATGTCAACTGAATACCTATACAGTTCCTCAACAACATCCTCTAACCCATAAATCCCAACTATTCCGCACATATTAAAACCTCAACCCCTCAAAATTAAGTTCACATCTATAACCCTTCTGCCTGACCTCATTCACCTGCTTCATCAATGAAGTAAACTGAATAAATTCATGCGTACCTTCGTAAAAATCATCACCAAAGATACGAACAACCCCAGCAAACACATTAACATAACCGTCAACTGCAACAATATTATAATTTGCTCGTTTATCATCAATCTCATCAACAAAACTTAGACCACCATCAGCAAACCTACCAAACTCATTCTTTATAACAACCTCTTTACCTTCTAATTTAATCAATCCCTCAAAATACATCTTAAGCGCAAGAGGATATAGCTCATGCTCGATCTTCAGACCAGTTTTCTTCAGATCATCAATATCTTTATACTCACTCTTTACAGCGATAGGTGCCTGCAATATTATAGGCCCTGTATCAACACCAGAATCAACAAAATGCACAGTTGCACATGTAGATTCTAGACTCTCTCTATTCTCCCAAGCCCATTCATATCCATGCGCTCCCTGATACATCCTTGTATCAGCTGGATGAATATTGACGACTTTATTCTTGAATTCATTCAGGAAATAGGAAGTAAGTATTCTCATATAACCTGCAAGCACAATTAAATCTGGCTCATAACCCTTAATTGCAGTTATCAGTTCATCCTCATGCAACAACCTTCTCTGTCTTAAAGTAATATTAGGAAAATTCTTTTTACAATAATCGTCATGAGGAATTACAACCCCATCAATATTATACTTCTCAAGCCTTTCAAACACACCAGCATTCTCATTATTACTCACAACTACAGCAACCTCAGCATTAATACTTCCTTCCTTACATGCCTTTGCAATTGCCTCAAAATTAGTTCCACTTCCTGACGCTAAAACAGCTATTTTATTCATGTTTCAACCCTTTTTTTCCAATATCAGTCCTGTAAAACTGAAACCCCTCAATGCAAGGCTGACCATGTGCCAAACTACCAGGATCAACAAACATCAGCTTCCCTGCATCGTTATAAGCATTAGCAATTGCAGAGCTTAAATCACTGCCAATCCCAACAACATTCAAGACACGACCTCCATTGACATAATAGTTATCTTTATCCCTTTTAGTGCCCGCATGGAATACCAAACCTTTACAATCATCTAACCCAGTTATTAGCTTACCTTTAACCTTACTATAATCACCAGGGTATCCCATTGATGCAACAACTACACAGCAAGTAGCCTTATCCTCAAACTCCAATTCAATTTCATCAAGTCTTTCATCAATACAAGCCTGCATAACATCATAAAGATTGTTCTTAAGAAGCGGCAACACCACCTGAGTCTCAGGATCTCCAAATCTGCAGTTATACTCTAATACCTTAGGCCCTTCACTAGTCAACATCAGACCTGCATAAAGAACACCTTTATAGACACGATTTTCATTAAGTTCTCCCATAGCAGTAATAGTTGGGAAAAGTATCTTCGAATAGATTTCAGCAACATCCCTCGGCTTGACAAACTGTACAGGAGCATATGCACCCATACCTCCAGTATTAGGACCTTTATCCTCATCAAAAACCCTCTTATGATCCTGTGAATAAATCAAAGGCCTCACAGTCTTTCCATCACTAAAAGCAAGAACAGAAACCTCTTGCCCATCTAAGCGCTCTTCAAGCACAAACCTTTCTCCAGCTCCTCCAAAGTTCTGTGTCACAATCTCAATAGCTTTAGAGACCTCTTCAGCAGAATCACAGACAATAACACCCTTACCAGCAGCTAATCCATCAGCCTTCACAACCCTAGCCCAATCATTTTTAGCAACAAAGTATCTTGCAGTATCAGGATCAGAGAACTCCTCAAACCTAGCTGTTGGAATACTGTACCTCTGCATCAACCTCTTTGCATAGATTTTACTTCCTTCAAGTTCAGCAGCATCCCTGCTTGGACCAAAAATCTTAAGTCCACGATTATTGAATTTATCAACAAGCCCATTAACCAAAGGAAGCTCAGGGCCAACTATGGTTAAGTCAACCTTATTCTTATTTGCAAATATAACCAATCCTTCCAGGTCATCAGGTTTGATATCAACATTCTTCCCAATCTCAGATGTTCCGCCATTACCAGGAGCAAACCACAGATTCACATCACTTCTCAAATCCTTCTTTATCTTCCATCCAATGCAATGTTCTCTTCCACCAGAGCCGATGATAAGTACATTCTTCAATTGAAACACCTCACATATCAAATATTCGTTTAGCAAACAAAGCTGCATTACCTGGATCAATAATAACAGCAACAGCTACATTACTAGGCATCCTTAAACTTGAATGTACATCAACATTATATGTTGCCATGTCCTTGAAAGGCGGACACGCAATCACAGGATGCACAGAGTTAGCTGCAACCATCCCAGAAAGTGCATTACTTCTCCCAGCAATTGTTATATAGACTAGAGGTTCAATGCTTTTATTCAGCTCATCAATCAGAGCAAGCACCTTCCTAGGATTTTTATGCGCTGAAGCAATCTCAGTTGAATGAGGAATATCATACTCTCGTAATTTCTCTTCAATCTTATTATACTGCCTATCATCTGATTTACTTCCGGCGATTATCTGCACAAAGCATCCCTTAATACCAAGGCTTTTCTTCAGATTACGAATAATCCTCTTGCTCGCATCACTCTCAACATCCAAACTTTTACCTGTAACCTTATTGTAAAGCTCAAGATACCTCTTACTTACTTCATCAACAACCTCAACAGGCATCTCTGGAAAATCTCCTTCACCCATGTAATCCTTCTCATTTATCAGCCACTGCCTTACAAACTCTTTGTTTAACTGCACAGGATTCTCATTATCTGCCTCATAACTCTCAACTAACCAATACCTAGAACTGTCTGGTGTGTGCACTTCGTCAATCAACACTAATTCATTATTTACATCAAGACCAAACTCATATTTAGTATCAACAAGTATAAGACCATTCTTATAACTCAACTCCTCTCCTCTTTTGAAAAGAGCTACAGCCTTCTCACAGATATCATCCATGAAATCCTTAGAAACAATACACTGCGAAGCAGCATCCTCAACAGATATATCAATATCATGTCCTTCCTCTGCTTTAGTTGAAGGTGTAATTATAGGCTCATCAAAGCGATAATTCTTGGTCAGACCATCTGCTAAATTAACACCAGACTTCTCTCTCTTACCTTTTTCATAATCTCTCCAAGCAGAACCAGTCAAAAATCTACGGACAATTACCTCAAGTGCTATAGGCTTACATTCCTTTGCAATAATCACGCTTGGGTCTGGTGTATCAAGTATATGATTCCCAATAATATCCTTAGTATTCTCAAACCAGTAATTTGCAATACTTGTCAAAACAGCTCCCTTATACGGAATCGGCTGCTTGCTTACTTTATCAAAACAACTTATCCTGTCAGAAGCAATCATAACCCTTCTACCATCACCTAAAACATGGATATCCCTCACCTTTCCTGACCTGTAATTACCAAGTTCAGGCACCATCGCATTATAAATCGCATTCATCTAAAAACACCTCATATTTCCCGGTTAATGTTTGAAATGTCTTACACCAGTATAGACCATTGCAACACCTAACTCATTGCAAACATCCTCTGACGCTTTATCATTATTTGAACCACCAGGGTGTATTATGTTTTTAATCACTCCTCCAACCTGCTTAACACAATCATCAAAAGGAAAAAACGAATCGCTTGCCATCACACAATTCTTAATCTCATCTTCAACCACTAGACGCTGGTTATTAAGACAATAACAAGATCTCTCCTTTGCATCACACACAGAATCAACTCTATTACACTGTCCTGCACCATAACCAACCATCTGATAAAAACCTGGCTTATACTCTCTAGCAATAGCTATAGCATTTGACTTAAGATGCTTCGCTGCAGTCATTGCAAAGCAATATACTTCTTTAGAAAGTGTTGGCTTTGCCTCAGTGACTAAACCAAGTCTCTTTCCATCAACCTCTCCCAGCTCTTTAAACAAATCCTCAATAGGTATCTCCATAAGGTCTAAATCATTATCCTGTAGAAGCATCCCGCAGTTGATAGACCTATAAGTCTTATCTTCCTGACCAAACTGACTGCTAATCAATCTCAAACCTTTCCTCTTCTTAGAAGCCCACTCAACAACCTCTTTATCATAATCTGGAGCTATAAAAACCTCAACAAACTTGTAATTGTCTGGATAATCTTTCTTTTTTCGTATCTGATCAACCACAGCCATTGTGACTTTTGAAGTAAATGCACAAACGCTCCCAAAAGCACTCTTAGGATCACCAGCCCAGGCATAAGCAAAAGCCTCCTCAATACTCTCTCCAGTTGCATAACCGCAAGGATTGGTATGTTTTATAACAGCAACACCATGCTCACCAAACTTCTTCAAATCCCAAGCTGCGTGCATTGCTGCATCAACATCAAGGTAATTGTTATAAGACATTTCTTTCCCACTTACTTGGACAAAATCATTATAGTTGTAAGCCCAATATACTCTAGCTTTCTGATGCCAGTTCTCTCCATACCTCAACTCTTTACCAGCACCACACTTCAACCTGATACTATACTCCCCAATCAACCTTTTCCCAAGCTCAACAGCATTCACACTCCTGTAATTCGCAACATGATTCACAGCCTTAACTGCCAACATCTTCCTAAACTCTTCACTCAGCTCACCGTTATCATTAAGCTCACCAACAACCATAGAATAATCATCAGGGTCTACAACAACAGCAACATCTTTATAATTCTTCACAGAACTCATTATCATAGTAGGCCCGCCAATATCAATATTCTCAACAAGCTCATCAAGTTCTCCCCCCCTCTTGACAACATCTTCAAAAGGATAAAGATTGCAGACAACTAAATCAATAGGCTCAACATTATAATGTTCAGCTTCTTCGTCATCTTCACCTCTTTTATACAATATACCACCGTGAACTCTTGGATGCAATGTCTTAACACGACCCCCAAACATCTCAGGTGCCTTAGTATACAAAGATACATCTGCAACATCAAACCCATTATCCTCTAAATACCTTGCAGTTCCACCAGTAGAAAGTATCTCAATATCTTCATTAAACCGATAAAGCCCTCCAACCAATTCATCTAATCCACTTTTATCATATACAGAAATTAAAGCTCTTTTCATTTTACCACCTCAGCGTATGGAGAAAGTATCTCATCCACACCATTATTTCGAAAATAATCTTGCAGATCAGCAAGGTAATACAAGTTTGTCACAACCATTGCAAGAGTGACAGGACCAAGACCACCCTTCTTAGGAGTAATAGCTGTTACAATCTCAGAGACACCATCAAAATCAACATCACATCCGCCAACATCAACTACAACAGCTTTCTCGCTTACCATCGAAGGCTTAAGAAAACCTTTTTTTCCTACTGCAGAAACAATGATATCAGCCCTTCTAGTAGACTCAATAAGATATTCAAGAGGAGTAAACTCATTACACGCAACAACCTGCGCTTTCCTGTTCTCAAGCATTAGAAGTAAAGGCAAACCAACTATCTGGGAATAATTAATAACAGTAACTAGCTTACTCTTCTTATTCTTCTTATCATAGAATGGCACATCGTGATAATCCAAAAGCTTCATGATAGCTTTAGGAGTGAAAGGGATTATATACTTTGGAGTTTCCTCTTTCTCACTAATTGTCTTCCTGTAATGCGCAAGAATACCTGTCCAGATAGGATGCAAACCCTCTACATCCTTAAGAGGATCCAGAAGACCCATTATCTTCTTATCCAAATCATAATCATCACAAAAAGGATGACCGATGACAACACCAGTAACATAAGGGTCCCTATTACAATCTGCTATCCTTTCTACAACATTAGATTCATTTGTATCATCAATATCCAAAACATCAACACCAAGCTTCTTGCACTTATTCTTAACCAACCTCATAAAATAATTAGCATCTTTTCTACAATCTTCTCCTGTAATTACAGCAAGACAAGGCTTATAGCTATCACGCATCTCCTGTATTGAATCAAGATAAAACTTTGCAGCTTCCTTACCTCCCAATATTTTTACTATTGTTCATCACCTTTAAAATAATTAACAGCATTCTTAAATATCTTCAAACCAAGCGGCTCACCAAAATATTTATTATATCTTTTCCAAGCAAAATCATCTTCAAGATGTTCTTCCAAAACCTTCTTCAGTGTATAAAGAGCTCTATTCTCATCTCTTAATAATCTCTCAGGATGTGGCATAAGGCCAAAGACCCTGCCAGTTGTATCACAAACACCAGCAATAGCATGCATAGATCCATTAGGGTTGTCAGGATACTCCATTGTAGGAACTTTATTTAAATCACAATACTGAAAAACAACCTGGCTATCATCAAACAGCATATCACAAAGCTCTTCTGATGCTATAAACTTCCCTTCCCCATGCGCCACAGGCAAGGTAGTTGATTCTATGTCTTGCGTCCAAACGCATTTATTATGAGGACTATAAAGCTTCACATGCCTGCACTCAAACCTACTGGAATCATTATAACCAAGTGTCACGCACTGCTCTCCAGAATAAGGAAGAAAACCAGATTTAACTAAAGCCTGAAACCCATTACAGATTCCAATCACTAACTTACCATCATTAACAAATTTCTCAAGCTCTGAACCAATACTTAATAAATCTAAAGCAAGCAGCTTACCAGCTGCCACATAATCACCATAACTAAAACCACCAGGTATTGCCAATATTTGATAATCATCTAAACAGACATCTTTTTCAAGCAAAGGATCATAACCTTTCCTAAGACTATTAAGATGAACAATATCAGCCTGAGCTCCTGCCAACCTAAAAGCAAAAGCAGTCTCCCTATCACAATTAGTCCCATCTGTCTGGAAAACAATAGCTTTTACCATCTTTTAAAATATCTCTCCCTCAAATCCTCAAGCCCTGTATCTATCAAACGATAACCAGCAGAGGTAATATGGAATCTCTCATCATCTCTTACAGTACCTATCTCTTCAACATAAGTTCCATTCATCATCTTCTCAAACTCTTTCATCTTAGAAGGATGAATACTCACTAAAAATCTTCCAGGAGTCTCTGAAAAAAGCACTTTATCAAGCCTAACAAAACCTATCTCAACATTATCAAGGATTACATCAACACCAAGGTCTCCTGCAACAGAGCAATTAGCCAAAGCATACCCAAGACCGCCTTTAGAGATATATTGGCAGGAATTTAGCAACCCGATTGCATTACTCAATAACTCATACCTCTTCTTAATAAGACCAAGGTTTGACTTAGGAACATTCATACCAACTTCACCATGCATTCTATAATACTCACTTCCACCCAGTTCATCTTCAGTCTTACCTACAACATATACAACATCACCAGGCATCTTAAAGTCACATGTAGTTATTGTTGATTCATCTGCAACTACACCAAGAGCAGATATCAAAAGATCAGGCCTTGCCTTTTTAACTCCATAAGGAGTCTTAACCTGCATCGATGTACTATCCTTTCCAGAGATCCTTGGCCCTCCAAATACAAGCTCAGCATCAGCTGCTCCTTTCAGCATCCTCATCACTTTAGCAGCCACTAACTTATCCTCCTCAGGCTTTGGGCATGTTGTATTTCCATTATTTACTATCCTATCAAGATTTCCACCAAGAGCTATTATCTTTCCATACGCCTCAACAACATTATTCACACCCATATGATAAGCATCAATATCACCATAAAGAGGATTCCCTCCATAAGATTCAATCACAACCTCTTTCTCACCTAAAACTGGACGCTTTGCAACTGCGTCACTCTTTCCTCTGCCTAGGCCAACCATCGGCTTGACAATTGTCCCTCCCTGGACCTCATGGTCATACCTCTCAAACATCCAGTTATAGTTCAAAAGATTTGGCTGCTCCAGTAGTCTCAAGAATACATCTGTAAGATTATCATATTCAGGAAGTTTAGGCTCGCTTCCTTCATAAGGCTGCCAGTGCGCCTCTATTGTCATCCTAGGAACACCGCCATGCAAAAAATCAATAGGCAAGTACCCAATGACCTTACCTTGATCCTTCACCTCATAATATCCTGAATCATTAAACTCAGCAACAACAGTTGCATTAACATTAAAATGTTTACACAGCTCAAGAACCTTCTCAAGATTCTCAGGCTTTGCAACAACAATACCTCTCTCCTGCGACTCTGAGACAAGCTTCTCCCATCCAGTAAGACCTTTATACTTCTCAGGAACATCAGAAAGGTCAAGAACAGCTCCACCAGATATCTCAGCAAGCTCACCTACCGCAGAGTTCCAGCCACCAGCACCGCAATCCTGGCAAGCCTCAATCAAACCTTTATCCCTTAAAGCTAAAACAGCCTCAAACATACACCTCTGCACAATAGGGTTACCAATCTGCACACTCTGGTTTATATCCTGGCTCTCATGCGAATCTGAACTTAGTTCTTCAGAAGAACATGTTGCACCATGAATCCCATCCTTTCCTACGCTGCCTCCCAAAGATATAGCAAGATATCCAGGCTTAACAATCTTTATATGTGTCTTCCTTCCATTGATTTCAGAGAGCGCAACACCAGTAGCACCAACATAGATTGCAGGCTTCTCCCAACCAAGATCAAATTGCACACTTCCAAGTATAGTTGGCTCTCCTTCTTTGTTACCATAATCCTCAACACCGTCAACAACCCCTTCTAGCATCTCAGAATCAGCTACACGAAAATGACACTGGCTTGATACTATCTTCATACCTATCCCAGTCTCGTTAATGTCCCTAAACACACCACCTGAACCAGTATTAGCTCCTCCAAAAGGATACAATTTAGAAGGATGATTATGGGTCTCAACCTTATGCGAAAGATTATATCTATCATTCAACTTAATTACACCAGAATTATCATGGAACACTGAAACAATCCAACCAATCTTCTCCATTATCTCATAGGTAGTTTTCTGGATTATTGACTTGAAAAGACTATCCACTACTTCAGGAAGACCGCTTTCATCATTAGGATCATCAGAAACATATTTCCAGCGAGCATTGAACTTCTTATGCTTGCAATGCTCTGACCATGTCTGAGCTATAGCCTCAAGCTCAGCATCAGTTATCCCATCAAGGCCAAGTTCCTCTCTTTTAGCAACAAATTTCTCATCTAAAAACTTCTGCTTTATAGCTCTTAACTCATCAATATTAAGAGACAACAACCTTTCATCATTCACCCTCAAAAGCCCTTCATCATCCAGACCAACAAAGTCTACATACTTAAAAGTATCAACCTCAGGCAACTTAACATCAGGAAAATGATACTCTAACAAACTACCAGACCTATAATCGTTCACAAGACCATTACCCAGCTTGACCATAGAATTCTTTCTTAACAAGTACATTTCTGAGAAACTTACACCGCCAATGTTTCTTCCTATGACATCCTGGATAGCTTTCTGTACTACCTTATCCTCAGGCACAGTGACTCCTGGTTTTGGACTAAGTTCAACTAGATAAGAATTGATTGGTATTGTTGGAAGCACTTGTTCATTTATCCGAATCTTATCAGCAATAGAATCAGCCAAAAGCCTTCTTATCGCAACCACTTCCTCATCAGTAAAATCATCACTGATATTATAGACCCTTATAGGAACCTTAGATAAGACCTCCTTAGAAGTATCAATACTTTCCTTTGTCATCACTTCAATTCTTGTACTCATCTCAACCTATACTCCAATTCACCTTTATTCAATCCCTTACTCTTAATCGAGATACAATCTGCCTCAATAATCTCACCACAGATTTTTGCACCAATTCCATACTCATCCGCTACCTCTATTATATCCTCAGGTTTTGGTGTCACAACCAACATTCCTTGACCCATGTTCCAAGTTCTATATGCCTCATAATCAGCGACTCCACCAAGCTTCTGAAGATCAATCATAGCCTCATGCGGTTCAAAAAGGTCATACAACCTAGCACCCTGGCCTCTCTTTAATATCCGAGAAAGATTCCCTGGAACACCTCCTCCAGTCACATGCACAATCCCTCTTATATCAGCTCTCTCATGTTCATCCATTTTACCAAGCATATTTAACATACATCTCGAATATATCACTGATGGCTCAAGCAGTTGCTTAGCCAAACTCTCTTGCTTATGCCATCTTTCACCAAAGCTCAACTCCAAAATCCTTCGGCATAGAGAATATCCATTTGACCTAAAACCATTGCTTCTAAGAGCAACAATTGCATTTGTAACTGAAATATCCTTATTAGGATTAGGGATTACACCTTTTGATTTCCTATCAGGGTTCATAAAACCAATAGCAGTGCCAGACCACAAGATTGGAGATTCACCATAACCCTGAACCATATACCCTAATTCAGCACACTCTCCTCCTCCTAAAGCAACACTTGCATAATCAACCGCTTCGCCTAAACCTTTAGAGAGCTGCTTTGCAATCCCAGGTTCCATTCTGTTCCAGTCAATTGTATTTAACACTACTGCAGGTTCAAACCCATGACACACAAGATCATCAACAAGCATTGCCACTAAATCATGGCCTAAAGTATCATACTTTTCTAGCCTCTCTGCAACCTCAACCTTAGTACCGATACCATCACTAGTTGCAGCAACCAAAAGATTACCAACCCTTATAGCGCTGCAAAAACCACCTCTAGGCCTGATAATATCCCTCCCTTGGATGACTTTAGAGGCATGCGACATTATCATAGAGACATCATGTCCTTTCTCAATATCAACACCTGCATCTTTATAATTCATTAACCCCACCTGGATTCATTATAAGTGCTTCCAAAATCTTTAACAAAAATATCATGAACATTACCTTCTTTCCTGCTTTGTTCAGAAATCAACTCAATCACAGCATTCTCCTGAAACTCTTTGATCCTTTCACAACCCGCACTGCTCATAGTAGCTTTTATCTTTGCTAAATCACGGACAAGATTTTCATCTAATAACCCTGCATAAGGAACAAACCCATCTACTCCTTCCTCAAACTTATTCTGTCCATAACGTTTCTCTGACCATGCCTGTGCTCTGCTGCTTCCCTCACCCCAGTAAGGCTTAGCATCAATCCCTCTAACCTTTGTCTTTCTTGTCGGACTCTCCTTAAATCTTGCAAAATACCTGCCCATCATAACAGAATCAGCACCAACTGCCAAAGCAACAGCAACATCCTTTGGATTAACAATACCACCATCTGAGATTATAGGAATATACTTTTTATATTCACCTAACCATTCTGTCCTTGCATAAACACACTCAAGCACAGCAGTCAACTGACCGCGGCCAGTACCTTTCTGCTCCTGGGTAATGCATATTGAACCTCCACCCATTCCTACTTTAACACCATCAACACCTGCTTCAGCAAGGAACTTAAAACCCTCTCGCGTGATTACATTCCCTCCTATCACAGGAACATTAGAATAATTTGCCTTGATAAATCCAATACATTCCTCTTGAAAAATAGAATAACCATCACTTGCATCAATGAAGATAACATCAGCTCCAGCTTCAACAAGCACAGGAACCCTCTCATGATAATCATGAGTGTTCACTGCAGCTGCCACCAACAATCTCTTACTCACAGGGTCAACAAGCTCATTAGGATGCATGTAATGCTTCTCAATATCCTTCCTGAAGACACATGATAGTAACCTACCTTTTTCGTCAACAACAGGTAGGCAACTTTTCTTCTTAGAATCCAATCTATCATTAGCTTCCTTAAGCTCTACACCAGCAGATGCATAGAACATATCATTCAAAAGAGTCATCTTATGCACAACTTTTGTCTCAAGATTATCCTTTCTTCTGTTATAATCCTTATCAGTAATTATACCCATCAGTTTACCTTCTGAATTCACTACAGGAAATGTAGAGAAACCTTTCTCATCTGTAAGCTTAATGACCTCCTCTAAAGAATCATCAGGATTAACTGTCACAACATCCTCAACAAACCCGCCTTTATACCTCTTAACCTTTCTGACCATAGCAGCCTCGTCATCTGGGGATTGACTACAATATATCACACCAATACCACCCTGTTTAGCTAAGGCAATAGCCATTTCTGATCCAGTCACAGACTGCATTGCAGCACTAATCAATGGAATGTTCAATACAATAGGAGATGCCTCTCCATCCAAGTAAGCTAAAAGATCAGTCTCAAGAGAGATATTATCCTGTGCAGACTCTCTAGTTGTCAGGCCAGGAAGAATCCTATATTCTGCAAAGGTCCTGGAAGGTTCATTTAGAATTTTCTTTTTTTTAGGATATTCAAACACCACAATTGCCCCCTTTTTACACATACTTTTATAACTGGAAGCAACCAATATCTTCTTTATATTACTTTCTAAAACATTTAAATACAAAAACCTCGTCGTCTCAAATTAGTAGTTCAAAATAAGTAAAAATTTATAAACAGGATAATGTTACAACAACAAGATGATTAAAAAGATACTTATCACAGATGAAAACAGGAAGTTCTTTGTAAAAGATACTAATAAAGATTTCCATACGCACCTTGGCATAGTTTCAAAATCAGACCTAAAGAAAAAGCATGCAAAATTAAAGACAAACACAAAAAATGAATTAACTATCTACACACCAACAAAAGCAGACCTATTAAGAAAGATCAAAAGAGGAGCTGCAATTATTCTTCCAAAAGACATTGGCTACATAATTGCCGAGACAGCTTTAAACAATAAATCAAAGATACTTGATGCAGGTACAGGCTCAGCAGCACTTGCTATATCTCTTGCGTTAGTTTCAAAACATGTTTACAGCTATGAAGTAAATGAAAAACATTATCAAATCTCAAAAGAGAATATCGAAGAACTCAAACTCAAGAACATTACCCTAAAGAACAAAGATATCAGCACTGCAAAAGAAACAAATATCGACCTTATGACATTAGATATGCCTGAGCCATGGCACTATATAACAATTGCAGAATCTTCTCTGAAAGACGCAGGATTCCTTATAACATACCTCCCGACAATTACACAAGTTATACAAATGGTTGAATCTGTAGAAAGAACAAAGTTTCGCCACATGAAAACCATTGAACTAATTGAACGCAGCTGGCATGTGGAAGGAAAAAGAGTAAGACCAAAATCAAAGATGATAGGCCACACCGCTTTCTTAAGTTTCTTTAGAAAGATATGAACTTACTTTCTCAATATCCTCAAGCTTCCCAAAATCCACCATCTCAGTTACAGGCACAACTTTAACCTTTCCCTGCTCTGCTAAGATTGTGATTGCATCCGTTAGCTCATACTCTCCTCTCTCACTCAGTTCTATTCTATCAAGAGCATCAAAAATCTCAGAAGTGAACTTATAGATTCCAGCATTTATTAGATTACCTACAAACAGCTTTGGCTTCTCAACTATCTTTTTCAAAAAACCATTCTCAACAAAAAGTACACCATACCTTGAAGGGTCGTCTACTCTTAAACCAGAAACATAACAAAAATCATTAAGTTTATTCAGCTGCTTATAATCCTCAACACTAAACAAACTATCACCATATATCAAAAGAAAATCATCTTGACCTACAAATTGCCTGCAGCACTTGACTGCATCACCAGAACCAAGTTGTTGCTTTTGTTCAATCAAGACAGCATCAAAAGCATAACCCTCAATTACCTCTTTCTTGTAACCTACAATAAGACAAAACTCATCAAAACCTGCTCTTTTCAGTCTATCAACCACATACCAAAGAAAAGGCTTACCATTAACCTCAACCATTACCTTGGGCTTATCCTCTGTAAGAGGCAGCATCCTCATACCTTTCCCACCAGCAAGTATCACAACTTTCACAATAAACTATAAAGGTACCAGAGTATAAATAATTTACCTAAACAAATCCAGAAGAATATGGAAAAATCCAATATATTTTTATAGATGTATCCTCTACATATAAGCACCATGCACAACAAGATAATAAAGAAAGAGGTAAGAGTTATTGGTATTGACGATGCACCTTTTGACCGCTTTAAGAAGACAGACGTAATGGTCATTGGAACAATCTACAGGGGAGGCGAGTTCATGGATGGCATGGTTACAACAAGGGTGCGCGTTGACGGGAAGAATTCTACAAAAAACATAACAGACATGATCAACGAATGCAAGTTCAAGCCACAGCTTCAGGCAATACTACTCGACGGAATTGCAGTTGCAGGTTTCAATGTTATTGACATAAACGAGCTTCACGAAAATACAGGGATTCCCGTGATTGTAGTTGTAAGAAATTATCCTAACTTTAAGAAAATTGAGAAAGCTCTCTCAAACTTAAAGACAGGAAATGAAAAACTAGAACTGATTAAAAAAGCAGGAGATGTTATCAAACTTGACAAGATACATGTACAGCTTGCAGGCATATCTGTCGGCGCAGCAAAAAGAATCATTGAGATAACATCAACGCACTCCAACGTCCCTGAACCCATTAGGATTTCTCATATCATTGCCTCAGCAATAACTACTGGCCAAAGTAAAGGAAGAGCCTAACAGGGATAACTTAAAGATAGTAAAAGTTTCATATATAATCCCTCTAGAAAAAGAGAAACATTTATATACTATAAACTCAATTTCTCATACTTAATGTCAACAAAAAAAGGGGTAGTACAAACTGATGTAGATAGACTTTTTTCTGTCTTAAAAAGTAATCCAAATATTACTGTTGACCAATTAAGTTCTAAACTAAATATACCAAGGGATACCATTGAACTTTGGCTTGATTTCCTTGAAGATGAAAACCTAATAAAGATTGATTATAAGTTCACTAAAGCATATATCAAACTGGTCAAACACCCTGGGGAAGCTCCAAAGATTAAAGAGAAAGAAGAAGAAAAAAAAGAGAAGAAGCCTAGCAAGAAAAAGCCTGAAGTCAAGATTAAGAAACCTAAAAAGAAAAAAAAGTTCTGGTTTAAAAAACAAAAGAAGAAGAGTGAAGGAAAAAAAGAAAAAATAAAGGAGAAAGGAATAAAAAAAGAAGAAAAACTACCTAAGCTAAAGAAGACTGAAATTGCTGTTCCTATTCCTCCTGTAACAGTACCTAAGAAACCATTCCTCCTAAAACTTCTTGAAAAAGCACTAAAGCGTTCAAAAAAAGAAAGAAGCATAAAACAATTACAGAGAGAGATTGAATCAAAGAAAAAAGAACTTTCAACAACAAGCGCTTCATTAATTGAAAAGAGAAAGCTTCAACTTGAGATTGACAAGCTTCTTCTGAACAAAGACGAACTAGAAAGAAAGATAATGAAAGAGGAAGTTTTAGAGAAGAGAAAAAAAATTCTATTAAGACGTGAAAAAGCTCTTAAGAAAGCTATTGACCGGTTTAAGATGCAAAAGTCAAAAGGTAAAGCAAAGAAAAAAATAATTACTAAACCTAAAATAAAAAAGGTAAAAATACAAAAGAAGGTTAAACCAATAAAACAAAAAAATAAGACGCTGAAGAAAAAGGCATTAAAGAAAAAAAAGCCTACAAAGAAGATAATTAAAAAAACAATCAAAAAACCTAAGGTAAAGAAAGTAGCAGAACCAACTTCAATACCTGGCATGATAAAAGAATGCAAGCATCTTATTAGAAAAGCTGAGCTAGACAAGGCAAAAGTACTACTAACAAAGATAAGGGGACAAATCTCAAAATCAAAACTTAACGCTTCTACAAAGACCATTATGAAAGAAGAACTCATGATCCTTGATAATGACATAAAATTAAGAGCACTAGACTTGAAAAGATGAAAAAAGCAGACAAACCTAAAAAACTAGCAGGATTGAAACTCATTGATACTTACGAAGTCAAAGTAAATGATATCAATGTAAGGGTAAACATCTTTAAAAAACCTCAGGATTTTGTGCCGACATATAAAGTTACAATAACAAACATAAGCCCTGCTACAAATGTAATACTAAATAAGATAAGGGATGAATTTGTATCTGAGATAAAGCTTGGACATATCAAATATACTGAAACAAAAGAAGCTTTGACACTAAAGGAAAGATTCAGGAAAGATATTGGAACTCTAATAAAGAGATATTTCCCAAATATAGATGACAGATCATACAAACTTCTTATTCATTACATCATCCAACAAGACCTTGGCCTTGGTGATATTGAAACACTTCTAAAAGACGAACTACTAGAAGAAATAGTAATCAACAATGCAAATGAACCTGTCTGGGTATATCACATTAAACACGGATGGCTAAAGACAAATGTAATAATAAAGACAGAGTCACAGATTAGACACTATGCTACAATGATTGCCAAGGATGTAAGTAAAGAGATTACTGTCCTAAAACCACTTTTAGATGCACACCTTATAACAGGCGACAGGGTGAACGCAACTTTAAACCCAATATCGACATTTGGGAATACTATTACTATTAGGAAATTTAGGAAACGTCCATGGAGCATTGTAGATTTCATAACTAATAACACACTAAGCTATGATATAGCAGCTACAGTCTGGCAGGCTGTACAATATGAACTTTCTACAATAGTGTCAGGAGGGACTGCATCAGGTAAAACTTCAATGCTCAATGCTGTTGCAAACTTCTTTCCTCCAAACCAGCGGGTTATAAGTATTGAAGACACAAGGGAACTTACATTACCCAAGTCAATACACTGGGTACCTCTTGAGACTCGTGACCCGAACCCTGAAGGAAAAGGCCAAGTAACCATGCTCGACCTTGTAGTAAACTCACTAAGGATGAGACCGGATAGGATTGTAGTTGGGGAGATAAGAAGGAAAGAAGAAGCAGAGGTTTTGTTTGAGGCAATGCACACAGGGCATAGTGTATACGGCACACTGCACGCCAACAACGCAAAAGAAACAATAACCCGTCTTACAACACCGCCTATTGATGTTCCAAAAGCAGTTATGCCTGCATTATCCATGATAATAGTACAAAACAGGAACCGTAGAACAGGATTCAGAAGAACATTGCAGATAGCTGAGATAACTGAAACAGGCGATGAGAATGTACTGATTCAACATGATGCAAAAAAAGACGTATTCAGAAAGATTCATAAATCCAAGACACTTCTTGAAACACTTAATCTCTATACAGGCATGACACCTGCCGAGATAAGGAAAGACATTGAGAAAAAGGCTGCAATCCTGAAAGATTTAGTTAAAAGGAAAATCAACGACGTAAACGAGATAGGATTAACAATGGCAAAGTATTATGCAGGGCAAAAATGAGATTTCTAAAAAAAAAAAGAAAAAATAAAAGCAAGAAGAAAGAAAGCTTATTCTTAACTGAGATAGTACGAGATCATTTCCCTGAACTCAAAAAAAAACTGTTGAAATCCCGGTCAAAATATTCGCCTGAAGAATACCTAAAACGTACTATTCGGTTTGCAATGCAATTCTCATTAATGTTAATAGCAGTACTTTTAATATTCATAATTCGGGCTGGCAAAGGATATCTTTATGTTATACCAACATTTCTATTACTTTTTATCTTTCTTTTTTGGTTCCATTATAAGATTCCAGAAATACAGTCACTAAGATTGCAGAGGGAGATTGACAGACAGCTGTTATACCTCGCAAGACACCTTCTTATAGCTATTGACTCAGGAGAGACACTTCTAAATTCAATGTCCAAGGTTGCTGTCAAAAGCTATGGTACTGCAGGAAGGATGTTCAGGGAGATAGTAGATGAAATCAAACTTGGCACAAATGTTGAAATTGCTATACAAAAATCAATAGACAGAAGCCCTTCTGAAAACCTTACAAGAATCCTTCTTGAGATTCAGAACTCGCAAAAGATAGGAACAGACATCTCAGCATCATTCAACCGATTTATAAGAGATTTACAAGAACAAGGAGAAATTGGCATACAAAGATATAGCAAGAAGATGAATTCACTAACACTATTCTATCTAGTGATAGGAGTCGTATTTCCCTCAATCGGAATTGCAATGGGAACAATATTTGCTAGCTTAATAAATCTAAGGATAGGCTTTAACGACTTATTGATTGTCACATTTTTCATAATAATACTGCAAGCAATGTTCCTCTCACTTTACAAGACATTAAGGAGATCAGTGATAGTATGAATATTCTCGAATCAATAGGACGCTTTGTAATACCAAACTATTTAGAACTAAGAGTTTCGAGATTCTTTGAAAAACGTGGGATTTACAAGACCCCATTTCAGACAATAGGTATTGTATTTCTGGTAACATTACTAGTTTCAGTTCTACTTGACATATACCTTTCAAGAATCCTTTTCAAAGACATAGGAGCATTGCATGTGATAAAATCAATATTATTATTCCTTGCACTTGTTTTTGTAGCAGTATTTTCATATGTTCAATATTATAATGTAATTAATTACAAAAGGACAAAAGAGATTGAACGCGTTCTTCCAGACTATCTTAGCATTGTATCAAGTAATCTAGAGTCAGGAATGACAGTCAATAAGGCATTATGGGAAGCTGCAACACCTGAGTTCGGAGTCCTTACAAAAGAGATTAAGCTTGCAGCTAAGCAGGTAACAACAGGGCAAGACCTTATGACTGCACTCAAGAAGTTCAATGACAAGTATGATTCCCTTATATTGAACAGGGCTGTTGACCTGATAATAGAAGGCATACAATCAGGTGGTGAACTTGCTGAAATCATAAACAAGGTAGTTGACAACATTGAACAGACAATCTATCTAAAGAAGGAGATGGAAGCTGCTTCACTTTCATATGTAATCTTTATAACAATAATTGTAACTGTAATAGCACCATTTCTTTTCGCTCTTTCATATAACCTTCTCCTTGTAGTCACAAAAATTGCTACAAGAGTTGTACTTCCGCAGGGAGCTGGCGGAGTAGGAGGTGCAATGGCAATTCTGTCTTCAATCACTAACATCTCAATGGACCCTGTAGATTTCCAGAACTTCGGTTATCTCTCAATCTCAATAATTGCATTATTCTCATCAATGATAATATCAATCATTAACAAAGAGAAGATTATTGGAGGTCTTAAGTATATCCCAATCTTTATTGTTGTGTCTGGAATATTTTTCTGGTTGTTCTCTCAAGGATTAGCAAGTTTATTCGGTGGGTTTATTTAATTAAGAACCATAAACAACATCACATGCCTCTTCAAATCCTTCTTCATCTCCTCTTTCAAGTGGTTTAACCTTATATTTACTATCCTCTTTTTCACAAAGCCCGTAATCCTCTAATCTTGACGAATCAACTATTAGATTCATCTCATCACTGAAATCAGGCTCCATTACCCAGAATAAGAACTCACCCTGGCTTAGGTAATACCTATGATCAATCCTGGTCTTATCCCTTACAGTATTGTTTAGGAAACTCTCATAACCGCAGCATTCTGAATCTACCCTATAATCACCTGCTAACCTGTCTAAATAACTTGGAGCAAGCTCATTAGGTGCAAAAAGCATTGAATCATTCATTATTTTAATCCTATCAAGTGTCCATCTTGGAGGAGGACCAGCAAAAGCATCAGTAATATTTAAACCAAGCCTATTATCAATTGTCCTGTTAATACCTTCTCTTGCATACAATGGATCCATCATCCCAAGAATAGAGACATTGCTTATTACAGTGACATTCCTTTTCCATGAAGCAAGCTCTGATGTGACATTATAATCCATATGCACAATAATATTTAACTTCCATGTTTCATTCTGCCTTATGGAAACATCCTTAACCTCAGCATTAAAATCTGCCTTCGTAACCTCCTCAAAATACATAGCAAGCTCATCAAGCTTTTGTTTAAGGTCATATCCACTCATCAAATCCTGCTGCACATCTTCAATAGAACCATTAAGAAAAACCTCACTAAACCTGTCCTGTACATTAAAACTCTCACGATGACCTTCACCAGTAATATTAACTGTAATTGTATGCAGACTTCTCTCAGCCAATGCAGCAACTAAACCTTCCATATAACCAGATTCAATCTCCCTTATCAAAGAATTAAGCCTGTCAACCCTCTCAATATCAGCACCATGACCCTGGAGTATGAACTGCTGGCTCACAGGAATAGAGGACACAAAAAAACCTACCAAAACCACTGCCATTATTGAAAAAAACATCGCTTTCTTATTCATGACTGCCACACCTGTATCTCAATAATATAACTCCAAAAATCTGTTAGTCCTTTTGAACCATAGATTATCTTTTTGAAAGGTATTAAGACTGAAATCTCTCCACCAGTTCCCCCAGTATAAAGATTTAACTTAGTTTCACCGTCAACCAAATCAACTTTAACTCCCATATTACCTAGTTTAGCTTTATGAATAGAATCACTCATAAGCCTTTTTGCACAATTTTTTGAATAAAAAGTACCTTGAGAAAAATATTCCCCAACCTGCTGCAGTATTGTATATCCCTCATTAACACCACAAACAGGATCAGCCCAGCTCACATGCTCCATCCTTGTATTTGACAAGAAATTAACTAGGTTCTGACCAGCCTCAATACTAGGCTCTTTCACAGGCTCATAAGCGCTTAACCTAAAGAACACAAGGATTATACCAATAGCTATTATAGTCACTGCAATCACAGCATCGATTGTAAAAACACTTACTCCTCTTTTACCTTGCATAAGTCAAAACCACCATTTTGTAAGGCCTTCCTGCAATATTTACAAGCGCCTCAGTCCTAACAAGATTTGTAAGATTAGTCTTAATATCTAAAGCAGTAGAAAGTTCTACTTGAGGATAATTATCACAGCATCTAACTTCATAACCATTTTCTTGACTTACAACTTGACCCTCAAACAAACCATCACATAAAGGATCATAAGTCAAATAATTACATCCAGGCGCATACATGCAATCCTCAGAACATTTTCCATCATTAACCCCAACATTAATTGCACAACCATCACAATCAGGATATGTACCTGTCCTTAACTTAAAATTAATAACCTCTTCATCACCAACTTTAACTGTAAATGTCTCCTTTTTACGCTCAACCTTATAATCAGTAGCATATGCACTTATCTCAGTAAAGGTCATACCACCAACATTCTCAAACAAGTACCTTCCATTAGAATCTGTAGTTGTTTCATTAGAATTATAGCCAGCCCTCTTAAGCACAACTTTAGCGCCACCAATAGGCTCATCAGAACTTCTATCTGTTACTGTTCCAGTAATGTTTCCATCTTTAGGTATACATATATCAGAATCATCATTATCACCATCACAATCCTCATCATGAGCAGGATCTAAACCATTCCAACAAGTCTCATTCTCTAACCCAGTAACCTCTCCAACACAATTGCCCCATTCACCAGCTGTACAGGTTGTCACACCTTCTTCACATACTCCAATTCCTGCTGTCCCTCTTCTTCCAGTATAACAACCCTGTTGATTTCCATCAATTATACCATCACAATTATTATCAATCCCATCACATATCTCTGGAGCACCAGGATGTATTGATGAGTTTCCATCATCACAGTCAGTATTATCTGCCACATAATTAGCAGGAGCGTCACAATCGCGATGCTGAACAGTCTTATTACCATAACTATCACCATCAGCATCAATGTACTTTAAACTCCAACAATCAGTATTACATGCATAAACAGCATCATCACAGTCTAATTCAGGGAAAGTACAAAGCCTTCTATCTGCATTTATACCATAACCATCACCATCATTATCAACACAAGATTCAATTGCAGAAGCTGTCCTATTACAACAAATCTTAATAGTATACGTCTCAGAAGGTTCACAACTTGCACCATGTAAATCATAATCTCCGGCACTCAAGGACATCACACATACATTTGAAGAACTACAATCACTTCCATAACCACAAGTTAATGTACCGTCCCATGCATTAAAATAAAGTCTGTGCAAGAACCTATTACTGTACGACTTCTCAAGATGCGCATCAGTGATAGCAGAGAAACCAAGTACATGCGACTGACCGATTAGTGAATCGGTTGTTGAATTTAATCCATGACAACAGACCTTCCAAGGAAAATTAGTCTGTTCTTTAAGCTCAGCATGGGCATCCTTTCTATGCGAAAGATGAAGTAGTTCATCTTCATCAGGATTACAGCTAAGCCGTAAGGAACAACCTAAGCAAGCTTCATCCACTAAACTATCACAATCATTATCCAAACCATCACATCTTTCTTCTTCAACCTCATAATCAAGCCCGTAATCACACTCAACCCATTGACCAGTCCTTTCATTGCACTGCTGCACTGAACCAGCACAAACTCCTAACTGGTTCTCACAAAGCCTTGTCTCGCCTTCATAACAATTACATACAAGACCATTATCAATTGCACCATCACAATCATCATCAATGTTATTACAGATTTCAGTTGCACCAGGGTTTACATTAGGGTTATTATCATCACAGTCAACTGCACCGCACAAACCTCCCTCAACATAATAAGCATCACCATCATTATCAGTACACGAAAGCTGGTCATAGTAACAACAAATCTTTTGATTAAAATTACAGTCACCAACATGAAGGTCCGTGTCACCTGAACTTAAACCTGCAATGCATATTCCATCACATGTTCCTGTTGGATAATTACAGAAAATAGTTCCATAATCAACATTAAGGAACAACTTAACATTAAAATCACTCTCACTCCTTTTCTCAACATGCGAATCAGTTGCACCATAAAAATGCAGAATCTCATTAAAACTACTCCCAACTCCAGAACCTACACTGCTATAGATTCCTTTACAGCAAACCTTCCAAGGATATTCTGGAGTCTGGTCATTCAACTGTGCATGCCCCCCATCTAGAGCAGCTATATGGAAAAGGTCATTCTCATCTGCTGCACAAGCAACTTTAATAGTACAGGCAATACAGTCAGGATCATTACCATCAATTAACCCATCACAATCATCATCCTTACCATTATCACAGACTTCAGGAACACCAGGGTTCACATTATAATCACCATCATCACAATCAGTGTTATCAGGAACCCATCCATCTACACAACTTTGGTCCTCTTTCCAATTACATCCATCACAACCAACACCAGGATAGTTTGTAGTATCTCTGCATGATGTTCCAGTACATTCGCAGATTATACAATCAGGATCATAACCATCAATCAACCCATCACAATCATCATCCTTACCATTATCACAGATTTCAGGAACACCAGGGTTCACATTGTAATCACCATCATCACAATCAGTGTTATCAGGAACCCACCCTTCAGCGCAGGAAGGATCATAATACCAATCACACCCATTACAACCAACACCAGGGTAATTAGTAGTATCTCTACAGGATGTTCCAGTACATTCGCAAGTTGTCCAGACACCATCGAGACATATCTGGCCTAAAGCATTTGTAGAATCAGGAGCATAAACCTCTCCATCATAACAACAAGAATTGCCAGTACCAGGGTTATCGAAAGTAGCACTATCTGAACAGCACCCACCAGGAGTAGACTCTCCAACTATCTGGCCATTTGAAAGCCATCTATCATCCGCACACCTCATACAATATGTATCAAATAGGACACCACCTGCATCTGGAGAACCATCGGCAACTTCTGAATGTATCTTAGTTACGTAATTATTTGTTGTTTCTATTCGTAAATTAAAAATATTTCCACTGACAGTACGAGATGTTTGATGCAAAGTAGGATTATCCAAATTGTCTCTTGTAAGATATAAAGTTTCACCAACAGGCCAGTCAAGGCCTTGATAAGAGGTACGTATATATGTCTTGAACTTCCAGCACTTTCCTGAATTAAAGTTTACATTCCAATCATTCGGAAGCTCACTACCGCAATCACAAGTTAGCCAGTTACACCCTTGGCCAGACCTTGGCATATAACAACAACCAGCAGAAGGAGGCGGATTTGCATTGCAAGGATTTAATGACGGATCAACTGGAAGATTTTCGCTGTTCAAAGGCCAAGGAAATACATAACCTGCCTTAGGCATATTATACTGATAATTGTTGGCACAGACAAGAAGATGTGGATAACCCTGGCCACCCAAATCAAACCTGGCATCTGAAATATCTGCAGTATTCCCATAACTATCCCAATATACATAATTCCCTTGGGAACCTGCACAGCTCTGGAAACCCTGCCAACCATAACAACCTTCATTAACATTACCATCACAGTTGTTATCCTTAGCATCATCACAAACCTCAGTTGGAGAATAATCAGGAATACTTGTATAATCACAATCAACCCATTGACCTGTATTTGCATCACACTGTTGGATTGAACCTGCACAAACACCTGCCTGTAAAGCACAAGACCTTGTCTCACCCTCATAACAATTACATGTAAGGCCATCGTCAACTGTACCATCACAATCTCCATCAATATGGTCACAGACCTCAGTAGCTCCAGGATGTATAGGAACACCAGTAACAGGAGTATCATCACAATCAGTATTATCAAGCACATAACCAGCTGGTTGTGAACAGGCTTTTAATGAAACTGCTGGATTACCATATCCATCACCATCACTATCCTGATAATAAGTCTTCTTATTCGTACAACCGCTGGCAGCACAGCTACACTCACATGTTTGTGAACTAAGAACAACAATGTTACTCGTGCAACCAGTAGAAGGGTTACAACCTTTCTGATCCTCAACATACTCTCTAATCAAACCAACACAACGATAATATCTTGTTGTTGTCCCACAATCAGTTGACGAAGAGGAAACACCACAAGGATAAGCTTTATCACCAGTACAATAAGGAGCGCGATAGTACCTATTGCTAGTACAAGTTCCAACACAAGATACTGTTGTATCTTTAACACATATAGGACTTACTACATACCTAGTAGAAGCAGGGAAACCAATTACACATTGACCTGCACCTTCACAAGCTATCTTTGTATAACTAGGATCAGGACAAGCAGGACACCTATTACTTGCACAAGAACTGCCGCAAGAATAATCATTTATCCAACAGCTAGGGTTAGTAACTAAACTACAATCTCCACCATAAGCATTGCACGAGATACTATCATACTCATAACCAATACACGAAACAGTAGCATTTACATAACCGACTAAACCAATAATGATTAATACATAAATCCCTAACAATAGCTTCTTCCTCATGACAACCTCACGCAAACATCTCCTCTTAAAGTAGCATTACCATACTTATCATTATCTAAATCCTGATAGAACGGATAAGTTTCATCACAATTACAATCAGGGTCTAAACCAGCATTCAACCCATCACAATCTTGGTCAAGGAATTGTGTACAATCTTCAGTTGCACCAGGATTAATAGCAGGATTACCATCATCACAGTCGGTTTCTGGACCATTAGGACAATTTGCATCACCAGGACTGCCATATCCATCACCATCATTATCAGAACATACAATACATTCCCCACAATCAACAGTCCTATACTGTGCCATATGACTAGGAATTGCCCAAATATCATCATACCAAAATACTTGATAATCTATGCAGGTCATAGTCGAACCCTCAGGACAAATAAAAGGATAAGTAGCATCAGTCCAAAATATTTCACCTGTCCAATAATTTTGCCAAGGCTCAGGCAAAGTGCAAGTATCAACAGATTCTGGAGGATAATCATTTCCAAATGAAGGGTTGTTTATCCAAGGACCATAAGCATCACCAAAACCCTCATCAATCATACCATATCCATCTTCATCAACAACACATTGATTATCCAAACCATCACAAACCTCAGATGCTCTTGGATATGTATCCGCATTAAAATCATCGCAATCAGTTATTGCACCATTAAAACAACTCGGACTACCAGGACTACCAAAACCATCTTCATCCCAATCTATACAAGAAAAAAAAGGATGATTAAAATCAAATATACCACTTGCAATTCCGAAATAATCGTCACAATCTGCAGGAGTAACTGGGCTTGGGGGATAATCCCATGTCATGAACCAAGCTGGACAAGAAACATAGAGGCTAGGATATGTAACAAGATCCGGTGCCGAATAAGTCATATAAACTGCATACCCCCCATCATTAGCATACAAAATTGCATCATAACCATTATTAAAATAAGAATAACAATACTCTCCTCCAGGGTCATAAGGAGGGTCATAATCTAAAGGGAAAGGAGCTCGTCCTAAAGACCAAGCGGAAAAAGTAGCATCTGGTTTATATAGAAAAACATCAGAACAACTTTCAGTACATGTAGTAGAAGCATCACATCCTTCAAAAGAATATGCAATAGGAAGTATTAACAATAATACACAAACCCAAAATATTAACTTGACTCTCATGAAAACCTCACACAAACATCTCCTATCACAGTAGCATTACCATACTTATCATTATCTAAATCTTGATAAACTGAAAAATGACTGTCACAATTACAATCAGGATCTAAACCAGCATTCAAACCATCACAATCCATATCCAAAAATTGAGTGCAAACTTCAGCACCTGCTGACACATAATTGCAGCCATCACACTTTGTTCCATCAAAAGCAGGATTACAAGAACTTCCAGTACATGTACAACAACCATCATCAACAACCCCATCACAGTCATCATCTAAACCATTATCGCACACTTCAGGAGGTGCAGCAACATAATTACAACCATCACATTTCTGACCGTTATACGGAATGCGACAAGCTGTAGCAGAACATGCACAAGGAACAGCAGTTTCACAATAATTTTGCCCGGACATATCCGCTTGCAATTGGATGTAATACAACTTGGTATTATCTAGGCTAGGAAAAGCATTACCTTGCGTCCAGTAACCATCTAAAGGAAGTATGGCAGGACCCTCTAGGATATTCCCATCAGTATTCATCCTTAGGTATTGATATTGATTTGCCTTTATAATAAAGAGATAAAGATCGCCTCTAAAATTCATAATCGTAGGTTGATCCCCTGTGATAATAGTCTTAGTCATTACTACATCTCCATTAGTGTTAATTTTCTTATAATAGATTGGAGAGTCAGTATAGCTAGTTTTAGTATAAACAACATGAACATTATCGGCATCATCAACAGTCAGATCAAATCGATAATAAGCAGTGTCCAAGGTGTATCTTTTGAGTATATTCCCTAAATCATTAATCTTAGCATAATCCAAGACTGTTGAACCATATGTATGGTGATACAATACATGGGTGTTAGCTTGAGAATCAACTTCCATATCAGAAGTATATGTACTACTAGGCAAATCAGCATAATTCAAAAGATTACCATTTTTGTCTAAAGAATAAACTCGGATGTAATTTGCAGCAGAGTAATGGTATAGCGACTTAACATGATCATTCGGAGTTACCCTAGTCACACCAATATAACGTGGAAACTCAACCTGTTCGTCACCTATCGAGGCATCAATTCGCGCTCCATCAGGGTATGGAAAGAGCCTCTTTGTTGCAATTAAATTACCTGCAGAATCATACTTACTCCAAATAACTGCACCAGGTAAACATTTACCTGAATAACAAAAGGTTTCTGTATTAGTAATATGAAAATTACCATCAGAGTCCTGTAATTTTCTATCTAAACCAAGTATAGGGTAAACGTTACCAAAACTAGGTTCAAAAACAGGTGTATTCGCCTTGAACATACTAGCAGGAGGCCAGACCCAATAGCCATTCCAATATAGCAACGCAGATGCAAAAGTAACTAATAATACTAAGCTAATGAAAAGTGCAACAAAAAACTTTAATCTCATTGAATCACCTTCGCAAGAAGCATATCTTTACATTTTGTCGCTAGAAAAGTATCAAGAATCTTATTACAATGTTCGATTTTCTGTTCTCTTAAAGCTAAATTATAGTATTTATCATCAAAACATCCCTGTTGCAAACTAGAACCCAAACCTTCACACTTAACAATTCCCTGTGCGCTAATTTTACAGCTATCCTTATCAAAATTTGCAGTTAATTTATCACAATAACTTGGATCCTGGTTATCTATAGCCAATCGTATTGCAATATTGCTAATACAGATATCCCACTTTTCCCCTGTAAAACTGGTGCAACTTTCAAAATCTCCTGTCTGAATAGCATTAGCTAAATCAAATGTTGAATCAACTTTACACCCTCCTAAAACTAACAAAACCAAAATACAAATTCCTAAAACAATTGATTTCTTCATTGTACTTTACAACACCTTACAGTATACGTTGTCAGGGTATTAGGTCTCGTATCACAACTAACTATAGCAGTACCAGAAGAACCTGAATCTCCAGTCCAACTTGTCAAAGCAGAAACACATTGTTCTCCATAGGTTGCGCAGATCTCTTTTCCAGTGTAAAAATAACTTCCCTGCCTGCTTGTGCACACCAATGTACCTTTACTGCCAGCATCATCAGCCTCACACACAACAGTACCATCAGCATTAATAGCCCTTATCGAACTTCCAACAGCACAAGTGGTTGAAACCCTTCTCTGGACATAATTAGAATCAACTGCTAATGAAACATCACCGTTAGTTCCACCGCCAGTCAGCCCAACACCAGCACTAACTGCGCTTATATCACCAGAAGCAGAAGGCCAACTTGTCTGACAATCACCAGCAATACAAACACTATTAGCTCCTAAACTTCCACTAACATCAAAATTATCATTAATTGTAACAGTAGCCCCACTCTTAGCCCTTAACTCATCAACATATAAAGTAGTATGTGACTGCTCTCCATACGTCCATCCAGTTCCCATTACATAGATTGCAGCAATCACAGCAAACCCAATCAAAGCAATAAAAAACACTTCAACATGTTTATGCTCTAACGATTTTTTACGTTCCATTTCTTCTTCCTCCCTAACACTAAGTAAAACAAAATAAGTATCAACACAAACTCAATGACTACAAAGAACTGCAGAATCTTAACCTTATTCGCAATGCCGTCACTAGAAACCACAGAAGCTTCTGCAACAATAGGCTCAGTAATTGGTTGGACAGTCACCTCTTCAACAGTGTCTACTAATTCAGCTTGGACACCAGTATCAACAACCTCAACATCATCAACATCAATAGGCTCAACACTGCCAACATTATCATCAGGGGGTCTTGAATCAATGTTCACATCACCAGCAATCTCTATTGCAGATACTAAACAAGTAAACAGGACCAACATAAGCAACAATATTATTTTTTTCATCTTACCACCTCACGCGTATGAACCAAATTTAACATAAACATTACACCCATTATACCCAGGACCATACCAATTCTGATATACTTGTATTACAGAACCTGCGGGGATATGATAAAGTCCTCTTGCAAAGTTATAGCCTTGGATTCCAACAACCCAAACGTAAGAGCCTCCGGGAATAGTTTGAGACTGAGAGAAAAAATCATAAGGCCTGTAGAATGTTGTACCGCCGTTAAAAGTGACTTCTGGACCAGGACCCCAATAAGCCCCTAAAGTATAACAGCCTCCAACAATATTACCATAAGATCCTTCCTGACTTAATGAATTAAAATTATAACATCCAGGTCCTGAAAGCATAGAACCATAGATATAATTCTTATCTTTATTATAAATCCTTGCAATGCATACCCCACTATATTGCGCTGTAGCCATAACTTTAATGGCAGTGACTGGTCTTGGCAAGGTATAATCATCATGCCAACCATAACTATACCAACCATTACCATGGTTAGTTACGCCTGAACTAGTCGGATAAAGTGTTCGGCCAATTACATGGCTCCAACCAACTGTACCTACATTAACACCATCAGTTGAACTAGGAGTAACAACCATCTCGTCCCAGCTAGTCCTGCAATCTCCAACAGTAGAAGTCCCTTGACCTCCTCCTAAGCAAAGCGTGTTTGTCCTTACACCAGATTCAGCCCATGTATCCCATGTATGAACACCGCAACCCCAACCAGAACCAGTCGGACATTCAGACGAATAACCATTAGTTCCAATCTTTCCAGTCAACTTAACATTACCTGCAACATCTAATTTTTCAGCAGGCGTACTTGTTCCAATCCCAACATTACCAGTAACAGCAGAATACATATTATCTCCTTCAATTGTCCAGTCAGCATCTGCTCCTCCTGATGTTCCTGAAGAACTTGTAGAACTTGTCTTCATGCAATATATCAAAGCATAAAAAGGAGGTCTGTTTTCATGTGCCGCACTACCGCCAGCAGGTCCGGAAGCAGTTGAAGAGAGCCCCGTAGTAACACCTCCTGAACCTACCCACCACGCAGAACCAGGCTGTACAACTTGGTTGTAAATATGTGTGTGGCTCGGCATCTCAGCAATAGTCAATGTATGATAATCCTCACCACCAGTATCACCTAAAGCATAAGATGAACCAGCACCAACTATAAACCTATCCCTAAGGTCAGGCGTACCGTCAGTACCATCTGCCAATGACCAGCCCTCTGGACAGGTGCTTAAATAAAACGGAGATATTGTACCGATTGGAAGATCTCCTCCTCCAGATACTCCAGAACCACTCAAAGGCACCCAATAAATATATGAACTAGCAGTCAACCCAGCTGGCTGAACTTCACCAACAACTTTCCAATATTCTCCAGCTTTGACAGGCATTGTTATACTCCCATGATAATTCCAAGCAGAATCTGATACATAAGTCCCTGCCTCTCTAGCCCTGATCGCAGTAGGGTTACTATTTGAATCAGCATAACCTATTACAAATAGGTTTGAATTCTGTGTAGTCGGAACCTGAAAAGTAGCAACCACAAACCCATCAGTCTCTGCCTGATAAACTGTATCAGGGTTCCTGGTTTCAATTGTGCCAAAACCTCCACCTGCAACACCGCCTTCATCATCACTGCACACCCAGCTTCCAGAAGCAACATCATACTTAACCACCTGGCCATCAATACAGGCAGGCAATACAGCTTCTATCTCATCCCAAGACGCCTTACAATCTTCATTAATACATAGGCTTGTTTCAGTGTTCAAGCTCCCGATAACATTAAGATTATCACCTACAACTAAAGTATCACCAGTCTTAACCTTTATAGCATCAGTATAAAGCAGGTCATGCGACGCCTGATCCTCTGTATAATCTGTAAGTGTCAAAGCATAAACACCTGCAAACACCAAAAACACAATAACTACCTGAATAACAACTTTAAGATAACTACTTTTCATTTAACTCACACCTCCGCAATTACGACCTGACAAAAGTATTGTACCATCATCAGCTCCGATTGAATATTTAATATCTAAAGAATCCTCAACAGGGATCCCAATCACATTATCTTCCAAATCAACTAAGAATATACAAAAATCACTTACAACTCCAAGTTCCTGTCTTAAATCATCATAATCCTTTGAATTCATGCCCCTTAACTTTGGCCAGCTTATATCATTTCCTGCACCAACAACACCTTTATCAGCACTTGTCAGAGTTCTTGACAAAACTTTACCATCATTAACCAATCTAGACAGGGGAACCTTTGATTCTGAATAATAAAGGAATACAATTATCCCTCCAAATGCTATTAGAAATATCAATATTCCAACTAACAAATCTACTGTAAACACCTGCGCTTTTACTGATTTAATGTTATAACACCATCCTTTTTCTTTAATATATTATCCCCTTTCTTTAAGTCACCAGTAACCTTACTACCTAACAAAAACCCATACTGGAACTCCTGCAAACCTACTACACTAACATTAACAAAAGTACCTTCTCCCTCAGGATTATTATTTAAATCATACTCCCAACCATGCAAAGTCTTTGGTATTGTAAAGGTCCTTGTATAACCATCTTGAACATAATCAGCTAAACTTACCTCTGAACGAACTAACTCCTCAAAAGCTTGCATTGTCCTCTGCAGATTTTCCTCGCTCTGCTCAGCACTTCTCATTGTAACGATTATCATAAAGACTATAAATACAAAAAACAGGACTGAAAGTCCCATTGCAAACTCCACAGCTGCCTGTCCCCTCTTCATCTAATCACACACAATTTTATATAAATGTAATATTTACAAAATCTCCTTTTGACTCAATCAAAACCTGTTTCAAACCAGGAGCATAATGCCCCTCATCCTCAATAAAACTACCGTTGATATGCACATCAGACTTAAACAAAAGCTCACTCCCATATACAGATATGAAAAAGAACGTATCCTTATTCTGGTCCTCCAATATATCAATATCATCAATACCTTCTGGAAAATTCAACTCAAGCGTTATCCTGCTAAGATTACCCAAGTAATAGATTGACTTTGCATGATTTGTAATATCATAACCAATCTTGTTTGCAGAAGCAAAAGCTACTTCCTTCCTGGACTCCTGGAACGTTGTGTATCCATAAAACATTATCGGTAGAATTATGATTAACGCAAACCCTACTACTAACAAATATTCAACTGAAAATTGTCCCCTCTTCATTTTAAATAAAAGAAATAAAAAAATTAATGTTTAGGCTGCTGCTGGAGTTGTAATAGCTTCGTTCTCCTCACTAACACTCACTGTAACATCTCCTTGTATTGTCTTAGGGATATTTGAGTTAAGATAGTTATACACTAATGTAACATCAAGTCTATACTTGCCAGACTTCGCTTTTAATTTAGTTCCACAATCTAAAGCTACAGTTGCTCTATCTTGGTTACCAATCTCTTGAGATGTCACTCCCGTAGGGAATTTAAGTTCACAAACGTCCTCATCAGTATCCCTATCTCTAGCTGTTACCTTAGTAATCTCTATATCCTGCCCTAGCCCATTAACCAAGACCATCATTACACTACCATTAACTACCCCATGATCTTGACAACTCAAACTAGGACTTATTACACACCTGTCAGGAATCAACCTACTAACATCAAAAACACCGAATGCAGCAAGTGCCCCAATGACAATAATCACTACTAGAATTGCCCAGCCATAGGTCATTAAAAATTCTAAAGCTGCTTGTCCTCTTTTCATGGTAATTACCTCCTTTTTTTATATACAATCGTATACGATATTTTTATAAAGAATTTTATTTCATCATTTATAAATGTTTCGGTGTTTTATGCACGAAAAACTAAGAGATGTAATAATAGTTCCCAGAACTCTTCTGCTCGCGATCCTTAACAGAGCCTAACTTGTTAGCTCTTGGCCTTAAACTCTCCTCGTCCCTTCTGAAGGTTATACCTAAATCCTTCAAAAACATATTCATCCCTTGCTTCATATCAAAAGGCCCTTTAGCTACCCCAAACTCAGCAGGCGACCCCTCAAACACCATCAACCTATATGAAAGATAATCCAAGAACAATAAATCATGGTCAACAATTATAGAAGAAGCACTCTTCTGCTCCATCACATCCCGAACAACTTTAGAAACCAATAACCTCTGCTCAACATCAAGATATGCAGACGGCTCATCAAGCAGATACAGATCAGCCTTCTTGCTCAGACAAGCAGCAATCGCAACTCTCTGCAACTCACCGCCAGAAAGTTCATTTAACTTCTTAGTAAACAAAGGCTCAAGACTCAAAGGTTGCACAAGCATTGCTTTATACTTCTCAATAGCATCTTTCAAAACATTCATCACAAGCTCATCAGAATTAGTGTCAATGTACTGCGGCTTATAGGACACAGTAACATTCTTCTCAACCTCACCTTTATCAGGCTTCTCCAGCCCAGCAAGAACCTTTACAAAACTCGTCTTACCGATTCCATTCTCACCCAAAACTCCAACAACATCATTTTTATAGATTTCACCATCATCAGCTTTCAAACTAAACTTACCCAGCTGCTTCTCAATCCCTTTCCAGTTAGTCATCACAAACTGCTTCCTGACTTCAATTGGCGGCTTAGGCATAAACTTAATCTCATTATCCCTAAATCTAATATTTTCCTCACGTAGAAACCCAGAAAGATAAATGTTAATCCCAACTCTTGAAGTCTTAGGCAGGCTAACAATACCATACCCACCTTCTTTACCATACATAAGATGAACAACATCTGTCATATAATCAAGGATTATCAAGTCATGTTCAATTACTAATACTCCAGTAAACTGGTTAGCTAACCCACGAATAAAATTACTAACCTTCAGCCTTTGCTTAATATCTAAGTATGAAGTTGGCTCGTCAAAGAAATAAACATCAGCTTTCTTAAGCACAGTCGCAGCAATTGCAACACGCTGCAATTCACCACCAGAAATACTTCCCACATCAGTGTCAAGAAACTTCTCAAGCTCAAGCTCTTTCACAATCCTGTCAAATTCATCTTTCTCATCAACATTCTTCAAAAGCTCCCTAACAGTACCTTTATACTGCTTAGGTATCATATCAACTGCCTGCGGCTTGTAAGCAACCTTAACCTTTCCTTCCTTCAATTTCTCAAAATACGCCTGAGCCTCTGTACCCTTAAAATAATCAATAAGCTCATCATAAGAAGGATCCTCATCCCTGCCAAGATTCGGCTTTAGTATCCCTGCAAGAATCTTTAGAGCAGTACTTTTCCCAATCCCATTCTTACCAACTATACCAACCACTTTACCAAAAACAGGCACCGGCAAACTATACAAATGAAACCCGTTTCTTCCATATCTGTGTATAGGCTCCTGCTTCAAAGCCTCAGGAAGATTAATTATCTTGATTGCATCAAATGGACACTTCCTTACGCATATTCCGCAACCTATACAAAGCTCTTCTGCAATCACTGGCTTACCATCTTCACCCTCAACAATACACTCTTTACCTGTCCTGTTCACTGGACAAACCCCAGCGCATATGAAACTGCAGTTTACCTTATTCTGGCACTTCTTCTTTTCAACAATAGCAATCCTTGACATAATCAAAAAAGAAAAAATCCAAGTTTTTAAAGGTTTAGTTTAAAGTAACCAAACATAAGATATTTAAGAAAAAGACATTTAATGTATATACACTATAACAAAAAAATATATATACCACAAATCATATATGTATTAGCAAGGGGGTCTATATGGAATACTATGAAGCTAGAAGTCTAAAGGAAATCAAAGTTCTATTAAAGAAACAGGGCTATGACAGCAAGTCAAAGGTCCGTGATCATCTCTCTTTCTTAGAAAACCTTGCAAAAAAGATTAACAAAAAGATTATAGACGAACAAAGCTTCGGCCAGCCTGCATGGAACCAAAAAGAAGACCTGAAAAAGGTTCACGAGACATTCACAGCTCTAAGAGACGAACTTAAAAAAATGGAACTCCAGAAGATGGATAGTATTGGAAAACCAAAAGGATTATTTTAATGACTTTCCAGCTTTCTCAAACTCAATCTCTCCATTAACTAATTTTCTAAACACTTCCCGCAAATCCTTAATCTTGACCCTTATCTGCTTGGTTGTATCTCTATCACGAATCGTAACATCCTTTGCCTTAAGCGAATCAAAATCAACAGTGATACAATAGGGAGTACCGATCTCATCATTCCTTGCATACCTTCTACCTATCGAGCCTGATTTATCAAAAGCAACATGATGCTCTTTTATCAAATCATTAAATATTTCAATGCTCATGTCTGGTATCTTATCCTTGTTTACAAGTGGCAAAATCGCAGCTTTAACTGGAGCAAGCTTAGGATGTAACCTTAACACAATGTTTCCCCGCTTCTTATCATCCTCATAAGCCTCAAACAAAAAGGTAAGGAAAGTTCTGTCAACACCAAAAGATGGTTCGCTTGCAACATAAGGTATTACCTTTGACTTTGTCTCTTCATCATATATGCTCAAGTCCTTCTTAGAAAATTTGGTATGCTGCGTAAGATCAAACTGCTTCCTGTCAGCATTCCCTGTCAACTCCTTCCAACCAAAAGAATAATTATACTCAATATCAAAACACGCACCAGCATAATGTGCCAGCTCATTATCAAGATGCTCCCTAATCCTAAGATTATCTTCACTAATCCCAAGACCAATAAACCACTGATAGCATTTATATATCCAATAAGCATGCCATTTTGAAGCAGACTTATTATCAACAATCGTCTTAAGCTTAACTTTCTTATGCTTGCAATCCTTTTTCTGCATATCAGCACTTAAAACATTAAGCTTAGCTTCTTTAACCCTATCAAACTCTGCACATTCATTTATCTTATCCGGATGACTAAAGAACTCAATCTCCATCTGTTCAAACTCTCTGCTCCTAAACAAGAAATCCCTTGGAGAAATTTCGTTCCTGAAAGACTTGCCAACCTGGGCAATACCAAAAGGAAGCTTCAGCCTTGAATTATCAACAACTAACTTATAATCAGCAAAGATTAACTGGGCAGTCTCAGGACGCAAAAATGCCTCATTAGATTTATCAGATACAGGACCTACATTAGTCTTAAACATAAGGTTGAATGCCTTTGGTTTTCCAAATTCACCTGCACACTTAGGACACTTTAACTTTTCTTTCTTAATCACCCTCTCAATATCCTCTAAACTCATAGATTCAGTTGGTATCTTAAGAGCATCCTCAATCACATGGTCAGCCCTTAACCTGGAATTACACTTCTTACATTCAATAAGCACATCAGAAAACCCTTCAGCATGACCTGAAGCCTCCCATATACGTTTATTCGTTATAATCGAACCATCCATCCCAGTAACATTAGGAGTTGAGTGCACAAAATACTTCCACCATTCATGCTTAATATTATTCTTTAGTTCAACACCCAATGGCCCAAAATCCCAAAAACCAGCCATTGTACCATAGATTTCACTATCCTGATAAACAAAACCTTTCTTCTTGCAGAAAACTGCCATTTGCTCGATTGTGAATGCCATTGTACTAAAAATAACTATCCTATTTATAACTTTTTCGTGCAAAATTTTAAATAGCCTCTGACCTAAACCCAAAAACATGAGTATCCTCTCATCAATAACTGATAAGACAAAGAGAAAAGCAGCATCGCAAATAGTGAACATGCTAGCAGACGCCTCAGACAAGAACATCATAAGAGGCACCTATGTGATGGAGAAGATTTCAAAAAGACATATCGTAGTTTTAAAATATATCAGGGATCAGGTAAAGGCAAAAGGTCCAGCATACCTACTCATCAAAAAGATTCTTACCTCAATAGATTCAAATTGCAGGAAAAAATTATTTGAAAACTTCCTGATAAACTTTGCATGGTTTGGAAATATGCACAGGAAAAAGCTCATGGAAGAGCAAAACATACATATCCCAAAATTTTTTGTACTTTCGGTTACATCAAAATGCAATTTCCATTGTAGAGGATGCTGGGCTGGCGAGTACGCAGAACATGAACTCACAACATCAGAGATAGACAACATCCTCACTCAAGCAAAAGAATTAGGCATGTACTTTGCAACAATATCAGGTGGGGAACCATTCCTAAGAAAAGACCTTCTCGAACTGTTCAGGAAACACAATGATATGTACTTTCTTGTTTACACAAATGGCTCACTAATAACAGAAGAGACCGCAAAAGAATTAAAAGAACTTGGCAATATCGCACCTGCTATTAGCATTGAAGGCTTTGAAGAAGAAACTGACAAAAGAAGAGGAACTGGCAGTTTCAAAAATGCAATAAAAGTCATGGAACTCCTCAAAAAACACGAACTTCTCTACGGATTCTCTGCAACTCATACAAGACACAACACAGATACAATAACACAAGAAAGATTTATTGACATGATGATAGACAAAGGCTGTTCATTCTGTTGGTACTTCCAATACATACCAATTGGAAGAGAGCCAAACATCAACCTTATGCCAACACCTGAACAGAGAAACAAGCTACGCCAATCAATCAAAGAATTTAGAAAGATCAAAGCAATCTTTATTGGAGACTTCTGGAACGACGGACCATATGTAAACGGCTGCATGGCAGGAGGTAAACGTTACATCCATATAAATGCAGAAGGGAATGTGGAACCTTGCGTCTTCACACATTTCTCAGTCGACAACATAAAGAACAAGCCACTAAAAGACTGCATCAACTCACCATTCTTCAACGCAATAAGAAAGCAACAACCATTCAGCTCAAACTACCTAACTCCTTGCATGGTCATAGACCATCCTAAACAATTAAGAAAGTTCTGCAAAGAATTCAACGCAAAGCCCACACACCCAGGAGCAGAATCAATCATACAAGACAAAGAAGTAACAAAACACCTGGACAAATACTCAAAAGAATACAAAAAAATAGCAAGAGAACCTTGGGAAAAGGAATGGGTTCCGCGTTTTAAGTCTGGAAGGTTACAGAGATAATCTACTTATTCAAATAAGCAACTTCATCCTTATCAAGATCAAACTCTCTTGCAAGAACCTCAGCCTTCTCAGGGTTCTGCATAAAGATTTGTTTAAAGAACGGATAACTATGCTTGATAACCTGGCGTGCGCTTGAATGAGTCACTACAGCAATCTTTGCAGCAATCGCTTTCTTTTTCTGGTTTTTCATGTTAGCCTGCCACAATTTAAGAATTCTTTTAGTTGGCTGATAAGAACAAAAACCTTTATACTTCTCATCCTTTGCAATCGCAACACCAGCTGTAAGGAGATTACTGATATAGACTAAAAATCTCCAATGCTGCCACTTTCTTATTCTTCCATTAAATACATCAGCTTTGCTAAGAGCATCATAAGCCCTGTATAAGTCTTCAGCTTTAGTGTATTCTTTTGGCAAGTTTTCATCAATCCAAAGGAAGGCTTTACTCAAATCTTCATCAACATTATCTAAAGCAGTTAAAGCAATCTCAGGGTCGGTTGTCTTAAATATCTTCATCAAAGCCTTAATCATCGACTCAGTCTGCCTTCTTCCAGAAAGTTCATCAAGTGCCTCCTTGTCAAGCTTCTTTGTCTTATTAGTAAGTGTCTGAAGATCAGTAATCGCACCTCTTAAGTCACCTCCAAGCCTCCTTGCAAGAGACTTCAAATCGTCTTCATCATAATCAATAGATTCACTATTACATACCTTCTTTAGATAATTATATACAGATGTATAAGCCAATGTCCTGAACTGCACAAGTTCACATACCTTCCTTAATGAGGATAGCTTAGAATCAAAAGGATCATTCGCTGTAAGTATGATAGGAAAACCAGTCTCTTTTATCACCTTGATTATCTGGGAAACTCCACCTCTATCCTCTCTTCCAGCAAGCCCATCAACTTCATCAACTAGTATAACCTTGCCCCTGCCAAACAAAGACATCTGCTTAGAAGCACTTCCAACAGTATCTTCAATACTTGATGTGTTCCTAGAATCCGAAGCATTAACCTCAAGCAACTCCAAGCCAAGCTCATTAGCAACTGCATGCACAGCAGCAGTTTTTCCACAACCTGTTGGGCCATATAATAATAAAGCCTTTACCTTACTTTTACTAAAATTCTGTATAAAATCCTTTATAGCTTGGACTGACTTATCCTGACCCTGTACTTCTGAGCTGCTCTTTGGTTCATATTTTCTTGTCCATGGAATTGACATACTATTAACCTAACCTCTTGCATTTATTAAATTTTGTATACTAAAAAGCAAAACATATTTAAATCAAATATAAATAGTATTAATTAAACAGAATGCCTAAAAAAAAGAAAGTGAAAAAAGCTAGTAAGAAGACTACGAAAAAGGCTAAAAAGAAATCTGCTAATTCTAAATCTAATGATAAAAATAACAAGAATAATAAGAACGGAACATCCAAACTTACACTTGGCCAAAGGCTTGCTGATAAACTCACATTATTCGCAGGAAGTTGGAGATTCATAATCGGATTCCTAGTATTCTTGATTATATGGATGATCCTCAATTTAATAGCTTTTGTTAAACACTGGGATCCTTATCCATTCATACTACTTAACCTTGTTCTTTCATGCCTTGCAGCTATCCAGGCACCTATCATTCTTATGAGCCAGAACAGGGCAGCTGAACGTGACAGGCACAAGGCTGAGTTAGACTATATTGTCAACAGGAAAGCTGAAAGAGAAGTAACAAACATGCAGCAGGATCTTGAAGATATAAAGCATATGATTAAATACATACACCACAAACACAAAGACAAAAAGCTGAAAGAATTCTTAAAGCGCAACAACAAATAACCATAACTTTTTTAAATAAACTCCTAATTCTCTAATCAGATGGCAGAACCAAAAATCCAAGGAAAGCGATGGAACAAGGCTCTGGAAGAGCCAATTGTAAAGGAATGGCGTGAAAAGGAACTTTATAAGTTTGAAAAGGATTCTGATAAACCAATATATTCAATCGACACACCACCCCCTTATGTAAATACACCAATCCATATGGGCCATGCATCTACATATAGTATAATGGACATGATCGCACGATTTAGAAGGATGCTTGGTTACCGCGTTCTCTTTCCGCTCGGTCTTGACAGGAATGGCTTACCGATTGAGATGCAAGCTGAAAAGAAATTCAAAGTAAATGCAAATGAAATCCCTAGGGAAGAGTTCCTTAAGATGTGCCTTAAGGTTCTTGAAGAATCAAGTGCAGAATCAGTTGATAGTTTTATGAAATTAGGAATTGGCTTCAACAGATGGAAGACTGGAAAAGAGATTGGTGATATTTATGAGACAGACTCTGACGACTACAGAGCTCTTACACAAGACACTTTCATTGACTTATACAAAAAAGGGCTTATCTATGAGGATGAAAGGGTAAATAATTACTGCCCAGGATGCCAGACAACAATAGCCGATTCTGAGATAGATTACAAAGACCTTCCTAGCAAGTTTATTGATGTGAAGTGGAAGATCAAAGAGACAGGAGACGAAGTGATAATCGCTACAACAAGACCTGAGTTCCTAGCAAGCTGTGCAATGGTATGCTTCCACCCTGATGACGATCGTTACAAATACCTTGAAGGAAAAACAGCAATTGTTCCATTATACGATTTCGAAGTTCCAATCAAGTCACATACAGTTGCAGACCCTGAAAAAGGTACAGGATTGATGATGATTTGTAGTTTTGGAGATTACTCAGACGTTCGTTTCTTTAGAGACGAAAATCTTGAACCAAAGATTCTTATTAATATTGACGGAACAATGAACGAAAAATCAGGATTCCTAAAAGGCCTGAAAGTAAAGGATGCAAGAAAAAAAATAGCTGAAATGCTAAGAGAAAAAAATCTTATACTGAACGAAACTAATGTACTTCACAGGACACCTGTCTGTGAAAGGAGCAAGGACCCTATTGAGTTCATTGGCATGTCAGAACTTTACCTAAAACAAGTAGACTTTAAGGACAAGATGCGAGAGCTCGCAGATCAGATAAACTTCTATGAACCAAAGAGTAAACAAATCCTTCTGAACTGGATTGACACTGTCAGCATTGACTGGCCGATTTCTAGAAGAAGAGTCTATGCAACTGAAGTCCCTCTCTGGTACTGCGACAAGTGTGGCGAAGTAATAGTTCCACCGAAAGGCAGTTATTACAAACCATGGAAAGAAAAATGTCCTATCGCAAAGTGTCCAAAATGTGGAAACCAGGATTTAAGAGGCGACGAAAGAGTATTTGATACATGGTTTGACTCATCTATCACACCACTTTATGTTCTTAAATGGTCGCGAGATAATGGATTCTTTGCCAAGGCAAAACCATGCACACTGCGTCCACAAGGAAAAGAGATTGTAAGGACATGGTTATATTACACTGTTCTCAAAGATTACCTTTTAACTGATGAAGTTATATTCAAGGATGTCTGGATACATCAACACATAACTGATGAAAAGGGTTATAAGATGAGCAAGTCAGCAGGTAATATCATAGATCCGCAGGTTCTTTTAGAAAAATTCGGAGCAGAACCAATAAGATTGTGGTGCGCTGTCGAAGGCAACCTCACTAAAACAGATTTTAAATGCTCAAATGAAAGGATTGAAGGCGCTTCAAAAACCTTAACAAAACTCTGGAATGTCTGCAGGTTCATCTCAATGTTCCCTAAACCTGAAACAGAACCTGAAGAACTTTTAGAGCTTGACAAGTGGATAATCACAGAACTTAACCAGCTAATTGAACTCTGCAATGAAAACTTCATGTTCTATGACTTCCATAACCCTGTAATCAAAATAAAGCATTTCCTTTGGGAAACATTCGCATCACATTACTTAGAACTTGTAAAGAAAAGAGTCTACAACAATGATAACCAATTTACAGAACATGAACAGCAGAGCGGATTATACACATTATATTATGTTATGGAAGATATGCTTAAGTTACTAGCACCAATCATTCCAATAATAACATACAAACTATACTATGACCTAAACGAAAAAGACATACATTTTGAAAAATACCCTGAAGTCAAGCACGACATAAAGACAGATTTCACAACTGAAGACTTAACAACATTAAACAGCCTAATCTGGAAAACAAAGAAAGATGCTGGAAAGTCACTTAAGGACGAAATCACTTCAGTGACTGCAAAAGAATCATTTAAGGCAATAGAGAAAGACCTAATAGCTACTCATAATATCAAAAATATCAGCTACGATAAAGAACTAAAAGTAGAACTATAAAACTTTAAACCTTTCTTACAACACTACCTTCTTTACTATCCTCAACCTTAAACCCTTTCTCAAGAATCTTATCCCTTAACTCGTCACTCTTAGACCAGTCCTTGTTCTTCCTGGCTTCCTCACGCTGCTTAACTAGATTCATAACTTCTTCAGGAACATCTACTTTCTCTTCCTTAACTTCATCCAACCTTAATCCCAAAACTTTATCAAAATCAAGAATCAGTTCATATTTATCCTTATTCCCTAGTTCCTTATCCTTTATCAAATCCCATAACACAGCTAATGCTTGAGGCATGTTCAAGTCATCATTTACATATTCAATAAACTTTTCTTTATATAACTTAATCTTTTTAACATTGTGCTTACCAGATTCCCCATTCTTAATCTCAAGCACTTTGCTCTTAAGTTTATCACAAGAATTTCTTGCATTCTCCAAAGCCTCAAATGTAAAGCTTAACTGCTTCCTATAATGAGCATTCAAAAGAAAATACCTATAATCAAGAGGATCAAAACCTTTCTCAACCAATGTTTCAATTATCAGAATCTTGTCCCCGCTTTTAGCCATCTTACCTTTATCAAGGAGCAAGAACTCTCCATGTAACCAATAATTCACCCATTTCTTTCCAGTTGCCGCCTCACTTTGAGCAATCTCATTAGTGTGATGTATAGGAATATGGTCAATTCCACCACAGTGTATATCAAATTGATCGCCAAGATACTTCATCGACATCGCACTGCACTCGATGTGCCAGCCAGGAAAACCTCTCCCCCATGGACTATCCCATTGCATTATATGTTTTGCATGCTTTCCTACTGCCTTAAACCATAACGCAAAATCAAGAGGATGCTTCTTGTTTGGATCAACCTCAACCCTTGCACCAGCTTTTTGTTCATCAAGCTTAAGATTAGCCATCTTTCCATAATCCTTAAACTTCATTACATCAAAATAAACAGCAGTGTCAGTTTCATAAGTATAACCATTCTTCTCAATCCTTTGAATTAGCTTGATCATATCGTTTACATGTTCAGTAGCTGCACAGATTATATCAGGCTTAAGTATATTCAATCTTCCAATATCGTTCATAAAAGCATCAGTGTAATGTTGAGCAACTTCAAGCACAGACTCAAAAGTAATCTCTTTACCCTCTCTCCTCAAAGCCTTTATCATCTTATCCTCTCCCTCATCAGCATCGGAAGTAAGATGACCTACATCCGTCATGTTCATAACATGCTTTACTTTAAACCCATTATAAAGAAGAACCCTCTTAAGAATATCCTCAAACACATATGTCCTTAGATTACCAATATGAGCATACCAGTAGACAGTAGGTCCACAGGTATATAGTCCAACCTTATCTTTACTAATTGGCTTAAACTCCTCTATCTTCCGGGTGAAAGTATTAAATAATTTCAAACTCATAAGAAAAAGTAATTCACTAACCCTATAAAAAGATTTCTAATATAAAATACAATTATCCATACTCATACCTGAAGCTTATCCAATTCCCTTTTAACCCTGCTCATTCTAAATTCGAATTCTCTCATCGCAGCACTATACTTCTCCTTCAGCTTCTTAACTGCCGCAAATGTCACATAATGCTTCTTCAGATGCTTCTGCTTCTCATTATCTTCTTTAGCAGATTGAAAATTCCTATTATGAATCTGTAATTCAGATGCAACATCATGCAACTCATTAGAATAAGCTTGTAAAACCTTTGCAACTTTCACTAAAGCTTTAGCTTCACCAACAATCCCCATTAAAAATCACCTCTTACATACAAATATACAATGATCCTTTTCAAAAGGCTCAAGGACTTTATAATCAATAATCCTAAGCTCCTTTAATTTGTTCCTAACCTCTTCAAATACTATGCTTGGCTTTTTTGTAACATCAATTGATCTTGCTTTGACAGCAATTATAGCAATCCCATCTTTTTTCAAGTACATATTAACATTCTTCAAGAATATCTCAGCCTGAGACCTCTGTGCAATGTCCTGGAAGATCATATCAACCTGCACCAACCTATGCATATAACTATCAGGCTTATCAGCATCACCTAAGATTGGAGCTATATTCCGGCGGTCTTCTGAGACATAGACAAGATCCCTAACAACCCTTGGTGCAAAATCAAGAGCAAAGACAAAACCTTTACTTCCTAAAATATCAGAAACATGACTTACTGTTGTACCTGAAGCTGCTCCAAGATACAAAACAATTGAACCTTCCTTCAATCCTGTCTCAAGTATACCCTTCATTATACCAGCACCCAACTTTGAGCGCTTAGGATTCCATTCGCGATATTCTGCCCCTTTAATATTAACAAGAGACTCACCATAGACTTTCTTGCCAGGAACAAGATTCTTTGTGTAAATAGACTTCCTACCTTTCTTCACTACAACAAGCACGCCAGGGAACTTCTCTGTAACTGAATCCTTTTGCTTGATTTTTGAAGAAGACCTAAATCTAGATTGCGATTTATTCCAGTTACTCCTTTTACCCTTCTTATCCTTACTCCAATCCTTATCTCTCCGAACTTTACTTTGATTCTTTTGATTCATTTGAAACGTTCCTCAAGTTCTTTCATATACTTATCACCGATAAATTCACCTTTATAATAATCAATTTTTACTGCTAGTGATATTTTATCAGCAATCGCCCTTGCTACCCTACCCTTATCCTGTTTACTTGCTTTGTTTACAAGAGGATGATTTATCAAAAAACCATACTTTGGCGGTTTTGCACCAGTCTTCATATGCCTGAACAAAGCCTTCTCAGCACCTAACAATTGAATTGTTGATGCAGGAAACAATACCATTTTCTTTAAAGAACCAGCCATTGCCAGCAACCTTGCACCTATCATTGTTCCAGCAATCGCTTGTAAGTTAGGACAATACTTTGACAAAAGCTTATCAAGATACTTTTCATGTTTCTTCCTCAACTTATACAGTTCAATGATTTGCCCTGCTAAATCAAAAATCGGAACAAGATCAGATTTAGAAAGCTCAGCACCCATAGTCTCATTCTCATTAAGTTTGATTTCTGCAAGCAACTGTTTCTTATTCTTCTTCAATATCAGGCCAGCAAAAGCCTCATTGTCCCCAACACTTTTAGAGAACTCTGGGAGGTATAATTCATACCATTCCCTTAACCTCTTTGTTAGCATGTTAGTGGATTTATCGATTTCGTCAATATTATTTATAGCATGTATGATAAATAAATCTTCATTCACACTTCTCTTAACATCCTGCTTAGTTAAGATAAGATTTGGCTTAAAAAAAGCATGAACATCCTTCTTAAAGTAATCCCAAATCTTAGAGAATTTATCAATATCCTTAGTTAGTTTTATACCTTCTAAAGTTTCATTCTTAAACCCTACATAAAACTTCTCTCCTTTATGCTTCTTTATTAATCCTTTTTCAGAATCTAACCACTCAGAAAAATCCACATTTAAATTCTTCAAATCTATCTTCTCAATAAACCTAAAGTTCTTATCAAATACAAAAGTTCCTAAAACATTAGTGTGTATATAGATTCCCATAAATAACTATAATCAAGGAGATATTTATAAATCTTATCTATCCGAAAGATTTCCACAACCATCAACCAAAACTTTATATATTACTCACAACATAATTGAAGAGTTATGTCAGGCGTTTTTCATTTAGTGAAAGAAGAGATAATGAAAGAGCAGTGCCCTTACTGTGGCGCAGTTATTGATATTTCTAATAATGAATCACAGTTTGAACTTGATCAACATTATAAGATTCAAAGATGCCCAAACCCTGACTGCCAAAAAGAGATTCATTTTAAGGTTGATTTCAATGGCTCAGGTCACGATGATATATCAAAAAATTCTGATTTTGAGGAGATAATACAAAAAGAACATGAGAATATAGAGACTAATGAACAACAGTCCCAGTAAATTTCTTGCCATGCAAACAATTATTTACACTAGAAAGATTCTTTCCATTCAGGACATATAACCTCATTCTAAGCTTTTTCGCCATTCTCAAAGCTACAGGGTCAAAAGGATAATTCCCGCCTGACACCCTTCTGGTGCCAACAATCTTCATGAAGTCATCCCAAGAAACATCTTTCAAAGGCTTTGCACCTTTGAGCTTAGGGTCTTTAGAATAAACGTAATCAACATTTGTAAGATTAATAATATCCTTAACATTATACTTTTTAGCAAATAATACTGCATCATAATCAGAAGTCCAACCAGGTTTATAACCCGCTACAACCAACACCTTCCTAAAATTAATCCTCTTATTAGGATCAAGTGCAACCGTATCATTAGCGCAGTTTCCAAATATAACTTTTACGAGTTCAGCATTTATCTGGGTTGCTCTAATGCCAATATAATCAAGTTCAGTTTGACTTGGCTTTGCTAACCTCTTTGCAACCTTATTATAATCTCTACAGGTCTTTCCTCCGCCACATACAATTATAACTTTATCATTCTTTACAAAACCTAAGATTATTTTTCTAAACCTTTTCAGATAAGCAACATCAATCTTATCCGGTACAATCAAAGAGCCTCCTAAAGAAATTACTTTAGTCATAGTATAGAATAAAACATTTTAGTATTTAAATATTATCAAAATAGCAAAAGAAAAATTAAAAAAAAAGATTAAAAAATAAATCTAATCAATACAAGTACCACCTGCACATTCACAATTCTCAACTTGTACAGTACACCTGTCATCAGAACAATACCATTCCATAAGAGCATTTTCATCTAAACAGCTATCAGATTCTTGATTCCCAAGTTCATCTTCACACGTACCTCTCTCTGTTAACTCTAAACCTCCATCAGTATCCTCACAACCACTAACATCATTGTCATCATCACTACTTCCATCACCTTCAATAACCGTAGTTTTTGCAGACTTTGAATGTTCTTCGTCATCCTTCAGGTATACTGTAGCTTCATAAAGACCTAAATCATCAAACTTATAATCCAGTTCCTGCGTCATCTCTTCGCCAATGGGTAAAAGGTTTGTATAAGTCTCTTCTACTTCATCATAACTATCCCCATCTTTAGTTATTGAGACTATGTACTTAAAATCACGTACCCCTTTATCTCCAATGTTCAAGAACTTAATGTTTAAATCAACAGATTCTCCCTGCTTTGTATTAAACGTGCTCCAGTATACATCAGTAACCTGGAGATGAAGATCACTATCATCCTCAGTATCAGAATCACTTGTAGTATCATCATTATCAGTATCTGCTGAACTATCAGATGAAGTTTCCTCAGAATCTTCGGTATTATCTGTTTCACTTAAAGTCTCAACAGCTGCACCCACAGCGTCACTTTCATCTGCTTTTTCTTCAGTAACTTCATCACTATCGCAGATTGAATTATCATCTTTATCTAAACAACAATCTGTGCCAACCCTTATGTATGGCTTGTTACAGATTACTTCGGGTCTCGCACAACCTGCAACAACTAAAGCTAATGTTAAAAAAACTGCCAAAAAGACAATCCTTTTCATTCTTAATCACCTTCAATTGATTCGATTTTTATTTCAAAATTAAGATCCTTTCCAGCTAATGGATGGTTCAGGTCAATACTAATGGTCTCTTTGTCTTCATCAACAACCTTTGCAAGTATCATCCTTCCCTGAGGATCCTTCAAAGTCAAGATCATACCTTTCTTAACTTCCATCTTCTCTGGAACAGCAGTTCTTGGAACCTTCTGAACTAATTTTTCATTCCTAGGTCCATAAGCTTGATCAGGCGTTAGACGAATCTTTTTTTCCTCACCGACTTTCATACCTTCAAGAGCCTCTTCAAACCCTTTGATAAGCTTGCCCTCACCCATTGTAACTTCTAGGGGTTCCTTAGACTTATCAAAAACAGTACCATCATCAAGCTTCCCAGTATAGTGAAGTTTAACTTTGCTTCCTTTTTTAACAATTTTATCCATATTAAATCACCATTATATTGAAAAAATCAAAGATTTATAAATATACCTATATATTAATATATGAATCAAGAAGTCTATCACCTAAATAAAAAGCAAACTTACCATAAAACATATAAATCAAGATACATAGGCTAAACCAATGATTCTTACATTTACTGAGATGAGGGACATAATTTTGATGTCTCTCTTTGTTGGATATATTCTTAAAGATATTTTCAAGTTTAGAACAAAGACTTCAAGGGTTTATGAACCTCTTGAAGAATACAAGCAACATGACTTAAGCGGATTAAAATTAGCAATCATTGTTACTGCACCTGCAATTATACTTCATGAATTTGGTCACAAATTTCTTGCTATAGCATTTGGAATGCAGGCAGAATTCCATGCAGCTTATACTTGGTTAATAGTAGGATTAATACTTAAGATGCTTAATACTGGAATAATCTTCTTTGTCCCAGCATATATATCTATAACAGGAGGAGCAAATGTGACAGCACTACAATATTCATTAGTTGCTTTTGCAGGACCAGTTGTAAATCTTATACTCTGGTTAGGGACAAGATATTACATAAAACATTTCAAGACAAAAGAAAAATACCTGCCAGCTTTAGTATTCACTTCAAGGATCAACATGCTTTTATTTATATTTAATATGCTTCCAATACCAGGATTCGACGGCTGGAAGGTCTACAGTGGCATAATTCAGACGATTGCTGCTCTTTTCTAGGATAGTAAGCTTTAAATAATAATCCAATTTCAAGCCAAATTATGGGGATTAAAGACATTTACCAAAATCAATACAAGAAACTATTAATTATCCCTATGCTCATTTTAGTATTAGCTATCGTACAGATTAGCATGCAATACTCTCATACCGGAGATTTCATTACAAAAGGCATTGCTTTGAAGGGTGGTATAAGGGTTGAGACCGAGCAAGTACTCAAACCTGAACAGACAATAAGCTTTCTTAAATCAAATTTTCCAGATAGCGAAATTTATGTTACCATAAACCCAAACAATAAAGGAAGTGTTATTGAAGCAGACATAAAAGAATCAGAGGTTGAAGATTTCAAAGAAGTGATTGAAGATAAAGGCATAACAATTTTATCAGCTAACACTGAAGATCCAACCTTCAGTGCAAACTTCTATAGGACTATGATAATAATTATTGCTATTGCATTCCTGCTTATGGGAATTGTAGTATTCCTTAGCTTTAGGACAGTTGTCCCTAGTTTTGCTGTTATACTCTCAGCATTCTCAGACATAATCGTAACTATCGCAGTGTTCAATCTACTAGGCTTCAAGCTACTTAAAGGCGGTCTAGCTGCATTCCTTATGCTCATAGGTTACTCAGTAGATACAGATATCCTTCTTACTAACAGGGTAGTCAAAAGAAAAGAAGGCACAGTTTATGAGAGATGCATCAGCGCAATGAAAACTGGGTTGAAGATGAGCATAACAACAATCGCTGCTGTGGCAGTCGCCTACTTCCTTGCAATACCCGAGGATATAAAACAGATAATGGCTATTTTACTTATCGGCCTACTAATCGACCTAATCAATACGTGGATCCAAAACAGTGGAATTCTAAGATGGTACATGGAGAAAAAGCACAATGGGTAAACTATCAAAGGTATTTACAAACTGGAGAATACTTATCTTAATATTTGTCATACTTGCCTCTATATATGCAATATCACCCCAACCTAATGTCAAGGGGATATCTATTGTGGGAGTTGAGGTTAACAGCTCTGCAAATATAGCAGGAATTGAAAACCCGCCTGAAGGAAGCCTGCCAATACAACGTGAAAGAATACTATCTATAGATGAACAGGAAATAAACACAGTTGAAGACTATAACAAAATAATAGAAAACCTTGAAGCAGAGCAAGTAGTTCGTATTAGGACAAATAAAGACACATATTCTCTTCTGATAAAAGGGATATCAGAAACATTCATACTTAATGAAACTGAAACAATAAATATCACACAAGAAGTATTTGATGAAGATCTTAACAAGACAATAAATGTTACTGAAGAAATCGAAGTCAATAAGACAGAAGAAAAGATAATTGGAATCGAAGATATTGGGATTAAGGTAGACATTGCACCCAAATCAAATATAAGGAAGGGTATTGATTTAAGAGGTGGAGTAAGATTTAAGTTTAAGCCAGAAGAACAACTTGACGATGAGCAATTTATCCTTCTTATGGACAACATGAAACAACGTCTTAATGTCTATGGATTAAGCGATGTAACTGTAAGACGTGCGAAAGATCTTCCAACTTATCTAGGAGGAACTGGTGAAAGCTATATAATTGTTGAGACCTCAACTTCAAATGAGGAATCAATAGAGACACTTAAAAGACAGGGAAAGTTCGAGGCAACAGTAGGAAACACAAGCGTCTTTGTTGGAGGTAATGACATTACAGCTGTATGCAGAAGCGCAGAATGTAGCGGCATAGACACATGCGGCCCAGCATCAGGTGGCGGATACATCTGCAATTATAGATTCGCTATCACATTAACACCTGAAGCTGCATCAAGGATGGCAGCAGCAACGAAGGACCTTGACATAATCCCAGGAGATGGTGGCAGGAACGATTATTTGAGTGAAAAAATTAAGTTCTTCCTTGATGACGAGTTTGTTAGTGAACTCTCAATCTCTGCAGAACTTAAAGGAAGAGAAGTTACAGACCCTGCAATAACAGGAGCTGCTGGTGGAAACAGCGAAGATGAAGCAATAGTTAACTCACTAAAAGAGCTTAAAGAACTTCAAACATTACTTATCACTGGATCACTTCCAGTCAAACTAATTGTAACTGAAAGAACAGTCATCCCTGCAAGAGTAGGCGAGGAGTTTATCCCTAACCTTATGACAGTCGGGATTGCAGCATTAATCGCTGTAAGTCTTGTAACATTTTTATTCTATAGAAAAGTTAAGATTGCACTACCTATGGTACTTATTGTAGTATCAGAGGTAATTATACTATTCGGATTCGCAGCTTTCATAAGACAGACAATTGACCTTGCCGCAATCGCAGGACTTATTGTAGCCATGGGTACAGGAGTAGACCATCTTGTGATTATAACAGACGAAACATTGAAAGGTTCCGGAGAGATTTATGACTGGAAAAGAAAGCTTAAGAATGCAATGTCAATCATAATGGTAGCATTCTTCACAACAGTTGTCGCAATGGTACCTTTAATCAGCGCAGGAGCTGGTGTGCTAAGAGGATTCGGGATTATAACAATTGTTGGTATAACTTCTGGAGTTCTTATCGCAAGACCAGCTTATGCAAAGATCATTGAAGTTCTTCTAAAGTAAATATCTAAAAAAAACAATAAAAAATAAAGAAGATTTACAATAAAGCAACTCCTTTCTTCCTAAACTCTTCATGCACAAACTCGGGCCACACAGAACTCTGTACCTCACCAATATGCGCTTTATGCAACAGCAACATACAAAGCCTGCTCTGTCCAATTCCGCCACCAATTGACAACGGGATAGTCCCTTCAATAACTCCTTTATGGAACTCCATATATTTCCTGTGCGCTAAGTCACAATGCTCTAGCTGCCTAATCATTGCTTCACTGTCAACCCTGATTCCCATCGAAGACAATTCAAGACTCTTCAACCTAACAGGATCCCATACTATGATATCTCCGTCAAGTCCACGACCTTTCTCATGTTCAGTTGACCAATCATCATAATCAGCTGCCCTCAGATCATGAGGTTTACCTGACTTCAAAGGAAAACCTATCCCAATCAAAAAAACAGCTCCTAACTTCTCAGCGATTTTATGCTCCCTTTCCTTAGGAGATAACTCAGGGTACATCTCCTCAAGTTCTTCAGTGTGCACAAAATGAATCTCTTTAGGCAACCTTTTCTCTAGTTTAAACTCCTTAGCAACTTTCTCCTCAGTCTCAAGAATCGCTTCCCAAATCGCTCTGACAGTCTTTTTAAGATAATCTAAACTTCTATCTGAAGTTGTAATTATCTTTTCCCAGTCCCACTGGTCAACATAAACGCTGTGAATAGGAGAAACCTCTTCATCCTTACGAATAGCATCCATGTCTGTATACAATCCAGTACCAACCGGAAAACCATACCTTCCTAAAGCATGGCGTTTCCATTTAGCAAGACTGTGTACAACCTCGATTTTATCAGCAAAACTAGTCTTAAAACTTACAGGAACCTGGGTACCTGCCAAATCATCCTGAAGACCTTTGCCGACTTTCAAAAACCTAGGCGCACTAACTCTCTGCAACTTTAGCTTTTCAGCTAACCTTCTCTCGAAAGTATCTTTCACAAACTTGATCCCTCTCTCTGTTTCGAAAAAATCAAGTTTTGATTCGTATTTTTCAGGTAAAACCATTTTTGTTTCCATTTTTTAAAACCTCCATTAAATTAGTTTAGATAACTCCATCATCCCTAACACCAAAAACCTTATTCCAAATCCAATTATCATCACGCCACCTAACAATGAGACAAATTTCATAAACTTCTTTGATAACAACTTCTTACTAAAGGCAGTAAGAGTTGAAAGTATGACAAGCCACGAAAATGAACCAACCATTATGCCTAACAAAGCAATCAAAGGGGTAACAACAGTGCTCATAACAGAGCCAAAAGCACTCATCCAAAAGATTGGACTAAAAGGAGTCAAAGCAACTAGTAAAAAACCTGAAAGATAAGGACTATCAACAGACTTGTCCTTAAAAGTTAACTCAGTCTTTCTGATAAGCCCCTTACCACCAATAAACATTAACACAACAGCTCCAATAATCAAAAGCAAAATCTTAACAATTGGTGTACTAACAATACTTGCTAAACCAAGATAAGATAATACAATTATCACAAGATCTGCACTAAGACAACCTAAACCAACCTTTAATGCTGAAAAAAACCCTTTAGCTAATCCAAACCTAATTAACTGAAGTGTCCCAGGTCCTAAAGGCATAGCTACTGACAGCCCAAGCATTACTCCAATCAGCAAATCTCCGAACATCTTGACCTCAACCCATCGAACATTGCGTCAATCTTCATAGACCTAAACATATAATCAGCAGCAAGATAATACTTATCTCTGACAAAGCCCAAATCCTTTGCAATTCTTTCAATTTTATCATCGATTATCATAACATTCTAAATATGAAAATAATTTATAAAGTTATTCCAAAAATAAAGGTAAAAGTTGCAAGAAATCGAAAGATTTATATAATAGTTGGAACATATGTTCCATTATGCTATACAAACTTGACGAGAAAGATAAGAAAATCATAGATATACTGGAAAAACACAGTGATTTTACAACTCGTCAGATCGCAAAAAAGACACTTTTACCCCCCACAACCATACATAATAGGATTAGGAGACTAAAACAAGAAGGCATCATAAAACGCTTTACTGTTGATTTAGATTACAAGAAGATAGATCGCGGTTTAGTTGTCTATGTTTTAGTCTCTGCTAATCTTCCATTACTCAAACAGAAAAAGAAGACACAATACGACCTAGCAAAAGAACTAAAAAAATTATATTTTGTTGAAAGAGTTGACATTGTTGCAGGAGGCACTGATTTAATAGTAATTGTAAGAGTAAAAGATGTTGAAGAATTTGATCATGTACTTCTTGAGAAGATTCAACCAATTGAAGGTATTGACAGAACACAATCAATGATAGTTTTACATAGCAATTAAGATCAACCAAACAATAATCAAATTAAGCATACTTACCTAAAAATATCTTCCTCAAAACTATCTTAAATTTCTTCTTAAACTTTTTCCAACCACCATTCCTTAAGATATAGAAACGAGTTGCAAAGTAGCTTCCCATAAACACGATTAAAAGAATCCACCACAAATCCCTAGAGTAAGGTACTGCAAGGCAAGGATCACATACCCCACCGCAATCCACTCCTTCCTCATTCTGGTCAAGTATTCTATTTGAGCACCCCTCTTCAATAAATTCACAGTACTCTGATTCAAGAGGCTTATACAATTCTCTTCCACACTGATTAGTATCAACACACTTCCTTGTCCTATACCCTAATTCATTCCACTCAGACCATAATGGACATGACCAGTCCTCTCTACAATCCAGTGTAAGCATTGCCCCACCAGTTATAGATTTAAAGAAATTAATTATTTTGGCAATAAATCCTATCTTTGCAGGCTGCTCCTCACAAACACAATCACTTGGACAGGTCACACAATCTTCGCCAGAATCACAAACTAAATTTCCGCACACCTGTCGTATTGGACTAGGACCTATACCAAGCCCAGGATCATTTCCTTTAACCTTAATCTTAATTTTGTTCAACCCTGGCTTAAGCTCAGCAATAGTAACCCAAGAATCATCATCCTTACATCTCTTATTCTCCATATCCCATTCAGTGCACTTATACACACTATACTCTTCAGATGAACAGACATACTTTGTCAAGAACTCAACATCGCAGTCTGTTCCTTCAGGCATCGCATAACTAAAAAGAACATCAAAGTCTGTGAACTTAGAATTCTGTAATGGAACATCTTGGATTCTCATAAATTCAATAGAGCCATTAGGCCTGCCAAGACAATCCCAAGGATTATAGATTACAGCATTATACAAGCCTCTGATATGACTTAGATCTAATGTTAAAGTATAATCTTCATCAACAAATTGTGTGAAATCTGTCTCCAGCACAAACTCACCATCAACAACCTCTTCTTCAACATCTAACTCACAAGCAGGACAACTTCCTCCACAATCAATTCCAGTCTCATCACCATTTCTCACTCCATCAGTACATATAGGAGTATAAACACATTCCCGCTTTTCATCAGGTCTTGTAGCTTCCCAGAAATCCTGATCACAAATACTCATGTCTGTACATGTTCTATACTCATAACCGTCTGGCTGACACTCACCCCAGTCTGTACACTGCCAGTTTTCAACACATCCATAAACCCTGCCAGCAGGACTAGTATCTACTTCACGCACTAAACATGAGCCACAATCTTCTGGACAAGTATCACACGATTCATTCGCATCACAATTACCATCACCACAATAAAAACCTACTGAAACTGTTAAAGTTATATTATTTGATGTTGCATTCTCATTGCTAGGGTCAAATGCATAGATAGTCAAGTACCTTATACCTAAAAAGTTAGTTTCAGGTTCAAATGTAAAGACACTAGTATCATTGTCAACATAAATAGTAATGTTTTCAATAGAAATTGCAGAATAATTTAAATCATCACCATCTACATCAGCAAAATAACTGCTAACATCATACGTTCTATTAGTGTTCTGCGTTATACCTAAGTTAGGGATATTAGTAACTAAATAAGGAGGATCATTAACAGGAGTTACATTCAAAACCACAACATTAGAGACATTAATCTGACCAGAAGGATCATATGCAGTAAATGTAGTAGTACCAAAGCCAGAATAGTTCGCTGCAGGAGTCAAGGTAACAATTCCAGTATCATTATCAATAGCAATTCCAATGTTTGATACTGAAGTTGCAGTATAGTTTAAATCGTCACCATCCGGATCCTCGAAATGCTGTGAAAGGTTTAAACTGCTGTTAACAGTATCCTCATTCCAAGTAATATTTTCTATTGTCAAAGTAAAATTAGGAGGATCATTCGCATTTGTTACACCAATATAAACAATCTGTTCATCACTGCCTCCATTACCATCTGAAACATTAAACCTAAATGCTCTAACCGAAGCATCAACATCAGACTGCTGCGGTGTCCAGCTGAAATTAGCCAAATTCTGGCTAAACCTCACAGTATCATTTACAGCAAATACAAGAGAATCTCCATCAATATCAATAGCAGTCATGTTATAAGTAAAGACCTGCGCTTCTGTTGCATTTGTAACAGCAGTTGACGTTATATACGGAGGATCATTTACATTTGTAACATTAATTAACACGTTATTTGAAGTAATGAATAGTCCTTGCGGATCATAAGCAGTAAAACTTGTAGTTCTCGTACCTGTAAAGTTTCCATCTGGAGTGAAAGTGACTTTATGTGTATCATTATCAATAACAATAGTAATATTCAATACTGAAACATGTGAAAAGTTCAGATCATCCCCGTCAATATCAAGGAAGTAATTTGAAAGATTTAAAGTATCATTTACAGTATCCTCAGGGAAAGTCCAATTTGGAACAATATCAACTCCGGGATTATCATTAACTGGCGTAACGTTCAGCCAGACAGTATTTGAATTAACGGTTGCGCTATAGGTATCAATAGCTGTAAAAACAGTTTGTCTAATTCCAGTGAAATTATCATCAGGTGTTAGGGTAAGCATCCCAGTATCATTGTCTATAAAGATAGTGATGTTTGTAACAGCAGCATAAGTAAAGTTCAAATCATCTCCATCAATATCAGTAAAATATCTGACCAAGTAAAGTGAGTCATTAACAGTATCCTCGGGCCAAGTAACATTATAGATTGTAGCATTAAGATAAGGAGGATCATTAACAGGCGTTACATTAAGCCAAACAGTATTTGAACTTATACTTGCACCATAAGGATCAATAGCTGTAAACACAGTTTGTCTAACGCCGGTAAAATTCTCATAAGGGGTCAAAATAAGCAGTCCTGTATCATTATCTATAGAAATAGTGATATTTGTAACAGCAACATAGGTAAAGTTCAGATCATCTCCATCAATATCAGTAAAATATCTGACCAAGTAAAGTGAATCATTAATACTGTCCTCTGGCCATGTAACATTATTGATTGTAGCATTAAGATTAGGAGCATCATTAACTGGTGTAACATTCAACACAACTGAATTAGAACTTACAGAAGCACCATCTGAATCATAAGCAGTGAATGTAGTAGTCCTTGTTCCAGTGAAATTTTCATCAGGTGTCAAGGTCAACTTACCAGTGTCATTGTTTATTGCTATTGTGATATTCTGAACTGCCGAATAAGTATAATTCAAATCATCCCCATCAATATCATTAAAGTATTCAGAGATATTAACAGTATCATTAACAGTATCTTCAGGCCAAGTGATATTTATAATCTGTTGCACTAACACAGGATTATCATTAACTTCAGTAACAGTTAAAAGAACTTGATTTGATACAGCACTCAACCCTTCAGGATCATAAGCAGTAAAGTTAGTAAGCCTTACACCAGAAAAATTATCTTCAGATGTAAACACAACCTGCCCGGTATCATTATCAATCACAATACTGATATTCTGAACAAGATAATATGTAAAGTTCAGGTCATCTCCATCAATATCAGTAAAGTATCTAACTAAATAAAGTGAGTCATTCACTGTATCCTCTGGCCAAGTCAAATTATAAATTGTAGCATTAAGATAAGGAGCATCATTAACTGGAGTGACATTTAATACAACCAAATTCGAAACATTAAACTCATCATCAATATCCCAAGCTGTGAAGTTTGTATACCTTACACCAGTAAAGTTTTCATCTGGAGTCATCGTAACAATAGTAGTATCATTATCAATTGTAAGGGTAATATTAGTTACAGGATAATAAGTAAAGTTCAAATCATCATTATCAGGGTCCTCAAAATAACTGCCAAGTACTAAAGTATCATTCACAATATCCTCTGGCCAAGCCCATTCTGGAATAACAAAGGAAAGGTTAGGAGGATTATTATTATGTACCTGGAATGAACTGACATTCAAAATATTACAATTATCAGCAACTTTTAGGAGTGTAGAGATATTATAATTACCATCTGCCAATGTCTCGGTATCTAAATCATCCACAAAATCTGTCTCATTCTCGATAAGCGAACTAGAGCTAGAATAAGTTAAATTGTTAATAGTATAATTACCTTCATCAACATAGCTAGCATTAGTACTTACATTAATCGTAAAAGTAAGATTATAATCAATCCCTGGAACAGGTACAGCAATAAAAGCATCATAAGTGTCACAAGTACCAGTGCAAAGATATGTACACCCATAACTGCCAGTATCATTAAATCCACTAACAGTATCACAGGTATTATCATCACCAACAGTAATATTAGCATCTCTTATGTCAAAATAACTTCCAGTATCCTGATTATTAAAGCAAAGATTATTGGAATTAACAGTGTTATTAGAACTTGTACTTCCCACAATAAGTCCATCCCTACCTGAGTTCTGTACATCATTGTACTCAATTGTATTGTTATTTGCTGTAGAATCTAACTGTATCCCATAAACAGAACTACCTAAGATAGTATTATTTAGGATAAAAGTAGTACTTGTTGTTGTGACATAAAAGCCATAATTATTACCTAATGCAGAATTATTTTCAAATCTATTATTAGTTCCAGCTGAGCTTAAATAGAAACCATAAGTTGCACCTGTAACACTGTTATTAGTAAAATTATTAGAGTAAGATGAAGATAATAACATAAAAGCCTGCGGACCATTCTGGACAGTATTATTCTCTATCTGGTTATTGTTTGATGAACCAAGTAAACCAACAGCTACCGCAACATTAGAGTCAATAGAATTATTCACAATAAGATTATAGGTACCAAGGTTTAATAAAATACTATAAACTCCAGCACTAGTCACAAGGTTATGTGTTAAGTTATTGTAATCTCCACCAACTATATAAACTCCTCTATTGCTGGTTCCAGTGATATTATTATATATAATTGTATTATTATTTCCAGGAACCTCCATACCATCAGTATTACCTATCAAGGTGTTATTATACACATAATTATTAGAGCCAGATAGATATATCCCATCAGCAGCACTGCTAATAGTATTATGTGTAAGATTATTATATGCTGATGCCACGTATAAAATATCATCACTAAATGTGTTTAAGAGCACATCATTAGAACCACTATTCAAACGCAATCCAGTTGCACTTGAAGTAAAGGTGTTATTTAAAAAAGTATTAAACGAACCACTAACCTTTATTCCTATATCAAAATCACGCACAATACAGTTCTTTATTATGTTATCAGTTAAAGAAAAGTCAAGCCCATAATCAGTCCCAGAATCATCACCATCAATAGTATAAGCCTGGCAATCTAAAGTCTTATTAGTGAAATTCAAAGGATCATCAATACAAGTGCCAACCCAACCAGTAATGCTGCTGTTCAACCTAACCTCATAACAGTCAGAATTATTAAGCGCCTCAGTCAAACAACTACAATTCTCTCCAGTTTTAACAGTGCAAACATTAGAAACATTCTGATAACAAAGCTCAATATCATCTTGGGAGATATTCAAAGGAGTATTAGCAGTTAGATTCAAGCTACCGCTTCCAGTAGGATTCCAGGTAGCAGTGATGTTAAACCCATCCTGATAATTAGAAGTGTTAAACACAACCTTCAACGAAGCTAAACCTGTAGCATCAGTTGAAGAATTATAAACTGTATTAATCCCATCTGTAACATTAATAATAGCATTTGAAGCAGTTGAACCATTCCGGAAATACACATATGCAGGGAAGTATCTTGTGAGATTTGCACTAAAAGTCTTTACTGTTTTATTTATTATATTCAAGTATCCATCAATAATAGGAGGACCGCTGCCTCCTAAAGAATAGAACTGGCCAACAGTTGATTGTGTTGTGAAGTTCACATTAGCAGTAGATATGATTGATGCGTTGCTGAGTGTTGAATTATCAACCGTTGCATTTGATACCCCTGTGAATATTGCATAATCTGTTATGTTTGCTCTTAGAATTGTATTATTATCCCCAGCTAATACATTAATTGAGCTCAGGTTTGAATCTTTAATAAGATTCCCAGACCCTCCATTTATCCTTATGGAGTATGTCGTGTTTGATATGTCAACATATTCAATAGTATTACCAAAGCATCCAAATATGTTGATTCCATATACACTATTTGAAACATTAACATTAGTAATTGTATTATTTGTAGCTATCCTACCAGCATTATTACCCAAATCAATTCCAAATTCGCATCCTGTTGGACAATATGCAGTAATATTGTCAAAGGTGCTATTAAATCCACCAATACCCATCACTGTATTAATAACTACATAACTGCTGAAGTCCCAGTCTGTTTCATCTACATTGTCTCCAAACCTTATGCCCCTGTAAACCTGCTGCAGGTCGTTATCCCTGCATATTGTAGCATTATCTGCATTGATAGTATCAATTGCCCAGGATCCTGTATTATATATATTGTTTCCGCAGATAGAAGGATTAGTTGCAGATGTTATAATCCCTTGGCTGCCGGTATTATTGATTAAGTTTCCAGAATAATTTATGTTGTATGTGCCTGAAGATGTGACTATTCCAAATGCAGAGCAATTATAAACATTATTTTCTATGAATGTAGTGTTATCATTCCCATTATAAATCTCAATGCAGCTGTCTGTAGCATTCTCTACTGTGTTATTTTTTACGATGTTCCTGCCACCAGTTCCCTGAAGGAAGATTCCTGAACCTGAGCGGTCTCCATACGAACTGTATGAATTATATATGTAATTGTCTCCAAGCACATTATCGTATCCACCGTTTATATGGATACCTAAACCAACGCCAATGTCCCAAGACACATTTCCAGTGTTATGTATTTCGTTGCCTGTTAAATTGTTAAGGTTTCCTAAATAAATTTGGATCCCATCATATAACGAATCGTTCATTGTGTTTAATAGTGCAGTGGAATTATGCGAACTTCTTAGATATAAGCCAATACCAAAACTATTCACATTACAATTCTTAACAGTTACATTCTCCATTTGGAACGCGTAAATGCCATAAGCACTTTGATTCCTGTCACCAGTAATAGAATAACCCGCACAATCAAACACAATATTGTCATTACCGATTATAATAGCAGTCTCACCACAAATCTCCCCATCAGTAGAATTAAGCACATTCCTCTGAAGCACAGTATCAGAAGTAATTGTATCACCACATCTAATAATATCAGTCTCCTGAAGAACATAAAGAGTATCATCAGTGATATTAATCTCTTGAGTTATCACAGGATTAAAGCTGCCAGTGATTGTAAACGCATCCTGATAATTAGAAGAGTTATAAACAACCAAAGCATTGATAAAACCAGTCGAGTTGGTCTGATCACTAAAGACATTAACTTCATCAGCATCAGTAATGTTAACATCAGTCTGTACTCCTGTGCCAGTGTAATCATAAACCTGGACAGGATATATTCTTGTGAAGTTATTATTTGAAGTAGGACCTGAACCAATAACCTTATTTGTAATATTGACATAGCCAGCCATTACAGCATTATTCCCTGAACCACCATTAGCAACTGAGGTTATCTGATTAATTATAGATTGCGATGTAAAGTTAGCTGTAGCATTATATGATAAAGAAAGCGCACCAAAGATTGTCGAGTTATCAAAATTAGTATGCGAATTGCCTTGCAAGTTTAGTGAATCTGTAAGATTACTCCTTAAGAATGTAGTATTGATTGAGATTATATTACCAAAATCCAATATAGCCACAGAAGTAATATTTGAATCCCTAACCAGTGTTCCTGATCCACCTGCAAACCTTAATGCAGTCGTAGTATTAGAGATATCAACTGAATCCAAGACATTGTCTGCAGCATATTCAATCTCAATACCATAGATATTGTTTGATACATTAATATTGGTGATAACATTATTAGAAGCATTAATGTTAGGACCTCCTCCGAGATATATTCCAATGTTACAACCATTTACACAATAAGCTGTGATATTATCATAAACTGAATTAGTACCTCCAATACCCATTACATTATTAATAATATTATATCCAGAAAAGTCCCAGTCTGTTACTTGAGCATTACTGCCAAACACAATACCCCCATAAGACTGCTGAATGTCATTATCCTTGCAGATTGTAGCATTATCACTTGTTGCTGCATAAATAGCCCAACTAGAGATATCAGTTAAATTATTTTGACATAGAGTCAGATTAGATGAGGCTGAGAAAATTCCATAGCTAGAAGCAGAGTTAATATCATTCCCAGAAACATTGACATTATTTCCAGAATTAGCCCTGATTGCTACTCCTGTACTGTTATAAACATTATTATAAATAATTGAATAATTATCATAAGCAACAAACACACCAATACCCCCATAAGTTGAATTGACAAGATTATTATGCGAAATTATATTATTATAATAAGTCGCAGAACCAGTTAAATAGATTCCATTACCAGCCCGATAGTCGCCTGCTAAATCTGTAAACGAATTATAAACATAATTATCAATTATTAAGTTTTCACCCCCATTATAAAGACCTATACCATTACCAACATTATAACTACTAGTATGATTCCCAGTATTATAGACATTGTTGCTAGATATATTATCTAAATCAGAATAATATAAGAAAATTCCTGAAACAATTGAATTATTTATTGTATCATTATAGACTGTTGAATTATCAATATTACTTAAATAGATTCCATGACTAAAGTTATTTACATAACAATTCTTAATAGTCAAGTTCGCTTTATTATTAGTAAAGATACCATAAGCAGTTCCATTCAGATACCCAACACCAGTAATACTATAACCAGCACAATCCAGAGTAATGTTATCTGCACCTATTATAATTCCATGACTATCGCACCATTCACCATCAGTAGCATTCACAACATTCCTCTGGAGAACAGTATCAGTTGTTATTGTATCACCACAATAAACAGGCTCCTCCTGCAAAGTGATCTGCGTATCTGTAGTAAGATTAATTGTCTCAGTAAGTGTAGGGTTAAATGAAGCACTCAAGGTAAACTGACCATCATAATAAGTTGAATTATACTTAACAGGAACCCTGATATATCCAGTACTGTTAGTAACACCACTAAACACATTAACAGTATTATTATTAGTGACATTAATCTCACTCTCAACACCACTTCCAGAATAATCCAATATCTGAACAGGATAATACCTTGTGACATTATTCATCTGAACAATATTATTCTGAAGCTCTTTATTTGAGATATTAACAAATCCATCAATCGTTGCATTGGTTCCAAAACCAGCATCACCCAGATGCGTAAACTGTTCCACAAATGACTGCGAAGTAAAGTTCACAACTGAATTCCCATAAACCTTAAAATCACCGAAGAATGAAGAATCTTCAACAAATATCTCACCACCAGTAAATTGGGTATTACTCGTAGAATTAACATTTACAAGAGAAGAGTTTACAACATTTGCTGCAGTCAAAAACGTGCTAATATTAGAATCTTCCACAACATTTGAATAACCTGCAGCAAAAGCAACATCCCATGTATTACCACTCATGTTAACATCATAAACCGTATTATTTGACGAAGTCCCTAAATAAATACCATAGTAATTATTAGTGACATTAACATTGGTTAAGGTATTATTATCAGAACTTCTTCCAATATTGTTAGCGATTTGTATCCCAGTATTACAGCCAAGAGGACAATTGATTGTAATATTCTCAATATGAGAATTCTTACCTCCTACACCCATAACAGTATGCTGTATCTCATAACGAGTAAAGTCCCAATCCCTTACCTCAATGTTATCACCAAACCTGATTCCATAATATACATCCTGGATATCATTGTCTTTACATATTGTAGAACCATCACTATTACCTGAATCAATAGCCCAGCCACCTGAATAGACTGTAACATTCCGTATACTGTTCGAACAGATCACAGAATTATCGCCTGCATCATAAATTCCAACTCTAACATTAGTGATATTATTCTCTATCACATTTATATCAACACCTGATTGAAACTGAATACCTCCAGAAACATTTGTAATATTATTCCTGTAAAGAGTATTATTTACAGCATCTGCATGTGCTGAAGGTACAATACCATAACCTGAAGTATTCCCAATGATTGTATTATCCCTGAATGTAACATTAAATCCATAATTGGCCATCCCACTTACTGAAAAATTTCCGCATAACACATCAGTTGCTGTTATATTAAAAGGTCGAACACCTCCAATATTATTTTGAATGTCCAAACACGTCTCAGAACCTAAAACACTAGAAATATTCAAGTAACTAACTATAACATTACTTCCACCAACAGTTAAGACAGAATCGGTAACCCAAACATCAGTCAGGTCATGTTGACTAAATGTCACATTATCTCCTAACCTTATACCATTCGTAGCGTTCCAGATAGTGTTATTCAAGATAGTAATATTATTTGAATTCCCACCTTCAATCGCATAAGTCCTTGCATCAGTACCTGAATAATTCCCTGATATTACTGAAAAGATGTTCTCTCTAATAATTCCATGTGATCCTCCATTTAGAACACCATTACCCAAATGACTAAAACGATTCCCACTAACATTCAAATAATCATAATTTGTAGAAACCCCAACATTACTTTCTGAGAAATTAGAATCATAAACTGTAAGATTCCACCCATTGTTCAGACCATAGTTCCAATGATGCAAACCACAATTTCGCACAGTAATATTGTCATAATTCCCAACACCTACACCAATAGAACCGGAACTTCCTGCAACTGTCCAATTACCTGTTATATTATAACCACCGCAATCTAAAACAATGTCATTCGCGCCGATAATCAAACCATAAGTCGTATTGCAGACATCCCCACCAGTAGCATTCAAAAGATTCCTCTGCAGAGCAGTATTAGAATAAATTGTATCTCCACAATAAACAGGCTCCTCCTGTAATGTAATCTGCGTGTCTGTAGTAAGATTAATTGTCTGACTCAAAGTAGGATTGTAAGAAGCACTCAAAGTGAATTCATCATTATAATTAGTATTATTAAATGATATAGGAGCCCTTATATACCCAGTACTGTTAGTAACATCAGAATAAATATTATTCCCTAATGAATCAGTAACATTAACTTCACTCTCAACACCAGTTCCAGAATAATCCAAGATTTGTATAGGATAATATCTTATTGGATAAGCACTGGATGTAAATGAATATAAACTCTTATCTGTAATATTAAAGAACCCATCAATAGTAGCATTACCACCCATCCAGATTTGGTTAATCGTTGACTGTTCTGTTGAATTTATTGTTAGGCCTTGGATCAAGGTAAGGTTAAAGATTGAATTCCTTAGTATAATACTTGCATTAATTTGAGCATATAGCAAAGCAATATCTGTTACATTTACATTTTCAAATTCATTTCCGCTGCATTGTGAAATTGTATTTAGACCATACCTAAGTGATGCAAATTCACTGTTGACTATTGTATTATTAATCCCACTTGGACCCATATACAAATCTTGTGTTGCACTAGAAGCTGAACAATCAACGATTGTGTTATTCAAGCCAGTTACAGTTATTCCAGTAGTGATTCCGTTTACATGCGTGTTGTTTAATGTGTTGTAAGAAGCAATACTTATTCCATTTGAACATGTATTGTCAAACTGAATATTCTCTAGATAGTTATAACTACCTGCTGTAGAAAGACAATAGCTTTCAATTGTAAGATCCTCAAAAGAATAATCAACTAAAGTCTGGTAATTAGAGATTGCAATTCCATTTGTTGTTATGTTAAAGTAGTTTGTTTCATCTATTGTTGTATTCTCAGAGCTTATGTAAAATGCATACCCATAACCTGGATTAGTTCCACCATATTTCGAATAATTAACATATGTAACATTGTTATAGCTAAGATAATTTTGGCCCTTGAAACTTGTGATTCCTTGGCCAGTATCATTGATCAAGTTAAATGAAATATTAATATTATCGGCAACACTGCTTGCTCCTGTTATTAATATGCTAATATTATTGTGATGAACTTCATTCCCAATGACATTAGTGTTCGGCGAATATAAATACATTCCAACAAAGCTATTATTGACTTGGTTACCAGTTATATTAACACCATCTGCAGCACTTAATATTTCCATTGCAGTATTTTCATTATTACCCGAGAATCTACTATTGTTGATTGTGTTTGAAGGTCCATATACAACTATTATTCTTGAAGCATTGCTAGAAACTAAAACATCATCTAGTATAGAATTATAACCACCTAATCCCAAGTATATTCCAGAGATTTCCGCTTCAGGGAATGTTACTCCTGAGATAGTTTGGTTAACACCAAAATAAATTCCATTTGTAAGATTATTTAAGTAATTACTAAAATCATATTCTGTAGCTGTTAATCCCAAATTTATACCCCATCCAGATCCGTGGTTTATATCAGTATCTGTGATGTTGTTATAGGTGATAGAGTGGTTACCTTTGCTTATCTCAATTCCAGTTCCAGATTGTGAAATTAAGTTAAATGTAATATTATTATTGTCTGCAGTGCTGCTTGCACCTGAAACATAAATACTGATATTGTTAAACTTTAAAGTATTATTATAAATAGTAACATTCTCAGTTCTTGGGACGATTCCATCTAACCATCCATTAACATTACAGTTCTTGATTGTAATATTGTTATGGGCTTGAATAACCTCAACACCATAACCAGTTCCATTATCTGTTCCGGTTATATTATATCCATCACAGTCAAAAACAATATCATTTCCAGAGATTATAATTCCCCGATCAGTCGGACATTCAGTACCTCCTGTTGCATTTAGCACATGCCCTGCCAAAACAGTACTCTGCGTAACAGTATCACCACAATACAAAGTAATAGGCATCTCAAACTGCAATGCACTAAACGTATCAGTAAACACATTTATCTCTTGAGAATCACTAGGATTAATTGAAGCAATAATAGTGTATGAATTATTATAAGGATAAAGACTAGAATCTGTGGAATTTGTTGTAAAGCTCATATTAGCCCATCCAAATCCATTTGAATCAACAGAACCATTATACAAAGTATGCGTCCCATTAGTAATATTAATCAAAGCACCAGAAACAACTGAACCATTTGTATAATTTACCTGTACTGGAAAGAACCTATTCAAGAACGCACTACTAGAAAACGAATTAAAATTCTCTGTTCCTATAAATTCATAATATCCTCTTATTTCAGGATTGCCGCTAACATCCCGATACCCTGTAAGAATGCCTGGTGTAGAGAAATTAACAACTGCTGAACCACTAAACGAATAAAGAAAAGTTGAAGAATTCCTTAACTCAGTATACGAATTTTCAGTAAAGAATCCAAAGGTTAATGAAGTGTTTTGAACAATGTTAACACTATCATCAAAAGTCTGAAGTGCGGTTATGAAACTATTATTAAATATATTATAAGTATCTTCATACATATAAAACTGGGCATACTCATTTGGATTCATATTAGTAAAATTAACAAACATTCCAGCAGTGTTTGTAACAATATAATCAATAGCATTCAATCTATCGTCAAACCCATCAATTGTCAGGTTAGTTCCCGGAATATCATTCTTAAAATAAGGCCTGCCAGTATAGTTGATTACTGTAAAATTAGTTACATCCTCAAACTGCATCATATACATGCCACTATCAGCTACAAAACCTTGGGTAGTATTACCAAAATATGCTTGACCCAGATAAGAATTAGTTAGATTAATAGAATTTCCTGGTTTATTGCTCAGATAAACATAGAAACCTTGGAATGAAGTATTTTGAAAGGAAAGATTAAAGTGTTCACCTATGATTTCATTCAAATCTGAATTAGAGATATTAAAGTTATCCATAACAATATTCTGTGCAAGATTGATTCCAGTCCCATCAGAAAGTGTGGGCTGATAGAATGAACAGTTATAAGCACTGAAATTAGCAGCATCAGGACCAAATTCCAAAGCCCTCAACAATCCAAAATCATAAACACTTACATTATTAAATTTAGCTGTAAAATTACCGAATAACTTAACAACTGAAAGCACTGAATCATTTACATAAAACTCATTGTTATTATTGTTTGTAACTCCAGCAACTGCCTGATCAATCTCTAAAGTTTCAGTAAATCTTGAAGGATTGATAAAAGTATCAATAAAATTCACAGTTCCATAATTTATAAAAGCAGTCCCATTAAAGGGCATGTGCTGCCTCAATCCAACTAAAGTCAAGGTATCATTCTGATCATATCTATAATGCATCTGTATCATTGAAACATTTCTCAAAGTACCAGACTCATTCCCCATCTGTCCAAAGTAAATGATATTAAGGGTAGTATTTTGTATATAAAAATCAGGCTCTCCTCCATATACATAAACAGATGAAGCATTAGAATTATTGATTGTAATATTTGACTCACCGAAGATATATACATCATTAAAATAACAAAAAGTGGTATTGAGTATTGAATCATAATTTGCATTAACAGTTGAATTAAAGGTAATGTTAATAAAAGTTACATTTGCTCCAGTACCTAAACTGACTGTATCATTAATGACCTTATTCTCACAAACAACCTCTTCTCCATTTATATTCCATGTACCAGTATCAGGAGGATTACAGTTCTGCTCCTGCTGTGTTTGGAAACCCTGCCCACCAAACAATGGAGGTGTGGCAGGCAGCTCCTCAGGTTCTTCCTCAGGAGCCACCTGCTGGGTTTGATCATCAACAACTGTTTCATTACTTTGATTTAATTCCTCATCAGTCTGATTCAAGTCTGGTATAAGGACAGGATTCTCAACAAATGTTTCATTTATAGTATCATTCAAATTCTCATTTAATGTCTCATTCAACGTAACATTAGTAGAATTATCAACAACTAAACCTGTCATGCCACCATGATAATTTCCAATATATAGAAGCACACCTATAAAGATAATTAGAGTTCCAATTACTAAAATATCTCTACTATTTCCCTCTTTTTTCAACCTCTTTTTCACCATCTTTTTATTATTCAATCCAAATCTTCTTTACAGTATGCCTCACATTATTTTCAATCAAAAACAACTTGAATCCTTCATAATTTTGCTGGGAAACTAACATAGTAGAATTACTCACAAGTTCATTCCCAGCTAAATTCTTCAGACCATCGTAACGATAAACCTTACCCTTAATCTTTGCCTCGCTTCCATGTATCCTCTTACTGACCTTAACCTTCTCACTCTTAGAAAGATGTGCAAGATCATAAGAAAAAAGATAGTGCGGCTTTAACCCTAAATTACTTTCACTTAAAACCAAAGAACCATGTATTACTCTACCCTCTCTAATCAGCTTATTCAACAATTCAGAATCAAAATGATGAACATTAACAAAACTTAATTTCTTATGTTTATCCCCTACAGCCTGAACCACTTTTTGCTTAAACTTGTCTAAATTTGGCTCATCTGTTACAAAATGCAGCACATCTTCATGCAGTATTATAGTTCGAAGATTAGAAATATCTCTTACTCCTTTTAAAACTTCATCCAAAACCTCCTTCAATTTAGTTATAAGTTAATAAATAACAGGTTTATAAACTTTTTGGTTAATATATTAATAAATTTAAAAGCCAGGATTCATTTAGTAACCTATTACTAAAAACCCTGCTTTAAATTTGTTAATCCGATAATAAAAAAGGGAGAGAGAGGGTTGTTTTGCAACAGATTAACAAAGATGATTAAATAGGATTAACGAAAAACAATATAAACTAAAGGATTAATCAAAAAAACATGACATCATTAGTAGTATGTTTAGGTATAGGAAAAGGAACATGGCCTCATGTAGCAAGAGTTATCCAAGAACAGGATTGGGAAAAAATCATCATTATAACAGATGAACTTGGAAAAGAAAAGTTCACAACACAGAAACAAGGAATGACTGAATTCATAGTGATTGACCAAGACAAAAAGATACCAGAACTTATAGCACAAATTCAATCAAGTTTAAAAAACAAGATCCTTGACACAGAAGTAGCATTAAACTTTGTATCAGGAACAGGTAAAGAACACATGGCAACCTTAGCAGCACTCCTAAAACTCGGCCTTGGGATAAGGCTCATCTCATACACAGAAGAGAACGGAGTAAAAGAACTATAAAGAACTTACATAAACACGGTAACCTGACTTCTTGGCAACCTCTTCAACATTACCAAAAACATCCAGCATCTTAGATTTCAGCATCTTACCCCCTTTCTGGTGTCTTGCAACAAGCTGCAACAAACCACCTTTCTTCAAAAAACCAACAGACTCTTCAATTATCTTAAAACACAAGTCACGGCCAGCAGCATAAGGAGGATTAGTTAAGATAGTATCAAACTTCTTACCCTTAACAGGGTCATAAAGATTTCCCTGCAAAACCTCACATTCTACATTATTCAACTCAAGGTTCTTAATAGCCAACTTAATAGCTCTCCTGTTTATATCAGTCATAACAACATTACAGGAACCAAATATTTCCTTAACAACAATTCCCACAACACCATAACCACAACCTAAATCCAACACATCCCAACCATCTTTAAGTATACAATTGTTTATCAAGGTCTCTGTACCTTTATCAACCTTCTTTATCGAAAATACCCCAGAACTTGTATAGAATTCAAAATCCTTTCCCCGCAAAAACGCTTTAATCTTCTCTATCTTAAACTTAGAACTCTGTTCCTCTGAATAATAATGTTCAACCATTAATAAAATAAAAAAGTAAGAAATTATAAAAAACTTACTAAAGGATTATACCATACAGGTTATAAAGAAGCCTTTCAGTTGACTTCAGGATATCTTCACCCAAACCTTGTACAATGATACAGTTCCCATCCATTATAACCTTAGAACCTTCAGCTTCCTTAAAATATACAACAGGCTTATCAGTATTATCACATGTTATAATCTCTCTATCAGCACATGCATTTGTCTTATTCACAGTACAAGAACCAACTAAACCAATATTAAACGCATTGTTCATATTAGTACCTAACTCACCTATTGACAAAGCGACATACTTAAGATGCTCACCTTCAGGGTCAAAAGTCACATACAAATCAGTGATATCCTGATACGACTCATCAATATCCCCTTCTAAGGGAATATTTTCAACCTCTTTAGGACTGTAATGCAAGTTTATCATGTATTCAGTGCTTCCAACATTAACTGTAGTGTACCATAACCCTACATTTGACTTTGAAAACTCAAACCCATTATAAGTATAGCTATCTGTTGTAATGACATTAACAACATTCCCTGAAGGATCTACCCCACTTATTAACTTATCATTAGTTATATAACTTATTCCAAATATCAATGCAATGATTATAATTAATGCTAGGATACCCATACCTAAATATTTTGCACCACTTGAATCTTCGTGATAATCCTGACCCTGCGTACCTGGCATATCAGATACAGAATCTGCATCCATATCCGAAACCCTGTGCCCTTTAACATTATTATCTTCAACTTTAATTTCTGGTTCCACTTTCTGCTCAACCTCCTTTACTGGAATTATCTCTTCCTTCTCAATCTTTGTCCTAACTTTTCTCTGTTTTTTTTGTGATTTAGGTTTAATTTGTTTTTTCTCAACTGCTTTAGCTTCAACTTTCTTTGCCCTAGTTTTCCTTTGTTTTTTTACTTCTTTAATAGGAATTTCATCTTCTATCCCTGCTTCAACCTTAACTTCCGTTACAACCTTTTTTTTCCTTCCACGTTTCTTTTTTTTCTTTTGAATCTCCTCAAAATCCGGCATAGGGGTTGTACCATCTATTGGAATCTCCTCAGCAGGAGCTACAGTAATAGAATCATCCATGAAATATTCTACTTCTTTATACTCATCCATACAGAAAATCCGAGAAATAACAAATTTATAAATATTATTGTGTTAGAAAAATAGTATTTAAAGTACATAAAAACAAAACCCTTATAAATAGATAATCCAAGTATCTAATGTATGAAAAAAAAGCCAATTATTAAGCTTGTTAATGTATGCAAAGTGTTTAAATTAAGCGAAGAAGTTGAAGTAAAGGCCCTATGGGAAGTTAACCTTGAAGTCTATCCAGGCGAATTTGTTGCAATCATGGGTCCTTCTGGCTCAGGCAAAAGCACAATGGTAAACTCAATAGGATGCCTTGACATACCTACATCTGGAGCAATATATCTAGAAGGGGAAAACATAGCTCACATGAGTGAATCAGAGCTAGCGCAGATAAGAGGTAAAAAGATAGGCTTTGTATTCCAGCAATTCAACCTTATTCAGACATTAACAGCACTAGAAAACGTAATGCTGCCCATGATCTTCCAGGGTTATACAGCTGAACAGAGAAAAAAAAGAGCTGAACATCTGCTTGACATGGTTGAACTTGAACACAGGATGGACCATAAACCGAACGAATTAAGCGGTGGCCAGCAGCAAAGAGTAGCTATAGCAAGAGCACTTGCAAATAATCCAGATGTAATTCTTGCAGATGAACCAACTGGAAACCTTGACTCAAAAACAGGAACACTTATCATGAAGTTCCTAAAAAAACTTCATAAAGAAGAAAAAAAGACAATAATCCTTGTAACGCATGATAATTATCTCGCTAGAGCAGCACAAAGAATTGCACACTTAAAAGATGGAAAGATTATTAAAGTAGAACGTTTAAAAAGGTGATATTATGAAAAAAACCGGTGTTATACTATTATTGACATTCTTATTAGCATTAATCCCTGCACTTGCTGTAGAATCACTAACTGACGATTACGGAAACATAAGAGTAACTTTGCTTAACCAAGAACCAGACCCAGCTGAACCAGGCGAATATATAGAACTAAGATTCGCTGTTATTAACACTGGAAGAGCAATCGACTCAATCAAGTTCCGTATAATCCCAGAATTTCCATTCAGCCTTATTCCAGGCCAGGATGAGATTATTGAACTTAATGACTTTAAGGGTCTTGGAACAGAAAGCAAGACCTTATATTATAAACTTAAAGTAGACGAAGAAGCAATTGAAGGAACTGAAAAGATTAAGATAGAATATAAAGAACCTTCTAAAGAATGGAAAACACTAGGCCCGTATGATATAAGAATCAGGACAATGGACGCTGTGCTTGGTATTGAAAAGATATATTCTGAACCTGAAAGACTTATTCCAGGAAAAGAAGGAGAGCTAAAACTAAAGCTCAAAAATTTTGCAGACTCCTTACTTAAGGATATTCATATAGGTTTGTCACTTTCCTCTTCATCATTCTCACCAGTATCCTCAACTAACGAACGCGTTATTAAACAAATGGCTCCTGGTGATGAGAAAACCATTAACTTTAACCTTATGCCTGACGCTGACGCAGAAGCAAAGATTCACAAAGTACCATTAACAATCCTTTACAGGGACGAACTAGGGAATATATACTGGATAAACAACACGATTGGCATCTTTGTTGATGGCGAACCAGAATACCTTGTCGCAATCGAAGATTCAGAGGTTTATGAATCAGGTAAAAAAGGTAAGCTTGTATTAAGTATCTCAAACATTGGACCAAGCGAAATTAAATATCTCACAATGGAAGTTAAAGAAAGTGAAGACTATGAAGTCATCAGCACAAGGCAGGAGTATATAGGAAACATTGAAAGCGATGATTTTGAAACAGCAGAGTTCGAGATACATATCAGCGCAGTAAAGAAAGAGATACCTATCAACGTGCATTTATCATACAAAGACACATATAACAATGAATTTAGTGAAGAAGTAATACTTCCGTTAAAGATTTATACAAGAGACGAAGCTATCAAATATGGTTTTGCAAAAAGTGTAAGCATACTTCCAACAATCATTTCAGCAATAGTTTTGGTCTTGATAACTGCATTCTGGATTTACATGATTTTTGATATCTTAAGAAACCCTATCAAACCTAAGCATAGGAACACCTTCTGGCTTATAATAATCATAGCAGGAATTTGGTTCGGAGCACTCCTATACTATTTCATTATTAGGAAAAAACGATGAATTGGGATTACCTTAAGGTTGCTGTAAAAAATCTGAGCCAAAGAAAACTTAGGACCTGGCTCACAATTATTTCTGTAATTATTGGTATTGCTGCCATCATTGGGCTTGTAACAATAACACAAGGTCTTGAAAATTACGTTACATATACGTTTGAACAAATGGGTACTAACAAGATTTATGTGTTTCCAAAAAACATGCTAGACCCTGCAGGTCTTGAAGGTCTTTCTCAGGATGATGTTGACGCTCTGGAAGGCCTATCTGAGATCGAATACCTTATCCCAATGTTCACTGGAAGCGTAAAGGCGGAGTTCAAGCAAGATGTCAAAATGCTATTATTCATCGCATTTCCTCCAGAACTCACTGAGGATTGGTTTGAAGACTTTGGCATTGGACTCTCAGAAGGAAGGTTCTTTGAAAGGGAAGGGTATCATATGTTTGCAGGATACAAGATAGGTAAAGACATTTTCGATACAGAAGTAAGGATTAACAACAAAGTAGAACTTGACGGAAAAAAGTTCAAGGTCATTGGAATTGTTGAAGAGGTGGGAAATCCACAAGATGATTCGCAACTTTATCTTACATTAGAGACAGCAAGAGAACTATTTGGGAAACCTGACAGTGTCTCCATGATATACATAATACTTAAAGAAAATGTTGACCCAAGCGAAGCAGCTGCAAAGATTGCAAGAACCTTAGAAAAAGAAAGAGATGATGAAAACTTCGAGGTTCAGACAGCTGAACAATTATTAGAACAATTCGGATCAATACTTGGGATAATCCAAGTGGTTCTTGTCGGAGTTGCAGCAATCTCATTACTAGTTGGAGCAGTTGGAATTTCAAACTCGATGTATACTTCTGTACTTCAGAGAACAAGAGAGATTGGCATTATGAAAAGTATTGGAGCAAAGAATTCAGATATCACTTTACTATTCCTAATCGAATCAGGCATACTTGGATTAGTGGGCGGAATTATCGGAACAATAATAGGTATTTTTGGTGCAGAATTAGTTGGTTTTGCTGCTGCCCAAGCAGGCTACGCAGTATTCAGGATAGAGTACAGCATCGGCCTTATAATATTTTCAATCGCATTCGCAATAATGATAGGAATGATTTCAGGAGTGTTCCCTGCAAAAAACGCTGCAAAGATGAAACCTGTTGATGCATTAAGAAAATGAACGATTTAGTAAAGATTACTTGGAAAAACTTGAAAAGTAGAAGACTTAGAAGCTGGCTTACTATCATAGGTGTAATCATTGGTATTGCCGCAATTGTATCACTTTTTCTAATTTCAGAAGGTCTACAAAACTCTGTAGAAGTTCAATTTGAGGCTTTAGGTGTAAGCAATATAAGGATTGTACCAGGCGGACTTACAGGACCTCCAGGAGGTTCAAATAGGCTTGATATAAGCCTTGCAGACAATATCGAAAGAGTGAAATCAGTTGAATACGTTGACAAGGTCATTAGTTCTACTTCCAAAGTAATATTTAACAAAGAGACACAATTCATCACAACCATCAGTTATGATAATGATTTAGGTCAAAAAGGATTTGTGGATACTGATGTGGATGTTTCTGAGGGAAGACTTCTAGATGTAGGAGATAGAAATGTTGCATTAGTAGGATGGAATGTTGCTAAGGAGTTATTTGATAAAGATATTTATGCAAAAAACAAGATTGAAGTTGAAGGAACTACATTAAAAGTAGTAGGAGTGATTGAAGAGACAGGCACAGAAAGTGATAATACAATAGTACTTCCATTATCAACTGCACAAGAAATCCTAGAAGTTGAAGATGAAGTCAATGTTTTTGTTGTCAAGATAAAGCAGGGTATTGACATAGAGGAAGCAGCAGAAGATATAAGAGACGAACTTGAGAAAGAACTTGATGAAGAAGAGTTTACAGTATTCACACCAGAACAACTTCTTAACCAGATTAAAGACATCCTAGGCGTTATACAAATAATCTTAGTAGGCATAGCAGTCATCTCGTTATTAGTAGGAGGAATTGGCATAATGAATGCAATGTTCACTTCAGTACTGGAAAGAACAAAAGAGATTGGCATTATGAAAGCAATAGGCGCAAAAAACTCAAGCATCCTTACATTATTTGTGATCGAAGCTGGCTTAATAGGCCTTGTGGGCGGTATTGTTGGAACAGCATTAGGAGCAGGCGCTGCCCAGCTTGTTGGAATAATAGCAGAACTAGCTAATTTCTCAGGACTTGTGATAATAATCAAGTGGCCAACAATCATCTTTGGACTAACATTTGCTTTTGTTGTTGGTATTGCTTCTGGGATAATACCGGCTATCAGAGCCTCAAAACTCCAGCCTGTTGACGCTCTCCGTTATGAATAAACTTATTAGAAAAGTATTTAAACAGATTATATTTCTTTATAAGCAGAAATGAGGTGGATATTAGTATCAACTATAATATTCTTAATTCTCTCTAGCTATGCTTATGCAGTAGAAGTTGAAAGCTTAGTTAATGCTAAACTTAATAGTAACGAAGAAGTAGATGTGATAGTTATCTTGAAAGAAACACAGAATATGCAACAGCAGAATCCAGATAAGTTCCAATCAAAAGAAGCAAAGCTTTCTGCACTTGAGCAGAGAAAAAATTCAATAAAATCAAACCAGCAAAAAGTACTCAAAAACCTTAACAACAACAATTTCAAACCAAAACATAAGTACAGCACAATCAACGCATTCTCTGGAACTGTGACAAGAAAAGGTCTTGAAGAACTTAAGTCAAATCCAGATGTTGAAAAAATCCTATTTGACAAAACCCTTACAGGAGAACTTAGTACAAGTGTACCTTTAATTAGGGCTGATGATGTACAGATTCGTGTGATAAATGGAAGAAACATAACAGGTTATGGAGAAACTGTTTGTGTTGTCGATTCAGGAATAAACTATAGTCACCCTGATTTAGGAGGATGCTTTGGAGCAGATTGCAAAGTTTTAGGAGGCTGGGACTTTGTTAACAATGATAATGATCCTATGGACTTCCAAAGCCATGGAACTCATTGTGCAGGCATTGTAGCTGCAAATGGTGGTGTTATAGGAGTAGCACCTGAAGCAAACCTTATCGCAATTAAATCAATGGACGACTCTCAACCATATGGCCAAGGTTCAGACTCTGGCATTGCAGCAGGTATTGACTGGTGTGTAAACAATGCATCTGCATTCAACATTTCTGTTATTAGTTTAAGTTTAGGCGACGGCGGAGAATATGCATCTGGAGCTTGCCCAACAGGATCATATGTCATGGAGTTTAGTATAGCAGCTGCAAATTCTGCAGGAATTACTGTAGTGGCTGCTTCTGGCAATGATTATCACTCAAATGGAATCTCATACCCTGCATGTTCACCTAACACAATCTCAGTTGGAGCTTCAACAAAAAGTGATAGCATGGAATCTTATACAAATACAGGAGACCTTCTGGACATACTCGCACCAGGCCAAAGCATTGAATCAACGAGTTATACAGGTTCAGGAACAGCAACAAAATCAGGCACATCAATGGCCTGCCCTCACGTAGCAGGAGTTGCTGCTTTGATGATTCAAGATAGGAGAGAAAGTAGCCTAAGTACATTAACGCCCCAAGAAATCATAGCAATTATGAAGAATACTACACTTATTAATATTAGTGATTCTGGTTTAACATTCCCAAGAGTTGATGCTTACAGGGCAATAATGCCAATAATAGATTTTAAAAATCCTACGCCTATAAACGATGCAATTATTTCTCCTCATTATGCAATATTCAATATATCAGTAAGTCACAAAACCGTAACATCAGCATATTTAGAGATAGACAATCAAAACTACTCGATGAATGGAGGTGAAGCTAATTTCTTTTTAAACAAATCGGTCGTAGGGAATAAGACCTACAAATTTTGGGCTAATGATAGTTATGGATATTGGATTGATTCCTCAGAAAGAATAATTAATACACTAAACAATGCACCAAATATAACAGATTATTCACCAATAAATCTTTCTTTGGAGGTATATGAGAACTCAAGTTTACAATTTGATCATAATTCTTCAGATTTAGATGAAGATTTTTTAAGTTATTCATGGATTTTAGATACTATAGAACAATCTACAAATAAATCATGGTCCTATGAACCTAACTTCAATTCATCAGGTGAACACAATATAACCTTAACAGTTACTGACACTGCTGATTTAGTGCAATTAAGCTGGGACCTGACTGTAATAAACTTAAACAGAGTACCTACATGGACACAAACACCTGAAAGCAGAACAATACTAGAAGATTCAACTTTAGTATATGACATAAATGCAACAGATCCAGACTCTGAGCAAGTATTTTACTATGTCAATGATACGAACTTCACAATAAACTTAACATCAGGCTTATTACAATTCACTCCTTACTCTGACTGGTATGGAAACCTCTCAATATTATTGACAGCAGGCGACGGAACTGACAACATCTCTGCAACAATCAATGTAAACGTAACGTCTGTTAACGATGCACCAGTCTTATCAGAGATTAGTAACATCACTGCACTACACAGTACTAACATCACAATAAATGCCTCAGCATCAGATATCGACACCAGCAGCTTAACACACTCAATAAATGACACAAGATTTTCGCAGAACAATAACTTATTCTGGTGGCTTACTAATGAAACAGAAATAAGAAACTACTGGGTAAATATATCTGTAACCGACAGCATTTTAGGAGACTGGCAGCTTGTTTATATCACAGTATCAAGTGACAACGATGGTGACGGAATAATAGACAGCGATGACAACTTGCTTGGAAACTTATCTGACATCACTACCAACATAACAGACCTAAGTTTAGAGATCAATGAAACAACTAACTTAAGCGAACAATTCAACAACACATTAAACATCACATTCAAAGCAAACACAAGTGTAATCATCTATGCACAACATAACTTCAGCACTAACGCCATAATCCTTGCAGATATAGAAGTACAAAAATCAAACTCATCAGACTCCGCAGGCTACACATTAATCAAAGGTTTAAGCCTTGCATCTGGAGAAACAAAAACAATCTATGTTGACAATCTCACAAACACATCTAACGGAGTATGCATAAAAGACACAGAAGTCAATTCAATCTCAGACATCTCAGCTGCATGCAGCTCAGCAGACGAGACTAAACTAACATGTCCAGGCACTTCTGGAGCATATACTTGCACATTAGGAGATAACATTTACATAATTTCAGGACTCTCAAACTCAGCAGTAAGGGAACAATGCATTGAAAGTTGGTCATGCGGAGACTGGTCAAGCTGCGACGGAAGTACACAAACAAGAACATGCACAGACGCAAACAACTGCGGAACTACATATGATAGGCCTGCACTTTCTCAAAGCTGCACATTAGGTACTACAAGCACATCCGGAAGTTCAAGCAGCTCCAGCGGCGGAGCCAGTTACAGCACAGTATCAGGAAATGTAACCCAAGGATTATCTGAGACAAGATACTTTGCAGTTGTAGAAGCAGGAGTTCCTAATAACATGAGAATCGAAAGCGAAAACATCCCTCTACAAAAGATTTCATTCACCACAAACAAACCAATCAATTTAATTAAGATGTACATCAAGGTAAGAGAAGAATCAGAGATAAAGGTTCCTAGTTTAGAGAATGTATATAAGTATATTGAATTCATACCAGAAGGAATCACTGATTCAGACATTTCATCTTCAGCAATAGAATCAAAGGTCTCAAAAACATGGATTAATGGTTATGATAAAGATACAGTCACACTTCAAAGGTACAATAATGAACAATGGAACAGACTCAACACAATCCTTATTGATGAAGATGATGATTTCTATTATTATTCATCAGAAACCCCAGGATTCTCCATGTTTGCACTGACTGCAGAACTCTCAAGGCAACAACCACAAGAAATAATAAATGCTCCAGAAGAACCAACATTAACAACAGAAAGCCTAGAACAAATCCCAGAAAAAACTCAAGAACAAGAAACAACTATTGAAGAAGAAATTCCGAATAAAAGTTACATCAATTACATCTTATTAATTATTATTCTGGTTATAACAATCTCATGGATAATTTACTATTTCAAGATATCAAAAAAAGACAAGAAAAAGAAACAAGAAAAATTCCTACTCTTCAAAAAATTACCTAATAAGAAAGAGAAGTAAAACATTCAAGACATTTTCTTAAGATAAGATTCCAACCTTTCTATAACCCTAGACTTAAGCTCTTCATCAATATTTAGCTTATCAACTTCTTTATCCCAATCAAGATTAGGGAGCTTTGTTAAAGTACTTACAAATTCTCTTCCATTCCCATAGATATAATTTTCAATAAGCTTTGCTTTTTCAGAATTAAACATCTTTGTAGCAGGGAACTTAGTGATTGCATTTGCACCTGCTCTAATCAATAAAGGCACATCATCAACCCTTCTTGCAGTTATACCTGCTATTATTTCAAGTTTAGGAAACTCTAATCTTGTTCTTGCAATCCATTCAACATAATAATCTGTCTCAGGACCTTCAGTAAAAGGTGTATCCTTTACAGGCTTTAACGCATAAAATGTAATCCTTTCCAGTTCATACTTATTGATAAAATCACACAATAACTTAAAATCATCAAAACTCTCTCCTAATCCAATTACAATTGTTGCACTCTTCTTAAAACCTAAATCACCTGCATTCTTCAGCATCTCAAAATAAGGCTCAAGAGGCTTATTAGGGCATATTGTATCATGAAGCTTAGAACTAATAGCCTCAATTGAAGCAACAACACCCTTCACATAAGGTTTAAACCTTCCCAGTTCATCATCTTTCAAAGCACCAAGATTCAACCAAATCTTCTCACCATAGATTTCTGAAACAGTCCTTGCCATCTCAACAAGTTCATCCATTGGAAAAATCCGATACCCCCCAGTCAAGAACTCAATCCTCCAGCCAAGATGTTTTGCAAGTAAAGCCTCAACAATAATACTATCCATACTCCTTCTAGCATTCTCAGCACGCTTAATCCTGCCCTTCTGTGTAGATCTGTAACAGAACTTACAAGTGCCAACATCACAATACCAACTAAGAAATATGCATCTTCCATACCATGCCACAGGTCTAAAATTCTCTAGAAAAACTTCAGTAGCCTTATTCAATAACTTCTCATCCATAAAAAAAGAAAAAAATAGGACTATTTATAAAGCTTAAGCCCTGTCACTTCCTCATAAGCCTTGATAAAACTAGAAACCAATGCAGCTGTGTACTCCCAATTCCTTATTTCATCCTGCTTTGTACCATTAGAGTTGATTCTTACCCTAGCAGCAACATTATAAGTCCCTTGATCATTCTTTTCAACAAAGGTTTCAAAGCAAGAGTATTTCTTACCTTCCTGACACTGGCGCATCAAAGCTTTCATTGTCTTAGCCTTAAACCTCTTTAGGTACTTTTCAAGGTTCAGCTTTTTCTTTTCATCATTTGGAAGTCCAAACTTGTGCCATATGTTTCGCGTAAGAATCTTGAGTTCATTATTAGCATACTTTTGGATATCATCAACCAACAACATAACCTTCTTTCCGAGGTTATTATATTCGCTATCCAAATCCTGTTTCTCAACAAGTTTAGCGATTTCATCAGCTTTCTTTCGAGTATCAATGCCAGCATACACAACAAATTTTGAGGTATCACTGACATACTTGCACTTTACAGTCCAATCATCCTTTCCAGTAATCGTCAATCTATAATTAGAAAGTAATTCCTCTAAATCGTCTGTTTCAAGAGAAGAATCTTTCTGAGTCAATTCAACACTGACACCTGGATTAAACTTATCACTCAAATATTCCATGAGATAATTAAGAATTGAATTATTTCTAGCATAATATTGTTTAATATCTTCAAGATGATTTACCATTTTACCAACCCCCTAATATGATATATAGAATATATGCTTAAGCCGTTAAATTTATAAAAGTTTCTATCCTCCAATAGTATAATTATAGGGGTAATATGGCAAGCATACAAGAAAAAGGACTCGAAAAAACAGTCACAGAACTTTACAGAAAAGGAATATTAATAGATTATGATGAAGCTTTCAAGTTCTACTGGTCAAGATTAGACCAGCTTGTAAGGACTAGCCAAACCTTCTTATTCAACCTTTATTTGCATAAATTTCAACCATCTGAAGAGTTCAATGCCTTTAATTACGTAATAAAACGTTCTGTACAAGAGATGTTTCTGGCAACAGGCATGCTTGACTATAATCCACATAAACCTTCAACATGGAGAAATAAGTTAGATTCCCCTTATCATAGGCAAGAATTTTACCTTAAATGGAACCTTGACCTGCGCACAATTAAAAAGCTAGAGAATCAGATAAGAAAAAAACCAACTGGCCTTGTTATGGACATTAAAGTAAAATTTCCTGAAACAATAATTGTAGACTACTACTTGTTTGAAAAGTTTGCACTTCTTAACATGGGAATTGAAACATGTCAAGTAGACGAATTTGCTTTCAAAGGCGAATATCTAGGAAATCATCAATATGAATTATCAAGTTCATACCATATGAATAACGGACACGAACTTATTGACCTTAAAGCTAACACATTGTTAAGACCTGCTCAACACGTGATGCTAAAAGGCAAAAAAGATGAATTATATCTCCTTAAGAGAATAAGAAGTCACAGACCAAAAGGCTATGGCAAATTACAAGGACATGTCAACAAATGTATTCTTCCATTAAGCAGAAAGATTAAAAGAGAGTTACAGGTCTACTGCTCAGACAACAATATCAATAATAGATTAGTACTTGCAAATTATTTCTATGATTTAAGGAATATATTAATAGAAACAATTGGAAGGATCACTGGAAATAATCCAATAAACAAAAATGATCTTATAACATTATCTTCAGAAGAAAAAGCAGTATTCTATGATAGCCTTTCAGAGATTTCAGGACTTGTAAGAAAAGCAAATGATAAGCCTGAAAGATACGCAAACCTAAGAGGATGTATGATTTCCTTTGTAACTAACTGCATGAACCTAGCATGCCTTCTAAACTCAATACCTGAACCGATTTACACAAGACCAAAGAAAAACCACATATTACCAAAAACTGAAAGAAGTACAGATGTACCATATCTTAGGTTAATAAAATAAGCCCCCGGAGAGATTTGCACTCTCGACCTGCTGCTTTCTTGAAAATTAAACAATTTACGAGGCAGCCGCAATAGCTACTATGCTACAGGGGCATAAAGTTTTGTGGGACTTTCGCGAAGCGAAATGTCGCACTTTGGGTGTCGACCGACCGAAACCAGTCGCTACCCTATGCTACAGGGGCATTCTAGGTTTTTACTTCAAATTCTCCATTATCTCTTTCTTACTTTTAAACTTCTTCTGACACTCGAAGCATAGATAATGCTTCTTACCCTTATCATCCTTTACCACTGTACCTAAAATCTTATTCAAAAATGTTGTTGCAACCTTCTTGCCACAAATTTCACACTTCATAAGCTACTTACTTAAGGGCTTAGTTTAAATAATTTATCATATTTATAAAGAAAATCCAAAACTCTTATATATAAAACCCAAATAACGCAATATTAATAATTATCAAGAGGTAATAAAATGGCGATTATAGACCTTCAACCAAGACAAGGAAAAGTTGACATTGTTGTAGAGGTAGTTAGCATGGATGAACCCAGGGAATTCAACAAGTTTGGTAAGACTGGGAAAGTATGTAATGCATTAGTAAAAGACGAGACTGGAGAGATTAAGCTTACTCTCTGGAACGATGACATTGATAAGGTAAAACCAGGTATCAAGCTTCATATTGTAAACGGCTATGTCAATGAATGGCAAGGTGAAAAACAACTTACAACAGGGAAGTTCGGAAGTTTAGAAGTGATTGGAGAAGCAACCCAAGAACCTGCTTCTCAAGCCTCTGAACCAGAACTACAACCTGAACAAAAACAAGAACCTGAGACTAAAAGCGACACTCCTGATGACATGGTTGTTGAAGAAGAAGTTGTACAATAGAACCGAAAGTATTTTAAATACCCCCCTTTATCAAATTCTTAATTCGGGGCGGTAGCTCAGCCTGGGAGAGCACACGGCTGAAGACCGTGGTGTCCGGGGTTCAAATGGTTTAACGTTAAATCGAAAATCTTGAAAGTCCCCGCCGTCCCATTTTCTTTTATGTTATGAATTTACTTATTGTAGAAGCAAGTAGATTGAATAATAACATAACAGTCCCACCTATAGCACAATACATAATAGTACTCCTTACAAGATTCTTTCCAAGATTATAACGCTCTCCAAGTTTATCCGAACCGTTTGAAATACCATTAGTCAATATTGTAAGTATGTATACAATCTGCACAACATATATCCCTACAATAATCTGGAAATAGAAGGTAGGTATACCATCACCAAAAGAATCCCCTAATGCAATCGAATACCCTGTCTGGCCACCACCTTCAGTAAAAGCTTTAATTTCTTCACTGAGATTACCAAGGATATTAGTAACCATAGAAGTTATCCCAATTACAATCCCAGCAATCGCAGGCGCCAAACCTTTAATCTGTGAAGCCATTGAAGAAATAATATCTGACATTAAATCATTTAACCTTTCATTTACAGCGTGGATCTGTTTGATATAATTAGAAATATTAATCAAAGCCTGAGCAGCAATCTTGGGACCTTTTTTAACACTCTCTGTAAGAACTTTCATACTAGACTCAATGACTGAAGAAGGGAAATAAACAAGAGCTCCTTTTTTCGGATCAAATATAGCCGCATCAACACTCATTCCAAGCCTACGCACATTCTGCGAAACCAACTCCATAAAATTGCCTGAAACAGTTCCTTGCATTGTATCTGCTACTTTACCAAAAGCCATCTCTGCAGGCAGACCATCACCCAACCTATTACCTAACTGGAACAAAGCAGATGCAAACTCAGTCTCAAGCCTCTTTGTCTCCTCCCTTATTTTAATAACATTCTTCGACCTAAACCTAAAATATAAACCAATTCCAACCCCTACGCCAATCACGACAAATAAACTCATAAGAGAAGAACCTAAACCAAAAGGTCCTACAATCTGCGAAGGGTCTACCTGACTGACCCTATAACCTAAAAACTTAAAGCCAAGTGCTTTGAATGCAGGGATGGTTGAAAACATAGGTTGTTCTGCTAACAAGACCTTTTCATCAGTAACAGCACCTTTAAGTAAAGGATAAAACCCTAGAATAACAAAAAACAGGATAAACAAGATTGATATTATCATGGGATTAATTCTAATCTCTAATCCTGCAATATTAACCAGAACTGATTTATACTTCTTAAGTTCAGGATTCTCTTCAGAGATATCAGTATCACCATAACCAGTAGGCCTTTTAGAAAGTATGCTCTTACCACCATAATAAACAACAACAGGAAGCACAAGATTATAGAAAGTAGCGATATGGTACCATCTAGCACCTTTCATAAAACTAACAATCAAAGGCAAGATTACCAATCCAAGTATAGGAAGTATTATTCCTAACATATGAAGCATTGTAATTGGTGACTTTAAGTTATGTGCATAATGCAACATCTTTTCATAGGTTTCATCTAGCATGACAGAAAGCGACTTGTCCAACATCTCTAATCTTCTTGCTTCAGAAGGCTCGTATAGAGAGGATTCAATAAGATGTATAGCTTCAATAAACTCAAGATTCCATTTTCTCCAAGTTTCAAGATAAGAATCAAGAGATTCTTTTATAGACTCAAACTTCTCAGTCTCAACATCCCATAAAACTTTCTTCAGGTCAAGAGCAAGAGGAGGCGCCATATGCTCAGCTGCAAAATTGATCGCATGCTCCAGGTTTGAGGTATGCCTCATATAAGTTACAATATAAAATACACAAAGCACCATCTGGTTACTTGCACGCATCCTCCAATTATTAGCAAACATAAAAGGCAACCTTTGAAACGGAAAGATCAAGACTAATCCTGCAAGGATAAAGAAGAATACAAAGAAAAATGTTTGCTCACCAAAAGCAAGTGGAAGTACAAAACCAATAAAAGCCCCAAGTACTGCAACCAGTAGAGGTACAAAATAACTAAAAGAAACAGCCCCGGTGGGTGTTATGTTAAGATGACAGATACTGATAGCTTCATTCAAATTCTCAGCACTCTTACCAGAGACAGGAATCTTTAATATCTTTCCTGAAAGCTGGCACAACTTTTCATATAAACTAAGGTGCTTAGGGAGATAATCTTGCTTAAACTGACCATACTCTCTTGAGAATACAGGTTTCATTGATATAGCTGTCTCTTTAGGGATATCAAACTTAGTTTTTATCTTTTCCTGATACTTACCAACTAACTTCTCAATCTCTTCTTTTGAAATCTCTGACATCAAACACCTCTTTTTTTAAAAATATCTACAAAATTATAATATATAATTTAGTAACTATTAATATAACTTTTTACTGTTTCTCTTTCTGTCTCTTCAATTCCCGTTTCAACCACTGTTCCCATTCAAAAAAAACCTGTTTTGAATCAATAGCACCTACTTCCTCTTGGACCATCTCAACAGCTTTATGAAAAACATCATTAGACTTTATTACAAACTCTGCTTCTAGCATGTCAAGGTTATTAACCTTATTTGCGTAATCCACAAGAGTCTCTTTAACTTTAGCTCTTAGCTGGATATTATCCCACACAGCATCCCAGTTCCCTGCTAAACCTTTGATATTTCCAGCAACAGCCTTAATGATATCTGAATCACCATTCAATAAATCCTCGCTTGGTACAAGTTGGTCAGTCGTAACATCATACTTGAACAAATCTGAAAAACCACCTTCTGCAACAGGATCCTGTTCCCAATGCTTCCTAACCTCAGTAATCTGTGTAACTCTTCTTATTCTTTTCAGACCCCCAGGAGTCTTAATAGGATTTGCAACAATTAGAACATCTGTAGCCTTAAACGAAGTACGCGGGACACCAATATCGTTCACAACCCTATCGTATACCCCATAAGGAGAATCTGCATGAAGAGTACCAGCAACTACATTAGCAGCAGCACCGACTCTCATAGCCTCATACAACGCAATAGCCTCATCACTCCTTACCTCTCCTACAAACAATGCACTGTCACCAAGCCTTAAAGTTGACCTGATACCATCAGTAGCACTCATCTCTGAAGCCCCTTTAGCAAGCGCAGTTGCAACCTTCATTTGCTGAATATTAAAACCCATCTTACGCAATGCAATAGCAGGCAATTCTAAAGTATCTTCAATTGTAAGAATCCTATATCTTCGCATGATTTCAACTAAAAGAGAACCGAGCAATGAAGTCTTACCAGAACTTCTTGTACCTGCAACAAGCATTGTCCTTGTCCCATCAACAAGGAAACTCAAGAGACCAGCTGCCAACCCATTAAGCATCTTAACATGCATAAACAAAGGCAATGTCCAAGGTTTATCCCTATGCCTTCTAAAAGAGAAAGCAAGTCCAGTCGCTGCTAAAGGTTCTGTAATTGTAGAAACCCTTGCCGTTGCACCCGGAATCCTAAGCTCAGTATCAAGTATTTGATTTGCTTCATCCAATGGCCTGCCACTGATTAACCTTAACTTACTTGCCCATGACTCTGCTTCAGTCCTTGTAGGGACAATATTTGTGTAGCAATCACCAAAATCCTGCTGTACAACAAACATAGGAATCTGCCCCATTGGAGAGTTTATTGAAACATCTTGAATGCGTTCATCACTTAATAAAACCTCAATAAGTCCAAAACCGATAGTATAACGCACCAGAATCCTTGCAAGTTCATCCATCTCAGCAGCCCTGAACTTATATCCTCTATATGTGACAAGCTCCTCAATCAAATCCCTTCCAACATTATAGAATACCTCCCTAATTCTTTCAGGATCAACAAACTCTTGCCTTGTAGGTTTATGCTCAGCCATTATCTTCCTTGCAAGGTCAACGATTTCATACTTTTCTTCACTCAACCTAAACTCAGGCGGTAACAAATGATAAAGATACCTTGCAGACTCGGGAAAACCGAATATAGTTATTTCAGTTTCACCAACTGAATAAGTATCCAGCTCCTCACCATTAACTGGATAAGTAGCCATAAGTTTAGTAAACATAAAATCAGGCTTTATGCTAGGACTAAATATTCTCCTGTAAACACTCCTATCACCTAAACGATATCCAGGGATATAAGGCTTAGCTATTTTAACAAGCCTTGTCTTTTCAAGCTCTTCTAACACATAATTTACAAGAGACAAAAACCTCTTCTCACTAGGTATCAACCTTTGATCACTAATATGCTCCATCCTGGTTCTCTCCCGTCTCATCAATCTCTGGAGTTCAACATAAGCACCCAAAGGATCTGATTTCATCAGGTGAAAGACCAATCTTTGAACTTGTGCATAAAGAGCATTGTAGTAAGACATAGAAACAGTGTCAACCCCCATAGGCTTATAACCAAAAACCTCTTTCTCTCTTGTAAACCTTGCAATCAGTGCTGCAATCTCTCGCAATAATTGAGTTTGGTTATAGTCATACTCATAATCCCTTTTCTGTGTAAATACTATCTTAGTAACAATCCCAATTTCCATTAACCGCTCAATTGTCTTGGCCATACATATTGAACTATCCTCAACAGAAGGAGCATAAGGGCAAGCATCACAATCTACCTTAAGTATAGTATCCTCACCCTCCCTTATAACTTCATAACTACTACAAGGTTTAGTCTCACCAACCACTACAAACCACCAATTTTTATCTACTCAAAAATACTAACACAAACTTATTATAAACCTTTGTTTTATATGCATATTAATCTTGTTTGTATATATAAATCTTGTTATTGAAGGGTTATAAGAAAATAAATCAAAAATCATAGTACAATGAACCAAACAGCGCCACCACAGCAAAAACCAGAACACAAACTTTTTGCACAAAAAAAGGACAATTCAGCTGATGCTCTATCTTACATTTCAAGCCAGGTAAGCAGCCTTAGTAGCAGAATCAGGATTATTGAAGAACGTTTCACAAATATGAGAAACAGAAGCCAGGTAACTGAACAGAATATGCTTGCTTTCCATAAAAAAGTAAACACAGAATTCAAGACAATTACTTCAGAGATTAATGAGCTAAGAAAAGAGTTTAATGACCTTAATTCAGAGATAAGCTTAATTATAAAAGAACTTCAACTTTCAGCGAGAAAAGAAGATGTCAAGGTTCTTGAAAAATATATTGAGATTTGGCAGCCTATGGATTTTGTTACAAAAAAAGATGTAGAGAAACTTATAAGGCAGATTCTCGAGGAACAAAGCAAAAAGTTTATAAATGTATAAAAATTAAATCCGTTTAATATAAACAGGTGTAAGACATGGCATTATTCGGTCCAAAAACAAATGAAAAAGAAAAAACATCAGGACCTCCTATTGATTTAGTTCAACAGATGAAAGCTCAAGGTTTTTCTGATAACCAAATTGTACAAAGCCTGCAGAGAGAGGGCTATAAATCACATCAGATATTCGATGCAATGAGCCAGGCAGATATGCAGAACGCTGGACCAGTACCTCCGGCCCCAGGTATGGAAGAGCCTGGACAGCAAGAGTATCCTGAACCAGCATCTCCAGCTCCACAACCAGAACAATATCCAAGCTATCAACAATATCAAACTCCATATCCTAGTGATGACCGTGAACATGTTGAGGAGGTTGCAGAATCAATAATTGAAGAAAAATGGACCGACCTTATGAAGACTATCAGCAGGATTATAGAATGGAAAGATAAGATTGAAAAGCAGATAACAAAAGTAGAACACGAGATTGAAACTCTAAACAATAAATTTGATGATCTTCACAGAGGAGTTCTTGGCAGGATAAGCGAATATGATAAAAGCATCACCTCTGTAGGGACTGATGTAAAGGCACTTGAAAAAGTATTCTCTAAGATTCTTCCTACGCTTACGGAGAATGTAAGTGAATTGTCTAAGATAACTAGTGATATTAAGAAAAAAAAGGGAAAATGATTCCCTCCTTGATTATTTCTTTTTGCTAATAACAACAATTTCTTTTTTTATTAAGCCCTGAAAAGGCAAATCAAACCATCTTTCCTCAAACCAAGGGATCTTATGCCTTTTTAGCTTACCAAAATGAGGATCAGCCAACAGAATCTTATCGCCTTCAAATCCCACTACAACAGAATAATGACCAGCTTCCTCTGGAGAGAACCAATCAACAATCACAGGGATTCCTTTCTTTACAAGAGACTTTAATTCTTTGATAGAAGAATTTTGTTTAACATAAGCATCAAAACCCAAACGGATTGCAGCTCTGACAAGATTAGATTCAGCACATCCACTTCTCCTAGAAGTCTTAGTAATCCTTGCTAAATAGTTTTCAGATTTAGTAATACCATACGCAGATAATACCATCTTAAATGAAGCAGGGCCACAATAACCCCTTGACTGCTTAAACAATTTAACTTTTATCATAAATTAAGACAAGAACTTAATGTATTTAAACTTTCTCAATCAGGAACAACATTCCCTGACATCAACCTGACAGTAAACAAAGCAACCACAAGGACAAATATAACTCCTAAGACTTTTGGATGGAATATAGTCTCCCAGAAAGCAACCTCTCCAACACCTTCTGCCTGCCCTACCAAAGTTCCTCCTACTGTTGTACCCTCTGGCACGCTTGAGAAGAAAGTCTTACCAGCAGCAGCAATCAAGATTATTAAACTAATAACAATAACAGTCCAATAAACCTCTTTCTTCTTTACAGCAACTAGGAAATCTGCCTCCTTCACACCAAAAAGCATGAACAGCAAGAACAGAAATATAAGGAATACAAGACCAATTACAAACCACGGTGCCATAAACTCAATTATACTTGTCGTTTTTGGACTTACAATTAACACACCTGCAATCACAAGTGCAATCATTGCATTCAATGCTTTGTTATCAGTCGGCCACTTTATTTTATCTAAAAAAGCATAAACTATTACAAAAACAAGCATAATCGGAAAAAGATTACTGAAATGCTGCAGTAACCCAAGATCAAGGAAAGTAGCCATTAGAGTCACCTAAAGAAAAGTATTAAGGACCTCCAGGATTAGGAGGATTATTTACACTCGCTCTGATAGCATAGATTATCAATCCACATACAAGTACACCTACAACTATCATCGCAGTATCAGGATGCACTAACCACGAAAGCCAGTACGGTGGATACCTAAACCAACCTGCAGAGCTTCCGAAGATGTAAAGGATTGCAACTACCGAAAGCGCCACCGCAATGTTCCTAACCCAGCCAGCTGTTGCACCAGCCCAATTAACTCCCCAAGCTCCTATCATAATAAAAAGAAGTAAAACAGCAACCAGCACTACCCCTACATTAGGAATCGCATCATTGATTATCTGAACAACATCTGCATTCGGTGGATATGTTCCAGTTACATGCGGTATAACCACAAGCAATGCTAAAACTACTGAGATTGCAGTATTTAAATTTCTATTATCAAATAGCTGCATCCTTGACAATATCCCATACACAACCGCAAATATCAAAATAAACGGCAGAAAAAGATCCACAAATCCAATCTGCTGAAGCCAATACCCTAATGTTCTAAACTGATAAGCCATAATAATTCACCTCTAACCTTCCCCTTCATTTTCTGAACTCGATTCAACAGGTGTACCTTTACCTCTTGTAACCCATAAAATAAATAATACGATAAATAACAATAAAAGCACTGAAGCAACAAAATTAGTCTGCCAGTACTTACTCAAATAGTCGATTAAATCCTGCAACCAACCAAGAGCATTCAAGAATATTAATATAACTCCAAGCAATAAAACAATCATAAAAGATGTTCTCCATACACCTTCAAGCACAACTTCCTCCTTTCTCTTGAAGAATAACCCGATTAATATCAAGAACGAAAGTACAACCAAAACAAGAAGAACAACATTAGCCATCGCTTCATTGATTACAGCAACTAAACGTGTTGATGCGACAACTAAGAAAGCAACAACAAAAGAAACCATTGCATTCAGGTTCTTCTTAGTATACTCAATCTTATTTACAACCTCAACACCAAATATTTTAGTCTTCTCAAGGATTGCAAAAACAATGGTAAATACTAAAATAAAAGGCAGAATTACATCATACACACCTATACGTGCAAAAAACTCTATAATTCCTCTAAACACACTCTCTTGCGCCATTATACTGAATTTATATAAAGTTCATATATAAACCTTTCGATTTATATATTAGAGAATCTTTTCAAAAAGTATATAAATCAACCAAATTTATAACATCAATATGATAAATCAAAAAGAATTCAATGAGATGAACAAAGAGTACCAGCTTTATGACTCTCAACGCGAAGAACTAATAAAAAAATCAAGAGATGTCCTTAAACTCTCAAAAAGGACAATTTATGCGGTTCACCGAGATAACCTAAAACAGGCAGAAAGTCTTTCTAAAGATATGAAAAAAGAATTAAAAGAACTCAACAGTTACATCAAGAAAAATCCTAAACTGTACAATGAAGGAAGCTACAAAGTTGCGATACAGGAATATGTTGAAGCAATGCTTTACTTTGGTTTTGTAAAAGACAAAAAGCTTTACACAAGAAAAGAATTAGATGTAGAAACAGATTATTACCTTCTAGGACTCTGCGATCTAACCGGGGAACTTGCTAGAAAAGCAATCTCAAATGCAAGCAACGAGAGATATAAGGAAGTCAAAGCGATTAAGGACATAGTATCAGAAATCTATGAGCAGCTTCTAAGCTTTGACATAAGATCTTCAGAATTAAGAAAGAAATTCGATGCAATAAAATATGATTTAAAGAGATTAGATGACTTATTTCTCGAACTTAAACTAAGGGAAAAATTATAAGGGGTCGTGATGTTAGAATACAATAACATCCAGATAACCTGGTTAGGATACTCCAGCTTTAAGATAAAAACAGCTAAAGAGATAATCTATATCGACCCGTTCAGGACAGGCAATGATGAGAAAGCTGACTTAATCTTCATTACACATGAACACCCTAATCATTGCAGTGTAAGAGACATTGAAAAACTTTCTAAAGAATCAACTGAAATTATCTGCACAGAATATGCTTCTGACATGATAAACAATTATCTCAAAAAGATAGTAAAGCCAGGAGATGAATTCATGCTAAACGACATCAATGTAAAAGTAGTCCATGCATACTCATTACCCCAAGGCACAAATGAACATTTCAAGGGCAAAGGCGTAGGCTATATCCTAAGTATTAACAATACAAAGATTTATCATTCAGGTGACACTGACTTCACCCCAGAGATGGTAAACATAAGAAATATTGACATTGCACTTGTACCAATAACTGGGATGCCATTTGACCAGGCACTTGATTTTGTAAACACGACTAATCCAAAAATTGTTATACCAATGCACTATGATCCTGCAAAGGACAGGAACATCCTTAACAAGTTTAACATGAAAGTAATCAATTCTAAAGTTAGAATAGGTTGAATAACCATAAACTATATAAAACACAAACATACACTTTACTGCACAATGCTAAGAACCCATACATGCGGAGAACTGAACAGGAAACATATTGGAAAAGAGGTTAGATTAGCTGGATGGGTTGATTCTATAAGGACTCATGGTGGTGTGAACTTCATCAATATAAGAGACAGGTATGGAGTGACACAGATTATTATAGATGAAAAAACAAGTAAAGAGCTTAAACAAGAATATGTTATACAAGTAACAGGAAAAGTTAAGAAGCGGCCATCACCAAACAAAAACATATCAACTGGCGAGATTGAAATTGAAAGTAAAGAATTAAAGATCCTTAACAAATGTGATACACTCCCTTTAGACTTATCAGGAGCAGTTGAAAGCACAGACGAGACAAGACTTAAGTATAGGTATCTTGACTTAAGAAAGCCCGAGAATGCAAACAAACTTATATTCAGGCACAAGGTCGTAACAGCTACAAGAGATTTCCTTAACAAAAACAGCTTCCTCGAGATTGAGACTCCAATGCTCGTTAAGGCTACACCTGAAGGTGCTCGAGACTATCTTGTTCCTAGCAGAGTTAATCCTGGCCAGTTCTATGCCCTACCACAAAGCCCGCAACTCTACAAACAAATTCTAATGGTTGCTGGTTTTGACAGATATTACCAAGTTGCTCGCTGCTTGAGAGATGAAGACCTTAGAGCTGATAGACAGCCAGAACATACACAAGTAGATCTTGAGATGAGTTTTGTTAGTCAAGAGGATATTAGGGATCTTGTTGAAGAACTAATGAAACACATCTTCAAAGAAGTCAAAGGGATAAAACTAGACAAATTTCCAGTATTTGCATATGAAGAAGCAATGAAAAGATTCGGAAGTGACAAGCCAGATATTAGATTCAGCTTAGAACTAAAGGATGTTACGGAGATTGCAAAAAAGTCTTCATTCAAGGTTTTCAACCAGGCAGAACATGTGGTAGGCCTTGTGGTTGACAAAGATTTTTCAAGAAAAGAACTTGACAAACTCACTGACGTTGCAAAGACATATAAGGCAAAAGGTCTTGCATATGTAAAAGTTTTAAAGGACAAGTTTGACACGGGATCTGCTAAATTTTTAACTGACATCGAACAATATTTAAGAAAAGAGTTAAAGCTTAAAGAAGGACAGACTGTCCTATTCATAGCTGATAAAAAGAAAACAGCACAAACAGCTCTCGGCAATGTAAGACTTGCTCTTAGGGACAAACTCAAACTTGTAAAACCTGACACATTTAAATTTGCATGGGTTAACGATTTTCCTCTCTTTGCATGGAACGAAGACGCAAATAAATGGGAACCTGAGCATCACATGTTCTCAATGCCAAAACCAGAGTTTATTGAGAATTTCGAGGAATGTCCTGAGAAGGTTCTTGGCGATTTATGGGACCTTACACTTAACGGCATCGAACTTGCCTCAGGTTCTATAAGGGTAAGCAATCCAAAGGTGCAGAAAAGGATAATGAAGTTTGTTGGCTTTGACGAAAAACGTGCTCAGGAAAGATTCGGGTTCCTGCTCGATGCTTATAAGTACGGCGGTCCAATCCACGGGGGTATGGGCATCGGCATTGACAGGGTAATAGCTCTTATGTTAGGTAGTGACGATATTAGGGAAGTTATAGCATTCCCAAAAAATAAGAATGCTCAATGTCCAATGGACGGCTGCCCAAGCGAAGCAGACGCAGAATCAATTAAGGAACTACATTTGAAAATTGTAAAATAACTAGTTACTTTTTTTTGAAAAATTCTTTCTTAAACTGCTCAAACCTATCTTCTTTTATTGCCTCCCTTATCCTCTCAATCAACCTCTGCATATACCAAAGGTTATGGTAACTTCTATACCTTTTACCGACTGGCTCCTTTATCTTCATCAGATGATGCATATACGCTCTAGAAAAATTCTTGCACACAAAACATCCACACTCTGGATCAATTGGTTTATTATCTTTAGCATACCTGGTCTTTGTAATATCAATATTACCAGAGTCAGTGAACAAAGTTCCATTCCTTCCATTCTTTGTAGGATACACAGAATCAAAACAATCAATCCCCATACCAACAGCCTCTACAATATCCCTTGGCGAACCCAAACCCATCACATACCTTGGCTTCTCTTTGTCAATTATCGGCAACACATTGTTAAGTACTCTATACATCTCCTCAGCAGGCTCACCTATTGCAAGACCACCAATTGCAACACCATCAAAATCAAGACCATTGATAAAATGCGCACTTATCCTTCTAAGGTCCATCTGAAAGCCACCTTGAACTATACCAAAAAGCAACTGTTTATCATCAGTGTGATATTTCTTACTTAACTCCATCCACTTATGCGTATTCTTAAGCGCAGAAATATAGACTTCCCTATTAGCTCCATAAGGGGCCATATCATCTAATGCCATTGCAACGTCAGAACCAATCATCTCATGAATCCTCATTATCCTTTCAGGAGTTATCACATGCTTTTTTCCAGAAAAAGGACTCTCGAAGTGAAGACCTTTCTTAGTCTTGGCTTTAAACATGCTCCTTGACATTTGAAAACCTCCACAGTCTGTAAAAATACAACCATCAAATTTCATGAACTTATGGATACCCCCAACCTCACCAACAACATCCACACCAGGGCTCATAGACAACACCAAAGCATTACATATCAAATTCCTAAGCCCAATAGAATCGTAATCATCAGTTGATATGCATTTACCAGTAGCCATTGTTGCAGCTGGCATAAAGAATGGAGTCTCAAATCTGCCAGACTTAGTCTTAAGCTGCCCTAACCTGGCGCTACCTGATTCTGCCTTAATTTTAAACATAAAAGCTCAAATTAGAAAAAGAAATAAAAACCTTTGTATTATTCAAAAAAATTAATATATTAGTTGCTTGGTTACCCTAAAAATATATACATAACTTTTAAATATGCTATAACATTAAAATAATATAAATATAGGTGGAAAAATGACAAAATACATCTCAATACAAGAAGCAATGAACAAGGGCAAGGGTAAGGTCTCGGTAAGAGGCTGGGTTTATAGGCAAAGAGGCTCTAACAAGATTAAATTCCTAATAATAAGAGACTCATCAAACATAATACAATGCGTGCTTGAACATTCTAAATTTGAAAAGACATGGGACGATATTGATAAAATTCAGATAGAGTACTCAATCGAAATAACTGGGGACATAAAGGAAGATAAAAGAGCTCCAACAGGATATGAGATATCAGTAACAGATTATAAGATAGTTGGAACATCGGACAAGTTCCCTATTCAAAAAGACCAAAGTAAGGAATTTCTTGCTGACAACAGACATCTTTGGCTTAGGAGCAGGTACATGACTTCAATCCTAAAGATACGTTCCACAGTATTTGATGCGATTCATGAATACTTCAGAAGCCAAGGTTTCTATGAGTATCACTCCCCAATATTTCAAGCAGTACAGTGCGAAGGCGGCTCCACCTTATTCAATGTACCATATTTTGGAAAAAAGGATGTGTTTCTTTCACAAACTTGGCAGCTTTATGCTGAACCTGCGATATTTGCTCTTGAAAAGATATACACTATTGAGCCAGCGTTCAGGGCAGAAAAATCTGTAACGTCCAGGCACGTGACAGAGCTTTGGATGTGCGAGATGGAAGTTGCCTGGGCAACATTCGATGATATTATTGACCATGGTGAAGCATTAATTAAACATATTGTTAAGAGCGTTCTTGACAAAAACAAACCAGAACTTGAGGTTTTAGGAAGGGACTGGAAAAAGCTTGAACCTACTGTAAAGAAAAAGTTTCCCAGGATAACTTATGATGAAGTGCTTAAACATCTGAAAGAGAAATTCAAGATGAAAGTTGAATGGGGTAAAGACCTTAGAACTATTGAAGAAGATAAATTAAGTGAACTCTATGATACACCTGTTGCAGTCACAAGATACCCTAAAGCAGTAAAAGCATTCTACATGAAAGAACCAGAAGACAGCGATAAAAAGAAACCAGTTGTGAATGGTGTTGATTTTATCGCACCTGAGCATTATGGAGAGATAATAGGCGGCTCTGAGAGGGAATCTGATTTGGAGGATATCAAGAAAAAACTTGTCGAGATGGGAGAAAATCCAAAGGAATACGAATTCTACTTAGATACAAGGAGATACGGTTCAGTCCCTCATGGAGGATTTGGCCTAGGTATTGAAAGGATAATATCATGGATCTGCGGCCTCGACACAATCAAGGATGCAATCCCATTCCCAAGAACTCCAGAAAGGTATAAACCGTGATTATTAAAGGCGATTACCGAAAATCTAAGAAAAAGTACGACATAGAGAGCATCATAAAAACAAATAGAGAAAAGAAACGTCTTCAAATCCCAGAACTTCAGGCAACTACAGACTTCTCAAAAAGCCATGAACTCGAGAAAAGAATTAACAAACTCGAAGACTTGACAAACTTAAATAAACAAGATTTGTACGAGATAATCAAGGAATATATCAGACCTAAACCTAAGAATCTTGACCATTACATAATTACAGCAGATATTAACCCATTAATTTATACTAAAATTGATTCAGCACTTTCGCAGCTTGAGAGCGCTTACCTAGACAAGAAAGAAGCCAGGAAATACACCTCGCGGACAGATACAGAATCAGATGACCCACTGAAACAATACTTAAACGATATTGGAAAAGTCCCACTCCTCACTGCAGAAGAAGAGATACACCTTGGCAAATTAATAGAGAAAGGGAACACAAAAGCAAAGAACAATTTAATCAGAGGAAACCTTCGCCTTGTTGTATCTGTTGCAAAAAAATATACAAACAGAGGCCTAAGCACACTAGATTTAATACAGGAAGGAAACCAAGGATTGATTAGGGCTGCAGAGAAATTTAGATATATGAAAGGTTTTAAGTTTTCGACATACGCAATATGGTGGATTAGACAAGCAATTACAAGAGCAATAGCAGACCAAGGACGAGTAATAAGAATTCCAGTGCACGCTAATGAAAGGGTAAGTAGGATTAGACAGATTAAGAAAAAGATTACCCAAGAGCTTGGCAGGGTTCCGACATTAGAGGAAGTTGCAAATGAAATGAACACAATACCTGAACAGCTGAACGAATTCATGAAGGACATAACAAAACCTGCATCACTTGACCAAGATATGACAGACAGTGAGATTACTAAAGGAGATTTAATAAAAAACCAGACATCACCAGATCCATTTAATGAAAGTTCCTACAATGCACTAAGAGAACAGATTGCTGAAGTACTTGAGACACTTTCACCAAGAGAAAAACAGGTAATAAATTATAGATTTGGACTTATTGATGGGATAAAAAGAACTCTGGATGCAACAGGACAAAAATTTGGTGTGACAAGAGAAAGGATAAGACAGATTGAAAGCAAAGCTCTTACAAGATTAAGACATCCATCCCGTTCAGGAAAGTTAAGAGACTTCTATGATAGAGAAGTTGCTTGAAAACTATTTCTTTACATAACTATAAATAAAAGGCAAAGCAATTGTAGCATCACAATGAACTGTAACATACTTAGCATCCTTGCTTATCTTACCCCAGGATATCGCCTCACGCAGCGTAGCTCCGCTTAACCCCCCTGTCTCTTCTCTATCCATTGTAATCTGTACAGCATAATTATGTTTCTTAGGAGAAAACTGCATAGCTTGTAATATAAAATCCTTAGGCACACCTCCGCCGACGATAAACACACCAGTTCTATCATTACCCCAAGTGATGTTCATAATCTCTTTCATATCCTCAAATGTATCAACAGTTAACTCTTTACCTTGCGCGATATAACCCCATGTCTGAAAACCTATCGCAGAATCACTTATTCCCGGACAAAAAATAGGGACATTCTTTTTAGCACATGCAGCAAGTATAGAATCATCACTATCAATATTATCCCCAATAATCTTCAACAATTCCCTTACACTATACTTCCTCTTCTCAAGGTTATCATATAATCCATGAAGCCAAGGCTCTAAATCTTCATAGCCCTTATTAGAAAGAAAAACATCATAAATCCTATCAATACCTTGCTCAAACAACTTTTCATCATCTATATAATTAGTGCCCTGGATATGCCTATGTCCAAGACTCTCAATCAAATCATGAACCATATTAGCGCCAGTTGTAACCAATACATCAATCATTCCCTCATTAACCATTTCAATAATTATCCGTTTCATACCAGCTGGCACCATCGCCCCAGCTAAACCAAAAAACACTTTACACTCTTTATCAAGAACCATACTCTCAAAAATCTTACAAGCCTTACCAAGCCTGCCAGCACCAAAAACACCGCACTTCTGCATCTCTTCAGCAAGTTCTCTAACCTTCATATCACTCTTTATACCGATATGCTTGACAGGCTCTCCCCCATTACACTTATGACAATCCATGTTTTCTTGAAGAACCGATGAATTTATATATATTTCTCATGCTTTTATAAATAAAAATGATAGTTGATGTACACGCACATATGGACATGCTCAAAGGAGATTTAAGCCCAATAATCAAGAGAGCTAAAAAAGCCGGACTTAATACCATAATCTCAAACTCTGTTAACCTTGAATCCTGTAAAAAAAACATTGAAATATCAAAACAGTATCCTATTGTCAAACCAGCCCTAGCAATATATCCAAGAGATGCAGTTGAAAATCCAGATGAAATTGAAACAACCTTTGAATTCATCAAAAGAAACGTAAAAAAAGCTATAGCAATAGGTGAAGCTGGGCTTGATTATCATCTTCCCTTTTTGACAGAAATAAAAGCAGTAAAGATCCAAAAACAGGTTTTCCAAGAATTGATAAAGTTAGCAGAAAAATCAAAACTACCATTAATAGTCCACTCGAGAAAGGCTGAAAAAGAAGTGGTTGAGATACTAGAAACATCAAAACTCAAACACATAATCTTGCATTGCTATGGTGGAAAATTAAAACTAGCTAAAAGGATTACAGAAAACGGGTGGAACTTCTCAATACCTGCTTCGATTGTAAGAAGCGAACACTTCCAAAAAATAGTAGAACAAACACCACTACCCCAACTGTTATCAGAGACAGATGCACCGTTCCAATCTCCTTTCCATAACAAGCAGAATGAACCTGCTTTCATAATAGAGGGAATAAAAAAGATTGCAGAGATAAAATCAATTACATTAGAAGATTGCAAGAATAACCTTTTTATGAATTTTCAGAGGATATTCAAATGAGAAAAATAGAGGACACTCCTTACTTCTCAAAAAAAATAGGCACACTTCCTAAAGGCTGCCAGCTCTGTGTTGAAGGGAAAAAACTCGTTCTAGTTGTCACAGGTTTATGTTCCTCAAAATGTTATTACTGCCCATTAAGTGACCAAAAAAAAGATATTGATTTGGTTTGGGCAAATGAATGGCAGACAGATCAAGATAAAGACATCATTACCGAAGCAGAACTTTGCAGTTCAAAAGGAGCAGGATTTACAGGAGGAGACCCTCTTCTAAAATTTGATAGGACTTTACATTACATTAAACTTCTAAAAAAAAGATTTGGTAAACATTTCCACATACATCTTTACACACCATTCGAGCTTGTTACAAAAGAAAAATTACAAAAACTGGAAAAAGCAGGCCTTGATGAGATAAGATTCCATCCAAAAGTTGAAGACAATCGATTATGGGAAAAATTAGAACTAGCAAAGACACTTAACATTGACATAGGTATAGAGATCCCAATTATACCAAATACTGAAAAGCAAACAATCACACTCATAGAATACATTAAAGACAAAGTAAAGTTCCTTAATCTGAATGAACTCGAACTTTCTGATAATAATACACAACAACTCACTAAGTTAGGCTTCACTCCAAAAAACACACTTTCATATGGTGTAAAGGATAGTGAAGAATTAGCCTTAAAAATAATGGAATACTGTAAAAAAAATACTGAACTTAACGTACATTACTGCACAACAACATTAAAGGACAGTGTCCAGCTTGCTGAAAGGATAAAAAGAAGAGCAAAGAACATAAAACAGCATTATGACACAATAACAGACGAAGGAACAATAATAAGAGGAGTACTTTATCTTCCAGAACTCAAACCAGACACAGGATATAGGAAAAAACTCCAAACAATTGATAAAGAACCAATTATTAAGAAACTTAAAGAACTTCAGAGAAAGATTAAGTTCCATACAGATATAGATAAGATAAAACTAAGACTGCTCTGTTCAAAAAAACAAATTATAAAGAACATAAAGGATATAAAACAATTAAATCTTATCCCGGCAGTTGTTGAAGAATACCCAACACATGATGCTCTTGAGATTGATGTGAATTTCTTAGATTAATATGAGATAAAGGCCCTAATAATCAAAATATTTATAAACAAACTGATATTAAATTCTATAATCAAGAGGTGATAATATGAGCACAATACCGGCTGCTGCAATGGAAAGAATTCTTAGAAGAGCTGGAGCTAAAAGAGTAAGCGAACCTGCTAAAAAAGCATTTGCAGAGATCCTTGAAGATTACGCTCTAAAGATAGGTGAAAAAGCTCTTAATATAGCCAAAAATTGCGGCAGGAAAACCATTCTTGACACCGATATCAAGATGGTTAAACTAAAATGAAAATAACAATTGACACTAAACAAGACAGTAAAGATGATATAAAACGCCTTATCAACATGCTGAGTCATCTTGTAGATAATACAGCATCAAATACAGAGTTTAATACTCCACAAGAACAAGGTTTCTTTAATATGTTTGGCTCAGTTGAAGAGACCAAAAAAGGACCTGATGAAGATAAATCTGACACAAAAGAGATTCCAAGGATAATGGAATACTAAGCAAGTAAGATGAAAGAATCAAGACTACTAAAGATAGAAAAAGACGTTGCACATCTAAAAAAAGAATTAATAATTAAAGAACCAGAACATTTCTCAATAAGAGATATTATCTCAGCTTTTTTTGGTGCACTTGTTATTGGTCTTACATTCATGTTCAAGGGTTTATTGATTCAACAAAGTATAACCCTAAGTTTCTTTAATGTGGGGATAATTGTATTAACAACCCTAGCACTAATGGCTTTGGAGATATATTTTATAGGCTATACAAGAGTACAATACAAACATAAAAGAAAACCTGGCCAATTCATTCTTAAAAGACTTACAGCTATCTATCTTATTTCATTCACTGTTTCTTTATACTTGGTAAACATCTTTGGAATAAGCAAACTAGCAGGGAATATTGAAAACATTATGAAAATAGTGCTTGTTCTGACACTTCCTTGCGGAATTGGAGCCACACTCTCTGACCTTTTAAAAAGCTATTAACGTATCCTAAATATTTAAATAACAGCACTTGTTCTTTCAGATAAAATGGTATATGAATTTTTCGAACACCAGGCAGACATTGGCATAAGAGGTATAGGTTCTACACTTGAAGAGGCATTTGAAGAGTGTGCAAAGGCAATGTTTGAGGTAATGGTAGAGATTGACAGGGTTGAACCCAAGAACGAGATTAAAGTAGAGTGCAGTGCTTCAAACGAAGAAGAACTACTCGTAGAATGGCTTAATAGGCTACTGGCAGAATCAGGCATAAACAATATGGTCTTCTCAGAGTTTGCTGTTTCAATAAAAGCTAGCAAGCTTATTGGTACTGCAAAAGGCGAAGAGATTAACCCAGAAAAGCATAAGGTAAAGACAGAAGTCAAATCAGCCACATACTCAGGACTTAAGGTAGGGAAAAAAGAAGGCAAAATCTTTGCACAATGTATTGTAGACGTGTGAGGTAAACTAAAATGGACATTAACCAATTAAACAAAATATCAGACTACGAATGGGAAATCCCTCTAACAGGCGATATGAAAGTACCTGGAAGAATCTTTGCAAGTAAAATGCTTATTGAAGAAATGGATGACAAAGTAAAAGAACAAATCTCAAATGTAGCTGCACTTCCTGGCATACAAAAAGCCTCACTTGCAATGCCAGATGCACACTGGGGATATGGCTTTCCAATCGGAGGCGTAGGAGCATTTGACCCAGAGGAAGATGGAATAATCTCTGTAGGTGGAGTTGGCTTTGACATTAACTGTGGAGTCCGTACACTAAAAACTAACCTAACAGTAAAAGAGGTACAGCCAAAGATAAAAGAACTTGTTGATTCATTGTTTAACACAGTACCAGCAGGACTTGGCTCAAGAGGTGAAATCGCGTTAAAAGAAAACGAGATTAACGATGTAATGACACTTGGTTCAAAATGGATCATTGAAAAAGGTTATGGAACAGAGGAAGACCTTGAATATACTGAAGAGAATGGGTATGTTGAAGGAGCTGATCCTAAAAACGTAAGTGACCTCGCTATTAGAAGAGAAAAAAAACAAGTAGGAACACTAGGCTCAGGCAACCATTACCTTGAAATGCAAGTTGTAGACGAAATTTTTGATGAAAAGATTGCAAAGAAGTTCGGACTTGAAAAAGACCAAGTGATAATAACACTCCATTGCGGTTCAAGAGCTCTTGGTCACCAGATAGGTTCAGATTATTTAAAGATCCTTGCAGACGCATCAAGAAAATATAACATCCCCATAAGGGAAAAAGAACTTGTATGTGCTCCAATTAATTCGCCTGAGGGCAAAAAATACTATTCAGCAATGGTCTGCGGTATTAACTACGCCTTCGCTAATAGACAAGTAATCACACATCTTACTAGACAAGGCTTCAACAAAATCTTTCCTGATGCAGAACTCAAGATGCTTTACGACATCGGCCACAATACTTGCAAGATTGAAGAACATAAAGTGGGGAATAAGGTAAAAAAACTCTATGTGCATAGAAAAGGTTCAACAAGAGCATTCGGTCCTGATAGAAAAGACCTTCCTAAAGCTTACTCAGGAGTTGGTCAACCTGTAATTATAGGCGGTTCAATGGGCACTTCCTCTTACATATTGGCAGGAGCTATTGATGGAAAAGCAAGCTTTGAATCAGTCTGCCACGGAGCTGGTCGTTCAATGTCAAGAACCCAGGCAAAGAAGCAATGGTGGGGCGGCAATGTTGTTAAAGAACTTGCAGCAAAAGGCATCATCATAAAAGGCCATTCTATGAGCGGTCTAGCAGAGGAAGCACCTGGAGCGTACAAAGAAGTTAACGAAGTTATTGAATCAGTTTGTAAAGCAAAACTCGCCAATAAAGTTATCAGGATGAGACCTATTGGTAATGTTAAGGGTTAATCAAATAGAGTATTGATAGGATTCAAGTTACTAAAATAAGGCATTATAACCTTATCATCTTTTGGTTTAGGCAAAGGAAATACAAATTCATCACTATATTCCTTTGTTTTCTTGATTATAGCATACCTCTTATCTATCCCTAACTTTTCATAACAAAAGGCCAATCTTTGTAAAAACGGAACTTTATTTATTACACGCCCAGACCTCCCTAGTGGAAAGCCAGAGAGAACAAAATAGAGAAATTCTTTTACATAAGGAACTCGAGCAAAACAGTTCTCATCATAAATCTTCTCTGCTGCATTTTGTGGAGTCAAAGATTCTTTCTTAAGATAATCAAAAAGTAAAGACGCAATCTCCTTACCTTTTTCACAAGGCCTTCTCTTCCTTACCTGCATAAACTCAACAACAGACCTCTTAGGAGGATAAACAAAGTCAGTCTCATATAACTTCAAGTCTTGAATCAAAATGCTATCCTGTTTAACACCAAGATATTCTAGAACAATACCCAATCTATCTATTGACCGCGCATTATCCTGAGGTCGATAATGCCCAAAAACAAAAGGGCAACAGCGTGATACATAGCCAATATATTCATACGCAGAAAGGACCCTCATATAACCTAAAGTATCAAATAATTCTTCAGACAATTTAAGATTGGAATAACCCTGTGCCTCAATTTGACTTTTAATCCTAGAACAAATGTCCATACGAATCCTATAATCAAGCTTTTGTTTTACTTCTCTGCCCTTTGCTTTTTCCAATCTTATAACTAACTTAGTTATATCCATAAAACCTAGAAGCCTTTTTGCACTTTTAAAATTTAATATACTCTAGAATACAAATAACCAAAAGAATTCACAACTCAATAATCTTCCCATTCTTTCCAACATTTATAACCCTAGTTTTACCAATCTTGTCTTCAATACCTTCAGCCTCATGCACATGAGAACACAGTAAGATGTCAGGTTTAAATGTATCAATTGCCTTTCTTACAGCCTTGCTCGGTGGTACAAAATTAGAGAATTTCTCAATAAGACTCCCCTTAGGATGCACATGCGTGACCATAATCTTCTTTTTGATATCTTTAAGGTTATCATTACCTTTCTTCAAAAGCTCAAACATGTCATCTTCTAATATTACTGGACTAGGCCCTACATTTGTAGCTCCACCAGCACCAAAAATCCCAATATCCTCATAGACAACAGAATAACCATGGATGTTTCTCGCACCATATACTTGAGCCAAAAAATCAGCAGTAGCAACACTTTCATGATTTCCAGGGATAAGCAGAACCTTTTTACCAACCCTCCTGAAAGGACCTATCAAGTTCTTAGTAGAACTCTCAAAATTAGTTATATCACCACATAGGATAACCAAATCTACATTCTCCTTCTCAGCTCTTTTAGCTAATCTTTCAGCTAAATTAGTATCACCATGAAGGTCTCCAGATGCGAGTATTTTCATTTTAGAACTTTTCTACCCCTGCAACACGAAGCGTTCTTATCTTAAGCCCTTGTTCTCCAGCCTTATGTAAAATATCAGTGCTAATTTCATCAATCACATCAGATATCTCCCAAAAAGGTTTAAATCCCTGGTCTTTTAAGAATGGCCAGACATCTTTGATTCTTGACGTATTTGGCTTGTATAATTCATCTATTAAAAAACCGTCCACAATAATCAAACGACTATCGTTGAAATAAGTTGTCACAAGACGAGATTCCTTCCAAGGAAAAATGTGTGTACCTTCTCCATGTATATAATCGTCTGTTCCGTCATAAGCGCCATCTATCATACGATTATATAACATCTTTCCATTTATAAAGCTTTCGGTTGTTACCACTTGTAAGAACTAACTATCTCTCCCTTATTCTAACTTCTTCATCCTCAAGATGTATAATCTTAGAGGGCCTTCCGTGCTTAGGTCCTTCATTCAAGCAGAAGTGAATACCTTTCCTTATTTCAGGGTCTAAATTATCAACAGAAGTCATAAACTCCTTGCCAGTCACATTAGCCGAAGTTGATACAATAGGCATTCCATAAGCTTTTACAAAATCAGATATCCAATGTTCAGGAATCCTGATTCCTATCGCATCCAATCCAGGAACGACATTAGGAGCTACTGATTCCCTATTCTTCAGCTTAAGTATTAAAGTTACAGGTCCTGGAAGTTCATCAATATACTTCATTGCTTCATCACTTACTTCACAATTTTTAAGTATCCATTCCTTGCCAGGAGCAATTATAGAAAGCGGAAGCTTAGGTCGCTTCTTTAGTTTCCGAACGTGATCAACTGCTTCTTTATTGAGAGCATTGCATCCAATTCCATAGATTGTATCAGTTGGATGTATAAAGAGGAATCCATCATCAATATCCTTCATCAAATGAGGAGCTTTCATCTCTGCTTCATCTTTTTCGACTACTTCCATATAATCTCCGAATTAAGCATATGTTTATAAAGATTATGGTTTAGAATATATATAGAATATATACTAAAATAACTAACTACCAATCACTTCAGAAAGATAACTATTCGGATTCTTACCCTCATACAAAACTTCATATAAACCTTTGAACAATGGCACATCAAGATTGTCTTTAACAAGACTATAAACAATCCTCAGCTGCTCAGGACCCTCAGGTTTTTGAGGTGCAAAATAGGAATAAATATCTTCAAGATTTTTAGAATTCAACATCTCCCCAACTTTTCTATTCCTTCCTGCAAAACATGTAGTTATCAGATCACCTATACCAGCAACATCAAAAAAAGTAGCTCTCTCAGCACCAAAAAATTCTCCAATCAACTGCATCTCTCTCAATGCCTCAGAAATATACCACGACACCACATTATTATCAAACCCTTTATACAACCCTGCAAAAAGTCCTACTCCAATAGCATAAGGGTTCTTCAATATCCCACACCACTGCAATCCCTTAGGATCCCTATTCACATAAACCCTAAATCTATCAGAACTTAAGAGATTCTTAACTTTATTTGCAGCCTCTAGATTAACTGAACCCACCATAGTAGCTGCAGGATTCCCTATATAAATTTCATTAGCAATGTTAGGTCCTGAAAGCACAATTATATTTTCTTTAGGAACATTATACTTCTCTGACAATATCTCCATAGACAAATAAAACCGATCATTATATTGAACAAGCCCTTTTGTTAAAACAACAAACTTAACACTACGATTTATACAGTCCTCAAAATTCATTTGGTTTAATGTAGGGATAAAGAATTGAGAGTTCAAAACAAGAAAAATAAATTCAGATTCCTGAGTAGCAGAATTAATATCATCAGTAACACTGATACCATCTATTGGAACAATATCCTTATCCAAAATGTTCTGATAGGCCCAAAGAGAAACATCATTACCGTTATGCTTCAACAGACAAGCAACAGCTGTACCCCAAGGACCAGCACCAATAACACTTACTTTGACCATAATGTTTAATAAACAAGTTCAAGATATATAACTATTTCTATTCACCAGAATAAACCTCAGCAAACTCCTCAAGATAGAGATTAGCAATCTCTTCGTCATAAATGATTATAACATTCTCATCATTCTTAGAAGTGCCAGAACTAGTTGGATTATAAGAACCAGTCACAACAACCTTTTCATCAACAATAAAGACTTTATGATGCATCTTTGCTTTATTCTTGTCAAGAGTGACATTCAATCCAATATCCTTAAGCTTATCATATTCAGTATATTGACCTCTGCCAGAAGCCTCAAACACACCAATAACCTCAACGCCTCTACCAGCTAAGTCAATCAGTTTCTGCCCTATTGGATCAGAGGTAAAGCTAAAGGTCATAAAATAAACCGAATCTTCTGCAGAATCTAAAATTTCCAAAACATGCTCCTCGCAATCATCCTCCGGACAAAAATAATTATTAAGTCTATGCCCGTTCAATACTATTTCATCATATTCTACTCTCGCACCTTCACCAAAATCACCATACCAAAGCTCCCAGAATTCACTTTCATAATTCTCAGCTAAATACTTTGAATAAAAGACAATGACATTATTATTATTCTTTGTATCTCCGTTAAAAGTCGGATTAAAACTCCCAGTCCATACTATCTCCTCATCAATGACACAGAACTTATTATGTGAAAGCTGAGAACTATCATCATATCTTATGAATTCATAATCATCTTCTAGCTTGTTCTCATTATCAACCACAATCTTAACCTTCACACCTTTCTCATCAGCATCGATAAGAGCATCAATAACATTCTCCAAATCTAAATCAAATAAACCGCAGTAAACATACTCCTCAGCACTTTCAATAAAACCAACCATCTTAATACTGCAATTATCCTCAGGACAAAAATACACTTCTTGCTCAAGGTTTTCCTCTTCAGGGATTATTGGCCCTTCAGGGATCTCAACAACAATAGAAGCAGTCTTTGACCCACATCCAAAAACTGAAAAACATAAAAGAAGTAGAAGTATAACTAAAGCATAAGACCTCACTTTAATACCTCTCTTAATTCATTAAGAGATTTAGAGAGACTAAAGCGAATCTCAGGGTACTTTTTCTCAAGCTCGGTTATCAAATCAAAAAACTTTTCCTTCTTTCTAGGCTCAAACTTCAATTTCTTTATCTGAGCATATGTCTTAAGCTCATCATCAGTCACGACTTTAAAGAGCTTGATACCTTTGACCTTAGCTAAAGTAAAAGCTTTTGAAAAAAAGCTTTTTAAGAATGCATGGATTTCATCATCAAGAGTCCATTGAACAACTTCTTTAACTCCTTTTATCTTCCTTTTTACAAACTTCAAAGGCATACCTTTTAGTATTCTGTTAAGCACATACTCGGTTAGAGGATCCTTAACAAGAACTGAATCATTAGCTTCAAAGAACTTATTAGCTCTGATATACTTGCCAACCCTTCTTTCAATCAGCTTACAGAAACAACTATTACAGTAATCCCTACCATTATGATTAAGATTTCCCTTCCTTTTACATGAAAAACAATTCATAATATGAATAAAGAAACCGTCATTTATAAAAGTTTATTAAAATCATATTACAAAAGTCTGCGGAGATATGGAATTTCATGATAAAAATCAATAAGCTCAGGAAATATACTTTCATGGTAATACTTCGCACGGCCCCTCCTTTCCTTCCTTATACGAATAGTCATATATTTCCCATGTATTCTTGCATGAGCAGCAATAGCCATTTCAAGCTTAGTAGGTTCTATATATTCACCCTGTGCTTCCTGCCTTCTAACAATCTGAGTTACTGTCTGAAAAGTAGCATAAAAACCTGCCTCGTTTGCCTCAAGCAAGGTATCAAATTCAAAATCAAACTTTGCTTTCTTTGATTTTCCTTTTTTAACCATCTTAACCAGCTTATGACAAAAAAATGTTTTTAAATCTTTCTAAAAAAGTACTACTCAAGAGTAGAAATGCTTATATAGAAGCACCCCCTACATATATATGAAGATAATAAAGCAATTTATTATCTATCACCTCTTTTTTCCCCGAGGAAGGTTCTCAGGAATCTTCTAAGGGGTTTTATAATCATGCGTGAGATTTCCTAAGAGTTCTTTTTAATTTTCTTTTCCTCAATCGTTCATGCCTAGAAAAAAGAATACCTATTAGGAATCCGATAATAATGCCAAGCAAGATAAAAGGAATATTTTCATAATCAACCTCTAATCTAAACTTTACATCATTGTTATATTCTTTAAAATATAAATCAAGGTTACTCATTTCAAGTGCATACGAAGAGAATAGAAGTGAAGAATGTATATCTTCATCCCTTAAGTCAGCAGCATATTCGTAATAGCTATATCCTAATATTGGAAAAACACCTTCTTTAGTCTGTCTTTTTATATTCTTTTCAGCAATATAAAATAAACTGTCAACAAGGCTATCAACAGATTCCTCACTAACCCCAAAAGAATTAATTATTGAATCAGACTGAGACTTAGCTTTTCCAGCCTTAAAGAGACAAAGCTCATAATCACCATCTTCTTTATGTTTATTTGCAATATCAATATTATCCCTTATTGATTCAAAAGGGATTGGCAAAAAAAACTGAAGATACTGGTAACGTTCTTCGGCCTCTGAGATTTTAGTAAAGCAAGAATCCTTTAATGCAAACTCATTGATAACATATCTCTTCCCGGGCTTTCCAAAAAACTCGGACCATGACCTCGCTGAATTTGTTCTTTCAATTGAATAAGCAAGTTCTGATTCAAATTCTTCTTTGTTAAAGAATGACTCCTTGGCTTCGGATAAGCTTTGTTTAGCATCGTATAACCTGTCCTTTACAACCATAAATGCCTGAAGATCTGTGATTGTCTCAATCTTCTTTTTAGCTAATTCATCCTGAACTTCTTCTATCGATTCATTGACTTGTTTAAAAGACTGCATGCTAGTATCATCTTGAAATTTAATTAAAAGTTCCTGTAATTTAAGATTTGCAACAAAGCAATAACTTGCAGCAGAGTAATACTTCTCATCAAGAATAGCAGACCTAGCACTATTTGTATAGTTATCAATATATTCCAGACCAATATTAAGAATTTCACTTGCATTCTCATATTTCGATAGAATAGAATCAGAATTTAACATAAATACAGATAAAAGATTCTTCCTTAAAATATCAGCTCTATCACAAAGCTCACTGCTAAGGCCAGACATTGTATCAATATACCCCTTAGGAATCTGAAAATCTTCAACAGGACTTCCAGAAGTCTTACCAGTGAAATGCAGTAAAGCATCTTCCAAATCCAATATTTCGATTACTTCTACATTATTAAGATCACCAACCTCGATAAGATCATAACTCTCATTATCCCCAATAAAAAACCTCTCGCCTTTGGGAATAAGGATTTTTTTAATCCCAACCTCTGATGCTGCCTCAATCTTACCTTTCAACCCACTAACATGCCCAACAAAACCTCCAGAATTGATTGTACCAGTTATTGCTACACTCTTGTTAAGAGGAATATTATCAAGCAAGCTAACAGTTAATGCAGAGATTGCAGCACCTGCGCTAGGACCACCTACAATTGAAGAATTTGATCTTATTGTGTAGATAAAATCATAACTATCACAATCAACATTATCCAAAAGTTCACATGCAATTTCTTTAGCAAACCTTGTTGATATCTGTGTATCTAGCTTAGTAAGCGGATAAGTATCAATAAAAACCCTGCCAGTCCCAGGAACAATCTCAAGATTAAGGTTTGCAATACTACCTTCCCCAGATTCAGTAACTGCTAACAGGATGATATTATCCTCAATAGCTGAAACAGAAAAAGCCAATAATACAAGTATAATTAATAAAGCACAAATTCTAAACCTCATAAGATTTTGAGACTTATAACTGGTATTTATTCTTTTCCAATAATGAAAACTCACATTTCAGACTTCAAACATATCCAATACCTTTAAAAGGAACCAACTTTTTTAAGTCCCTATGAAGATAGGGATAAGCAGTAAGAATGTACTGGATTTTTTTGATAAAAGGATAAATTCTGAGAATTTCAAGATACTAGAGATTAACAGATGCAGGAGTCATCTGGGCTTTAATATGGAACGACTGGCAATGCTTGCTGAAAAATTCAAGGAGCATAAGATAGAGACTACACTACACTCAGCATCTTATAGCATATTCCATGACAATCCCATGATTCATGAAGCTCAAGTTTTAAATTTAAAATCTGAGATATTACAAGCAAAACAACTGAATTGCAAGGAGATAGTTTTTCACCTTGCAAATAAAGAACCAGACCAGAATGATATCAACTTACTGAAAGAACTTGCAGTTTTCGCAAAAAAACATGATGTAATCTTACTTTTAGAAAACGACGCAAAAGGGTACTTCGCAAATGAAGAAAACATTCTTAAGACTATAACAAGCATCGAAAACTTATTCCTAGCTTTAGACATCGGACACCTAAAACTCGCAAAATTACGTGGACTTGTCAAAAGTGAATCTGCATTTATAAATAAATTAAATGACAAAATCACATACGCCCATATTCATGACAATTGCGGAAAAATAGATTCACACTCAGCACTTGGCTCAGACATAGAAAGGTACAAGAAGATTCTAAGACTACTTCCAAACAATATCAAACTTATAATGGAAACTAACTATTTTGATGAAGCAGTAAAGAGTAAAAAAATAATCACAGAAATTCTTGATGAAATCAATAATAACAGCACTAAATAAGATAGACCTTTGAATTGATTACCACTACATCAACATTCTTTCCAAGTTTCACATCCCTTTTATTGCGAACTTCAACAGATTGATAAGTCTCTGGATGGATCACCTCAATCTCGGGTTTAACCTTAGAAACAATAGCTTTCTTAATCTCCTCTCCTCTTGCAACAATTTCATAACCTTTCTTTTTGTAATCTATTATTGTCTGTTTACCTGAGATTAAAAACTTTCCATAAACATTCCTCCCTTTAACCGATTCAACAACAATTAGCTTATCTTTAACCCTAATTATATCTTTTGCACCAAAATCAGGCAACCTAACCAAGAAATAAACCCTATAAACATTCTTACTTGTGAGTTTATCTTTAGTGAATAGTTTTGCAGTAGAATTGATATCTCCTCCAAACCTTTTGAACACAAGATTTCCTAAAGTACTAGTATAAGTCTGTGAAGTAAGATAATAATCAAATCCATTCCTCACCTTCTTAACCTGTGTAGCGATTATCCCTTTTGACTTCTGCTTGGACAACTCCCTGTCAATAAAATCAAGGACCTTAACATTTACATTCCTAACCTGAAGAATACCCTCAAAATACTGCGTACCTAATTTACTGCATTTTGAACATTTAACAAATTTAACAGTTAACGGAACTAAGTAATCTTCACTTACAGATTTCTTTTGATTTTCATGCACCCTTCCAATAACTTTCAAATCAATTTCTGCCTTTACCAATACCCCAACATTCCTTTTATAAGGAGGAAGAGAAAATTTAGTTTTAAACATTTCAATCACAGCTTCTTTACTAAACTCAGTTCTGGATTTAACAAACTCCTCAACTGCAACGGAAAAATCCTCAAAACTCTTCCATCTACCCAATAACCTAAACGAATCACAAATTGCACATACCTCAAGTTCCATACTTTTGAAACCTTTGACAATCGGATTTTGCTCAACAAAGCATCTCTCGCATAATCTATCCATGATTTCATATTTTCCACATTTTGGACATTTTACCATACTTGAACATATAGAACGAAACCTTTATATTTGTTTTGTTTACCAGAAGTAATAGATGCAAGACATCAAAAAGATAGCAAAAAAAGTATGGCACTTTATTTGGGAAGAGGACAGTATCTGGAGTTGGATAGTAAACGTGATACTCGCATTCTTGATAATCAAATACCTAGTCTATCCAGGTTTAGGATTAGCTTTACACACTTCACATCCAGTTGTTGCGGTCGTCTCTGGCTCAATGGAACATGACGGAAGCTTCGATGATTGGTGGGATAGCCAAGCGATATGCAATGAAGAAAGGTTCTGCAAACAAAAGGATTGGTATGCAGAATACAACATCACAAAAGAAACTTTCAAGGAGTTCCCTTTCAAGAACGGCTTCAATAAGGGGGACATAATGGTACTCTATGGAACAAAACCAAAAGACATAAAAAGAGGGGACATTTTGATTTTCGACATTAACAAGGCTGTCCCGATTATCCATAGGGTGGTTAATGAATGGGACGAAGACAACAGACAATACTTTACAACAAAAGGTGACCATAACCCTGATATCTATCCAGAGATTAATGAAGCAAAAATAAACCAAGAACAAATCCTTGGGAAAGCAGTCTTAAGGATTCCATGGTTAGGGTACATAAAGATATGGTTTGTTGAACTGTTACGTCTGCTACATATAATAAGGTGATAATCAATGCAATTTTGTCCAAGATGCGGTGCTTTACTCTTACCTAAGAAAGAAGGCAACAAAAAAATGGTTGCCTGCTCATGCGGTTATAAAAGCAAAGACATTGAAGAGTCAAAGATTTCTGAGAAGGTAATTAACAAACAAAAAGATGTGGAAGTTGTGGATAAAGAAGTAGAGGTCATGCCCTTAACAGAAGCAGAATGCCCAAAATGCGGCCATAACAGGGCAAGATTCTGGACACAGCAGACAAGAGCAGGAGACGAAGCTGAAACTAAGTTCTTCAAATGCGAGAAATGCAAGCATATCTGGAGAGAATACAGATAAACTATGATTGCAGATATATCCTCTTATATCAAAGAAAATAAGCTAAAGATAATTGTCAAGACGAATTCTCCTAAAACAGAGATTACTGGATATGATAAAGAAAAAGAAGCAATTAAACTTAATGTTCATGCACAGCCAGAAAAAGGAAAAGCAAATCTAGAGATTATAAAATTCTTCAAAAAGCAACTAAAAAAAGATATCAGGATAATCTCAGGGTTCAAAAGTAAAGAGAAACTGCTAAACATTGATTGAATCAATAATTTCAAATAACCTTTCTTTCAAGTTCTCAACTGTACTGTTGTTATCAATCCTAAAATCATAAAGTTTATCTTCAATAATAGTACTCAAACCCATCTCTTCACTATCTCTGTGATCACGCTTAATAAAATCATCTTGGTTCAGTTTCATATTAACTCTCGATTTAAACCTAGCCTTGAAACCCCTATCAACATATATCAACTTAAACTTATCACCAAACTTCTCCCTGAAAACCTCAACCTCTTCAGGACTTCTAAAACCAGAAATAACAATATTTTTATCAAAATCAGTAATCCTATCACATAAAATCTTAGCAAGGATATACTGACAACCAGAATCTTTCCTTAACTTGACACCAAAAAGTGATTGGTTTTCTTTTGTTGGTTCTTTCCCTTGCTCTTTTAACATATTTACTAGGATATCAGAAAATACATACATCTCAAAACCGTTCCCCTTTAATAGTAAGGCTGCAGTATCCTTACCACTCCTTGCATAACCAGTCAAACCAATTATCATCTTGAGAAAAATCAAACCAACTAGATATAAAAATCTATCTGAAATCAGTATACTAAAGGATATAAAATTATATAAATTTCAACAAAGTGATTTTTTCTTAATTTAGCTTATAAAAGATAAAGCAAGAGAGGTGCTTCTAATGGTCGAATTCACAAAAGAGGAAAAAGAAGGAATAATGCTAACATTCTTCACAAACCTTGACAAACCAACTTATTTTATACAAAACCTGCCTGAAGAGTTCGATGCTACATTAAAGGCATATTATAGTAGGTCACCTAATTCATTAAGAGACAATTTCTGGGAAGTTATAACAGATAAAGAACTTGGCATAGCTGACAGGTTAAGAAAAGAACTTGATGCAGGCTACTCACCTTACATAGCTGCAATGCTTGCAAAGGAAGAGATGATGTCCATGAAGACTGTAAAAAGGTTTCACAGTAAATGGACAGTCAAATACGGTCACGGTTCAGTAGCTGAACAGGCAAAGGGATCTGCTTGTCAAGAGGATTTATCTATAATACTTACAAAAGTAATAGAAGACGACAGGCTTAACTCCCATGTTGAGATATCCACACGTTACCAACCTTTTTCAAGAGACAACATTGCAATTCCTAAATGCATTGAGAATGATGCTGAAATGAGAAAGGTCTACCTGAATTCAGTAAACTTATTATTTGATACCTATGAAAAGGCTACAGAAGAGGTAAGGAAATGGGTAGAAGAAAAGTTTCCAGATCTTTCAGAATCACTAAAGAAAAACAAGACCTTTGATTTAGTAAGATGCCTACTTCCTGCATGTTCAAAGACCAGCGTTGGTTCCTCAATAAACGCAAGATGCCTTGAAAAGATGATTTCAAAGATGGGCTCACATCCTCTAGAAGAAGCACAGGATAGGGCAAAAGCACTGAAAGACGAAGCTCTTAAGGTTCTTCCTACATTGGTCAAGTATGCAGAACCAAGCAAGTACAGGAAGGTAAACAGAGAATTCTTAGAGACAATTATTGAGACTACTAATCTTTTCAAAGATTATGATTATGACAAGGTAAAATTAATCCATTCAGAAGACGAAAGTGAAGCAATCGATAAAATAGTATCATTCTTGTTATTTGACCGAAATCGCCAAGGATATTCGTACAGTCAGATTTTTAATAGAGTAAAAGAAATGCCACATGACATAAAAGAAGGGATAATAACAAATTTTAACACAGGCAGAAAAAGACATGACCAACTACCTAGAGCATTTGAGATGGTAGATTATACCTGGGAATGCATAATAGACTTCGGAGCATACCGTGACCTGCAAAGACAAAGGATGTGCACCCAGGCAACACCAGGGTTAACAAACCATCTTGGGTTTACATATCCAAATATACTAAAGAACCTTGGCCTGCAAGACGATATCGAAAACGCATTAAACCAAGCATGTTTAGCCTACGACATTATATCAAAGGAACACAAATACGAAGCACAATATGTCCTTCCACTAGCTACAAACGTAAGGATGCTTTTCAAGATGAATCTCAGAGAACTTGACGAGGTAGCTCCTCTAAGGACATCATCAAGGGCGCACGAATCATATAAAAACATAATCCTGAAAGTAGTTGACCAGATAAGAGAAGCACACCCATTCTTAGGCTCTCTGCTAAGGACAGGTGATATAGAATGAGAGGAGCTTATATTGTAGCAGAACACATTGACGGAGGAGGTGGTTCTGTAATAATTGAAGGCCTAAAAAAATATTTCAAAGAGCAGAACCAAGAAGTACTAGACATTACTGAATTATGGGGCCCGCACAGCTCCAGCAACATAGACAATCTACTTACAGACATCTATGGAAAAGAGATAATAACAGAAACAAAAGACAAAAAGACAGGAGATATTGAATGGTACGCTAACAAAGTACCAGAGTTCAATAAGATTAAAGAGTACTATGAAAAAAAACAGCAACAACTACCAAACACAATAATCATCTGCGAACCCACTTTTGCAGAATACGGCTTACCAATAAGAAAGGAAATCACTAACTCAGAACAAGGCCTAAAGTACAAAGCACTTGACGCAGCCAAGGCATATTCAGAAGATAGGAAGAACCTTCTCAATAAATTAATAATCCCGGCAAGAGAACACGGAGTCAATATCATTTCAGATAGAAGCGTGATTTCATCTCTTGCTTATCAATCAACTGAAGAGGACGGAGAGCTTGACATCACTGCAATAATCTCATTGGAAGGTAATAAACTTGCTCTTGACAATGCTCCGGATCTTGCAATAATCTCAGACTTAAGTGTAGAGACTGCATTAGAGAGACTTGCATCAAGAACTAAAAAAGACAACTGCAAGTACGAAAAAAAAAATTTCCTGGAAAAAGTGCAAAGAAAATACCTCAGCAAGCCCTTTCTTCACTTGCTAGAAGGATTCGGCACAAAGGTCACATACCTTCAGGTAGACAATCCAAGAAAACCAAGTGACACAATAGAAGGAGCAAAAATGATTGCTAAAGACTTCTTAAATGAGAAATTAAGTACAAGATACCTATACAATGAATGGCCAAGCAAGATATAACATTAGATTGAAATATTATTCTTTCTCCTTCTTCTCTTTCTCATCACAAAAAAAACAATCTAACTTTTTACAGCCGCGCTGCGCATCATAACTTACCTTTTTTTCAACAACCCTTTCCAAAAAAATCACCTCTTTTTTTTTATTATAAACACATCTTTTTCCCAGAGCAATAAAGCACTAATCAACTCCAGTGCTTCCAAAACCTCCCTCTCCACGTTCAGTTGCGTCAAGCTCAGGAACTTCCTCTATATCAACAATCTCAACCTTATTTATAACCAATTGAGCAATCTTATTATTTTTTACAACCTGAAAATCTTCACTGCCATGGTTGATAAGTATAACCCCAAGTACACCTCTATAACCCGCATCAAGAGTACCAGGAGTGTTCACAACACTTATCCCGTGCTTTGCAGCTAAACCAGACTTAGGTCGCACCTGGCCTTCATACCCTGGAGGTACTGCCACCTTTAAGCCTGTGGAGATTATCTTCCTCTCACCAGGTTTTAAAACATAATCCTCAGCAGAATATAAGTCAAGCCCCACATCACCAGGATTAGCATATGTAGGGCTCCTAACATCCGCAACCTTTTGAATTTGAATCTTCATTTGACCACCCATTCTTTTTCAATCAACCAAAAGTACAATAAATCTCAAAAAATTATAAAACTCAAATGATATTTAAATTATTCCAATCTAAAAAATATATGTTTATCAAACTTTAAGGTCCATCAATGAACCCATTTTATCGTCTAAAATCTTACCATCAGAGGCATTTATTTTCATATTGATAGCATTAAGAGCTTTAGTAACTAAAGTAACATTCCACACATTCCCAAAATTCTCAAGATTTTGCACAAGTAGCAAAGTCTTGACAATAATCTCTCTATACTTTTCATTTTGAAAATCGTCTGCCTTTTTAATAACCTCAGGCAGATCAAGTTTAACATGTTTCATATCTAGTTCAAATATATTCTCATCTGGCCTTTTAAAGACCTTATCTTTACCTATTATTGAAACCTCTTTATCAATATTAAAAGAAACAATCATGTCCTCTTTAGGACTATAATAACCAATTGTCCAAGGATACTGCTTAGCACCAGTATTATCAATGGTAAGAAAACCCACACTTAAGAAATAATCCTTATTATCCTTCTTCCAATCCCCAAAAACTGAACTTTTCTCTAAAAGATTTAAGGCTTCTCTAAAAATCATATTAAAAATAAAAGAACCCTAGTTTATATAACTTTGTATTGAAGTAATCCAAAAATATTTTAAGTAGAGCCAAATCATATCAAATCATGAAAAGATTACTTCAAGGAAACCAAGCAATCGTTGAAGCAGCAATCAAGGTAGGCTGCAGTTTCTTTGCTGCATATCCTATCACTCCTGCATCAGAGATAATGCACTTTATGGCAAAAAAGGACATAGCCTTTATACATGCAGAAGATGAAATTGCATCAGTAAATATGGCAATCGGGGCTTCACTTGCAGGATCCAAATCAATGACTTCAACATCAGGACCTGGCTTCTCATTAAAACAAGAGGCAATCGGCTTTGCCCATATGACAAGAACCCCTCTTATTATAGTTGATGTCCAAAGAGTCGGCCCAAGTACTGGCATGCCCACCCTCCCAAATCAAGGAGATATAATGCAATCAAGATATGGCAGTCATGGAGACTATATTCCAATTGTTTTCTATCCAAATTCAGTAGAAGAATGTTACAAGTACACAATAGAAGCATTCAATGCATCCGAAGAATCCTTAAGCCCAGTTATACTTTTAAGTGACGGCTTCCTAGGATTGATGTACGAAACTGTTGAACTTGACAAAATAAAGCATAATCTAAAGATAAGAAAGAAAGTAGCCTTAGGAAAAGGAGCAGGACATTTTGCAGGAATCCTTAATGAAAATGGAAATGCGAAAACAAAAGACTCAGCTTACTACAAAAAATGGATGCAAGATTATAAAAAAGAGATTCTAGAAACAGCAAAAAGATACAATTTTTATGAGTATATTGAAAACAAAAAGTCAGACACACTTCTTATCGCATATGGGATAACTTCAAGGGTAATCATGCCATTAAAAGAAGAATACTCAATATTCAGACCTATAAGGATTTGGCCTTTCTTAGAAGATGAACTTATGATTATAGCAAGAAACTACAAGAAAATCATAGTCATAGAGATGAACGAAGGTCAGTATAAGAAAGAAGTTGAAAGGGTTCTTAAGAGAGATATTAAGTTCATAAACTGCAATGGAGGACAGCTCTCATTAGAAGAGATAAAATCAAGAATATGAGCATTGTAAAGACAGAGGAAGTGGTATGGTGTAAAGGCTGCGGCCTTAGCATTCTTCTCCACGCAGTAGGCCAAACATTAGAGAAGCTAAACATGAATAAACAGAACTCAACTGTTGTTTCAGGCATTGGATGCGCTGCACGTGGCTCAGGCTACTTCGACCTTGACGGAATAAACGGCCTTCATGGAAGAGCAATCCCACTAGCCGAAGGCATCAAACTTGCTAAACCAGAGATAAATACTTTTGTCTTTTCAGGAGACGGAGACCTCACCGGCATAGGAGGCAACCATTTAATTCACGCCTCAAGAAGAAACACAGACATAACAGTTATCTGCGCAAACAACGAAATCTACGGGATGACAGGTGGCCAGAAATCTCCTCTTACCCCTCTCGGAACAAAGACAATGACCTCACCTAAGGGGAATAGATGGGATCCTGTTAATATCCAAGGGATAATAACCTCAAACAAAAAACATTTTTACGCAAGGACAACAGTCGCACATCTCCCACATCTTAAAAAATGCCTTGAAGAAGCTTTTAGGCATAAGGGCTTTTCATTCGTAGAGGTAAAGATTAATTGCTTATCTAACTATGGCAGACGTATAGGGTTTAAGTCGTTCTTTGATATGCTAAAACACTACAAAGAAACATTCACAATAAATCAAAGTCCAACAACAGGACTAAAAGATAACGAATTAGGGATAATACAAAATGATTAAGATAATAATTATTGGAGAAGGGGGCCAAGGAGTTAAACTACTTGGAAATGTTATGGCAAACATTCTTGCATCTATAGGAAAACATGTAACTCTAACATACTCATACGACGCTGCTGTAAGAGGTGGAAACATAACTGCAAACCTAATCTACTCTGACGAAAAGATAGATAACCCAATAATAGACACTTCTGACATTCTGCTGATGCTTTCAGAGACAGAAGGAATCTCAACAAAAAAGATGATTATGGAAAAAACATTATTCAAAGAAGGTTACGAAAACATCCCTATAGGGGATATCACTAAGATTCCCTTAATCACCTTATCCTCTGAAAAATTCGGCAGCCCAATCTTCATCAACATGATTGCTCTCGGACAACTTCTCAAAAAGGTAGAGATTGACATCACCCAGATAAACTTAGAAAGATACCTCCCTGAGAAGTTCCTCGAAAAGAACCTAGAAGCCATCAGATACGGTTACACCTGGCAGGAATGATAAAAGAATGAGACTAAAAGAATACCAAGGAAAAGAACTTTTCAAGAAGTATGGGATTAAGGTTCCCTCAGGATATGTAATCTCAAGCATTAATCACGTAAAAGAGCAGCCAGGCATTGTTAAGGCACAGCTGCCTATAGGAAGCAGGGGCAAGTCAGGAGGTATAAAGACTGCTGACTCGGATAATATCAAAGAGATATGCTCCCAATTATTTAAGACAAAAATCAAAGGATTAAAGGTAAAAGAACTTCTTATTGAAGAAAAGCTTGATATAGAAAAAGAACTTTATCTCTCAATCACAGTAAATCAGACAGATAAATGCCTTACACTAATCTTTTCTGAACAAGGAGGAATTAATATTGAATCAGTTCCAGAAGATAACATAATTAAGATTAATTTCTTTAAATTTGATGAAATTATAGAAGAAATCAAAAGCACGATAAATGATAAAAAAATAATAGAAATCTCAAAAAACATCTACAACTTAATGAGAGACTTTGATGCTGAGCTAGTAGAAATCAACCCATTAGTTCTCTCAAAAGGTGAATACATTGCAGCCGACTCTAAAGTTATAATTGATGATAATGCACTTTATAGACATCCTGAATTCTCAAACGAAAAACAGCAGTCTGATATTGAAAGGAAAGCTTCTGAATATGGACTTCAATATGTAGAGTTAGATGGAGATATCGCAATTATAGGTAATGGCGCAGGGCTAGTAATGGCAACACTTGACTCAATTAAACACTTTGGAGGTTCAGCTGCAAATTTTTTGGACCTTGGTGGAGGTGCTTCAGTAGAAAGGATGGAAAAAGCACTTGAAATTGCACTTATGAAAAAAACAAAAGCAATTTTCATAAACGTATTCGGTGGTATAACTAGATGCGATGATATAGCACAAGGGCTTGTCAATTACATTAAAAAAAACAATATCAATATTCCAATTGTTGTCAGGATAATAGGCACTAACCAAGAAAAAGCAGAACTTATCCTCAAAGAGAATAACATAGAATCATTCAACTCAATGGATGAATGCAGCAAAAGAATAGTTAAGACTGCCAAGTAATATATTCTATTAAATATATTTAATACACTATATTTTGCTTTAAATAAAGGCATATAAAAGGACCATATGCTCTATATACCAATGAAATCATTTTTTACACCTAAAGAAGTTAAAAGAATTGTTGGTATCAGCTATAGGCAGATGCAGTATTGGGATAATTCGAACTTTATCTCGCCTTCATATAGGAGAAGAAACAAGTATCGCTTATACACTTTTACAGATCTAACTAAATTAAAGTTTGCTAAGCAATTAAGGGAAAAAGGCTATTCTATACAAAGATTAAGAAAAACTGTAAAGAGTCTAGAAGATTTGTTACCAAAAGTAAGCCATCCTTTAGTTGAATTAACATTCTTAATTGACGGAGACCGTATCCTGGTCTTCGATGGAGATGTCCTGATGAATGATACTAACAAAAGCTATTTGCGATTTAATGTCAAAAGCCTGAGAGAAAAGATAAATGAGATATGTAAAGATGAGTTTTCTCCAAAATCGAAAGAGAATAACAGAAGTGAAGCAGCAAGTAAATGGGAAAAGAAGAGCTCAGGTATTTATGAACTCTATTATTCACATTGGTATCAGAAACTTCAAGAAGACAGTATTAAAGGAGATATTCATAAAGCTTATTAAACAAGAACCTTTTTTCTAACAATTATGTCAATCCTTATAGACAAAAACACAAAAGTGATTGTTCAAGGAATCACAGGAAAACAAGGGAGTTTTCATACAAAACAGATGTTAAACTATGGAACTAAGATAGTTGCAGGAGTCACACCCGGCAAGCAAGGACAGACTATAGATGGGATTCCTGTGTACAATACAGTAAAGGAGGCATTAGTACAACACAACACTAATAACAAAAATCCAATAAAGTTCTCAATAATATTTGTTCCTGTAAGATTTGCGAAACAAGCAGCGATTGAAGCCCTAGAAAATAATCTTAACATTATCCTTATCACAGAAGGAATCCCAATTCATGATACTCTTGAAATAATTAAAGAAGCAAAACATAAAGACCTAATTGTAATAGGACCAAACTGCCCAGGCATAATCTCTCCTGAAGAATCAAAACTTGGAATCATGCCAAATCAGATATTCAAAAAAGGAAAGATAGGAATAGTATCACGCTCAGGAACACTCACTTATGAGATTGTACATCTGCTCTCAAGCAATAACATTGGTCAATCCTCAGTGATAGGCATAGGAGGCGACTCTGTGATTGGCTTTGACTTTGTCGAAGCTTTGAAGAGGTTTGAACAAGATCAAGGAACAGAAAAGATAATTCTAATTGGAGAGATTGGGGGAAACCTTGAGGAACAAGCAGCTAAGTTCATCAAGAACGATATAACCAAGCCAGTAATAGCATACATTGCTGGAAAAACAGCACCTCTTGGAAAAAAAATGGGCCATGCAGGTGCAATTATCACAAGAGACGCAGGAACTGCTACCTCGAAAATCAAAGCGCTTCAACAAGCAGGCGTAAAGATTGCAGAATTGCCCTCAAATATCCTAGATTTTCTTTGAAAACAATAACATCACAGATTTAAGCTAAAGAATCTTCTAGTTTTATCACTTAACAAAAACATCAAAACGATTAATTTCATATTCAAAAAAGAACAAAACAAAAAGACTTATAGACTTTAGAATACAAAAATATTTAAATGTAAAACCTGCAAAAAATACACAATATGTTGTGGTTTTGACAAAAAAACACACAACAGGTTGTTATCACTGAAAAATGAAATGTCCTTACTGCTTATCAAATGAAACCAAGGTTGTAGACAAAAGACCTACAAGTGACTTTGAAGTCACAAGAAGAAGAAGGGAATGTCTAAAGTGCGAGCGCCGTTTTACTACGTATGAAAGGATTGAGATGGCTGACCTTGTTGTTGTCAAAAAAGACAGCAGAAGAGAGGCTTTTGATAGGGACAAACTAAAGCAAGGCCTGACAAAAGCACTGCAAAAAAGACCAATAAGTGCTGAACAGGTAGATAAAATAATCAATGAAATTGAGATGAAACTCAAAGGCAAGGAAAATCTAGAGGTTGAAAGCAGATATATTGGGAAGCTTATCATGAACAGGCTCAAAAGGATAGACCCTGTAGCCTATATAAGATTTGCTTCAGTGTATAAATCATTTGATGACCTAGACGCATTTGCTGAAGAAATAAAAAAGATAAAACAAACGAAAAAAAGTGGTGATAATGATGGAGATTCTAGTTAAAAAAGCAGATGAAAGAACTGAATCATTCTCAAAACAAAAACTGAGTTACGCTTTAGAAAGAACAGGGATTCCAAACAAACATATCTCTGAAGTAGTTGACAAGATTGCTAAACAGGCGTATAACCTTATTCCAACCTCTGAGATTAGGAAATGGGTCATTGAAGAACTTGATAAGATTGATGAGCAATACAGCTATGGATTCAAATATAAAAGAAAAAACGTCTGGGTCGTTGGAGGAGAACCTCCATTCAACCATGTGTTTCAACCATTTATCAAGCAAAGAATTGTTGAATCACTTATTAAAGAGACAAATATGGAGGAAAAACTAGCAAGAGAAATCTCAGACGAAGTGGAACATCTACTTATTGAGAATAAAGTTGAGCATATAACAGGGCCACTCATAAGGGAACTTGTAAATTATATCCTTACAAAAAGAAAACTCTATGACTATAAGAGAGATTATTCGAGACTCGGCATGCCTGTCTATGATATACATAGGACAATCAACCAAAACTTACATGAGAATGCAAATTTAGGGTATCATGCTGAAGCAATACATAAACTGATTGCTGACAATGTATCTAAGAAATACGCACTCACAAAAATACTTCCTCCTGAACTTGCTTACACACACCTCAAAGGAGAATTATACATTCATGACCTAAGCTATTTCTCTACAAGACCATTTTGCTTTGCATCTGACCTTAGATTCTTCTTCAAAAACGGGCTTAAAGTAGATGGCTTTGGCAACCAAACCTCAACTGCAGGCCCAGCAAAACGTGCAGATGTTGCTTTAAACCATGCTGCGAAGATTGTCGGAGCTGGCCAAACTAACTGTGCAGGTGGTCAAGGCCTTGACTTCTTTAATATATGGATGTCACCTTTTTTAAAAGGAAAATCATACAATGAGATGTATCAACTAGCACAGCAATTCATTTATGAAATGAATATGATGCTTGTAAGCAGAGGCGGTCAAGCAGTCTTTTCTTCAATATCATTAGAATTCGACCCTCCCAAATGGATTTCCGAATTACCAGCAGTGCTTCCTGGAGGAAAGGTTAGTGAAAAAGAAACATATGCAGATTACACTGAGGAAGCCCTGACATTCACAGAAGCACTAACTGATGTATTCCTAGGAGGAGACTACAATGGAAAGATGTTTTCATGGCCAAAACCTGAATTCAAGGTTAGGAAACCTTTGCTAAAGGGCAAGCATGAAGAACTCTTCATGAAGGTGCATCAACTAGCTTCAAAATTTGGCAGCCCTTATTTCCTTAACCTAAACGCACCATACATGCCGGACATATGCCAAAGTCAATGTTGTAGATTTTTTCTCACGCCAACTGCTGACGAATGGATAGACATTGAAAGAGGTTCTACAAGATCAAGCTGCATACAGTACGTTTCATTGAACCTTCCAAGAGTTGCTTACGAAGCAAAAGATGAGACTGCTGCATTGGAACTTATTCAAAAAAGGATGGAGCAATCAAAAGAAATATTCAAGATTAAAAATGATATAATAAGGCAAAGACTTGATCAAAAGATTCTTCCTTTCCTTGCGCAGGATTGCTACGGAGAATACCTTTATCCAATTAATCACTGCTTACACAATTTTGGTTTTGTAGGATTAAACGAAATGGTAAAATCATTAACTGGAGAAGAACTTCATGAAAGCGAAAGTGCATGGAAGTTCGGATTAAAAGTAATCAAAAATATGTCTGATTATTCTAAACTCCTTAACGAAAACCCTGATGAGGGATACGGATTACGATACGGAGTTGTACAAACACCTGGAGAAAGTGCACCCCATAGGCTCGCAAAGATTGATATGCGTGATTTCAAAGACAAGGCAGTTGTACAGGGCAATGTCAAAGATGGTTCTGTTTATTACATGAACTCGTCACATCCAAACTACTCAGCTCCAATCAATCTTTTCAAGAGATTACAGATTGATGCATCATTCCACCCTTTGCTCGATGGCGGCGCAATATCACATCTATGGTTAGGAGAATCTAACCCTGATCCAAGTGCACTTCTCAAGTTGACAAAGAAGATATGTGAAAAAACACTCACTGCATATTATGCCTACACAAAGGACATAAGTTATTGCATTAAATGCCATAAGACTATGGGAGGCATACAAGATACATGCCCTAACTGCGGTTCTAACGAAGTGGAATGCTACAGTAGAGTGACTGGCTACTATCAAAGGGTATCAGGCTGGAACAAAGGAAAGAAACAAGAATTCCTTGATAGATATAGATACGGAAATAACATGTTAAAATAAGACGTTAAACAAACAATAAAAAGATACAAGGATAAAAGATGGAGAAGAAGATAATTACTTCAAATGGAGAGACAGGTTCTTTATCCAAGGAAAAAATAAAACAAGCTTTACTTAAAGAGACTTCAATAACAAAAGAAAATGCTGAACAGATTGCAGAAAAAAGTTTTAAGGAATTAGAGGGTATAAACGGAATCCTCAAGACAAGTTTGATTAGAGAAATAGTTTGTATGAAACTAAGAGAGCAAGGGCTTGAAAAAGAACATTCAGAGTTTGTACGTCTTGGCCTGCCAGTGCACGAGGTTAAGAAAATAATGTTTGAATATGACAAGAACAATGCAAACACAACATATAACCCTCAAACAATCCAATTTAATTTAGCACAGCCTATTGCAAGACAATATGCACTATTCCACTTACTTCCAAAAAAGATAGCAGATAGCCATATAAATGGCGAGATTTACATCCATGACTTCGACTTCTTTGCAACAAGACCGTTCTGCTTTTCACATGATATAAGGTTCTTCCTAAAGAACGGACTTAAGACAGACGGTTCAGGGAACCACACAGCATCTTCAGGACCTGCTAAAAGTCTCTCAGTAGCCCTTAGACACGCAGCAAGGACAATGATAATAGCCTCAAACTACTTTTCAGGAGGCCAAGGTTTTGATAGCCTTAACCTTTACTTAGCTCCCTACGCGCGTGGACTTAGCAACCATGCTATTGAACACGCAGTTCAAGGCTTTATCTTCCAGCTAGCAACATTAAACGTTGTCAAAGGCGGCCAACTTCCCTTTACATCAGCATCACTCGAACTCAACATGCCAGGTTACCTCAAAGACGTCCCAGTAGTGCTTCCTGGAGGTAAAGTCAGTGAAAATGAGAACTACGAAAATTATTTAGATGAAGCAAGAAGAATTGCAGACGTGTTCACAAAACTTCTTATGCGTGGAGACCACTTTGGTAGACCATTCCACTTCCCTAAACCCGAATATAAGATAAGAAAGGATACTTTAAAGGATAAAGAAGTAGAGCCTCTACTCTTAGATATTCATAAACTTGTAGCTAAGTTCGGAAGTCCATACTTCCTAAACATGGCAGCTCCTTATATGCCAGATGCTCTCCAAAGCCAATGCTGCCGCTACTTCCTTGCACCTGACCAGGATTTCTGGGAAGAGATAAAGGAAGGTACTGTTAGGAGCGGCAGTATCCAGACTGTTACATTAAACCTTCCAAATATAGCCTATAACGTAAAAGATGAATCCGAGATTTACCCACTAATCCAGGAAAGGATTAACCTCATGAGGGGCATATTTGATATCAAAAGAGAATGCATCAAAAAGGTAATGGACTCAGGAGCTGCACCTTTCCTTACAATGGATTGTAATGGAAAACCTTACTTCAAGATTAACGAATCAACAAACTCTGTCGGGTTTATAGGATTAAACGAGATGGTGAAGTCATTAATTGGAGAAGAACTTCACGAAAGCGACAATGGATGGAAGTTAGGCTTAAAGATAATCAAGTACATGTCAGATTTAGTTATGGAAATGCAGGAAAAAACCGGACAACGATGGGGTATGGTGCAAACACCAGCAGAATCCGTAAGCTGGAAGTTTGCTGAACTTGATTCAAAGAACTACAAAGATAAAGCGATTGTACAAGGGAATAAAGAAACTGGCGATATTTTCTATACAAATAGTAGTCAGCCAAGGTACTCAGCTGACATAGACCTTTTCAAAAGACTCAAGATTGATAGTTCATTCCATCCACTTGTAAAAGGTGGAGTGATATCACATGTATTCCTCGGAGAAAAGAACCCTGACCCAGAAGCCCTATTAAATTTGACAAAAAAGATTTGCTCTAAAACTCTAACAGCCTATTATGCTTATACAAAAGATATCACTTACTGTAACAGTTGTAGTAATACGTTTGGTGGCATACACCAAAAATGTCCTAGCTGTGGAGAAGAAGACAAGATTGAATGCTTTTCAAGAATAACTGGCTATTATACAAATGTAAAAAGCTGGAATAAAGGTAAGTTCAAGGAATTCCTAGAAAGAAAAAGGTATGGTCTATGAAGATTGATGTCCCTTTTAAAGACCTGGAAGAAAGTAGCCCTGATAAGATAGTAAAGTCTCTTCTAAAAGAGACATCTATAGAAGAAGACAAAGCAAAGATTATTGCAGAACAAGCATTCCAGGAGTTAAAGAAACTAGAGAGTATAACACCTAATTTAGTAAGAGAAATTGTATGTACTCAACTCTTGAAATCCGGCCTAAGGAAATCACACAAAGAATATTCAAGGTTAGGTATGCCAGTATATGACATTAAAAATACTATCTTGCAGTATGATAAAGAAAATGCAAATGTAAACTATAATCCGCAATTTATGCACAAACAATTTGGAGATTCAATCTCTGAACAGTACACCTTACTATACCTTCTGCCTGCATCAGCAAGCAGGGCACACCTTAATGGAGAGATATACATACATGATAGGGCGTTCTTCCCAACAAGACCTTTCTGTTTTTCGCACGATATGAGATTCTTTCTTAAAAACGGGGTAAAACCAGACGGGATAGGCATTTATGCAGGAGTTTCTGGACCTGCAAAAAGTCTACAAGTTGCAATGCAGCATGCTGCAAGAGTCTTACTTAATGCTCAGACATACTTTTCAGGTGGCCAAGGCTTCGACAGTCTTAATCTTTACCTTGCACCTTATGCAAGGGGACTTAATTATTACCAAGTTAAACAGGCAGTTGAAGCATTTGTATACACTTTAGACCAGATATTTATACGCGATGGTGAGACAGCATTCACATCAGCATCACTCGAACTTAACTGCCCAAGATACTTAAAAGACGTGCCGGTTGTCCTTCCAGGTGGAAGAGTAACTGAAAATGAGAATTATGAGAACTACATTGAAGAAGCAAGAACAATCGCAAGAGCTTTTACAGAAGTAATGATGAATGGTGATCATAATGGCAAACCGTTTCATTTCCCTAAACCCGAGTATAAGATAAGAAAGGATACTTTAAAGGATAAAGAAGTAGAACCTCTACTCCTGGATGTACACAAACTTGTAGCTAAGTTCGGAAGTCCATACTTCCTAAACATGGCAGCTCCTTATATGCCAGACGCTCTCCAAAGTCAATGCTGTCGCTATTTCCTTGCACCTGACCAAGACTTCTGGGAAGACATCAAAGAAGGAACCGTAAGAAGTGGAAGTATACAAGTTATAACAATTAACCTACCAAACATAGCATATAATGCAAAAGACGAAAGCCAAGTCTTTGACATTATTGACCAGCGCCTTGACACCGCTGAAAAGATATTCAATGTGAAAAGAGATGTAATAAAAAAAATATTAGATAACAATGCAGCACCTTTCCTAACAATGGAATGTAACAAGAAACCATATTTTAAGATTAAATCATCAACCAATTCTGTAGGATTTATAGGGCTTAATGAGATGGTTAAATCACTGACAGGAGAAGAACTTCACGAAAGCGACAGCGCTTGGAAGCTCGGACTGAAGATTATAAAAGAGATGGCTGACAAGGTCAAAGAAAAGCAAGAAAAAACAGAACAAAGATGGGGCATGGTACAGACACCTGCTGAAGGTTGTTCATATAAGCTGGCGGAGATTGACACTAAAAGGTATAAAGACAAGGCGATCGTACAAGGAGATACTAAATCCGGCACAATATATTATACGAATTCATGCCAAGTTAATTATTCCGCAAATTTACCATTATTTAATAGGATAAAGATTGACAGCTCATTCCACCCTCTTGTTAAGGGTGGTGTAATTAACCACATATTCCTTGGGGAAAAGAATCCAGACCCAGAAGCTCTTCTAAACCTAACAAACAAGATATGCAAAAACACTCTTACAGCATACTTTGCATACACCAAAGACATAACCTCTTGTAATAAATGCAAACAAACTTTTGGCAACATACTTGAAAAATGTCCAAGTTGCGGTGCAGTGGGTGATGATTTACAATGGTACTCGAGGGTAACAGGCTATTATACGCCAGTAAAATCATGGAACAAGGGCAAAGCTACTGAATTTATTAACAGGAAAAGATATAGTGTAGGTGATAGACAATGAAAGAGATAAAAATTGATATATTTGTTAAAAAAAATGAAGAAAAAAGTAAAAATGCAAAAATGATTGTTGAGAAAGTAACCGCTGAAATGGAAAACATTAGAATTAATGTCTTGGACATTGAAGAGGAAGAGATTACTGCATTAACATACCATATTATTAAAAGCCCAAGCATCTGTATCAATGGTTTGACAAGGTTTCATGGCAACATTCCTAATGAAGAAGCATTAAGGTCTGAAATCCTTAAAGCTCAGTTGATGTAATAATATAGATTAACATAAAAATAACATAACGGAGGTAAATAAAAATGAAACTAACTGTATTTACTGGAAAAAACTGCCCAAAATGTCCTGCAGCAAAAGAACTTTGCGAGGAGATTGCAAAAGAAAAAGGTATGGAATATGAGGTTAAAGATATTGAAGAAAACATGTTTGAAGCACTTCAGCTACAGATTGCATCTACACCTACGATTCTGCTAAATGATAATATCTTATTCAGGTCTGACCCACCAACAAAAGAAGAACTTATCCAAGCTATTGAAGAAAACAGAGAGGGATGAAAACTCTCTGGACCCAGTTTTCTCAGAATATAGATATCTCTCTGGGATATTAAGATGGAAGCATATATAGCAGGCACTGTCCCAATGTCAACAGTTGACTGGCCTGGCAATATATCGCTAGTTATATTTTTTGCAGGCTGCGACTTCAAGTGCAGTTATTGCTATAACTCCAAGTTAGTTGAGTTTAAGCAAGAGTTCAAAAAGCCTATTAAAGAACTTAAAGAAGAGATTAAAAAAAGTTTGGGATTTATAGATGCAGTATTATTCTCAGGAGGAGAATGCTGCCTCCAACTTCAAGCATTGAAAGAATTGGCAAAATTCACAAAAAGTATGGAACTAAAAGTAGGAATAGAAACTAACGGAACAAGACCAGGAGTTGTAAGGCACCTAATTAATGAAAGACTTATTGACTTTATTGGCCTTGACCTCAAGGCACCATTTGAACCAATCCTATTTGAAAATGTCACAAAATCAAAAACATTCTTCAAGACAACCGAAGAAGTTATAGACAACATAAAAGAGACTGTAGAGATTCTAAAGAAGAATACAAATAAGCTAGAGATTGAGATAAGGACAACTGTAGTACCTACATTAGTACATACAAAAGAACATCTTGAATTAATAGGTAAAGAGATTCAAGGCTTAATCTGCACATGGTCACTGCAACAGTTCAGACCTGAAGAAGGAAAGATGATTGATAAATCTCTTGAAAAAGTTAAACCTCCAAAGCGAAGCGAACTAGAGTATTACAAAGAGCATCTTGAAAGAAAATTCCCATATCTTTCAATCAAGGTAAAAGCAATTGATTAATGAAAATTGATTGATGATTATGTAAAATCAATCTGCTGATTTGAGATTCTTTAGTTTACCAAAAAAATACACCTTATCAGAAACAATATAAACCTCGAAGTTACTAAGTTTTTGCTTTAGAAAGGGACTTAGTATCTCTTCCTTAAGAATATCAGTACCTTCAGTTACAAGATTAAAAGATGGCATTACTATCAGCTTTTTTCTTTTCCAATTACCAATCAAAAAACATTTATAAGTCTCAAACCTTCCTGACTCTGACAGTGTTACAGCTGGATGCTCATGCCCAATTATAATATACTTTGCTTTCTTAAACACTTTATCATTACTCTCATCAGGCAAAACATGACCATGGCAGATATAATAATCATCTACAACATAATAATCCCTTACCTCAAGATTCCTTTTTGCAGCAATGGGCTTAAGTATTGTATCATGATTACCTTTAAGCAGTACAATCTTCTTCGCATACTTAAACATCAAGTCTAAAATCCTTAGAGTATGCCTCCATTCTGTCTCAGATATTGTACCAAACTCATGCTTTAGATCTCCATTTATAACAATAGTGTCTATCTTAACAGCCTTAAGCACATTCTCAAGACGCTTAACAGTCTCAACAAACTGAAACCTAGGAACAAGAACACCTTGCTTATTCAAAGCTTCTTCATATCCCATATGGATATCAGATACAACCAAAATCCTTTGCTTTCTAAAGTAAAGACACAAGTCAATAATTTCAAGCTCACTATTCAATCCCATAACATAAAATTAAATTAAGTTCTTTATAAAATTAACTTATAAACAAAAATATTTATAAATTAAGAGATATTAAATATAACAAAAATGAACAAAATCTTTTATGCCATATTGTTAGTTACTGCGTTTTTTCAAGTAATTGGAAGCTTCATTGGCTCAATCTGTCATCGGAAGTTCAAAAAAAGACAAAACATTCTTATCATAATCGAAACCCTTCTAATGACAATAATATCTATAGAATTGATATATTTTGGAATTACAACAGAACCAATGTCATACCTTGGAGTGATTGCCGGATTAGGAGCGCTTACTCTCTTAAGCTGGTTCATACCCCACAAGCATTCGGACAAACTGTCTAGGATTAGCTTACTTGTGTTTATAGCAATGTGCTTACACGAACTGCCAGAGGGCATTGCATTTGCCTCAAGCTACTTATTCAATAAAAATATTGGGATAGCAACCGCGATTCTTATGGCTTTGCATAATATTCCAGAAGGAATCATTGTCACTCTCCCATATATGATGAAGAACAAGCTAAAGCAAGGATTCTTAGCAGTGGTTATTACACAATTATTATACATCATCGGCGCTGTCTTTACATTCATATTCCTGCTTAAATATTCACCAAAGATACATGCATTTATGATGTCATTTGCTGCTGGTGCAATGCTTTATGTGATTGTTGAAGAAGTTAGTCTGATTAAGAGATAGTTATATTTTTCCTGTTCTTACTTTTTTCTTCCTTTATCTAACTCAATCTTAGCCCTCACCATACTATGCATTCTTTTCAAGAACTCAAGCTTATCATCTGCTCTCAAGACATCAGAATAACCCTGTATAATAAGATTAAAGGCAAATGGACTAGGCACTTTAACATTAAACTCTTTTAACTTAAGATCCTTGTTCTCTACCCATTTAAGGACTTTAACAGCATTGGAAATATCCATTAAATCCTCTAACACCTCCCTCTTAGCCTCTTTAAGTATACAGAAATCTTCAGAAATCCTTTTGACAGCATTCAAAAGTATCATAGAACTCACCTGCTGCCTTCCCACTCTTTTCTTTCTACCTTTATAACTTCTGAGTATCATCAAAGCCCTTCCTGCACAATGCCTAAACCTTCTCTTCAAAACTTCAGAACCATCTAAAGCCCTCTCAAGCACCTTTCTAAAATCCTTAGACTTAAGAAGCTCAAAAGCCTTCAAAACATTAACAGACTTATCACTACCTACATAAAACCCATTATCACTTATCCCAATCTCAACATCCCTATGCTGTGTCCTTGAGATTGCAAAAGCAACAGCCCTTGACAAAGCATCATTAACCCTTCTACCTAAATTAGTATGAAATATATTATAAGTCCTCTGATTGTCATTATACTTCTCAACAACCAACCATTTAAGGTTAGGTATTCCAAGATAGTCATACTGCTCTCGCATATAATTGTAAATAGCCTCAGCTGCTTTATTATCAACATAAAGGAAATCATGGATAAACTTCAAAACTTCCTGCTTAGGAACATTATGGTTAAACTTATCCTGCATAAGGTATTTAAATTTAGAAATCTCTACACCCAAATCAAACGACAAGGGTAACATCTCTGAAAACCATGATGGAACTGTTGGCTTCTTACCAGTAGCAGAGTTCACCTGTGCAACCATACCTCTTGCATAATTGAATTGATAAGTATCCCCACCAAGTACAAATATATCACCCTTCTTCAATCTCTCAAGAAACCCTTCGTCAATTGTACCAATAGTCTGCACACCAATCTTAACTGCAACACCATGCTGGTCAGGAATAGTACCAATATTAGTCATGTAAAGAACTCGTGCAAGCTTACCTCTCCGACCTATCTTACCATCTTCCTGCCAAATCTTAGCGTAGATGTTCCTATCCTCTAACTTTGAAAACTCACCTGCAAGATAATCAATTACCTCATTAAAATCAGCTCGACTCAAGTACTTATAACAATAACTCCCTTTCACAAGCGTAAAAAGTTCCTTTTTCTCAATTACGCCATTTATTGCTATACCAAATATCTGCTGTGCAAGTACATCTAAGCAATTAGTAGGTATATGCAATCTGTCAATCTTTTTCTCAATTGCATTCTTTAGAAGTACAGAACATTCAACCAAATCATCCCTGTCCATCACAATTATTCTTCCTTTTACTGTCTGGTGAAGCCTGTGACCTGCTCTACCTGCTCTTTGCAAAAACCTAGCAACACTTTTAGGCGAACCTAAACAGATAACAAGGTCAATATAACCAATATCAATGCCTAACTCAAGAGAAGTACTGCACACAACTGCCTTAAGTTCTCCCTTTCTCAGGGATTCCTCAATCTTAAGCCTATGCCTTTTTGACAATGAACCATGGTGCGCTCCTATAAGAGTTGAAACCTTCTCAGGAGGCCCTTCATCAATCTCATAATATTTCTTTGGGAATTTAGACTTAAGATGATGTACAACCCTCTCTGTTCCAGAACGAGTATTTGTAAATATCAAAGTAGTTTTATGTTTATGTATAAGATCATCAATCAACTCATAAGTCTTCCTACTCAATGTCTCATAATCAGTGTTTATCAAATCATCAACAGGACTCACTACCCTTAAATCCAAGTTTTTGATAAACTGTACATCAACTATTTTACAGGACCTATCATTACCTACCAAAAACTTAGCAACCTCTTCCAATGGAGAGACTGTAGCTGATAACCCAACCCTGCAAAGTCCAGGTGATAATCTTTGTAAGCTTTCCATTGATAACGATAGATGAACCCCTCTCTTATTCTCAGCAAGTGCATGGATTTCATCAATTATACACCAGTCAACTCTTGAAAGATGCAACCTGAACTTAGGACTGCAAAGAAGAATTGCCAAAGACTCAGGTGTAGTGATAAGTATATGTGGAGGGTTCTTAGTCATCTTGGAACGTTCAGTTTGTGTAGTGTCACCTGTCCTAACACCAATCCTTATTCCAAGTTCCTTACCATTAATCTTTTCAATCTCAGCCAAAGGCTCAACAAGATTCTTGTAAATATCATTAGACAGTGCCTTTAAAGGTGAAATATAAACACAATAGGTTTTATCCTCAAGTATACCTTTCTGCGCTGAATCAACCAGTTCATTCAATATTGAAAGAAAACCTGTCAAAGTCTTTGTAGCACCAGTTGGAGCTGAGACCAAAATATTATTCCTTGAATGGATTTCCATAACTCCAAAAAGCTGTGGCAATGAAAAAGACTTGAACCTACTGAAAAACCAATCCTTAACAAAAGGATTAAGGACATTATTCAATTGTTCTTCAGTATTTGGCTTTTTTTTGTAGCTTATCATGTCAAAACCACACAGTTCTAACTATCTAAACACCTCAATTAGAACTAAACTTATAAACATAATCTGGAGTTGTCCTGTGTCCAGTGTATAATACCTAAGAATGCTTTATAAAGGTTTCGTAGAACTTCAACACATAAAACCAGCACCAAAAATAAGACTAAAACTACCTGCTTATCTCGACACCTACTTTCTTGCACCACTTACATATTGGACACTTGCTACAAATAGGAGAAATCGGCCTGCAGGTAGCCTTCCCATGCCTTACCATCAACTCATTGAACATCATCCAATACTTTCTTGGCAAATTCTTCCTAAGCACCATCTCAGTTTCTTCAGGATTCTTTGTCTCTATCCAACCTATCCTATTAGGAATCCTATGCGCATGTGTATCAATAGCCAATCCCTCCTTATCATGCCCATAAGTTACCACAATATTAGCAGTCTTTCTTCCAACACCTTTCAGCTTCAGAAGTTCATCAATTGTATCTGGAACCTTATCCTTATAATCCTCATGGATTACTCTAGCAATATCTTTTATCCGCTCAGCTTTAGTCTTATAAAACCCAACAGGATAGATAAGCTTCCGTATCATACCTAAATCCAGATTCATCAATTCCTTAGGAGTCCCCGCTACTTTAAACAACCTTCTTGATGCAACATAAGTAACCTCATCCTTAGTACGAAGTGACAATATACAGGATATCAAAACCTGGAATGGATTAGAATCACCATGCTCTTTGAACTTAGTAATAGGATAACGTTCCTCTAGCTTTTTGAAGATTATTGCGACGTTTTTCATTTCTTTGCACTTTTCCATTTAGTATTAAAATATTTAAGTGCTCTATCTCTAAATCTAAGATTCTTAATCTTAATTATTATTGGATCATCCCCCCACAAAGCAAGCAAGATAGTATCTTTAAATATCATCATCCCCCAAGGGAATTCTTCATCTAGATATCTTAAAGAATAAGTTTTTTGGTTAGAATAGAAAGATTTCCAGATTTTCCTCACTCCAGATGAACCTAAACCTTGGAGATGACACTTTTTCTCTTCAACAAGATTATTGATTTTAAGATAAAAATCATGAACAGATTTATCCTCCTGAAACTCTGAGGGCAGACCAATAAATTGTGCAGTCTGACCTTTACTCAATTTTTCATACTCCTCAAGATAAGCAGTCTGAAAACCTTTCCTTCCACGAAAAACTTGTACATCAGTCTTTTGTTTAGCTAATTCCTTTTGAAGTTTCAGTTTTGGGAGTAATTTATTAATTTCTTTCTTCCTTTCATCAATCTGTTTCTTTTGATCCTCTAAAAAATTTAAAAAAACTTCTGGTTCAGCTGCCTGATAATGTTTAATTTTCCCGACCATGACAAAACTAACCAAACCTTTCTCAATTAACTTATTTAAGTTATTATGGACAACAGAAGACTGTAAGTTCGTTTGCTCAATGATGACTCCGACCTTTGTTATACCTACTTCTATCAGTGTTAAATAGATTATAGACTGCGCATTAGATAACCCTGCAGATTCTAGTGTTTTCACATCGGATTCCTTCATATAACTTTAAAGGGAATAGGACTTTATAAAACTTACTAAAAACTCTCCTTATGAAGGAGAGTTAATCTTTATATAATTTAAGAATTCACCAAAATTACAATGAAAAAACTAACATCAATACTAGCAGCATTGGCATTAACATGCTCTGCATGTGGAGAAAGGCCAAGCGACACTTGGATAGAGAACAAGATCAGAAGCAACATTGAAAGAAAGAATCAAGCAAGATGCATAGAGATAAGGTATTCACCAATTTCCAGTAGCGCTAATGTATTTAGCAGAAGATACTATGACTATGATGGAGACGGCAAGACAGTTGAGCAATATATTGTTATCGGAGAATTTCCTATTATGATTAGATGGAACGCTGTACGCCCAGGAAAAAAACCAAGGTTTGACCCACGAAACGTCCTTAGATGTCAGAGATATATGACAAAGGAAGAACAACAAAGATTCGATAAAGAATACCAAGACCTTATAAAAAGTTTTGACTGGGGAACAAAGCCTAAATAAACTCATCCAACCTCCTACACTTCATAAACTTCCTCCTCTCCATAGCCAAACCTTCATTATTATGGTATTTCTTAGGTATGTTCTTCAGAAAAAGCCTAACATTCTTCCTCTGCTTGATAAAGTTAGCATCGTAAAGATTCTCCCAGGACAGTTCATCAAATTCAATCAAATCCTTCAACATGTTGTTCTCAGGCAAAGTCTTCTCCATCATCCTGACAACCTTCATCATCCTTTCTTTAGTCTTAACAAAACCAGACTCATGCGAATTAATAAAAGTCCCCCTTCTGCTTTCCAAGAGAATCACAAACAGAGGAAACCTTGATAAAAACCAATCAGCAACCATATCTTCTATCTCATGCTCAGGATCAATCCTCCCATAAATAATACCATGCTTTGAAATCTTCAGCCTAGAAAAAGCTCTGCACCTCTGATAATCATTAGCAACCTGCCTATGTAAAGAATATAAGCTATTAGACTCTTTAGTCGCTTTGTTAAGTACAAGGGCTTCATCCTGCTCACAAACAGCTTCCCATAACTTCTCTGTAAACTTAGCATGCCTTGATGCAAGCTCAAAATTCTCCATCACACAATTCATGATACAAACTCACCTAACATCTTTTGATGATATCCATCAATCTTTATGAAAGGTATTGCTCTTTTCAAGACAACACCCATATTATGAAGATGCTTCTTAGATATTATAGAACCAGACTCCTGTAACTCCAATATCCTCTTGGCATTCCTTGGACCAATGCCAGGTACCCTAATCAAATCATCCCAGCCTGCTTCGTTTACATCAACAGGACCATCAAAATACCTTCTTGCAAGAGCAATCTTAGGATCTTCTTTTGGCAGCATGCCATCATCCATTATATCCTTAAATTCATTAAGCTTAATGTAATACTTCCTCATCATAAAATCTATATTATACAACCTGTGCTCTCTTAATAAGGGTTGTTTCTTCTTACCAGCAAGAGGAGTGTTCTCAACAGGCATAAAAGCTGAATAATACCCTCGTTTAAGCTTTATATTCTTATACTCCCAATCAATCATCCTCAGTATCTCAAGGTCAGTCTCATCCGAACCCCCAACAACAAGCTGGGTAGTCTGTCCTGAAGGAATCTTCATCCTCTTTAACCAAGCCTGCCTTCGCAATATATCAATCTTAAAATCCTTAACACTAGATATTTCAGAAAGTCGTGACTTATTTGGAGCTTCAAGATTAACAGACATCCTATCAGCAAACTCAGAAGCCTGCTTAATTAATTCATAAGAAGTCCCAGGCAGAACCTTAAAATGAATATAACCCTGAAACTTATACTTGCTCCTAATCAAGTTAATGGCTTCAATCATCTGTTCTGTTGTAGAATCAGCATCCTTAACAACAGCAGAACTAAGGAAAAGACCTTCAACATAATTCCTAACATATAATGACATAAAGGTCTTAGCCAGCTCATCTGGCTTAAAGGATGCTGGCTTCTTATTACAACCAGAAGCATTCTGGCAGTATTTACAATCATGCGAACAAGCATTTGAAAAAAGGGTCTTATAGAGCGATATACATCTACCATCTTCAGTAAAAGAATGACATATACCACAACCAGCAGCGTTGCCTATTCTATCATTTGTTTTAACCTTACGATTAGATGCAGAACTAGCGCAGCTGTCAAACTTGCTCGCATCAGCAAGCACCTTAACCTTTTCCAAGACATTCATCTTTCATCTTCTTATAACAGTACTCCATCAAAGGCTTCAGATTCATAATATCCTCCTCATTATATTGTACTAACAAATCCAAATATTCTTTATCTCCAGAAGCATGATAAGCTCTCCATAAATCAACAGGACTCCCTTTTAGGTGTCGCGGTCTTTTTATCCCAACTATTGGCTCAATATCTTTTAAACTACCCTTAAGTCCAAGCTTAGCAGATAAAAATCTAAGATCAATATGAGGAATCTTAGGGATAATATCAGAAAAATACCTTTTCATCACTGGAATATCAAAAACAGAACCATTGAAAGTAACAATTAACTTATACTTTTTCAATTCCCTTTTAAGTAGCCTAAGGTCAAGATTAAAACCATGCACCATAACATTAGTATCTAATCCATCAAATAAACCTATTACATTTATATCTCCCTGCCTATTCGCAATCTCAATATCTAAGAACAAAACTTCACTTTTAAAGAATTCATACAACCTCCATGTCTCAGTCGAGGGAAGCTTTCCTACAAAATAACTTGAATTGAAATTATATAAAGCGCTCTGTGCCTCCTTTAATTTCCTATCATAAAATCTCTTACGCTTATTAGAAAAACCCTTTATCTTACCAGAATCAATAAAGGACTTCCAATCAAAAACTCCATGATACCAAATATTCTGCTCAGATTTACCTGATACTTTATCCAAGAATATAAATGACCTACGAATCATACGAAATTAACAAACAAATCCAGTTAAAATATCTTATCCGAGTATGTCCAGTGTCCAGTGCTCAAAATAAAAACAAAAGAAAAAGAATTACTAAAAAAGAAAAAGACAATTATTTGTTACTCTTAGGTTTCTTTAACATAACCACAACTGCTACCACAATGATCAAAGTTAAAACTGCTATTATTATAGCTGCAGTATTTGTCTTCTTCTCTACAACTTCTTCGACCTTTTCAGTAACAGAAGGGACTTCTGAAGGTTCAATATCTTCACTAGGAATTATCTCTGCCTCTTCTTCAGCAACCTCTTCAATGTCAGTACCTAAATCAATTACAATCTCTTCTGAAATAGCATTCATCTCAACCCTAACGCTTTGACCTTGTATCTCAACTACATAAAAATCAATGTCATATACATCATCTTCATCAATATCAAGTTTCTCAGATTCACCTTCAGCAACTCTGAAAGTTTGAGAATCACTCTGGATTGTAAACTCAGCTACCTTATCAATGATTTTCATCAACTGCAGTCTATGGTAATAACCTTTATGATTAAAGCCATAAGCACCACCCTCAAGTATGCTAAACTTAAGAGGAGCATCTGCTGTTAATTTTCCTTGAAAGATTGTAGGTGCAGAACTCCTACTTGAACTAGTACTAGATGTAGTAGTTGAAGCAGCATCTGTAGTGAAGCTATTAGGACCAGTAGTGTTACAATTTCCTGCTTGGTCACAGCTAGTCACATTATAATAATAAGTTGTCTCAGCTGAAAGCGAACTCAAAGCAACACTATGACTTGTAACAAACGAAGTCGCTGTAGCAATAGTCCCTAAAGCAGTTGATGTACCATAATTCATAGTAGAGTTAGCTGATTCATCAGTTGTCCATGTGATGGTTGCTGCTGTATCTGAGGGATCACCAGAACTGACACTGCTAAGAGTAGGCTTAGTAGCATCATAAGTGAATGTCTTATTAGCGCTTGCATAAGCACAATTACTGCTATTATCGCATGCCCTACAGTTCCAAATATAAGTCCCCTCAGGCATAGTCTTTGAAAAAGTACTATCAGTAGCATTTGTAGGACTTCCATCAGTCTCATTTGCATGCCAACTGCCTAAGTTAAGGTACAAAGTAACATTCGCCAGATTGACATTCTCTGTTGCACTACAATTAAGTGTGACTGAAGCTGAATTAGTAAAGTAACTATCATCAGGGTAAGTCAAACTAACAGTTGGTGCAGTGTTATCAGGTACTGGAGGAGAATAAGCAACACTAAAGGTAAAGTTAGTAGCATTCCATGCACAATTCCCACTAGGATCACAACAATGAGCATTCCAAAGATAAGCACCATTGCTTAAGCCATATACACTCCATGTAGCAGTTGTACCACTTAAAGAACTATTCGTTCCATTTGAAGCCCAAGACCCAGACATGTTAGTCCATAAAGTACAGTTTGCAACAGTTCCAGGATCTGTTGCGCTTACACTAAAAGTTGTGTCATTAGTGTTAGTAATTGATTGGCCATCTGTTGGATTTGTCAAACTTACAACAGGTACAGTTGAATCTGTAACAGTCACTGTCAAGATAGTATAATTCTCATTACCGCTTGTATCATTAATTGTTATGTTCACAACATGAGCACCAAGAGACAATAAAGTTTTATTTGTGATAAAACCAGTATCATTAATTTCAAAGTTACTTGTATCATTTACTGAGTAAGTATCAAATGCAATTGCATCTGTCGCATTCACAATAAAAGTGAACTGAGTTGCATACTCAACACCAGTAGAATATGGAGGTATGTCTCCTGTGAAATAAGGAGCTTCATCATCTATAATATCAAAAACAACTGAAGCAAGCAATAGATTAAAGTGGTTAGTCTCATTACTAACATTAATCAAAGCACTATTGTTAATGCCACTACTAATATTAATCGCAGTCATATTAACATACAGGCTAAATACCTCATTTGGCTCAATAATATAATCACCAGAAGTATTTGTTACATTCTCCCAATATGCGGAGTTAGAGCCACCAGTTATATTAGGAACACTTGAACCAGCAAATTGAACGTATGAATTATCCCAGGTATCATTAATATGCACCAGAGTTATATTATCACTACCTGTATTAGTAATATTTATTCGAAACTCAATTGTTTCTCCTAAATGATATCCTGAACCCAGCACTGTCTTACTTACACTAAAAGAAAGCGCACCAACACCTGCTGCGCTGAACAGAAAACACATTACAAATATAATTACACCTTTTTTTTTCATCAAAACCCTCCTTTTTATTTGATATGCCTTATAATGTTAGATTAAAAAGCACGTATTTGTTATCATCCAATGCTATTTATAACTCATTTTAAAAATACCCTTTATAAATATTTCGAAAAAGAACCCATAGCATATAAAACAACCCTTGTTTAAACAAAGTACATCCAAAAATTTATATAAAATCAGTGATGATGCACTCATGGGGTGATTATATGGTCAAACTATTTAGATGTAAGATCTGCGGCGACCCATACATCGGCGCAGAAAAACCAACCAGGTGCCCGCACTGCGGAGCATACGAAAAGTTCCTGGTTGAAGCAAACGAATACAACGAGACATTTGATGTTGAACTGAATGAAAAGGACAAGGCAAATGCAGAAAAAGCACTAGAGCTAGAGATAGGGAACGCAGAATTCTATTTCTGTGCATCAAGAAAAGCAGAAGATGAAGAAATAAAAAACCTTTTCAAGGCACTTGCAAAGGTAGAAGCTGAGCACGCTTCAATCTGGAAAAAGATTCTTAAGCTCGAAAAGGTTGATATCTCAAAAGAATCAGATGAATGCTCTACATTAAACAAGGAAAACCTTCAAGAATCACATGATAGGGAAGACAGGGCTATTAAATTCTACAGCCAAGCTGCCCAAGAATCTGAAAACGATAGAGTCAGGCAAATCTTCGGAGCAATTGTCCAAGTTGAGCAGGACCATCTTAAATTGTCAGAAGAGAGATTAAAATGACAAAACTGAATGAAGTCTACAAGTGCAATGTCTGCGGCAACATAGTACAAATGATACATGCAAGCGCAGGGCAACTTGTCTGCTGCAATCAGCCCATGGAACTTCAAACAGAAAAAACAGAAGATGAAGGAAACGAGAAACATGTTCCAATAATAGAAAAGATCGAAACAGGATTCAAAGTTAAAGTTGGCTCAATTCCACATCCAATGGAAGAATCTCACCATATTGAATGGATTGAGCTGATAGCAGACAACAAAAGCTACAGGAAGTTTCTTGAACCTGGCAATCCTGCTGAGGCAGAGTTCTGTATCCAAGCAGAGACAGTGACAGCAAGGGAATTCTGCAATCTTCACGGACTTTGGAAGTCCAAATAATTTTTTTTTCTTTTACGAAAAGTAATACTCTAAACTTACAGCTAACATGAAAAGCCTAATAAGAAAGATAAATGCTCTCAGAAAGACTGAGATTAAGAAAAGAATAGACTCAAGACTAAAAGAATTCGAATCATTTAAAGTTAAGAATAACAAAGCATGGTTTTCAGAACTCTGTTTCTGTATCCTCACTGCAAATTCAAAAGCAAAGACAGCAATTGCTATCCAAAAAGAGTTAGGGATAAAAGGATTCTGCTCAGGATGCGCAGCTGATGTAAAGGCCTGTATTATAAAGAATAAACATCGCTTTCACAACAATAAGACCTCATACATAATCCAAGCAAGAGAGCACCTTAACATAAAATCAAAGCTTAAGTCAAAAAGCGAATTTGAAGCAAGGGAATGGCTTGCCTCCAATATAAAAGGCTTAGGTTTTAAGGAGGCTTCACATTTCTTAAGGAACATAGGTTACAAGAACTTAGCAATTGTAGATCGCCACATAATTAACCTGCTTGTAGAAAATAAACTATTAAAAGAAAAACCAAAAACAATAACAAAAAAACTATACCTAAACATTGAAAAAATCCTCCTAAGACTATGTGACAAGCTAAATATGTCACAAGCAGAACTTGACATGTACATGTGGTACCTTAAAACAGGAGAAGTCTTGAAATAACCTCACTTTCTTTATAAATAATCACAAATTTTATATAGTTGAATAAACAAATAATACTTGGGGTGTAACTAATGGATGAAAGACAAGAATGCCCATTCTGCGGCGCTATTCTTGATGATGGAGACGAATCCTGCGAAGAATGTGGAGCTAACTTAGAAGACTGAATATTCAAGTTCCAAAATCTTTAAATAAACACAACTGGTTCTTAGAATTTATGATAACTAACGAAAAACGATTAGATTTAGAAAAGCAGGGTTATAGGGTTGTTGGCAACCACAGCGCTATCAAAGTATGTGAATGGACAAAAAAATCAATTCGTGGCACAGATGTTTGTTACAAGTGCAAATTCTATGGTATCAATACCTGGCAGTGTGTACAGATGACACCTGCACTCCCAGTATGCAATCAAAGATGTTTATGGTGTTGGCGGGATATCAATTTCACCAAAAAAGACTGGCAAGGACCTATCGATTCACCTAAAGATATAGTTGATGGGTGCATAAGGGAACATGTAAAATATCTCCAAGGCTTTGGAGGGAACCAAGAAAAAGATGAAGAACGTTTTGTTAAATCACTAAAACCATTACATTTTGCGATTTCACTTTCTGGAGAACCAACCTTCTACCCAAAACTCCCAGAACTGATAGATGAAATCAATTCAAGAGGCATGACAACGTTTCTGGTGACTAACGGCACAAACCCTGAAATGTTAAAAAGGATAATCAATCACCAACCAACCCAGTTGTATCTTACACTCCCAGCACCAGATGAAGAAACATACAAAAAAGCGTGCAATCCTTTAGATATTGAAAACTGGAAGAACATACATAAATCACTTATGCTTTTAAAAAATTTTAAGAGATCAGTTATACGTCTTACGCTTGTAAAAGGCATTAACATGATAAAGCCTGAGAAATATGCTGAGCTTTTCAAACAACACGATGCCGACTATATAGAATGCAAAGCATATGTCTGGGTAGGTTATTCAAGAGAACGCCTTGCAATCGAAAACATGCCAAGACACAACGAGATTATAGAATTTGCAAAAGAAATCATTAAACACTATCCAGAACTAAAGATAATCGATGAAAAAAAAGAAAGCAGGGTAGTTCTTTTGTCAAAAGCAGATAAGGAAGATAGAGTAATGAAATTCTAAATAATACACTTAGCAAATCTGTTCAAAATTCAATAATTGTTCCAACTGGACCAAGATTTACCATTACAGTCTCTCCTAACTTTTCAATAGCGCCATGAGCTTCATGTATATGGCCTGAAAGAGCATACGAAGGATGATACAGTTTAATGAAAGATTTAATTGATTTATTTCCAACATGACTTTTACCAATTTTATCAAGTTTTGTATCTTTAGGAGGTGCATGCGTCACTAATACAGAATCCTCATGCTTCTTTAGAACCTTTACAATTTTTTTTGAAAACTTTTCAAAACTAGGATCAACATCAGAAAAACCTCCCCCTCCCCAACCAAATATTAGGACTCCTTCAAAGATTTTATATTTTCCATGGATATTTATAATATTTTTATACTTCTTCTCAACCTCCTTGATATCAGAAAGCATCTCATGATTACCATGAATCACAAATACAGGCTTCTTTATCTTACCAAGCTTCTTGAAAACAAAACTAAGATTACTACCAAAGTCAGAAAAATCACCTGCAGAGATAACTGCAGAAATATCATCTTTGTTAGCCCTCTCCACAAGCTTATCAATCAGTTTAGATATAAAAGCCTTGTCTCCATGGATATCTGAAAAACATAAGATCTTCATGTTGAAAATAGAAACTTAACAATTTTATAAACTTTACTACAAGGACTCATCTAACTACATAACTTCATAATAATCTTCAAGTATAATCTTATCCAAATTATCTGTATCCTTTACTATATACAACCTACCATCTCCTAACTCTACAATCTTTTTTGCAAGTTCCTCGCCTTTCTTATCAAGACTTATTCCTATCAAGGATATTGAGATACCAGCTGACACTGCCTCGGAAACTGACTTCAAGGTTTCTTCTGAAGTTCCAACTGTTTGGATTGCATCAGTTAACAATATTAAATGCTTAGTCACTTCATCTGAAGGAAACATTGTTATAGCTTCATCAATAACTGATATGATATTCGTCTCACCGCTAGCTCTCTGCATTGCCATAACGTGCAGCAAACCTACAAAATCATCAGTAGGCATCAGAGTGTCCTTAACCTCGCTTCCAAAGACTATTAACCCTACTTTATCCTTATTCTCAACAGCCTTAAATGCAAGAGCAATCCCTGCCTTCTTTGCAGTCTCAAGCTTATTACCTTTCATTGAACCAGAGATATCCATTGCATATACGATGTAAACAAGCCCTTTGCTCTGTCGCTCAAATACCTTAAGATCTGCATCCATTAAAATATCATGTGACCTCTTAATTGCAGTCTTCACACTCCTCCTAATTGCAATATCCCTATATCTGTCACCTTTCTTAAAATCCTTAATTTCACCTTTTCCACCATAATGTGAAACCTTCTGATGAATTCTCTCTCCTGAGATACCCTTAGGAACTATATTATCCAACTCTTGAATGTACAGGGAAATAGCAGCTAAATCATAACCCTTATCAACAACAATACCCTCCTCATCCAATAACTTCAAATCCTTTAACTTTTGAATGTTTTGTTCAATCCTTTTCTTAAGTTCCCTCTGAAACTCAGGGATTTTGATATTCCTCTCAACATAACCTGGCTCATATCCTGAAACAAACCTAATTATTTTTTCTCCAAACAACCTTTCAGCATTCTTATAATCCTTTACAAGTTGTTCGAACATTAAGTCAGGTGTAAAGGAACCTATCCCATAATTAATAGAATCATTGATAACTTCACCACTTTCAACAGCATCCTTATCATTTTCAAGTACAGAATGCATCAAGGCTTCATCATCAGCTATGCTAAGCTTACCAGAAATCTCATCAATTGGAGAAAAGCTTGAAACTTCTACATGAGTATCAGGGAACTTTACCTTCTTTCTCCCCTAGTTCTTTACTAAGTTCTCTGCCATAATTACTATTCATCAAAGACTCAAACTCTTCTTTTATAAACTCAGCAGGAGACTTAAGATACTTAACACTCGGCTTCAAAGAAATCCTATGTGCTAAAACAGAAACCAACACGTCCTTAACATCACTGAAAACAACAGATTTCCTATTATTCAAAAGTGCATTGCTCTGGCTCCTGTCATAAAGTCCAAGTGATGCCCTAACTGAGGGCTTTTTTTCTAAATCCTTGCTCTCCCTCAACAACCTAACAAAGTATACTATAAAATCCAAAAGATTTTCAGGCATATTTACTAAATCCTGTCCATTTTTAATAACTATTTCCTTTTCAATATCAATACTCTCAGGGTAACCCATGTAAACAACATCAAATCTATCAAGTAGCACATCAGAAAGTTTTTCAGTTGAAGAATCCTCAGGGTTCATAGTAGCTATGAATATAAAGTCTGAAGGGATATCAACATCATAACTTCCTATCGTAGCCTTACGTTCCTGCAGAACCTGTAACAAAGCATTCTGAAGCTTCTCAGGACATCTGTTAAGTTCATCAAAAAATAGTATCCCATTATTCGCTTTAAAAATCTTGCCAGGAGTAAAAGCCTCAAAACTTAAAGGTCCAAACTTAAGGGCCTTAATTGGATCAATATCGCCTATAAGATCCTCAACTGTAAGGTCTGGACTACCCTGTACCCTTACAAACCTCTGAGAACCACTCACTTTAACTTTCTTCAAGTTCTTATGCAACTTACACTCAGGACATACAGGGTTTGATGCTAGACAATGAAAGTTACAACCCTCAACAACCTCAACATCAGGTAAAATACTTGAAAGGTTACGTGCAAGGGTAGTCTTCCCAACACCCGGAGGACCTACTATTATAATATGCCTATCCACCAACAAGGCAGACTTTACTTGTTCCTTAACAAGGTTTTGCCCAATTATATTATTAAAAACGTCCTTTCCTATTAGGAAGATTTTCAATTTATCAGTCATGTTAGATTTAGGATTAAGTTTAGGGTCCAGTTTTGATTTAGATTTTGCCATGGTAAACCATATTGTATGCCAAGGATTTATAAAGGTTATGTACGAAAATTTACTCGACAAATACAAGAATACAAAAATTTATAAAGCTAAACATCTTAATAATTTATAGGAAACACTGATTCTAACAGCAATTCTAATAATTCCTTACTACAATACAATAAAACATATATAATAATAGGACATCCAACGTATCATGCCACAAAAAGAATACAAAATCACAAGACAGATTGTATACTTAAGCAAAGAAGATAGAAAATTAGTACGACAAATAATAAAATGGCTAAAGTTCTTTCCAATTATGTATCTGGTGTTATGGATATTGATGTGCCTTACTTTATTCTCACTTATGTGGATCCTGTTCTAAAGACTTACTTTTTCTTTTTCCTTGCTTTAGCTTTTCTATGGACCTTTCTTGCTTTTTTCTTTGCAACCTTTCTCTTTATTTTCTTCTTAGCTTTATTCTTGACCTTTTTCTTCACGATCTTAGCTTTCCCATAAGCTTTCTTCAGTGCTTTCTTTACCTCAACATCAACCATAGACATTACTTTTTTCTCAGCTTTCTTTGCTTCAGCAATTATATTGCTAGCCAACTTCTTACCTTCAGCAACATTCATATAACCCTCGTTCTGAAGCCTTGCTATAGCCTTCTCTGCTTTCTCTTTAGTCAAAGCACCAAAACCAATACCAACCAAAACAGTCTTTTTAATTAAATCTCTTTTTTTCATTTAATCACCTCTTAACAAAAATTGTCCTTATCAAAACCCAAATCCCAAAAATTGCAGCAATACAAAAACCAATCGTTGGGATTAATGGAAGACCATACGCAACCGGTTGATCAGGCACTTGTAGAACTAAAGCTGAACCAACCACCATAGCTGCACAAATCATGCCAATTGCAAGATTTCCTGATGACTTCTCCATCTCAAGAGTCAGATTCTTAACATCAGCATCCTCAATATCTACCCCAATCTTACCCCTACTTAGAATATCTAATAACTTAGTTGTTTTATCAGGGACAGATGAAAAAAGATTAGCATAAGCCTCGATATCACTCTTAACTTTCCTTTTAATAGATTTCAAGCTATATTGTTTACGTATGATTTGTTTAATCCTAGGCCTAGCCAAACTAACTAATTTATAATCTGGACTATACTTTAGCGCAAGACCCTCAAGAGTAATAAGCGTTTTTCCAAACAAAACATAATCAACAGGTACGTGGATGCTATACTTAGAAGCAAGATGAATTGCATTCTCGATAATCAGGCTTATCTCAACATCCCTTATGTTAGTGAAGGCAATCGGCTGAAATAAATCTCGAACTTCCTCTCTAAATCTGTGCATGTCAACATCATGCGACATTCCAAATTGCTCAAAAACTTTAACAGCCCTATCTGGATCATTATTGATTATACTTAACAAGAAATCCAAAGAATTTCTTCTAAGCTTCTCATCAAAATAACCAACAATTCCAAAATCCAGAAGTGCAATCTTACCATTCTTAAGCAGCAGTATATTCCCCGGATGAGGATCAGCATGAAAAAAACCATCTTCAAATATCTGTTTAAGTATAACGCCAAACCCATTTGTAATATACTTCTTAACATTCTTGTAACGTTTCTTAACAAAGTTTACATCACTTAAAGGAACTCCGGCTATGAAATCCATTACAATTATACTATCAGTCACATACTCACGATAAATCTTAGGCACAACGACATCAGGATAACTCCTACAATTCTTCCTAAATCTCTCAGCATTAGCTGCCTCAACTCTTAACCTAAGCTCTTTCAGAGTCCATTTCTCAAATTCATCGACAACGCGCGGAATATGAAACATCTTAAGTTCATCAAAGTTTTCCTCTAAAAGCTTAGCAACAACTTTCATAAGCTTTATGTCAAGAGCCATTATCTCATCAACACCAGGCCTCTTGACCTTAACAGCAACAACCTTTCCATTCTTTAGGACAGCCTTATGGACTTGAGCAATGGATGCAGAAGCAACAGGCTTCTTATCAAAGGAGTTAAAAATGTCCCGAATAGGTTTCCCAAGTTCTCTTTTTATAATTTCATCAACTTGACTGAAAGAAAAACTAGGGACCTTATCCTGCATCTTTTCAAACTCAAGAACATAATCATAAGGTATCAAATCAGGTCTTAAGGAAAGAATCTGACCAAACTTTACAAAAGTCGGACCAAGTCTCTCAAAAGCTCTCCTCAATCTAACTGCAGTATTATTACTTCTCTTATACACCTTAAGTTGGATCTTCCTATGAAAAGGCAAATGTTTGCTAAGCTTAATAGCATCAATAAAGTAACCAAAACCTTCCTCTAAGAAAACAACTAATATCTCCTCAAGTCTTTTCAAATCTCTAAAATTACGGATAACGCTATTTACAGACATATTCAACCTCTTTTACATTGAAAAATATGCATTCACATTTATAAAGGTTACGAGTTTATCTGGCGGAATCTACCAATAATTCAAATATGATTACTAATAGAAAAGCAGGGCTTAAGAAACTAATTAAACAAAAGCTTTTTAAAGTAACCAGCAAATTTTAAAAAAAATGTCTTATGAACTAATTATTACAGAGAAACCAAAAGCAGCAAATAAGATTGCAACAGCACTTGCTGATGGAAAGCCAATCAAAAAATCAATAAACAATGTACCTTACTATGTCTTGACCCACAATAAAAAGAACATTGTCGTGGCGTGCGCAGTAGGTCACCTCTATGGGTTAACACAGAAAGGTGAAAAAAGAGTTATCCCAATATTTGAAGTCGAATGGAAACCTACTGCTGATATTTCCAAGAGCTCTAAATTCTCAAAAAAATACCTTAATGTTATCAAGAAACTATGCAAGGACGCATCTGAGTTCACAGTTGCAACAGACTATGACATCGAAGGAGAGGTCATAGGGTTAAATGTGATAAGGTTTGCATGCAAGAAAAAAGATGCAAGGAGGATGAAATTCTCTACACTAACAAAACCTGATCTTATGAAATCATATGAAAATGTTTCAAAACATCTTGACTGGGGCCAGGCACATGCAGGCGAGACTAGACATATTCTTGACTGGTACTATGGTATTAACACAAGTCGTGCTTTAATGCGAGCAATCAAGGCTGCAGGGATGTTTAAACTTATGTCAACTGGAAGGGTCCAAGGCCCAGCACTAAAATTGTTAGTTGATCGAGAAAAAGAAATACAAGCATTTAAATCCACACCATATTGGCAGATTGAATTAAAAGGCAAAATAAAGAAAGACAATATTTCAGCATGGCATGAAAAGGACAAGTTCTGGAAAAAAGAGGAAGCACAAGAGATATTGAAAAAAACAAAAGGAAAACCTGCTGTTATTGACAAGGTTCAAAAGAGCACAATAAAACAGAAGCCGCCACATCCATTTGATTTGACAAGTATGCAGATAGAGGCACATAAATGCCTTAGAATATCCCCTAAAGAGACACTAGCTCTTGCACAGGAGCTTTACACATCAGGATACATTTCATATCCTAGAACTTCATCACAACAGTTACCACCAGCAATAGGTTTCAAGAGCATCCTCAATTCATTATCAAAAAACTCAAATTATAAACAACTTTGTGCAAAACTTCTAAAAAAGACTACACTTGCCCCTAACAATGGGAAAAAGACAGATGCAGCACACCCCGCAATTTATCCAACTGGCGTACTCCCGAAAGTATTGAAGGATAAGGAGGCTAAACTTTATGATCTCATTGTAAGAAGGTTCCTTGCAACCTTTGGCGAGGACGCTACAAGAGAGACAATGAAGATATTTATTGACATCAATAAAGAGATGTTTATTGCAAAGGGTACAAGGACAGTAGAGAGGGGCTGGCACGAATTCTATGGGAAGTATACTATGTTAAAGGAAGAGGAACTGCCTGAGGTAAACAAAGGGGACATTGTTGATGTTGAAAAGATCCTTATGCATGACAAAGAGACCCAGCCACCAAAAAGATACACAGAATCATCGATAATAAAAGAACTAGAAAAAAGGAACTTAGGCACAAAAGCGACAAGAGCAACAATTATCGATACTCTGTTTAATAGGGGCTATACAGAAGGAAAGCCAATTAAAGTAACAGAGTTAGGCATAAAAACAAGCGATACCCTTACGAAATATTCACCTACCATTGTTGATGAAGAACTTACAAGGAATTTCGAAACAGAAATGGAAAATATAAGAGAAAATAAATCAACTCCAGAAAAAGTTCTTGAGAAGGCAAAAAAAGCAATTACAACAATAATGGACGATTTCAAGAAACATCTTAAAGAAATTGGGAAAAATTTAATGGAAGCACAGATAGAGACAAGGGAGGAACAAAGCCATATTGGGCAATGCCCTGTATGCAAGGAAGGAACACTCCAGATAAGAAAAGGCAAGTTCGGGATGTTCATTGCATGTAATCGGTATCCTGATTGCAAAACAACATTCAGCCTCCCTTCAGGAGCACTGATAAAAGGCACTGACAAAATATGTGAACATTGTGGCTACCCTTTGATCATGGTCATAAGAAAAGGCAAGAAACCACAAGAAATCTGCTTCAACCTAAAATGCCCTTCTAAGACACTTACAAAAGAAGAGAAAAAAGAGGTTAAAGAGATAGAATCTGGGAAACTTGAAAAGAAATGCCCTAAGTGCGGCTCTGATTTAGTTGTTAGAAGCTCGATTTATGGGAAATTCCTTGGATGTTCGAAGTACCCTAAATGCAGATATACAGAAAAATTATAAAGAATACCTACCTTTAAGTTTTTTATATTAAATTTATATCAGATTAATCGTATACTATTGACCTTCTCTTTCAGATAGCTATCCTTGATCAAAAATTTAATTAAGTCGCTCGGATTCTTGTAAGCCCTTTTAACAATTGCAAAAATCCTTGAACCTTCAACTATAGTTTCTTTATGTTTAATTAAGAATTTCTTAATATGCTGCTCTGAAGAAAACACTAAAGGTCCTGGGTGTTTCTTGTAAGAGGGTAATTGCTTAGGATAAATAAGATACCAAAAATAAACGTGATCATTCCATTCCCATCCTGAATCAAGTACAGAAAATTCAGCCATCTCAATTTGCTTCCTGATATAATTAAACGCTTTAAGTATCTTACTTCCTACAATATCATCTTTACCTTCTAAAGGTTTAATCTTCAGGAAAACTGATTCAACTCCAAATTTTCTTGCCCTACCCCTAAGTAAATTCAAGGAAAAAACAGGTTTAGTAAAAAAATCCTTCGAAGGAGCATACATGAACTTACGAGCAACATGTATAAACTTGCAGAAAGTTTCAAGGTTCAACGCTGCTGCAGCATTCCTATCTTTCTGCACAGGATCAATAACAATTAATGGACTAAGTATCTTAGCAGCATTAAGCTTTGAAAATACTTGCTGCTTGTTCTTATAATGATTAGCAATATCAATTACCATCTTTGGTTTCCAGTTACTGACTGCCTTCAGCATCTTAACAAATCCACCATAATGGATCACAAGTATCTCAAGCATATAACCTGAAAAACCATTAATGTATGATTCAGCACCATATACACCCTGTGCTTTACAGAACCTCTTAGCTAGCATTACATCATCTGCTAAAGTTTTAATATTTTTCTTGACCCACATTGCATGTAGAGGGCTTACATCTGTAACATTAACTGCTTGTGCTGCGTTAGCTATCCTCAAGACAGGAACAACCTCAACTTTCAGATTTTTATACTTAAACTGATAATAATCTCTACTACCATGAACTAATTGACACTTAAAGTTCTTTAATGCTTTCCCTAATATTTTAGATAAATCCTTATCTTTATACTCCAAATCAAATCTGACAAAGATATCTACATCAAAATCACCTTTAAGATTAGTGCCCTTTGCAAGCGAGCCACCTAAGACAGGTTCGGCATTAATCTTTAATTTAATCAGTTCTTTTCTAATTAAAGCTACAATAGAATCAGCTTTTTCCACCAATCCTTTTCCAGGAACTATTTGTTTTATTACGGAATCAATGAATTTCAAAATCAAAACCTCTAAACTTTTTTATTTACCTGCTTGTAAAGACTCATTATGTCTTTGTAAACCAATCTTTTTGCCTTCTTAGGCATTTTATCATAAACAGCCCTTATTTTATTATAAATTTTCGAAGCTGCTGCATAATCGTCTTTTGAGAGATAATTCTCAGCCTGATTAATAAACTTATGTGTATTGATTACATATTTTATAGATGTATCAAGTAATTCAATCTTCTTAAGATACTTTACCTTATTCTTCTTAACCTTAGCATAAGCTGAATTAATTAAATTTCGTATCTCAATAGCTTCTTCTAACCTTCCTTTCCTTAACAATCTATAGCAGCGATAGATTAACCATAACAATTTAGTAAACGGTCTTGTAATAAGGAATATCAAGAGTGCAATTAAAACAGCACCCAAAGAAACAATATAAACAGTTATAGGTATCTTAAATGGAACTTCTACTGGAGGTATAACAGGAGGTACAACCTCAGGCACTTCAATACAAGCCTTACAAGGACCACCACAATCAACTCCATCCTCATTATTATCCAAATATCTATTGTCACATCTTCCAGGATTTACACAGATTTTTTCAATGTTACAGACACCGACACAATCAGCATTGATACTACAGCTCTGACCCAAATCACAAGGAGTACAAGGTCCACCGCAATCAATGTCAGTTTCACCATCATCCTTAATTAAATTATCACAACTTACTTCATATTTACAATCCCTCCTCTCAACAGGCTTAACCAAACCAAATTTGCTTTCTTCATAGCAACCACTCACATCAACACATGTTCTCTCTTGCCAACCATTAGGCCCGCAAGGACTCCAGTCTGTACAATTCCAATGAGCAAAGCACCCACCAGGTCCACCGCCACGTCTAGGAGGAGTCACAGAAGGACATACACCACAATCCTGGCTACAAGTGTTACAATCTTCATTAGCATCACATGTACCATCACCACAATAACTTCCTTGTTTTATAGAAAATCCTGAGAAGCTTGTAACATTAACTATTAAAGTATTAGCACTTAGATTTTGATCACTCGCTATCAAAACCCAACTACTTAAACATGTCTGACCAGTGAAATCCCAGTTATCACATTTATAAACTTCAAGAGTATTTTCATAGGAATAATTCAAACCCGTATAGTTTAAGGTTATATTTGCACCAAATATCCCTAGAAAAGTGTTATTTAATCCATAAGTAACCAAGAAGCCTGGAGCAGGAGTGCTCAACCTATCCATCCCGAACTCATTAGGGTTATTCTGGTTTAATTCAATTCCTATAACATGAACAACAATACTACCATCAAAAGCCTCAACCACCATATCATAAGTTGAATTTGCTAACCTTATTGAAGCATTTCCAGTAAAGGATTCAACCCTGATTACCTCAGTTGAATTAGGATAATAGAAAGTAGCAGTTACTGGAACACCATTCAGACTAAAGTCAACAATTGTCAAGTTAAAGTAAAACTCCTCAGCAACCTCAAAGAAACTCTCAAGGGTTGCAATGTTGCTCTGAGTATCATTAGCATAGAACGTTACATTATACCAACCAGTAATGTTTGTAGTATAATTATTATCATTCTGGGATAAATACTTAGTCACACTAGAACCATTAGGCAATCCAATAACAGCCCAAATCTGACCTACTGCAACATTATCAGAAGCACTTGCATTAAGGAAAACATCGTCTCCATTTACAACAATTCTTGGAGTTATATTAGTAAAGGTAAATGAAGGCGGAGTATAATCAGTCTTAATATATCTTGTCTCACTTACATTAAAGTTACTAGAACCATCAGTACAGTTTACATACCAATAGACATCACCTTCCGGAACATTTGAATCAACAATAGTTGTCGCTGTATTATTCAAAGTAGTAGCATTCTGTCCTGCTATGTCATTATTGACATAAAGCTTACAATCAAGTGTACTAGCATAATTATCAATTACATAGAACACAAAGCTCACAGTTGAACTCGTAGAGTCAGTATCATTTGCAGGTGAAGTAAGAGAAACAGTTGGAGCTAGTATATCAGCAACATTAAAATAGGTAGTTATTAAACTATTTAGGTTACCTGCACTGTCATTAGCAAGTATCTGAACATTATAAGTTCCAATTATGCTAGTATTTGTAAAGTTAGCATAGTATAACCCTGTATTTGAACTATAAATCATCTCAACCAATTCAATAACAGAATCATAACTAATATTGGCAAATACTTTATCAAGATTGTTATGATATGGATCAGTCACATTAACAGATAACTGAACTAAATCTCCTAAATTATAAGAAGTGCCTGCTGCTGGAATCAAATCAGCAACACTAGGAGCTTCTATATCATTTATAGTAAAGTAAGAACTTTGGGTATCATTCAGATTACCATTAGTATCGTTAGCTATTATAGTTATATTATATTGAGTAGGATAAGTAGTATTAGTAAAAGTATTCGTATAAACCCCATCAAGATTTGGATCAGTCAGCTCAATGACTTCATAAACTCCTCCATCCCAAGTTATATTAGCATATACTTTCGAGATACCTGTTTCATCAGTTACTGTAACACTTATCGGAACTGAAACAGCTTGCGCATAAGTTGCAGCAGAAGGACTAACACCACTTACTGCAGGATATGATATATCATTAATCACAAAACTTGAAGTCTCAGTATTATTAAGATTACCTCTTGGGTCAGATGCAAATATACGCACATTATAAGTCCCTGCAGGATTAGAAGATGTTGTAGTGTAAGTATAGTACCAGGTATCACCAACTCCTGAAATCATTGTTTCATTAAACTTAGAACCATTTGAATACTCAATCTCCACAATTACACTTGACAGACCACTTACATCTGAAGCATTAAGAGTTATATTTGTAGTATCTCCTTGGTTAATAGGAGTTGGATATACTAAAATGTCTTTTACACTAGGATTAGTAGTATCAACAGCTACATTAATATTATGTGTTACAATATCAGCAGTGTAATTCTGCGAACCAAAATAAACTACGCTTATATTATAAACACCAGCTGAATAATTTTTATCATTAATCAAAGGACCCGCTCCAGAATCAATTTGTGTTCCATTCTCATACACATATATTATATCCTCTCCACTAAGCAATAATCCAGTGATATTAACAAATTCTGACTCATTAATATCAAAGTCAGCTGAGGTTCCATTCAACAGCAAGTCTACTTGACCAGTAGCTTTAGCAACTGTATAACTTGAGCTGTTTGAAGCAGAGCTATAATTCCCAGTATCAGTAACATTACACACAAAATTGTACAAACTAGCAGCAAGAGTGACATTAAGGTTCATATCAGTTCCAGTAATTTCAGTTGTATTCCTCCATAACCTTCCTGAAGCTTCTCCGCTATCACAAAGACAACTTGCATTAACTGACTGATTATAAGTCACAGGAGAATCAGGGAAAAGTGTAAGATAACAACTTGTCTGAACAGCTGTGATTGTATAGGTAAATTCTCCAGTAAAATTATAATTACCAACACTATCATTTGCAAACCATCTATAATCATAAACTCCAACTCCTAAATCGACAAATGTAAAATTATATACATCTCCTACCTTAGTTAACTCTCCAGCAAGATAAGAATAGTTCTGTCCATCAAACTCAAATACTACATCAGACATTCCATATAAATCTACCCAAGTAGCATTAAACTCATAGACTTGTCCAGGAGAATACACAACAGGACTAAGAAGTAACTCATTAATATTTGAATAAGCAGGAGCACTGATATCATTTATTATAAAATAGGTTGTCTGCGTATCATTAAGATTTCCAGAGGTATCATTAGCTATTATTGTAATATTATATTGCGTAGGGAATGTTGTGTTCGTAAAGGTTATAGTATAGATGTTATCAGCATTAGGATCAGCCAGCTCAATGAGTTCATAGACCCCTCCATTCCAAGTTATGTTAGCATAAACACTTGATACATCAGTCTCATCAGTTACTGTTACATTTAGGTTTATTGTTTCATACTGGTTATAACTTGTACCAGCAGTAGGCTGCGGATCAGTTACTAGAGGATATGTTATATCATTAACATCAAACGTTGTTGTTTCTGTATTATTAACATTGTTATTAGAATCAAATGCAAATATCCTAACATTATAGGTTCCAGCTGGAGTCAAAGAGGTTGAAACAAACTCATAATACCAGCTATCTCCTACTCCAGAAGTAAGAGAATAATTGAACTTAGTAGCATTAGGATACTCAATTTCAACAAGCATCTGTCCAAGACCACTTAAATCAGTTGCATTCAAGGTTACATTGACTGTATCGCCTTGATTAACTGCAGAAGGATATGCTAAAAAATCAGTGACCGCTGGATTAATTGTATCAACTGCAACATTTATATTATGTGTTTCAATGTCAGCAGTGTAATTTTGTGTTTCATAATAGACAACACTTATGTTATAGACACCAGCTGAATAATTTTTATCATTAATCAAAGGACCCGCTCCAGAATCAATTTGTGTTCCATTCTCATACACATATATTATATCCTCTCCTAAAATCAATGATCCATTTATATTTACATACTCAGAATCATTAATATCAAAGTCAGCTGAAGTTCCATTCAACAATAGACTAACCTGGCCAGTAGCTTTATTGATTGTATAAAGGGTACTATTAGTAGTAGATGAATAGTTACCAGTATCAGTTACATTACAGGTATAATAATATGCGCCAGCAGCTAAAGTCACATTAGTATCCATCTCACTACCAGTTATCTCAGTGTCATTTCTCCACAATCTGCCAGTTGCTTCCTGATTATCACAGGAGCAACTAGCATTTACTGTTTGTGGATAAACGGTTGTTGGAGGTGGGAATAAAGTTAAATAGCAACTAGAAGGATACTGTGAAACAACAAATGACTGTAATGAAGTAAAGTTATAATTTCCTGCACTGTCATTCATAAACCATCTATAATAATAGGTTCCAACACTTAAATTAGTAAAGGTTTTATAATACTCACTCCCTAAGATACTCAACTCAGATAATGAATAAGTATAATTAATACCATCAAACTGAAGAACTGTATCATTAAGACTTATTCCATCACCAACAGTTATATTAAACTGATAATTCTGAGGAACTGTAAAAGTATAAGGACTTGTTGGATAAGTGTTTAAAGATGTATAGTAAGGAGCATCCCTATCTATAGTAAACCTATGAACTAAGGTCGTATTATAACCTACTGAATCCATCGCATAGACAGTAAGAGTATAATTATCACTACCAAGACTGACAGAGTTTAACCATTGATAACTAGCAGCATTTATTCCAGAGTCAACCCCTGACTGTACGCTTGTTCCTGCAAGGTTTGTTATATTATACCAAGAAAGGTTCAATTTATAGTTCTGTACTGATACATTAAGATTAAAGTCACTATTTATTAAAGAATTATTCTCTGGTGTAAAAATTTGTATGAATGGTTTAGTATTATCAATAGTAAAATTATTTGTAGTGTTATCATAATTACCTAATGTATCATTCGCATGAACAATTATTGAATAATTCCCATCTAATACTGCACTAGTATCCCATACATCAGTATAACCTGCACCATCTAAGAAACCAGTCTTAACATTTCCTGAACTGTTATAGACTTCATACCAAGTTCTATCCACACCAACAACATTATCACCAACATCAGCATCAATTACCAAACTGAACCCAACAATAGAATCCTGTGAAGGCCTTTCTATTGTAATTGTCGGAGCTGAATAATCAATCCTAAGTATCCTTGTTTCACTTGTCCCAACATTAGAAGCACCATCAGTACACTGCACATACCAGTAATTAAACTGTTCTGGAACAGTATTGTTTAAGATAATTGTATCAGTTGCATTCAAAACACTTGAATTTGTTCCTGAATCAACTGAATCTATGTAAAGCACACAACTTGTTGTTGAATAATAGTTATCAGTCACATTAAAAGTAAAACTTTGTGAAGGATTTGTTGAATTAGTGTCATTCACAGGAGAGACAAGAGTGACTACTGGCACCAAGGAATCTCCAGCGTTAAATGAACTTGTCTGCGTATCATTGGTATTACCAGCTGAATCATTAGCTACAATTGTTATAGTATAAGTACCTACCCAAGTAGTATTAGTGAAATTAAACTCATAAAGTTCAGTTTCTGAACTGTAAGTCATCTCATAGATGCTATATATAGAGTCATAACTAAGATTCGCATAGACCTTATCTAGATTATTATAATAAGGGTCAGACACATTAGCTGTTATAAAGACCGTATCTGTTAAGTTATAGGATGTTCCAGTTGTCGGATTGATCTCTCCAACTGCAGGATTAGTAACATCATTAATATTAAAACTAGTGGTCTGTGTATCATTCAGATTACCTGTTGAATCATTAGCAAGTATCTGTATATTATAAGTAGCAGGCATTGTAGTGTTTGTAAAGGTTGCAGTGTATACACCATCTAAGTCAGGGTCTGTTAGGTATACTAATTCATAGACCCCATCCCATGAAACATTAGCAATAACATCACTTATTTCTGTCTCATCAGAGACACTTACATTCAGGTTAATGACATCAGCTTGATTATAATCAGTGCCAGCTGTAGGCTGTGGATCTGTCACAACAGGATATGTTACATCATTCACATCAAATGTTGTTGTCTCACTGTTATTGACATTACCTTTAGAATCAAATGCAAATATCCTCACATCATATGTACCTGCAGGAGTAGAAGAACTCGAAACAAACTCATAATACCAATTATTTCCAACACCCGAGGTCAAAGAATAATTGAACTTAGTAGCATTAGGATATTCAATCTCTACAAACATCTGACCAAGACCACTTAAATCAGTTGCATTCAATGTTACATTGACTGTATCACCCTGATTAATCGTAGCAGGAGCAGCCAATAAATCCGTCACAACAGGATTAATGTTATCAATTGCTACATTGATATTATGTGTTACAATGTCTGCAGTATAGTTCTGCGTAGGGAAATAAACAACACTGAGATTATAGACACCGGCTGAATAATTTGATATATTAATCAATGGACTTGCTCCTGAATTAATTTGAGTACCATTCTCATAGAGATAGATTATCCCATCACCTGAAACCAACAGACCTGTTATATTAACATATTCAGATTCATTGATATCAAAGTCAGCTGAAGTCCCATTCAGTAACAGATCAACTTGCCCAGTAGCCTTAGCCACAGTATAACTTGAAGTGTTGGAAGCTGAAGTATAGTTACCAGTATCAGTAACATTACATACAAAATTATACAAACTAGCTGCAAGCGTCACATTTAGATTCATATCAGTCCCTGTAATCTCTGTCGTATTCCTCCACAACCTGCCAGTTGCCTCTCCGCTATCACAAACACAACTCGCATTCACGCTTTGAGGATAAGTAACAGGTGAATCAGGGAACAGAGTAAGATAACAACTTGTCTGCACAGCATTGATTGTATAAGTAGCTGGAGCAGTACTATTGAAATTACCAGCACTATCATTAGCAAACCATCTATAATCATATACACCTACACCTAAATCGACAAGAGTTACATTATAAACATCTCCTGTTTTGGTTATTTCCCCAGCAAGATAAGAATAATTCTGACCGTCAAACTCAAGTATTATATCTGCCAAACTTGCATCATCAACCCAAGTTGAATTAAACTGATAGAATTGTCCTGGCACATAGGTTACAGGACTTGAAGGCTGTTCTAAGATATTTGAATAAGCAGGAGCACTTATGTCACTAATTGTAAAATAGGTAGTCTGTGTATCATTCAGGTTTCCAGAAGTATCATTTGCAAGAATAGTAACATTGTACTGACCTGGCCAAGTAGTAGTTGAGAAAGACCCTGTAAATAAAGTATCACTATTAGGATCAGTCAACTCAACAAGCTCATACAAACCACCATCCCAAGTGATATTAGCATATACATTCGTGATCCCAGTCTCATCTGTGACTGTAACATTCAAATCAATAGTTTCATACTGATTATAATTAGTTCCAGTAGTAGGCTGCGGATCTGTCACAACAGGATAAGTCACATCATTCACATCAAAGCTAGTTGTTTCACTATTATTCACATTGTTATTAGAATCAAATGCAAATATCCTTACATTATAGGTTCCAGCTGGAGTCAAAGAGGTTGACACAAATTCATAGTACCAACTGTCTCCAGCACCCGAAGTGAGAGAATAGTTAAACTTAGTAGCATTAGGATATTCAATTTCAACAAGCATCTGTCCAAGTCCGCTTAAGTCTGTTGAATTCAATGTTATGTTAACTGTATCACCTTGATTAATCGTAGCAGGCGCAGCCAATAAATCCGTCACAACAGGATTAATGTTATCAACTGCAACATTAATATTATGTGTGACAATATCAGCAGTATAATTTTGTGTACCATAGAAAACTGCACTGATATTATAGACACCAGCAGTATAATTTGTTATATTAATAAGTGGACTAATTCCTGAATTAATCTGAGTACCGTTCTCATAAACATAAAAGACATCTTCACCACTAATCAAAAGACCAGTAATATTGACATATTCAGATTCATTGATATCAAAGTCAGCTGAAGTTCCATTCAACAAGAGATCAACCTGACCAGTAGCTTTAGCTACAGTATAACTTGAAATGTTGGAAGCTGAAGTATAGTTACCAGTATCAGTAACATTACATACAAAGTTGTACAGGCTAGCAGCAAGAGTGACATTAAGGTTCATATCAGTCCCTGTAATCTCAGTTTCATTCCTCCACAACCTGCCAGTTGCCTCTCCGCTATCACAAACACAACTCGCATTAACTGATTGAGGATAAGTAACAGGCGAATCAGGGAACAGTGTAAGATAACAACTTGTCTGTATTGCACTAATTGTATAAGTATGTGGAGCAGTGCTATTATAATTTCCTGCACTATCATTTGCAAACCACCTATAATCATATACTCCAACTCCTAAATCAACAAATGTAACATTATAGAGATCTCCAGTTTTAGTGATTTCTCCAGCAAGATAAGAATAGTTTTGTCCATCAAATTCAAGTATTACATCAGCCAAAATTCCGTCATCAACCCATGTTGAATTAAACTGATAGAATTGTCCAGGTGAATATGTTGCAGGACTTGAAGGCTGTTCTAAGATATTTGAATAAGCAGGAGCACTGATATCGTTGATTATAAAATAAGTTGTTTGTGTATCATTAAGATTGCCGCTAGTATCATTTGCAAGAATAGTAAGATTATACTGGCCAAGCCAAGTTGTAGTTGTAAAGACAGCAGTAAATAAAGTATCACTATTAGGGTCAGTCAACTCAACAAGCTCATACAAACCACCATCCCAAGTAATGTTAGCATATACCTTATCAACACTAGTCTCATCAGTAACAGTAACATTCAGATTTATTGTTTCATATTGGTTGTAATTAGTTCCAGCAGTAGGCTGTGGATCTGTCACAGCAGGATAAGTTACGTCATTAACATCAAAGGTTGTAGTTTCAGTATTGTTTATATTATTGTTCGTATCATTTGCAAAGATTCTAACAGAATAAGTACCTGCTGGATTAGAAGATGTTGTAGTGTAAGGATAGTACCAAGCATTGCCTGAGCCTTGTGTCATTGTATCATTAAACTTAGAACCATTTGAATACTCTATCTCTACAATCACAAAACTCAATGCTGAATTATCTGAGACATTCACAGTCAGATTTGTAGTGTCCCCCTGGTTGATTGTAGAAGGAGCTGCTTCAAGGTCATATACTGAAGGATTAAATGTATCAGCAGCCACATAGATATTATGGGTAGCGATATCAGCAGTATAATTTTGCGTACTGAAATAAACTGCACTGATGTTATAAACTCCAGTTGAATAGTTTGTTATATTAATAAGTGGACTCACTCCAGAATTGATCTGTGTTCCATTTTCATAGATATAAATTACTTCCTCTCCAGCAACCAACAGACCAGTGATATTGACATACTCAGAATCATTGATATAGAAATCAGCAGAACTGCTATTCAAAAGCAAATCAACCTGACCAGTAGCCTTCTGTATCAGGAAAGTGTCAGATGTTGAACCAACAGAATAATTCCCTGTCGCAGTACTATTACATGTATAATTATACAAACTAGCCCAAATAGTAACATTAACATTGTTTGAAACCATACTGTTGTTCCTCCAAAGCTGCACAACAACCTCATCATCAGTGTTCGTGCATGAACAGCTTGCATTCACACTCTGCGGATAAGTGACCGGTGATGTAGGGAAGAAGTTCAAACTGCATGTGGAAGTAGCTGCAATAATATCATATGTTAAAGGACCAGTATAGTTCCAGTTCCCACCGCTGTCATTAGCTAGCCACTGGTAGGTATGAGTAGTTGCTGTTAGATTATATAGGGTAATGTAGTACTCACTCCCTAACATTGTGATTTGTCCTGTGTTATTAGTGTAATTCGTACCATCAATGTTAAAGATAACATCACTTAAACTTATATCATCAGTCCATGTTATATTAAACTGATATGATTGAGGTAAAGAGAAAGTTACTCCTGACTCTGGATCTGTTCTGTTAGAACTCCAGGAAGGGGGGGTATCAGGAGTAACATTGATCGCAAACAGATGGACTGTTGAGAATTGATTAATGTTACCAGTTGTATCATTACACTTGTAATAGAGAGTATAAACATTCCCAGCACTTAAGCCACCATATGTAAATGAATGCTCATAACTGTTTGTATTAGTAAATGAAGCACCTTCTGTAGCAAAATTAAAGTCAGCATTTGAGAGATGATACTTACAATAAGCCACCTCATCAGTGGTGATGTTGATGAATGTCTGCGTTGTACTTGCTGAGAGATTAGATTCATTTACAGGATTAACAATTGAGATTGTAGTATATACAGTATCAACAGCAAATGTCCAGTTCTCTTCATAAGTATCAGTCAAACTATCATTATCATAACAAAGAACATTCCAAAGATAAGCCCCATCAGCAAATGACGCTGTGACATTATTCACATCATTATCAAATATCTCATTATCAACAAGAGTTTCATTCTCAACCCATCCACCGCTCTGGTTATAATAGATAGAACAGTTAGTCACATTATAATCATCTGAAACATTAAACACAAAAGTCATCGACGAATAATTAAAGAGCGTAGCATTGACAGGACTTAACAAGGTTACAGTAGGTGCTGCAACTGAAGACGTCACTACAGATTCCTGTATCTCAATCCCATTTGCATATATCTTGACAGTTCCGTCATAAGCACCAGTGGATAATGTCGCTAGGTTGTCTAATGAAGTGGTTGTAGAATCCAAACTCGTATCACCTGTAGTTCTTACATCTATCACTATATAATTAGCATCATGAGTAATTTCGGTATAAGTTGTTAAATCATCAAGAACATAGTAGGCATTTTCTACTGTTACATTCACATGACCTTTTCCACCAGCTACAGTTAGGTTATATGATTGATTAGCCCAATTGTCAGGATGCCCATAGATTGTTTCTGCAGGTGTTATGTCAATAGAACAATGTTCAAGTGTTGTTTCATTATAACACCATTCATCAGCGTTACATCCAAGTGCACTCCAGGTTCCAGGAACACTATCGAAACCACACAAACCAGGATCAGTTGTTGCATTCATCCAATGGTCACCAAACCAACAACACTCAGTCGAAGTTTGTTGTTCAGGGATAACAGTATCACTTTCATTACCCATACCACCAACAAACCATCCATCTACAGAAGCCATTGGAACTAAAGTATCACCAGCGTCAATTGCATAATCATCAGAGATAACAGCTGTAAGAAATGCTGGATACCTACTCTTTTCTGTATCAAGAGTAACATCAATATCTCTATACCAGTTACCTGAACTTCCTTGAATAGTTTCACCGTAAGGAGCATAAAAAGGTACAAGTTCGCCACCAACATCTGATGTTAATGAGATATAATTAATTGCATCCTTATCTGAATAGAGCAAACCAATACGATGTAAACTATCATTTAAGGAATCGTTAGTTGCATCATCAGTATGCACTCTCAGAACGATATTATCAATATCACAAACTCCTGCGTCATTATAATTTTGATTCTCACCAGCACAATACGTAACATTAACAATATTCTCAATCGTCTTGTTCCTTATCTCCACCTTAGTATAAGCACCAAAACCCTGGCTAGCTAAGACTATCAAAATGAAGATACAAAGTCCTAGCATCAACCTCTTTCTCACTTCTTTTTCACCTTCTTCTCTATCTCCTTGAAGTCAACTGTCCACTTACCAGAATTAGAATCAAACTCCCAGACAACTTCATGCTCTTTACTCTCATCTAACTTAAACAGAACTACATGAGGAATCGTAGTAGCAAAACTCTTCTGACTCCTCTTCCAAAGCTTTGTGAAAAATTTCATGTAATATCAAATGTTATAACATTTAATATACTATATAATCTACCAGATAATACATTATATAACATACCAATTAGAATATCAGATGTAATACCTATATAAAAAGGTTTCTATTGGAAAATATATGAAAATAATAATTAAAAGAAAACTATGTAATCTTTTATAAGATGAAAAATTAGAAAAGAAGATTAGAAAATAAAGATCATTTCTGCTTCAGATGCATGATATAGATCGTAATCGCCAAAACAACCAACAACGCAATCACATAGAGGAACTCTGAATTTGTTTCCTGGAAATCAATAGGATAGCTCAATGAAGGTTTTTTGATATCTGAACTAAGCCCCTGAACTTCAACTTGAGGCACAATCTTACCTATGACAAAAGGCAAAGTTTCCTCTAACTCAGCTGTAAAATATACATAATCAATATCCTCCTTCAAGACACTGACAGGAATTGAAACCAGCTCTCTCCTATCTACAACATAAAGATTAACATCACTTATATCTAAACTATTATCCAATAACCATTGCTGACTTACTCTAAACTCAACCCTTATCAAATCAATATTTGAATTCCTTATATTAGTTAAAGGCATCAAAGCCTCAACATAAAGAAGATCTTCTGGAACATCGTCATAAACATCAAAACTACCCTCAAAAAACTCAGGCATATCCTTCAAGAATACACTATACTTTGTCAACGAAACTGCATTACCTAAATCAAAATCAACTCTGTTAATAATAGGAATTGATGATTTTCCTGTTTCAGTAACAGAACCAGGAGTCTCAGTTACAGGACCATCAACTCCAGCAACACTAATTTCACCCTCTTTAATCCCATTTACATAAACATAAAGTTCTCCAGTTACACCACTTAACCTAACCTTTTCATCTAACCCAACAACTGCAGAATCAAGCATAAAATTATCTTTCCTTAACTCAACAACAATATACCTTGAATCAACATCAATTGGAACTGCAGTCTCTCCGCTCTTCCAATAAGCATCAGTCACTGTCAAATAGACATCATTCCCAACAATTTCTTTCTCAATATCAAATGAACTATAGGGATAATTCTGGCAACTTTCATCAATCAGCCAATACCCATTTAACTTAACACAAGGCTCTCCACCATCTGCACCTATCAACCAACCATCCTCTGGTTCAACCTCAACTAAAACATCATCAGAACTTATCTGAGTATCTCCTGAGATAACAACACTAACAATCCCAGGAAACCTTGCTTTCTCAGTATCAAAAGTAACATCAATATCACGATAGAACAACCCATCTTTTTCCTTAATCTCATCCCCCATTGTCTGGAAATCAACTAAAGCCCCACCTTTAGGAGTGATTAACACGTAATTCTTAAGAGCTTTATCACTATACAAAACACCTAAGAAATGATTATCATTAAGTTCATCTAGACTATCAGAATAAACCCTTATTGCAATATCCTCATCACAACTTCCTCCTGAATCAGAATAAGCACCTATCAATGAACAATAATTCATACCTTGAACAAGATCAGTCCCTCTCCTGACCATCTCAACCTTTTCATATGCAAGAGATAAAGGAACAATTAACAAAAATATACACAATCCAATAATAAACTTATTTTTCATTTTATCCACCTATGAAGCATAATCAATCCAACTCCTTATCCTCTGGTACATGAACAGAACCTTATCTCTTGTTGTAGAGATCCATCCATCATTTGGAATATCTTCTACAGTACCAGAGGCAGCAGTACCTAAGCTATCATCATAAAGAGTAAAACTCCTTGAATAAAGCTCAGTACTACCATTAAACACTTTCAAACTTAAATTATATTCTCCTATCAAACCAGAATGAAGTGCAAAATCCGCTCCACCTGTAGGAATAATTGTAAAATTCACCTTCCCATCAGTATCAGTATATGATTCTGCATACTCTGTAACACTTATACCAGAAGTAGGGCTTCCAATAGGCCATAACTGCACAGGACAGAATATGCTATATCCATTATTCTCATAAATCCTAACAGTAGCATTATACACAGGGTTCAAGGTTTCATTATCAAGAACTGTTAACATAAAGCCAGAAATCCTTCCAGCAGTCAAATTAAAGGCTGTACCATTATCTGAATTATTCGTATATATCGCCAAAGCCTCTGAATCACCACCACCTAAAGCCTGCCACTCTCTTATCCTTTGATAATCAAAAAGTATCTTATCCCTAGTTGTAGATACCCAATTCTCATTCGGTACATTATATTTTGTACCATTATACGAGGGGATATCAGTAGTTGAAAGATTAATCACAGCAGTATCCTCAAGAACACCATTAATATATGCCTCAATTGTGATTGAATTGTTTCCAATTAAACTATTATATAATTCAAAATCCTTTCCACCAGTTGGAACGATTGTAAAATTAACACTTTCTTCACCATTTGTATAAATCTCAGCAATTGCAAATTGTTTAAGACCAGAAGTAGGACTTCCTGTTGGCCAGAACTGCACAGGAGCAAAACCACTATACCCATTCCTCTCAATAACCTTAATTGTAGCATTAGGTGCTGCACTTCCATTGCTTAACCCAACTGTAATATTCACACCCATAGGTATACCAGGTGTGCCTTCATCAAAGAAAGTATAATCAAGATTGGTATCCTTTCTAAATAAATTATAATCTATAGAATAAGTCTCCAAAACTGTAAAAGTAACTGTTGAGGTTGTACCTCCACTTGTCTTTGGCGAAAGTTCTTTAATCCTGTTAGATATGTTATAATAAGTAGTAGCAATAGAATTAGCTAAAAGTACTAAAACTAATAAAAACACCACTTTTTTATACATGCTAGTCATGAATATGAAATTAAATATTTAGTAGTTTAAAAATCTTTAGATTTTTTCAAGGAAAATCCGCAATGTTCCTTTATGTAAACCAATGTTAGCATCCTCAGGAACATTTATTCGAAAACCCATCTGCTTAGTCTCACCAGGCGAAATTACAAACGTATCTGGAACAGTAAGCCATTCAGCTGCATCGCCCATTTTTTCAAACCTAACCTTTAAATCAGTATCATAATCATTTGTAAGATTAATAGTTCTATAAGATATACCTGTTCTAGGAGCACCACCAAAATTAAGATAACCTGAAGTTGTATCAACATTTATGCTAATACTTCTTATCTCAGTAACATTAATCAAAACCTCATAATCATTATATGTATGAACCTTAAACGATCCATATAAAAAGGAAGTAATCCCTACCGCAAATAGTATCACAATCACGACAACTGCAATTAACTTTTTAGTATTCATTTCTTCTTCACCTTACTAGCATTCATACTTTGATTATCTTTCTTATGAAGATAAAAGAAGAACGAAACATTAATCGCTACTAACACAAACACTAAAATTACCATAATTAGTGTCAGATTAGCAGTTAGAAAATGCCCTAATAAACTCAATGGACTTTCAGAATCTATCCCAAGACTCTCAACAACCTCAATTTTAGAGCTCATATTTGTAGTTAAGTCTGAATAATGCAAGGTAATTAAAAAATCATATAAACCTAACTCCCTACCTCTTAGGTCCCAATAACCCTCTAAATTAAATTCCTGCCAAGCAGAAAAATCATAACTCACAGTCTTAAGATTATCCAGTTCAATACCATCCTTCATTACTTTAATATCAGCATATACATTCTTTATTTTATTATTCCAGTCATTCTTTACAGTAACATTAAACTTCTGGATTATGTCCTTTTGAAACTTTTGTGTATGATTTACAATCACCATCTCAAGCTTACCCAACCTAAACTGAGTATCATTAGTTAAGATTGAATTTCCATCATAAAATACAGTAGCTGTTGCATAATACTCCCCCTTGTTATAATTAGATGTATCAAACTTAACACGTACAGAATCTGCCCGATCAAAAGGCAACGAAAAAGTCCTTGACCTTAAAGTACCCATTAAAGTATCACTTGCATCATATATATTAACTAAAGCATAAACCTCAGTTAAATTTTCAGACCCTAAATTATGTACGAAGACCTCAACCTCAGCATCCTGACCAATCTCAACATCCCAAGAGTGAATTTGAGTTTCAATATACTTTCCAGGATGCCTTACCCTAATATTAATCGGCCACCCAACCCTTGCATTGATGACTACATTCGCCTCTCTTCCCTTTGGAGGTACCTCATCAGCAAACAACACTTGGGTATGCATGCCTTTTTCAAGTTCAGTATTAGGCATTGTTAAATACACTTTAAAAGGGATTTTATCTCCAACCTGTACATTCTCAAAATAATGCGGCTCAATCTTAAAATACTCCGCTAAATCACCCTCAATGTATACACTAACATCTCTTGGCTCAGGCATGTTACCTCTTACAGCATAATCAAATTCATATTGAGCATAAGGCTCATATACAACATTAACATAATTACTTGAAGAATAAAGCCCAATACCTTGTACAAATGGAATTAACAAGAACAAGATACAAATCAAGAAATAACCTCTTTTCATTTTAAAAAAAGAAATAAAAAAAAATATTTAAACTTTACGCTGCAGTTGCAGTGAAGTTAAGTTCAGCGTTCTTTGAACCAGTTGGTGCATCCTGCGGAACTACAACCTTCAATGTGACATTAGCTTCATTAGTTGCATCTGAATTCCGCAACGGTGTACAGACATTCTGTGAACTTGTTGTCAAGGTAGTGTAAGAACTAATTGCGCTTACACAAGCTCCTGATGCATCTCCATCAAAAGAGATGAATGCAAAATCTGGAGAAGTTCCTCCACCTAAAAAGTCTCCTGCTGTAACATTTGACTTCACTTGTAAAGTTACGTTTTGTGTTCCATCGTTCTTGACGTTAATTGGCTGCTCAGAAAAACTCCATGTCCCCAATTCTGTTGAACCATTTGAGTACAATGTAGCAGCTGTCTGACCTGTATCTACCCTTCCACTACCAAAATCAACATCTCCTGTTACTACAATCGAAACAACAGACTCTGTCGAAAACGTAACATCACTCTTTCCAGAATGCGCAGCTCCTGTCAAATACCTTACTCCACCTTTCTGAGCAGTAAAGATTCCAACAAGAGATACTGCAATCGCTACAACCAGCAAAAGAGCCAATGTTTTGTTTGAAATGTCTTCCATTTTTTAACCTCCTTTTAAATTATTGTAAATCCTACTACAGCACCACCTATTGGATGCTGCTCAGGTTCTTCTTTAATCTCGAACCTAACATAACTAGATCCACTCCTTTTCTCTAACTGGGTAGTAGGCTCTTGTGTTAGAACTAACCATGTCCCAATTACAGAAATCAATACTGCTATCACTAGTAACACTGCAATCGTTTTTCTAGAAACGTCATCATCCCGTTTCAACCCCTTTTTCTTAGCCATTGTTATTACCTCCTTTTACTTTTTCATTATCCTAGTTTACTATTATCTATACTAGTTTAAAATTCCTACTATTTAAATCTTTCGGTATCACCTCCCTGATTTATTGAACTTGTTTATTAATAGATACAAAACAACTAATAATATTACAATCATAACAATGAATGAAATCTTGAAAATCCAACTCTGCTTGCCTACCATAATCTTTCTATATTCCTCTTCAGTAACTATCTGCACATTGAAAATCTTACTTGTAAAGTAACCATCAGAATTTACGCTAATAGCAGCTGAGTAGTCACCATAAGGAAGACTTTCTGGATCAAAGTAAGCATGTAAACACTGCCTCTCCCTAGGCTTGAGATCAATTGAATAAGTCTTTACAGATTTGATTACATAATATTCATCTGAGATATTGATTTCAGCATAAACATTTGAAAATGGCTTATTCCAAAGATTCTCTAGACAAATCTCAAACTTAGATATTGTTGACTCTGTAAATGGAATATCAGACAAGTACATCCCAATTGCAGGACTTCCAACAAAAAGAGTAACATTTTCCTGTCTAAACTCTCCATCATAGTACATCTTTATTATTGCATTATACTCCCCTGGAAGAACCTCATCACCAGACATTTTAATTTCAATATTCTTAGTCTCTCCAGGATTTATTGAGAAATCTCCTGTCTCGAAAGAAGTTACATACCATTGGTCATCAAGCAACTCAACTTCGATATTAACATCTTCTAAATCTAAATTTCCAGGATTGGTTACAGGGATATAAAAGAATACATCGTCATCTTTGATTTTTGCAGTGATGCTCGCCTCAATATATTTATCAGGATAAGGAACATTAAGGATTATATTATAATCCAAGACAAGACGAATTTTGATTGCAGAACCTTCAGGTGCATGCTGTTGTAGAATAATCTTAGATTTATATTCACCAGGCTTTAAAGGTTCATTAATTTCAATAAAATACTCCAAAGACACCTCTCCATCCTTAGGAACGATTATAGTATCCTTTGAAAGTTCTATAAATTCCTGCAAATCTCCTTCTACAAATAAATCCAATACTAATGTTTCGCCTTCATTATTTACAATCTTAAAACTACCACTAGTTGTCTCACCTAACTTATACTCAGGATAACCAAAAGCAGGCCTTATGCCAAATGCATTTACATTAAAAGCTAACAAAATCAAAAATACAAGGATTAAGTAAAACGTCTTCTTCATTTTATGAACCTGTGCTTAGAGTTATTGTTGAAGTTTTATTTCCTGCATACTCACCTGGCGGCAACTCAATTCTAAGTTCTATTTCAGCAGTATCAGTGGAATTATCCCATTTCAAATTATAAAGATCAATAACTTGGCTGCTGTTAGTCATATTAGTCCAATCAGTTGTTGACTCAGTTGCATTAAACGAATTACTTTCATTAACACCAATCATAAACTGATAATACTCTGAAGGGAAGCCACCTTCTGTAAATAATGGGGTTGCTGTTATCGTAATATTAACATCGATGTTACCATCGTTCTGTACAACCGGAGGACCTGGGATATTATCAGTAGTATTATCACTAAATCCTGGACCTCCACTTCCAAAGTCTGTCTGGTTCACTATCATAGTAATTGACAAGTAAGATTCTAAAGTGAAGTTAGCTGTCTCGCTCCAATCACCATAACCAATGCTATCATTCGCCCTTATCTTCCAGTAATAAGTCGTATCAACATCTAATAACGAAGTGTCATTATAACTAGCATTTAAGAGAGCTGTAACATTAATCACTGGACTGCTAAAGTCAGCATCATTATCAACAATAAGATTATACGTTATATTATCACCTTCAGCATCTATGCTTGCATTCCAGACAAAATTAGGGGTCCTTACAATAGTAGTTGTATCATTAGTTGGAAGCCATGGCAAAGGAGCAGTTGGCCTTCCATTTCCTTGAGTATTAAAAGTATTGACTATATGTGCATCTATGGTTGTACCATCAACATCACCATAGAAAGTAGCACTGTTATTACTAGAATCTGTTCCATTGAAATCTACAACAAACCATAACTTAACAAGTTCACCATAATGCAAACCCTCAATCAACTTGCCAGGAGGACCGACTGACCATGTTAGTTTCTGAGTATCAGCTTCAGTACCAGATGAAATAGTTGCTGTGAAGTCATTGATTGTTATTATTCCAGAAACATTTGTTACATTAGGAGCATCATACCCAACCAAGTCAATCCCTAATTCATCAGGAATATTATCCATGTACGGACTATTTATTATTGCATTCGAATTATCATGAGTATTATTTAACCAAACCTCAATCCTATAACTTTCTGTGTAATTAAAGTCAATCTGCGACTCATTTGTATATTCTCCCAATAAGTTACCACCATTCGCTCTCGCTACATCACCTAATCCTGTGACATTATAGAGTCTAATAAACCTGTCAACCCTTGCAGCATTACCAATACCAATTGCAGGATCACCTGGACCATATTCCTTAGAGTATAAGGTATAAGCAGAACTATTAGTAACATCTTCATATACTATCCAACTATCATCAGTACAGTTCCTACCAGTATAATTCCAATTGTTACATTTATATGCAATTAAACCTGTCCCAGTATAATTAAGTGTCAGATTAATTGCATCAAACGAAACTGAACTATTAGGGTTCCAAGCAACAGCTTCAACCCAACTATCAACCCAGGCAGGAGAACCCAGATTATCAGCAGAATCATCAATATCAAGTATTTCTTTAACTGTATCTGTCACAGACATATTAATCAAGTAAAGACTTTCAATACCAGGATCATCAGGCTCAACTTTGACTGTATAAGTCTCTTCGCATTCTACATTTATGGAATAATCCGTAATATTAGTTGCAATTATTCCACTTCCATTGATTATGCTGAATGTTGAGAATACTTGACTCTCAGAACCGTCAGTGATAGTTCCCACTATCTGACAATAAGTAGCATTAACAGTAAGTTCCCAAAGCTGTTCATCTGAACCTGTTGCATTAGTAATTACCGATTTAACAATATAAATGCCATCTGCACTGTAATTTGTAGTGAATAAGAATTCACTCTCATTTGCATAATCTAACTGTTCAACATCATCGACATACCAACTAACTGAAACATCATCAGCTTCATAAGATACATTAAACCTCTGACTTGAAGGCTCTGCAATATTCACATCAACCTGAACAATATCTTCATAACTATATCCTCCTGTTGAGTTAGGATAGAATGCTGTTATATTCGGAGCAGGCGGCGGCACATACTCACCACAGCAGACCTTGATATCATAAGGATCAGTTGTACAATCTGCGATATGCGCATTTGTAGCATTAGATATTGAAACAATACAACTCTCATTTGAAAGACATTCACTTCCATACCTGCAGACATACGGACTATCTCCCTCAAAACAAGCTTCATATTCGTAATTACTTAAGTTAGCTTCCTCAACATGAGCATTCGTATAATTGAAAAGCTTAAGGAATGTCACAGAATTATCTTCATCACAGGAATTACTTGTTACATTGATTCCTTTACAGCATAACAAATAATCATAAGCCTCTGCTCCTGTTATATTCAACGATGCATGCGCATTAGAATAATTAGACATACTCATTATAGGGGTATCACTTCCACAATCAGTTGAAACATAGCAGAAGTTATACTCTTCATAACTTATTATTACAGATTCAGTAAGTAACTCAGGAGTATAATTACCATCACCAGTCTCAAAGTTAACTTTATACTGGAAGTAATCATACTTATGTAACTCTGATAAATCACAATATGAAGCATTCGTACAAGTATCATCATATGTTTCAGTATCACAACTAGCATCATCACAAATCCTAACTGAAACATTTAAGTTTAATGCTCCACGTTTGTATATATCTAAAATTTCTTCTGCTGACAATGCTCTATCCCACACTGCAACTTCATCAATACTTCCGTTCCAATCTGCTGCTAGTGTTGCTCTTTTTACTCCTCCAATTGTGAAATAGCTTGCATCTGTTGCATCTCCAAACCATTGTCCAGCGTTTGATCCTATTTGTTCTGTTAGTGTTACTTCTTGTCCATCGACATATGCTTTCACAGTTGACCCATCACTTGTTGCTACAAAGTGATGCCATTTGTTTATTTCAAATACATTATTTGGAGTTCGTAGTCTTGCTTGTATTGCTCCATTAACTAGATGTACGATATCTGTAAAGTTACCATAAGCTACTGCTGAATCAGGTCTAAAGTCAAAGAAGAACTCGTCATCAGTTGTATCAGTTACACTTACTGATGCTATTGTCATTTCTGTTTGTGCTCCTCCCCATTTTACCCATGCAGCGAATGTTCCTTGCTGTTGATCTATAAATGTAGGGCTTACTACTGTGACATAATCTTCATCTCCATCAAATGAATACGCTCCATTTATCTTTCCTGTAATGTTTGTTACATTCCCATTTATAGTTCCATCATTAGAATCTCCAGAAGAGTCAAGTGCATCTCCATTTAAGTGCCATAGTCCAACACTTCCAGTCATGTTCACTCCGCTGTCATTGCCGTCATTATTCGGTAAATCCTCACTATAAGGCAATGCCTCATCCCATGAGATATTTAACCATGTTGCTCTGAAACCTGCGTTATAAATTCTTGATTCGTAGCTTCCTTTGCTAAGGTACAAGCTTTGGCTGTTGTAAATGTCTAGTATCTCAGATTCTGATAAGGAGCGATTCCAGAGTGCAACTTCATCAATTGTACCATTGAAAGCGCTTGTGTAAGAAAAGCCGCCTGCATCATTTGAGCCTATTAAGAGGTCAGAGTTGGCGTCGAATGTATCTGACCATGCATCTACATCAGTCTGTTTTACTCCGTCTATGTACAGCATCTGGTGTGTACCATTGTAGAGTACAACTACATGGACCCAAGTATTGCTTGGGATTCCTGCATTGCTTGTAGTATCGCTAAGAGAACTGCCTGCAGCATCATATTGTCTGAATTGAACTTTGCCACCTTGGTTGTCGTTGATTAATAATTTATATGATTCCCAAGGCGCTACTGAGTGTTTCTTTATAAGAAGCATTCCAATATTTGTATCTAAATCTCCATCCCTGTTAATCCATAATGATATGGTAAAGCTTTGGTTTGTAAGCCTGAGTTCTTCTGAGTCAGAGATCCTGATTCTCTGGTCTGTTCCAGAAGCGTTGCTTCCATCAAAGTTATATGCTTTGCCGTATCTGC